>NZ_BPET01000015.1 GCF_019654915.1 Shewanella sp. MBTL60-007 | reverse complement strand
GTGCATTAGCAAACAGCAATCTAATCTCGTTGTTCCTCTACTAATTTAGACAAAAAAATTTGCTTTAGCTTGATTTTTATCACTCTTTACTCAAATAAATTTAGTTTTATTTCGACATTTAATTCCAATCAGACACTTACACACAAAAACCTTCACATTCATTAGCAAAAAAATCGCTCTAGCTTAAGCTAGAGCTCGCCCCCTAAGGCTCTCAAAGAATCAACACATTTGAGAGCTATATCTCAGTTTGTAATCCTTGCAAGTAAACACGAATGAAAACAGTTCTCAATTGCGTTATTTAATGTAGAATGCAGTGAACTTTTTAGCAGCTTTTAAACTTACAAGTAAAATTAGGTATACCTAGAAGTGCAAACTATAAAAATATCCTTACCTAAAACAGTGGATTCGGAAAAACTCAAGATAGGCTTTCGTGCCTTTTCCGCTATATTTGCTGGCTACCTTTTAGCCGCCACAGTATCAGGTTTGCTTGCCTTAACCCTTCCCTTTTCGCCGCTGGACAATGTACTCGCGGCCATGATGTTGTCGTTTGCTGTCTACGCGACCGCTGGAATATGGGCATTTAGTGTTCACAATCACTGGCGCGCATTAAGCGATCTGCTTTTAGTTAGCGGCCTTTTTTACCTGCTTACTCGCCTGATAGGTTAAACAATGAAAGAAACTTTTTTTCGCAGCATGACTTGGCTGCACACCTGGGTAGGCTTGCTTGTTTGCTGGGTATTATTGCTAGTGTTCTTTGCCGGAACCTTAAGTTATTACCGCTATGAGATGACGCTATGGAGCAAGCCTGAGCTACATAAAAACGTATTCCAGCAATATGATGCTAGCCAAGTTGCCAGTGAGCTTGAACGTGCTCAACGCTATTTAACTGAACATGCTCCAGATGCACGTGACTGGCGAGTCAACTTCCCAACGGATCGTAAACCTTATATGAGCTATGGCTGGCAAACACAGCCTGAAGAGGGGCAGCGTCGCGGTCAGTTTGTTGAACATATCGTACCAATCGAAGGTGATAAGTTAATCAGCGAGGTGCGTGAGTCTAAAGGCGGACACTTCTTTTATCGTTTGCATTTCGACCTCCATTACATGCCCGCAAAGATTGCTCGATGGATCGTAGGCTTCTGTACCATGTTTATGCTTGTGGCACTGATCAGTGGCATCGTCATTCATAAGCGGATCTTTAAAGACTTCTTCAGCTTTAGACGCAACAAAGGCAGTCGCTCATGGCTAGATGCCCATAACGTAAGCTCGGTTATTGCCCTGCCTTATCATCTAATGATCACCTACACAGGACTTGTAACGCTGATGGTGATGTATATGCCATGGAGTGTTATCACTGCCTACGATGGTGACTTTAAAGGCTTTAGCAAAGAGCTTAGACCTAGTCGAGTACTCGTTAAACCAGTGGGCGTTGAGGCGCAAACTGTTTCTTTGACTACACTACTCCCGCAAGTTCAAGAACTCTGGGGACAAGCACCACTCAAACAAGTGGTAATCAATAACCCTAGCGATCAAAATAGCCGAGTAAACTTTTATAAAGAAACGGGTGAAACCGTTACCGATAGAAGGACCGCCATTACCTTTAATGGCATCAACTCTGAATTGCTTAACCCAGGTGTAGAGCCAGACTCTGGTGTGCGTAATACCCACGATACGCTTATCGCACTGCATACTGGACGCTTTGCCGAGCCGATATTACGCGCACTGTTTTTCATCTGTGGTGTATTAGGCTGCGCTATGATCACAACTGGAACATTACTCTGGGCGGTGAAAATTCGCCAGAAACAGCAAAAGCAGATCAAACAAGGTGCCAAACCTAGCCTTGGCTTACGCCTAGTCGAGGGGCTAAACCTAACATTTATTACTGGTCTACCGCTTGCGACTGCCGCCTTTTTCTACGCTAACAGGCTACTACCTGTGGACATGGTTAATCGTGCACAATGGGAAGTAAACACCTTCTTCATTACACTTGCGGCTGTAGCGCTGTTGGCTTGTTTTAACCGTACTTTGACTGCCTGGCGTCTTGTCATCACCATAACCGCAGCAAGCTTAGTTGCAATCCCACTCTTAAATGCGTTGACCTCCAGTAGTCATCTATTAAGTAACATAGCCCAAAACCAGTGGCCGTTAGTGGGCTTTGATCTAATGTGTGTATTTATCGGCATGTCACTCTTTTTTGCTCGAACGAAACTAGTAGCTAAACAAGCTGTCACATCAAAGAGAAACGTCAATACCACCAGTAAAGGCCGTCAGATTACTATCGATGCCTCACCAGCAACGAAAGAAGGAGTATAAGCGGTGATAATAAGTCTCTTAGGATTTAGCTACCTCGCATTTGGGTTATTAGCTCTGGCTATGTTTTCCCACTACCGGGACACTTTTGGTAGCGCACCAAGCCCGACACAGGCTAAAGTTTTATATATTGCCGGATGGCTAGCCATCGGGGGCACTTATTGGGGATGTATAGCTAACCTCGGCACCGCTTACGGCAGCATTTTATTCTTTGGCTTACTCTCTTTTTCAGGACTGTTGGTCATTCTAATGCTGAGCTATCGAGCTAAGCTCTTACCTTACTCTATGGCATTGAGTACCCTATTTAGCTCTATTTTAGTCGGATTAAACTAATGATAACTGGACGTGAGCTAAAGCTCAGCCAGTCATAATTCAGCTAAGCAAGGTGTTCTGTATTATAAAGAGCACACCATCAATAAAGCCTTTTGCGTTAACTTTACGTTGATGCAAAAGGTTTTTTGCTCTCAATACCAAACGAAAGAATCAAACATAAACAACATGGTTCAGCTTACATTCAGCTAATAAGCGCTATGGTGATCCTCATAAAGAGTCGCCATGGAAAGATTATGCTTGTTTCAAATCCGCCGATATCAAATCATAGCCAACAGCATGTAGGCAACACGGCGCAATCAAATGACCAAGTCCAGGTCAGCTCAAGTTCACAATTAAACAAGCAGCGAGATCCTCACTCCACCAATGCCGCAGTGGTACAAATCGATACCGTGACTCTTAGCGCCAAGTCGATTGCACTTAGCAAGCAAGCTCCTGACTCCAAATCCCCACAGACGCTCCCTGCACAGCCAAAACTGCCTAACGAGGGAGAAAAAGTTGAAGCCTATGTGGAATATAAAAAAGCAAAGGTGCAGTACCAGATCTATGCAGACATTGCAGGCGTTGCCACAGGTAACGGCAACGGGCTCTCTCCTGCAACGGCTTACTATCTTTCAAACAATGATGACGCTCGCGCAGCAACGGTAAACGCTAAGGCCCAGCAACAACAGCTGGCAAGTATGCAAACTTATGTAGAGACTAGCCAAAACAGCAACAAAATGTATTAACTTTCAAAACCTTACAACAGCTCAGGTGACACATAAGCATAATCAGAACCGGAACTTGCTATGTTACTAAGCTGCTATCTCTCAAGGAACACGCCAAAGTAAATTCCTGCAGTTGATTAAAATCAAGCTATCAGTTCCCTTCTACGAGTACACTCCACTTTAGTTATTTGCAGTTGCAATCTATTGACTCAAAGAGTTAGCTTAAACACTTCCCCCTAGTCATTAGTCATGTATTCGCATATCCATCACTAGAAGAGTTAACAGTATGACTTTTAATATTAACCTCAGTTGGAGCGCCTCTGAGGAGCCTATTAACGATCCCCAAAGCTTTTGCCGTGACCACCAGATTAACTTTGGTAGCGGGCAGCAGATCCAAGCCTCATCCGCACCGGAATATAGCGGCAATGCCGCTAATATAAACCCTGAAGAGAGCCTACTCGCCGCACTGTCCTCGTGCCATATGCTAACATTTCTGACAATCGCACACCTAAAGCGCCTGCCTATCGTGTCCTATAAAGACAGTGCCTTTGCCGAGCTTGGCAAGAATGGCGCAGGCAAAATCTTTGTTAGTAAGATTGTCCTATGTCCAGAGATCGAATTTGCCACTGAAGTAAACCAAGAGGTCATCACTAAAATTCATGAGAAATCTCACGAGAACTGTTTTATCGCCAATAGCTTAAACCCTGAAACTCAGTTTGAGATTAAGTACTAAAGAGGTAGCTCAAACCTATCTCTGGACGATACAGATCTAGGCATAAAAAAAGCTAGGTCATAACCTAGCTTTTCTGCTTAGATAAGTGAGTGCTAACCGTCATTCTCAACGAAGTCATCGGTAAAGTCAGTTTCCCAATACTTATAACCTTGAACCGTAGCCTGAGCCGCGGCGCCCATCAAGTTAACTTGGTAAGTCTTCACACCAGACACATCAACCGACTGGTTTGCCGATGCCTGCTCACCACTGCCCTCATATTCGGCACTGGCTTCAGCCTGAGCCTGTCCTTCATAGCCCGACTCTTTAAAACGCGTTAATGCATCACGCTGAGTAAAAGCTTGTACAAACGCCATCTGCTTCCAGCCAATACCCGCACCAACACCACCTGTTGCGAAGCGATAGTAAGAGAGCTTGCTGCCTTCATGTAGCACGCAAATTCCACCACCAGTCGATAAAGCAAACAGATAGCTATTGCTACCGGTACACACCACATAACCAACTGAGTTAGCCACTGCCGTTTTCGCCGCAGGATGCTCGGTATAGATCTCCTGAAGCGCTGCCTGAGTCTCTTCTCTAGCATGCATCTTCTTAGATTCTGGGGTATCACCTGTTGCACAACCAACAAGTAATACAGGTAGGGCGACAGCTGCCAGTTTAAGTTTGTTTAGTCGAAACATAGTTTCATCCTTATCGGTAGATATTGATGAGTGTTCGATACACTCTCGTAGTATGTGGTGCTCAAGAACTTGCGCCATTTAACATATAGCACATGAACCAAGTTATTGATTCAGTTATATATCATAATTTTGCTTAACCAATCCTTTATCAAGCTTCATCTCTAAGGCGCATGCTCAATTAATTAAGATTTGTTAAAACAACCAAGCTATCCACAGCCTCACACTGTAAGTACTGGCCTCCATGTTATTGCGTATCACGACTGAATAATTGCCCTTTGGTGACACCATTCGCTAACAAGTTATTATCAGCCGATAAAAAAGCCTGATTACGCTGATTTATAAGCTATTGCGTTTTTTCAAGAACTTCCAATCTCTGGACTCTAAGAAGAAGGAGGCAAAAATCATATAAACGCCCACTAAAAATAGCTGCAAAATCCTAAGATAAAAATTCACCGCAACATCTTTATCCGTAGACGATGCCGTTGAGCCTACAACCACTAATAGTGCCGATAAAATACCAGCATAGAGGGGAGCTTTAGCTGGATCGGCATAGATCTTTTGCCCGAAAAATAGAGCCGCTAACATCGACATGCCAATATAAAATTGGACCTCTGGCACTATGGTGAGTAAGTTATAAAACACGACTGCTAAGGCACCACCGATACCGTTAGTGACCAAAAGGAATAGACTCACCTTAACGCTTTTAGCCCCCGCGGCCTGCAAAGACAAAATAGCAATAAAAATCATGGTTAGCAGCGCACCAGAGATCTCTAAGAAATAGAAGAAACAGATCACAGGAAAAGCGATAATAAGGGCGCGAAATGCCTCATGCGTTCGTTCATCATGGCTCTGAACTGCATCCGATAATTGCTCTTTCTTAGGTGACAAATCGGGTAACAAGGCGTGAAGTAACGCAAATATAGCCACAGCGACAACACCTGAAAAACTTAACCCCCCCCCTACAAGAATTGCGGCTCCGGGCTCTAATAAACTCAAATAAGGCAGTAGCAGCGTCGCCACGATGAAAATAGTGGCAAAGAAGTTCCATTTAGGGTCGCTAAACAGGTAATAGCCCCATAACATCATCATAGCGAGCAGTGGCAGTAACACCATAGGATAGTGAGTCGGTCCAAAACTCACCAACCAAGCTAAGCCGATAGTACAGATCATCGAGATAAGCAGCTCATACACGGTTTGTATTGTGGGCTCTTGCCTATCAACCAAAAACTTAGCTACAAATACCGGCACGATAAACGCGAGCGGCCATGCCCAAATAGCTGACACAGCAACGGCGAGACCTATTCCCAAGGTAAAACGCAGTACCCTGCGAGTGTAAATGGCCTCTGCAGTTACTCCTTGTGCTGCATTAGCAACGGCAAGTGAGCTGTCAGCTCGTTTGCTATCTGACATAAGAGAACCAGCTCACGAGGCGGATCCAGAACTTACCAAATAGATTGATGATACTGCTATCACTGGTATAGACAATCACATCGGCTTGACCACCGACACGTCTTAATCCCACCGCTTCATTGGCAGGCAGCACAATGGTAACCGGGAAGCGCTGGGATTGACGTAGCCAACCTGTTTGACCCGATACCTGCGCCAGCTTACCAGTCTGCTCACTCTGCCCCCAGTCGATACCGTAATCGATGCTGCCGACCTTAGCCTTAAAGACTTCACCGGGAGCGTAATCGAGGGCAAACTCAACTTCATCGCCAGGTTTCATATTGCCTAAACTGTTTTCTCTAAAATATGCCTCAATCCACACATCTTCCGATGAGATAAAGGTCATCACAGGCTGCCCAGCGCTAGCGTATATGCCCTCTTTTAACCTGAAATTTGAGGCAACACCATCGGTCGGTGCCGTGATGGATGTACGAGCCAAGTCCAACTGTGCTTTCTCTAAGCTCAACAAGGCTGACTGTACATTAGTATTGTTCTCACCTTCTGCGCCTAAACGCTCCTGCGCCTTAGCCAAATCAGCTTTAGCGCTAGCGACACCGGCTTCAGCCTTAGTCAACTCGGCTCTGGCATTATCGGCATCCGCCTGTGACATTACGGCTCTGTCAACCATGGCAAAAATACGCTTAGATTGAACCTGAGCATTTTTCAGGTTTGCCTCGGCATTAGTCACCTTTGCCTGAGCCGCAGCGACATTGGCCGTCTGAGCACCGACATTTTGCCCAGCTTTCTTGAGCGATTGCTCGGCTTGGTGCAGCGCAATTTCATAATCTTTTGGGTTAATTTTGGCCAGCACATCCCCGCGTCTTATAAGGGTGTTAGGCGCCACTAAAATGTCGATGATCTCACCGGACACTTGAGGACTAATGGGGACCACATAGCCGCGAATACGGCCGAGATCGGTTGAGGGGATAAATCTATCTGCGATAAGGTGAAAAACAAATAAGAAGCTGACAACAATTAAGATGATATTGGTCGCTTTACGGATTTTCGTGTTTTTCTTGTTTTCTGTCTGCTCGACCTCTTTACTGAGCTCATCATTAGCGGCGTCATTCCCACTTACACCTTTATCTTCAGTCATACTCATCCCTTTAGTAACCGATAAGCCTGTACCTAATGCCCATTAGTACAAGCCTCAATATTGGTGTCAATTAACACCCTAATTTTTGAACTATTTTTATCCAGTTTAGTGCCTTAAACAGTTAGCTTTCAATTATTTTTTGCAAAATATTTAATGGGCTATCTATTAATAAAACACTTTGAAATGATAGCTGAATAACAGCAAGGTTGATGCCATAAATAAGAAAATGGGCGTTATTAACTTATTGCTAATAACGCCCAAAATAATGAAGTAAAGCCAACCTCAATGTAAAAACGATTGGCGTGCTACTTATTTAAAACGCCTTATGAACGTCTTCAGCCATCCCCTTTGTAGGCATAGGTTTTGGTCTTAGCTCTGGAACAGGTTGCGCTTGCAGGGCCTCCTTTAAGTAGCTAATCGCTTTATTGAGCTGGGCATCTGTTCCCATAAACGTCGCATAAGGTAAGTTGTCGACCTCAATGTCGGGACTCACCCCGCGCCCTTCAATGATCCAACTGCCGTCCATCGCATATTGTGGATACTCAGCAACTCGTGCCATACCTTTATCTGTCAACGAATTACGACCAGATAACCATACACCTGCGCCCGCCGTCTGCTTACCAATCAAGGGAGCGATGCCTAGTGCCTTTACACCGGCCGAAAAGGTTTCACCATCAGAATAGGTGAGCTGATCGGTCAACACCACCAGCTGGCCCCTAAAGGTCTGCTGCATATTCCCCGATGGCGTGCCATGGGTCGGAGCCCAAAATGCCCATGTACGGCGCAGTAACTTTTCGATGATCCAACTATCAATATTGCCACCGCGATTACGGCGCACATCGATAATCAAGCCATCCTTGTCAACGTTAGCGTAAAACTCTCGAGCAAAGCTGGCAATATCACCGCTGCCCATAGCATACAGGTGCAAATAGCCTATCTTGCCGTCACTGTTTTTAGTTACTTCATCACTGTTGTGACGTACCCAATCTACATATCTTAGCTTGGCATTCTTAGAAGCAGTAACGGGTTTAATGATAGTCTGATGGGTTTTGCTACCGCGTTTTAGCGTCAGTAAGACCTGTTTGCCGTCTTGGTTACGCAAAAGCCTTGTTACATCGGCAATATTACTTAGCTTTTTGCCATTGATGGCGACTATCACATCACCAACTTTTGCATTAACGCCCATCTGCATCAGCGGAGCCGCCTGTGTTGGCAACTCAGGATCGCCCTGATAGATATGCTCAATCACCACGCCCGCTTTAGTTTGCTCTAATCGTGCCCCTAAGCTTGCCGACTTAGCCTTGTTAGGATCTTTAGGGCTATCACCACCACGCACCTGAGAATGCAGTGAGTCCAGCTCACCCATCATCTGCATAAAGATATCGTTGAGCTCATGACGATCTGTGAGTCGATCAACCAAAGGCTGATACTTGGCCTTGGTTGCCTGCCAGTCCAATCCGCGCATGCTCTTGTCATAGAAAGAGTCCCTATGCATTAACCACGCATCTTCATACATCTGTTGCCACTCAGCCGCTGGTTCAATCGCAAGTTGCCATAGTTCGGTTTGTACCTTGGCTTGCTTAAGCTCTTTAGGTAGCTTGTCAGCTGCATCGACGATCAACATCTCGCTGCCCTGCTTTGACTGCTTACGGATAAACAGCTTTTTACCATCTTGAGACAGTTGGTACTCGCCAACATCTTTAGAGAAAGTCTCAACCTTAGGGCTTAGAGCATCGAACTTAACCACTTTCAGCGTCGACTTACCACTCGTTGACGTATCAAGCAGATAGAACTTATCTTTTGCCATCTGCAACGAGCCATAGTTACCGGCGGCAATAGGGACTTGCCATAAACGGCTCGCTAATCCATCCCATTCAACCTTAGTTTCTACCTCATCGTCATCAGCTTGTGGGGCAGACATTAGCTCATTTGGCTTTTGAAAGGCAAAGCGTGCATCTTCATTCAGAGCGATAGCAAACACTTGCGTGCGCTTATCAAACATCGGGCCTAAGTTTCTATCTCCCCAAGGCGAGCTAGGCGTTGAGACAAACTGTCGATTAGACAGGAAGTATAACCAATCACCATCGGCGCTAAAGCTCGGTGAAAACGACTCATATTTATCACTCGTCAAAGATTCGGCGCGATCCTTATTTAGCGAGTACAGCACGATTTGTGGTCGCGCCTTGCCCATCTCAGCCTTGGTTAAGGCGATAAAACGGCTATCACCAGACCAGACGATATCCGCATACGGTCCAAGCCCCTCACCTTGGCTGATGATCTTCTTATTACTGCCCTTCTTAAGATCTAGCAACCAAACATTACCGTCATAATCATCATGGGCAAGGTAGCGGCCATCCGGAGACTGATGCAAATTAAGCCTTAGGCTTTTACCATCTTTAGTCAGTTGCTTAGACTTTTCACTGCCATCGGCGGCAAACTGCCAAACCTCTTGCTCGCCAGAGGCATCGCTAATACCGTAGACCCAAGCACCATCTTGACTCATTATCGCACTGCGAAGACGGCTATTTTTCGGCAGGGCAACTTCTACTAAACGCTGACCATCGGTGCCCGCAATCGCGACATGGCTGCGAGCGGTTATCACCACCTTATCGCCCTGAGGGGCTAACAGTGTCGAGGTTGCGTACTTCATCGGCTCTTTTACCCAGTGCTCTCGCTGCTGGGCAAAATCGGAAACGAGCTGAAGATCAAGGAGCTGCTCTTTCCCTGAAGCGATATCAAATAGCTTTATATCCGCCCCTTGCTGAAACACGATACGACCTTGATCTAATCGAGCCGTACGAACCTGCCACTCTTTATAATGAGTGTGCTGCTGTAGATCGCCTCCATCTGTCGCCATTGACCAGATGTTGTCATTACCATCACTGTCACTAATAAAATAGAGGCGCGACTGCCATAACATAGGTTGTCTTACAGAGCCTTGGTGGGATTGAGTCAGAGGTGTTGCCTCTTGTTTACTGCCTAATTTAAATTTCCACAGCTCGCCTTTAGCACCACCACGATAAACCTTGGCGTTATCGCCTGTTGTCTGCAGGCCAAATCGAGTGAAATAAACGTACTCTCCCTTGTCGTCTATCGCACCTTCAATCGCATCGGCTAACGGAAGATCAGTTGTTATCAAGGTTTCGGGATCAACGGTTCTTAGTACCCAGTAGTTAGCAGGGCCGAAGGCATTATCGGTTGAATAAAGCACCTTACCATCGGCAGTCCATCCTTGAACACGCACGCGGCTGTTTTCAAAGCTCACCCGCTTTGCTTGACCACCAGCAATGGGGATAACGTAGACTTCGGTCGATCCTTCGTAGTTGGCGGTATAGGCCACAGATTGTCCATCAGGGGAGATCGTCGCCCCTAACTCCTGCGCCGGTAAGCTTGTTAGACGTGTCGCTTTAGTATCAGCCAAAGATTGGGTCCAGAGGTCCCCTTCCGCCGTAAATACCAAGGTTTGCTGGTTCAATGCTGGAGCACGAAAGTAACCAGGCTTAACAGTGGACTGCGTGGCGAAAGCGGGGGAGATATTAATCGTGCCTAAGGCAAGCATACAGCACGCGAGAGAGTGACGGAGTTTCATCTGAGCTAGCAATCCTATTGTTTTTGTTCTTAATTGAGGCAATAAGGTAGCAAACTTTTCACAATACAGCAGCAAAACACTACCAAATAAGTGGTTAGCAAATGTGTTTATCCCCTTAAGTAATATTAAGCAAAACTTGCTTAGTTTCCGCTAATTAATAACTGCTAAGCTTAAAGTTAGTGCTTTGACTATATGAGGTATTAATGCCAAGAGAGTATGTCCGTCCATCACAAAAAGATGACATTCGCGTTAATCGCGCTTTAGGAAACATGCCTAAAGTTCATGCGGAAAGTTATTCTGAAACCCAATTACTCTATCTTAGGCGAGCATTAATGAATAACCGCTGGCAGAAACATATGATTGATAATCGTGGCAGTTTCTATCTTCCCTTTATTGGCTGGCGTTTTTTCTATGTCTTCCTGCTTGGACGCAATAAACGTGCATACAGTCGTAAAGAGAAGCAACTTTCCTTGGCCCTTTTCCTGCTCAGTATTGTTGCGTTTATCTTAATGTCTGTAGCCTTGGGGTTGCTTCTACTCTATTTGCTAAAATCTATGTTAGGTATCGACCTGTTTGAGGGGACTTCCCTTGGGGTTGGGGACTGGTTCAAATCGCTTTAATGGTGAGGCACTTTAACAATTAAAAATAGAATAAAGCCCGCAATGGCGGGCTTTATTCTGTGCGTTAATCGACGTTTTATACCAATCACTGCGAGCGAGATAGCAATTAATGACCCGACATCACCGCTTTGCGTAACTTAAGAAACCTCTCATTAAGCGGGTGAGTCGTCTGTAGCAACTGCGGTGCTTGCTCTGCCAACTGCTGAAGCAAGTCATAAGCTTCTGCGATCTCTTTGTCTCGGATAAGTTGCTCGATATTATCCAGTTGCGCCGTTAAATCAGCATCCACAGGAGCACTGTTCTGCACAGCCTGAATAACGTTGTCATCCAATTGCTCAGCCATTTGCTTAGGCGCGTCCATCGAGCGCATCATCTGTGGCTTAGGCGGAGATGACATCATCACGGGTTCCCCTTGCTCTAATACATCACCACTTTTCATCGCAGGGTTTATCACAAACAGAGTCACAACGACTAAGACCGAGGCGGCAGATGACAATGGCCAGCGATATTTACGCCAAAAAGATTGACTCTGAACAGGCTTAGCGACTCGACTACGCGCCATATTTAAGATCTGCTCATCGAGCTCTGTTGAGGGCTGCTCTTTATCAATTTTTTGATAAAGCGACTTAATTTCATCCTCTACTGCTTCATGCTCTTTATCTGTCATGCTCAGCTCCTTGCCATTTCAAGTCAACGCAATCCTTAAGCCCCTTATAGGCGTAGCGAATACGGCTTTTCGTCGCTTCTAGGGTTGCTCCTGCAATATCGGCGATAATCGCTGCAGTAAAGCCCATCTCGACATTAAGCAAAAATGCCTCTTTTTGCACTTGTGGCAAATTGGCCACACAGCCTTTAAGCAGCGTTGACTTTTGTCTATCTAACTCCTGCTCTTCAGGGTTAAAGTCATCATTACTGAATTGAGCCTCTGTATCTTGCTCAGGTTCAAACACCTCAGTGAAACTATTCACAGGCTTAACGGCTCTTACGTGGTCGACGATCAGGTTATGAGCGATTCGATACAACCAAGTGGTAAATTTAGCGCTGGTTTCATAACTGCTGGCTGCCTTTATCACTCGGCTCCAGGTCTCTTGATAGAGATCTTCTGCTAACTGTTGATCATAGATTTGACGAACGAAGTATCGGTATAGCGGACCTTTATGCTTACGGTACAGTAACTCAAACGCTTGAGCACTACCGGCTGCATATTGCAACATCAAGGCTTGATCTGAATCGACCTCATTGGACGGTTCGACTGAGGGCAAAGGCTGCTCCACGGTATCTTCCTTAGCTAATAAATTTTACACATTATCGACCGCTAAGCTTTGTATAGTTTAACTTAGATTGCAAGTGCTTAGGTCACGGGCTGAGTATTAGACTGGTAGCGAGAATTTACAGTAAAAAAGGAGGAGCAAAAATTTGAAGCGGCAAGAGGCTGCAAAACTTTCTGCAAATTGCTTGAACAGCTTTCCTCATAAAAAATGCCACCTAAATAATTATCTAGGCGGCATTTGATATTGACTGGCCAAGGGCCAGTTAAATTAAGCTAATTTAGCTTGTAGAGCAGCATCTTTAGCTTGAACGGCTTCAGCAGACTTAGCGCGCTCTTCTTTTACGGCTGCAGCAAGTGCATCATCGCCAACGGCTAGCATTTGAGCTGCTAGGTAACCCGCATTTTTAGCGCCAGCACTACCGATAGCAACAGTTGCTACAGGAACGCCGCCAGGCATCATAACGGTAGATAGAAGTGCATCGTGACCTTGTAGTGGACCACAATCAACTGGAACACCGATTACTGGACGAGTAGTGATACCCGCAACAGCACCGGCTAAGTGCGCAGCAAGACCTGCAGCACAAATAAAGACTTTACAACCACGCGCTTCAGCATCAGTAACATAGGCATGCGTAGCAGCAGGCGTACGGTGCGCAGAAGTTACCTTTGCTTCAAAGTTGATTTCGAATGTTTTAAGCACATCGAGGGTGGCTTGCATTGTAGGCAGATCTGAATCAGATCCCATTAATACTGCAACAAATGGTTTGCTCATTTTAAGTCCTTGCGTAGGGCGGTACATTATTATATTTGCGCGCATTATAATGAAATTTAGCGCACTTAGTAAACAGGCTTCCCCCAAGCCTGCGGCGCAATTATCCCTAAGGTTGGCCTCAACTGCAAATAACTTATTAATACATATGTATAACAAACCAGTAAAATTACACTGGTTTAATTGAACTCACGAAAGCGACTTCACTGTTAAGCCAGTTATGCTAGGGGCTTCGACAAATGTAACCCAGCTCTCATAATCAAGAATCACTGCAACAACTAAACTCTCATCTGGCTCGGATTTTGGTATAGTTATCGACTTTTCAAGTTATTTTTATCATTAAAATTAACATGATAAGTTTTCAAGTAGCTAATAAAAACTAAACGCTGGCACCTTTTGGGATCTGCCCATTTAAGTATCAGCCTTATTTAACGAATAAAGATAATCATGCTACCCATCAAAGATAGTTTAAAAAGAGAGATGATTGACTCACTAGGCCTAAAAACTCACCTTGTGCTTTTAGGCGTACCTATATTCTTACTGCTTACCTCTTGGGAAGGCTTACTCAATATTAGTGCCCCTTACAATCTTGTTATGGTTGTCTGCATTTATCTGTTCGGTTATGCCCTGAGCTATTACTTTCATCAGTGTCGCCTAAATCGGCTCTGGAGCCACTTGCAACAGGTGATCCATCTAAATAATACAACCTTCGATCTGATGAACAGCGCCAACCGATATCAAGACGAATCCAAGTTTTTAAATGCCTTATTAAGCAAAGCCGTTAATGGTGTTCAAGCCGCCGAGATGGGCTCTATTATCAGAGTCATACCCGACACCGATGAACTTTACTTTGAATCTACCATAGGTATTGATATCGAAAAGCTTAGAAAAATAAACTTTAATCTTAGCCAGTCCTTCGAATATCGGTTTTCTAAAGGCATCTGCGATCGAGTTGTATTGATTGATAATATGGCCAATATTAATGGCCATAGCACTCTCACACCTGAGGACCAAGAGGCACTATTAACCGCACCACTATCACCGATAAAGTCAACGCTATCGAGTCCAATTCATATCGAAGGTAAGCTTTATGGCATGCTTAACCTAGACAGCTCAAAAGTGAATGCCTTTAGCCATTACGATAGAAACCTCGCGGCGGTCTTGACCCATGAGGCAGCTAATGCCATCGCTCTTTATCAAAAGTCGCACCAAATTTATCAACTGGCAAACTTCGATAGCTTAACCGAACTATATAATCGCCAACACTTTGAGTCCGCTGAGAAAGAGTGGCAAATCAATAGTACTTTAGGCAGTTACTTAGTCATTTTGGACTTAGATAACTTAAAAACAATCAATGATAACGCGGGGCATCAAGCGGGAGACAAGGCGTTAAAAAGTCTCGCCTCAGCGCTAAAGCAGCAATGGCACCCAAAGCATCTAGTGGCGCGTTATGGCGGGGATGAGTTTATCGCTCTGTGTTACGGTCCCATATGCGAAATAGAGGATGATCTTAATCGGATCCAGCAAATTCTAGCAGCGCAGTACTCGCAGGAGAAAACTGCAGGAAGGCAAGCGATTGAAGTTAAGTTTAGCTTTGGCATCGCTAGCTACAGCCGTGGTTGGAGTCGATGCTTTAAAATCGCTGATGACAACATGTATCAACAGAAACGGAAAAAACAACGAGTATCGCTTAAAGAGTAAAGCTAATAAAAAAGCCTCTACATTTGTAGAGGCTTTTTAGCAGTCTTTCAAAAAAAGAGGTTTCTAACCAAAAAAGAGTCGCCATAGCCAAGAGGAATCTAAATCCTCCTGACACTGTCTGTACTGTGCAGCATAGCGTTTAGAACGAGCATCAACCTTACCTGCCACCTTAATTAACCAAGCCTTCTGGTTGTAGGTTTTGCGTTGGTATCCCCCCCAGCCTTCATGATAATTGAGGTATTGATTACGGGCATCCCACTTAGATACACCATTGATCTTGTGAGTTTTGTAGATAAACCAACCCATAAAATCCATGGCATCATCGAAGTTACTACGGCTCGACCAAGAGTTACCCGTCTCCCTCACGTAATCATCCCATGTCATAGTCTTAGCCTGAGCATAGCCATAGGCATCACTGGCACGTCCGATGGGAATAAAACCTAGAAAGTATTCCATTGGCGGCGCCGCATTATGTTTAAAGGAACTTTCTTGATACATCATGGCTAAGGGCACATGTACCGGGACGCCCCACTTCTCACGGGTATTTTTAGCGGCACTATACCAAGAACGGTTTTCGGTGTAGATCGAGCATAGGTTCTCGGGATCTTTTGGCGGAGGAGTTGCACACCCAGTCAACAGTGTTGCCAGAATAACAGTCGCAAATAATGCAGGCCATTTCATATAAAACAGTACCAATAGACAATAATAGCAAAGCGTTAGTGTCACACTGATAGGCTAAAGATGCAATTAAGCGTTTAGGGAATTGTGTTATAAATCAACTAGGGGAGAGATGGAACAAACCAGCTATAACTCTGGCGTAAATTCACAATCATGGGCTTCTTGTTGCCACACTTCAGGCTGCCAAAAGCCACTATCATTGCCCCGATACACCTTGTCGGTATTAAATTTTGCACCTATGTGATAGCGCTGATTATGCACAACATTAATCGTAAGCTGTTTAGGCGTGCGAGCGCTAAGTTTGACTTTCAGCTTGGGGGCATCGATTAACTCGGCAACCGTAAAGGTGTGCTCGCCGATACTCAGGCGGTAATTAGGCTGTGAAATAACAGGTTTACCATCGAGATGGGTCACAACTACGCGGTAAATATCGGCCTCACGGTCGGGCTCCATATAAGTCGCAACAATACCACACTGGTTAGCGGTATCGGGTTGTGAAGCACATCCCGATACTATCAATAGTAATGCAGTAATGCCGAGTACACTTTTGAAGCCCTGCATCATAGCAACTATACCTTGAAGTAATCTGCTAAGTATTGCTCGAAACTGACACTAGGCTGCGCCTCTAGCTGAGCCTGTTTCTCAAGTGATTCAACAGCGTCTTGCTGGTATCGCTTATCGATATGCTCTGCTAGCGGATAAGCTTTCAACTGCTGATGATACTGCTCAGCAAGCTCCAGCACCCATTGACTGTGCTCCACCTGCTCATTCTTTAAGCCTTGCATGATTTTGCCAGACAGCGTCTCGTCAGGATTATCGACCGCTTTATGCCACTTAGCCAATGCGACTTGATAGTCATCACTGCCATCATCATCGAGTAGTTGCGCAATGGCCTTTAAGTCGGTGAATAAGTTCTCTAACCAGCTTGCAAGTGCAACCTGCTCACCGTTTCGCGCCAGCATGAGTCCCGGCTTACGCCCCTCTAATACTACTGACTTAAGGTTAGCTGCAATTTCGACCTCTTCGTCGGCATCCGATGCGTGCGATGGCTGCAGCAGACAATTCAACAAAAACAGATCTAAGAAGCGGATCTGTGACTTTTCGATGCCAACAGCGCTATATGGGTTAACATCTAACGCCCTCACTTCAATATATTCGACACCAGCACGGGCAAGTGACTCCGATGGCTTCTCATTCCCCTTAGCCACACGCTTCGCACGAATAGGAGAATAGAATTCATTTTCTATTTGTAAGATATTGTCATTCAACTGACGGTATTCACCATCCACCTTCACGCCAATTTTGGCAAAGTTTGCCGACGGCATATTGATCGCCGCTTGCATACCCGTTAAATAATCACTAAGACTGTTATAACTGATATTTAAGTTATCTTGCTCTTGGTTGGTATAACCTAGGTCACTCATACGCAATGAGGTTGCATAAGGCAGGTACAAGGTGCCATTACCAATCACCTCAAATGGGAAATTACTGGTTTTGGGATCCTGAATAAAGGTGCTACACAGAGCAGGAGACGCCCCAAATAGATAGGGTAACACCCACACTAAGCGGCGGTAGTTACGAATAAGGCCAAAATAAGACTCAGAAATAAATTCTTCTAAACTTAAAGATTTATCCGATAGCTCATATAAGCTGTCCCAGAGCTGATCCGACACAGAAAAATTAAAATGCACACCTGAGATGATCTGCATTTGTGCGCCATATCGATAAGTTAAACCCTTACGATATAAACGCTTCATTTGACCAGTGTTAGAGCTGCCGTAGTCGGCAATTGGAATATCAGCACCATCGCCTAAATAGCAGGGCATACTCACAGGCCATAAACGTTGGCCATTGAGGTGACGCACGCTGTAGGCGTGGGTCTGAGTAAGATCGTCTACGAGTTCATCGATATCATTAAAAACTGGCGTAATAAACTCAAGCAAGGATTCACTGTAATCTGTGGTGATCCGCGAATTCGTCAACGCTGAGCCCAATGCTTTTGGATGTTTATCCAACGCCAAATGACCTGACTTTTCAATTCTTAACGCTTCACGCTCAATGCCTCTCTGCATCGATTTTAGCGCTTGTCGACTTGCCGGATCCGACAACTTACCAACTAATTCATTGAAAGATTTCAATATACTATTCTCTAGTGCGTGACTCTAACCTTATAGCTTGCCTGTTAGACCCGCTATAGCTTGCTTAAATTTCAAGTCGAACCAAATTCGCGTTTATTAACACCAGCCTAATAAACGATGAGATGGTGCCATAATCATGACACCATCTTTAAGATATATGGCCGAGCTGAGTCTTTTACAACTGTAAAATTTTAATTGGATAACCAAGTGTCGATAAATCAGACTCAATTTTAGCGCGATCACCTACAACTAAAATCACCATGTCATCAATACTCAACTGCTCTTTAGCCAATTTATTCAACTCATTACGGCTGATATTATTGGTGATAGCACTCTGCTGCTCACTAAAATTATCGTCCAAATTATAGCGCTGAATATTACGCATTAAGCCTGCTTTTTGATATGGCGTCTCATAATCGAGTGCTTTTGACTGTGAGATCGAGCTCTTCATGAAGTCTAACTCTTTCTCTGTCATTCCCGATTCTTGAAATGCATTAATCTCTTTTATAAATTCAATTAACGCCTCTGTTGTCACATCACTGCGCACACTTGCCGTAGCTTGATAGAAGCCTGCCTCAGGGCCACCAGAGAAATAACTTCTCGCACCATAGGTATAACCTTTATCTTCACGTAGATTCAGGTTAATGCGACTGTTGAACGCGCCACCTAACGGGTAGTTCATCAAATAAGATTTAAAGTACTCACCCGTGGCATCGAAGGGCAACGCACGCTTACCAATCTTGATCACCGACTGCGCTGCATCGGGCTTATCAAGAATAAAGATCTTACCACTTTGAAACTCTGGTAACTGGGCTAGCTCTGGCAGCGGTGTTGCCGCCCCTTTCCAATTTTCGAGACCCGAAAGTTTACTCAACATCTGAGGTTCATTGAGGTTACCCACTGCGACAATTTGCGCATTCCCCGCCGTATATTGCTGCTTATAGAAAGCTTTAATATCATCGAGAGTGATTGCTGATACCGTTGCGAGCGATCCACCACTGCTAACACCAAAAGGGCTCTTATCGCCATATAGCAAGCCACTAAATGCTATGTTTGCCAAATAGTTTGGCTCGGTTAGCTCACGCTGCAAATGCTGCAACTTTTGCTGTTTGACTCGCTCAAAGTCAGCCGGCTTGAAACCTGGCTCAAATAGCTTTTCCTGCACAATAGCCATCGTCTTATCGAGATTCGCGGTTAATGACGAGATCTTCACCTGACTTTGATAGCCACTGGCACTAAAGCTCACGTTACTGCCAAGCATCTCTAACGCTTGAGTTAACTCTTCGGCGCTACGCTTCAGGCTCGACTCATTCATCATCGCTGCCGTCATGGCCGCTAGTCCTGCTTGGTTAACATCGAGCAATCGATGCCCACCGTTTAGATAGATCACTACCTCAACCGTCGGTGTCTCACTGGTTTCGGTACCTATCACCTCGATATCATTGGCAAGTTTACCTTGCCAAAGCTCAGGCATGGTCAACACGGGAGCGGGACCTGTTGCCGGGATAACACTTCTATCGAATGATGAAACAATCTGCGGCGCAGCGGCTAGCTCCTCTACTGCAACCTTAGCAACCTTCTCCACTGGTGCAACGAAATTATCGGCCTTAGCGATAAGGTTTGTTTGTCCCTGAGGCACAACACTCATCACCACCATCGGCTTATCTTTTATGTACTTGTTAAATACCCGCATCACATCTTCTTTAGTGACATTGGCATAACGAGCCAGATCGAAACCAATCATATTCGGGTTATTAGAGAAGGTCTGGTTGAAGGCAAGGCTTGAGACCTTTCCTTGCACGCTTTGCAGACCAAAGATGGTTCCCGCCTCGAAGTTAACCTTTACTTTCTCAAGATCGTCGTCTGTCACGCCACGCTTCTCAAACTCTTTAATCGAGTCACGCATAGCCTGTTCGAGTTCAGCCAAGTTGCCGCCTCTTGCGGGGTTAGCTAATGCATACATGGAAAACTGACAGGCTAACTCTTGGCAAGGATGACTTACCCCGGCTTGTACTGCGAGACCATCTTTAACTAAGTTTTTATAAAAAAGTGAGGTTTTACCGCCACCTAAAATATTTGACAGTAGATCCAGTGCGGCTTCATCTTCATGACGCGCATAAACCGTCGGCATACCAATTCTAAGTAGTGGTAAATGTACCCGATCTTCCATCGACAAGTAACGAGTCTCATCGAGGGTCACTAACTCTTTTTTCGGTGCATCGACTTTAGGGCCTGATGGGATCTCACCAAAATACTTGTTCACCCACGCGAGTGTTTGCATCTCATCGAAGTCACCGCCTATGGTTAAGGTGGCGTTATTTGGACCATACCAACGCTGGAAGAAATGCTTAACGTCTTCCACATCGGCACGATTTAGATCCTCTGGCCAACCGATAACAGGCCAAGAATATGGATGCCCCTGAGGATAAAATGCTTGATTAAAGCGCTCTCCCATACGTCCATAAGGACGATTATCAATCCGCTGTGCACGCTCATTCTTAACCGTCTCACGCTGGACTTCAAACTTCTCTTCGGTCAATGCGGGGAGGAAGAAGCCCATACGGTCAGATTCCAGCCACAGCATTTTCTCAAGCTGATTATTAGGTACGGTTTCAAAGTAATTGGTTCGGTCAGTATTGGTGGTGCCGTTTAACGTCCCCCCCGCTTCAGTGACCATCTTAAAATGTTGCTCATCACCGACGTTTTGTGAACCTTGGAACATCATATGTTCAAAAAGGTGAGCAAAACCGGAGCGCCCTTCTAGCTCTCGGCCTGAACCAACGTGATAGGTCACATCAACATGGACTAAAGGATCGGAGTGATCTTCGTGCAAGATGACAGTTAAGCCATTGGCCAACTGGTATTTACGGTAAGGGATCCCTACCTGTTCGCCACTGAAACTAACTGTTTCTAGTAACGTAACTCCTTGCGGCAAAGAGGTTTCACTCTGTTGCTGTCCTGCGCAACCCATTAATGCAGCACTAACGGCTACAGCTAATATCCATTTCTTCAATGACTTTCTCCTTTATCCAACTGCTAACTTGTCTAACATTAGCCATGTTGTTGATTATTCCAGCTAGTATTACCTACAACAGATAAAACAACCAGCACTGAAACCTGAATTAATTTGCAATCAAACCTGTGGTTTTTTATAACAATAAACCACAAGTAAACGTGATTACTATCGACTATCGCGGTTTGAAGTAAGTTCCTTAGCTTGTGAATTAATAGATTTTTTTACACTTCCACAGCCAACAACCCTACAATGTTGCAACACGGTTAAAAATTAAAGTTATTAAAACATTCTCTCTTATCACAATAAGTTATAACCAAATAGGTTTGTGATGCAAGTGTGTCTATCTATAGAATGAACAGCAATTAAATAAGTAATTGGTAACAATTGCCTAAAACTAATACTGGAGTGAACAAAGATTCACCCGTAAAGTAACTTGATAAAAATTAAATAATTGGAATTCGATAATGTGGCAAGCGATTAAAAACATCCCATTTTGGCAGAAGGTTTTAGCGGCCTTTATATTGGGCGCTGGTGTGGGTGTCATTTTCGGTGAGTCGGCAACGGTATTAAAGCCACTTGGCGATCTATTTATCAGTGCGATTAAGATGTTAGTTGCACCACTAATTTTCTGTGCCATCGTTGTCAGTATCACCTCTTTAGGCTCTGAAGTGAGCCTAAAACGATTAAGCTTTAAAACCTTAGCCATGTTTATGCTGACTGGCACTATCGCATCGCTTATCGGACTAACCATAGGCTCAGTAATCGATATGGGCGGCTCGATGGAGTTAGCCGCTACAGAAGTTCGCGAGCGCAATGTACCCGGTTTCGCTCAAGTGTTACTCGATATGATCCCTGTGAATCCATTCGCCTCTCTTGCTGAGGGAAAGGTGCTGCAGATCATCATCTTCGCTGCGCTAGTGGGTATCGCAATCAATAAGGTAGGCGAAAAAGCACAGCCACTTAAGCGCACTATCGAAGCGGGTGCAGAGGTAATGTTCCAGCTCACTCGCATGGTACTGCAACTTACCCCTATCGGTGTATTTGGTCTAATGGCTTGGGTTGTTGGTGAGTACGGTCTTTCAACACTACTGCCACTGGGTAAGTTTATTGGTGCTATTTACCTTGCAGCCCTTATCCATATCATCTTTGTTTACGGCGGCTTGATTAAGTTTGCCGCTAAGCTAAGCCCTGTGCAATTTTTCCGTAAAGCTGTACCTGCACAAATCGTGGCATTTACCACAGCATCAAGCTTTGGCACCCTGCCAGCAAGTACCCGTTGTACAGAGTCGATGGGAGTATCTAAGCGTTATGGTGCATTCGTGCTGCCGCTGGGTGCGACCATGAATATGGATGGTTGTGGCGGTATTTACCCTGCAATTGCGGCTATCTTTATCGCGCAGATCTACGGTATCCCGTTGGATATGACTGACTATATGTTGATTGCAGTAACAGCAACGGTTGCTTCTGTCGGTACGGCGGGCGTCCCCGGTAGTGCCATGGTGATGCTAACCGTCACCTTAGGCGTTGTCGGCTTGCCACTTGAGGGCATCGCATTTATCGCTGCAGTTGACCGTATTATCGATATGATCCGCACCGCGACTAACGTCACTGGCGATATGATGACTGCGGTAGTCATCGGTAAGTCAGAAGGCCAACTAGATGAGGCGCAGTTTTATACTCAGGAGAATGGCACACTAGAGCAGGCCAGAAGCTAAACACCGTCATTTACTGAATAAAAAGGCCGCAATTGCGGCCTTTTTAATTTATACTTTTCAATATTATACTGGGTAACTAAGTTATTTAAGGAGTGGCTGGATATGACAAAACTCTTCATTCTTCCAATACTGCTTTCACTGGCATGGGCGCTTTTTCTTAACTATAACGGTGTACCATTAAAGCAGGGAAAGACGGGGTTTCTCTATATCATCGGCATCAGCCTGACCATAATTTTTGCCCTTACCTTTTTACTTTGGTTAACTGCGGGTCAAAATGTTCGTAATTAATAAAACAAACTTCAGCACGAGCAATTTTAGCTAAAACAGATTGAGGTAAGTAAGCGCATACGAAATACCAATGGGCTTAACATAGTATGTTAAGCCCATTGCCAATTAACGCTGCTATTGGCTTTTTCCTGTCAATGTTAATAGTGGAGAGTACAAATCTGGCCGCCTATCCCTAAATAGTCCCCAGCTATAACGTGCGAGCTGAGTTGCTTGAAGATCGATCTCTGCATAGATAACCTCCTCATGATCACGACTCGCTTCTGCTAGTAACTCTCCCGTGTGATCAGTGATAAAAGAGGAACCATAAAATCGTGTTTCAACTCCATCATCGGTTTCAACACCCGTACGGTTAGCCGCAATCACTGGTACTAAATTTGCGGCGGCATGACCTTGCATAGTACGCTGCCAATGTCCTTTTGAATCTAGACTTGGATCTTGAGGCTCTGAACCAATAGCGGTGGGATAGAATATTGCCTCGGCCCCCGCCAGAGTCAGACTGCGAGCTAACTCAGGAAACCATTGGTCCCAGCAGATCCCCGCCCCAAATCGACCGTAGCGGGTGTCCCACACTTTAAATCCTGTATCACCCGGGCTAAAGTAGTACTTCTCACTATAACCAGGCCCATCGGGAATATGCGACTTACGATAATTATCTAAAATCGAGCCGTCAGCATCTATCATCACCAATGAATTAAAGAAGTTATTGCCCGACTTTTCGAAGTAACTAATAGGTAAAACCACTTGTAAAGATTTTGCCAAATTACTCATTTTTTGGATTAAGCTGCTACTCTCCAACTCAGTTGCTAATTCAAAATATTTGGCATTTTGTTGCTTACAAAAGTAAGGTGCAGCGAATAACTCCTGAAGCAGGATGACTTGCGCCCCATTAGCTGCGGCCTCTTTTATCTTTTCAGTTGCCTTAGAAAGATTATGTTCAAGGTCCCAATTAATGGTGAGTTGGATAGCTGCAAACTTGACAAGTTTTGACATGCAAAGCCCCTTTTCTTTAATCATAATAATATGGTGCGAGCTACAAAGAGGGCTCAAAGTGAACCCTTCAATCGGAAGGTGTTAACGGTTATTGGCCTGTCTTGACACGAGTCCACATGCGATTCATTGCCCGTTCAAACTTCAGACTACGTCCCTTATCAGCGAAAAGGTTATTTAAAGTTTTTTCATCGGGATAAATGCCTGGATGGGAGGTAATTTGGCTATCGATATATTGCTGAGAGTCTGCATTTGCATTGGCATACCAGACGTAATTTGAGATCTCAGCAATAACCTTAGGCTCTAGAATATGATCCAAAAAAGCATAGGCCGCATCAACATTTTTAGAGTCAACAGTGATATTAAAGGTATCTGCCCAACCTTGTGCCCCCTCTTTTGGGATCACATAGTCGACATTTACCCCATTGTTAGCCTCAAGGGCTCTATTTGCAGCCATAAACACATCACCACTCCACCCCATAGCTAAACAGATATTGCCACTTGCAAGGTCGGTAACGTAAGAAGAACTATGAAAGTAGGTAATATAAGGGCGTATAGCCAAAAGTCGTTCCTCAACCAAGGCGAGATCCTCTAAACTCTGTGAATTAGGATCCTTACCTAGATACTTCAGCATGGCACTCACGACTTCGCTTGGCGCGTCAACCATGGCTACACCACACTCGGTAAACTTTGAAACCATATCGGCTTGAAATAGAAGGTCCCAGGTATTGACGGGAGTATCTCCTATTATTTCAGCGGCGTTATCTGTGTTATAACCAATACCCGTTGTGCCCCACATGTACGGAACGGCATACTTATTACCTTCATCAAAAGAATTAACGATGTTCAAGACCTTAGGATCGAGGTGATGATAGTTCTTCAAACGACTCTTATCTAAAGGCTGAAATACTCCAACCTTAATCTGTCGCTGTAGAAATGAGCCTGAAGACACCACAAGATCGTAGCCCGTCTTTCCCAGTAATAGTTTGGTTTCAGCAAGTTCTTGGGAATCATAAACATCGTAATTTACTTTAATCCCAGTTTTTGCTTCAAATGAGGCAATTGCTGCGTCACTTATATAATCTGACCAGTTATAAATATTCAGGGTGCCCTGTGCCGATACCGAGCCCGTAAATAGTGCTAATGTCATTAATAACATTTTAGATTGGTTATTCATCTTGTCTCCCCCTATCCTGATATGGTTTTGTTCACACGTTGATATGCTTTATGAGGTAATACCTGCATACTGGGGCTGAGTTATACAGGCAACATTACCTCCCCCCAGTAAAATTTCACGGGCATTTTGAATAGCGATAACCTTATGCTTGGGAAAAAGCTCTCGTAATATCGCTTGGGCAGGCTCGTCCATAGGATCGTCGTAAGCGGGAACCATGATCACCGAGTTTCCTACGTAGTAATTGATATAAGAAGCGCAGATTTTAGTGCCTACAACACGGCTATGGGTCCCCTGTGCCACGTCCAGTCCCGAGGCTTCTTCCTCCGTCCATTCCAATGCCTTAGGTTGAGGCATTTTATGGATCTTAATCTTTCGCCCCCTAGCATCGGTGCTCCGACTTAAGATCTCATACGCTTCTTGATAAATTTCATACTGTGGGTCGCTGCTATCATCAGTCCACTGCAGCAATAACTCTCCTGGTGCAATCCAACAAGCAAGGTCATCGATATGACCGTCAGTCTCATCGAACTTGCAGCCACGGGGTAACCAAATGATTTTTTCTACTCCCATGTAATCTCTTAGTTCCTGCTCAACTGCCGCCTTACCAAGATGACCATTTCGGTTAACGTTCAACAAGCATTGTTCGGTAGTAAGTAAAGTGCCTTGGCCATCGCATTGGATCCCCCCCATTTCCGCAATGAGCGATGAGCGATAACGGTCAAAGTTTTCTATTTCTAGGATTTTCTGCGCGATTTTCTCATCTTTATCCCAAGGAAAATAAAGGCCACCATTTAAACCGCCGTAAGCGTTGAACGCCCAGTCCGTGCCTCTAACGTCACCTTTATCATTGACGAGAAAAGCACATGCAGAATCCCTAAACCATGCGTCATTAGTGCTCATCTCCACGACTCGAACCGTTTCAGGCAACATATTGCGTGCATTCTCATACTGGGACTGAGACACACACACAGTCACCTGCTCACTCGAGGAAATAGCGGTGCAGATCTCAACCCAAACTTTCTGAGCTGGTTTAGCGCCATTGCGCCAAACATCGCTGCGCTCAGGCCAACCTAACCAACAGCCCTTTTTAGGTTCAAATTCGCCAGGCATTCGAAAACCGTCTTCTCGTGGAGTGGAGCTTAATGTTCGTGACATAGACCTAACCTTGTGTTTATTTGATTTGATATATCCAAACCTAACGAGATAAAAATGGAGGGTCTACTGAGAAAAGTTATCTAGATTGGTTAGCTTTATTCACAAGTAATAGCTGTATTTACTTATTAATCGTAAAATCATAGAGAAAAACTCACCTTATGACGCTAACGGCAAGTAAAGTGGTTTAATAGCAATTAGTATAAAGATTTGCTCACTGAGCGAGAGATTAGTAGTGATGAGGCAAGCTGAAGCTAGCGCAGATTTACCAACTAATTCGAAGAGGATTCTGTGCTGAACTTATTATTGATTTGAGTCAGTAGCCAGTTGATAAAAGTCATGAGTTTTACATCACCTTTTTTTCGCTTTTCAGCAACTAAATAATAGTTACCTAACGAGGGAACACTTTGTTCAAAAGGCCTAACCAACTTGCCACTTTCTAGCTCTGTACTCGCAGTAAAATTATCACCGATTGCCACCCCATACCCCGCAATTGCAGCCTCTAGAGACAATCCCGCATGAGCAAAGTTTAAGTTTTGTGGCGTATTTAAGATATGTGGCGCATGGGCTCCAAGCCAAGTCGCCCAAGTCTTACCATCTTGATCGTCGTGTAATAGACGCTGCGCACTTAAATCTAAAGGTAGACCCCCCTCTTGTTTTGCATCTAAACCCGAATTTTTATCGAGCTGGAGCAGCTTGGGGCTACACACAGGAAAAAACTCCATCCCTTTAATCGGTGTAACCCAGTAACGATTCCAGTCGGCATCACCAGCACCGTAGATAATCGAAAGATCTGCCTGAGGATTGATGTTCGTTTCATCGCTTGTGTGAACTAATAGACTGACATCGATTGAAGGGTAACGGATTGCAAAATCACCGATCTGTTTTATCAGCCACTTAGAGGAGAGTTCTGGAGGAGCTGAAATAACTAAACGACCACTTAACCCTGGCTCAACTGCTTTTTCACAGGCTTGACCTATGATATCGAAAGCCTCCTGTATTGCCGGTAATAAGTTGGCCCCCGACTGAGTCAATTTGGCGTTACGTCCCTGCTTCTCAAACAATTTAATCCCTAAAGCATCTTCTAATGTCTTCACTTGATGACTAATCGCGCTGTGGGTAACGCAGAGTTCATCGGCAGCACGAGAAAAATGCTCATGCCTAGCTGCAGACTCGAATGCTCTCAAAGGATTTAACGGCGGAAGACGTCGCATAAGCTAATAATCTTGTTGGTGAAATAAGTAACTAAATTAGACTATGTCAGAACAAATAAAATTAACAGCGACAATTGATCATGACTAAATAAAAATCCCGCATCAGAATACTGAATACGGGATCATACCAATTAACCAAGTACAGCCAGTAAAACACCTGCTGCGACCGCACTGCCTAATACCCCGGCAACGTTTGGTCCCATAGCGTGCATCAACAAGAAGTTTTGGTTATTAGCTTCAAGACCGACCTTATTCACCACTCGCGCCGCCATAGGCACGGCAGAGACACCTGCAGCTCCAAGCAGTGGGTTGATCTTACCGCCTGAAAGCTTGCTCATCAGCTTGGCCATTAACACACCCGCTGCAGTACCAATAGAGAAGGCAACAGCACCAAGAACCAAGATCCCTAAGGTTTCCATTTGCAGAAACTGTTCAGCAGAGAGCTTTGAACCTACAGCAAGACCTAAGAAAATAGTCACTATGTTGATAAGCTCATTCTGGGCAGTGCTCGATAACCTATCGACCACACCCGACTCTTTCATCAAGTTACCTAGGCAGAACATACCCACCAGTGGAGTGGCTGCAGGCAGGAACAAGATGGTTAAACCTAACACCATCATAGGAAAGATGATCTTTTCCTTCTTGCTCACCTCACGTAACTGCTCCATCTTAATTTTGCGCTCAGACTCTGTTGTCAGCAAACGCATAATAGGTGGCTGGATCAGTGGTACCAATGCCATATAAGAATAAGCGGCTACCGCAATGGCTCCGAGCAAGTCTGGCGCTAACTTAGACGCCAAGAAGATGGCCGTTGGTCCATCTGCACCACCAATGATGGCAATAGCCGCCGCATCGGTCATTGAGAACTCAAAGCCTGGCACCCAGTTAAGTGCAATCGCGCCGATTAAGGTGGCGAAAATACCAAACTGAGCCGCAGCACCAAGCAACAACATCTTAGGGTTAGCGATGAGCGCGCCAAAGTCAGTTAGTGCACCGACCCCCATAAAGATGAGCAAGGGAAATACACCTGTTTCAATGCCAACATAGTAAGCAAAATAGAGCAGGCCCCCTTCCTCAGTAAATCCACCATTAGGGATGTTAGCCAATATAGCCCCAAAGCCAATCGGTAACAGCAGTAATGGCTCAAACTTCTTTGCGATTGCTAAATATAATAACAAGCAACCTACACCCATCATTAGCACTTGGCCTGAGGTAAAGTTGGCAATGCCAGACTCAGACCAAAACGCGATTAATCCTTCCATGATGACCCCTAAGCTAATGCCAACAATTGGCTACCCGCTGCTACAGCGTCACCTTCTTTAACCCAAACCTTAGAGATTACTCCATCGGCCTCAGCACGAACTTCGGTTTCCATCTTCATCGCTTCGAGGATTATCACCACATCCCCCTCTTTAACACTATCGCCAGGCGATACATGTACTTTAAAGATATTGCCTGACAGAGGCGCATTCTGCTCATGCTTAACCGCAGACAGATCCACCACAGGTGCCGCTTGTACAGGAGCAGTAAACGGCACCACATTTTCAGTAGGTGTGATCTGGCTGATATCGCCACCTTCGGCAACCTCAACCACAAAGCTCTGTCCTTGAACGGTAACCGTATAAGTTTCTGGACCCTGCTTATTGGCTGCTGCAATCTCCGCTTGTTTAGCCTGCTCTAATGCTTTAGCAGCCACTTCCGGCTTTGGTTCAAACGCATCGGGGTTATTGCGATTACTAAGGAATTTAAGACCAATCTGTGGAAATAGCGCATAGGTCAGAACGTCATCATCGAGCTCTTCAGCCAGCGTAATGCCCTCAGCGGCGGCTTTCTCTTTTAGCTCTAAGCGTAATTTCTCTAACTCAGATTCGAGCAGATCTGCTGGACGGCAGGTAATCGCTTCGCGACCAGCGAGAACTCGCTGCTGCAGTTCAGTATTTACAGGGGCTGGAGTCGCACCATATTCGCCTTTGAGTACCCCTTCGGTTTCTTTGGTAAGCGACTTATAACGCTCGCCTGTCAGTACGTTAATCACTGATTGGGTGCCGACAATTTGTGACGTTGGTGTCACTAATGGTAAGAAACCTAAGTCTTCACGTACACGAGGGATCTCCTCAAGCACTAGGTCTAACTTATCTGCAGCGCCCTGCTCTTTAAGCTGGCTCTCCATGTTAGTAAGCATGCCACCTGGCACTTGAGCACGAAGAATACGTGAATCGATGCCTTTTAGCTCGCCTTCGAAAGCTGCATACTTCTTACGAACGGTTCTAAAATAGGCCGCGATCTCTTCTAGCAACGCCATATCATAGCCCGTTGCTCTTTCGGTTCCCTCTACCATAGCAACCAAGGTTTCTGTTGCGCTGTGACCATATGTCTGACTCATTGAAGAGATTGCCGTATCGAGTACATCGATGCCTGCTTCAATAGCTTTTTGATAGGTTGCCGTGCTCAGACCTGTGGTCGCATGACAATGTAGAGACAAAACTAGGTCGGTTTGTGATTTGATCTGGCTGATCAGTTCGAATGCTTCAAACGGCTTTAAAAGCCCTGCCATATCTTTAATGCATAATGAGTGACAGCCCATATCTTCGATACGCTTAGCCATGTCGACCCAAGTATCTAAGTTATGTACAGGGCTAGTAGTATAAGACAATGTGCCTTGCGCATGTCCGCCAACATCAATGACAGATTTAACTGCGGTTTCGAGGTTACGCACATCGTTCATGGCATCAAATACCCTGAATACATCGACGCCATTGGTATGTGCCCGCTCAACAAAACGGTGAACTAAATCATCAGCGTAATGGCGATAACCTAATAGGTTTTGGCCACGTAGCAACATCTGTTGGGGTGTATTTGGCATCACCTTCTTCAATTCACGAATGCGCTCCCAAGGATCTTCACCCAAATAACGAATACAGGAATCAAATGTCGCGCCGCCCCACGATTCAATAGACCATAGGCCGACTTTATCCAGTAGTGGCGCTATAGGTAACATATCTTCGGTACGCAAACGAGTAGCGAGAATAGATTGGTGTGCGTCCCTTAAGGCGACATCAGTTAAAGCCAATGGCTTGCTCATACAAAAACTCCCTACTTTTATTATGCTTTTTTACGGTGCTGATGAATTGCAGCAGTAATTACCGCGGCCATTAACGGGCTCACGGCGGATTGACTCGATTGCGGTTGACTATCGGTAACAGGGCTATCGCACTTAGGCGTAGGCCCAAACTGTCGAGCAACCAATTTCATCACAACAATAAGAATACTGAGAAAAACAAATACTAGTGACATGCCTAGTATCATGATCCCCAATGCGTCATATAACTGCTCAGATATTGAAGCCATCTCTTCCTCTCATTGGTATGAAGTTGTGAATATAATTGAAACTTTAGAAATAAATATTCACTACTTATTCACACACTATGCAATTTATTCCATTCATTTCAGGTACAGGTTTACTGTCAAAGGGCTAGTACCGACTTTAACAATAACTAATTTATAACAAAGTAGCGAACCAGTTGTAAATTGGTCATACCATAAAAACAATTATTAACTGGCAACGACTATTAAAAACACATTAAAACAAGGCTAAAACTGAACATACGATAATGAACAGAGTTAAACAGCGACTATTTCAAATTTAACAGCCTATTTACGGAAAAATGAATTCAGAAAAAAGAACAGATATTGCCAAAACAAACCGAAATGAAATTTTATGCAATCCTCAACATGGGTTTCTGGCATGGTTTTTAGGCAACGTCTGTGAACATAGAACTGTAGTTATGAATAAGAAGACCGTCACATGCCAGCGCAAGAGAAAGACACTGAAGGTACTGTTGAACGCGATAAGAGACGAAAAGAGATAGATGTTATACAAGCCGTTTAAAACGCTGTATTAGAGCGAGTATAAACCAAGAGCAGCAGCGTCAGATCGACTTATAACCTATTCATCTGGGTTGTCATATGAGAAGTGTTAGTGGCGAGAGAAGTCGTAACTCCTACACAGCTTGAGTAAATCACAGGTACAAAAAAACCGCACTAGGTGCGGTTATTTTGTATGAATGGCGGAGAAGGAGGGATTCGAACCCTCGATGGGAGTTAAAGCCCATACTCCCTTAGCAGGGGAGCGCCTTCGGCCACTCGGCCACCTCTCCGGCAAAACATGGTGCGCGTGGGAGGATTCGAACCTCCGACCGCCTGGTTCGTAGCCAGGTACTCTATCCAGCTGAGCTACACGCGCAAACTCGGTACAATCTAAATCTAACAGGTTTTATATGGTGCGGATGGGAGGATTCGAACCTCCGACCGCCTGGTTCGTAGCCAGGTACTCTATCCAGCTGAGCTACATCCGCTCATATAAAACTTTCACAATCATTCTGAGGACAAAAAACCGCAACATAGTTGCGGTTTTTTGTTCGAATGATGGCGGAGAAGGAGGGATTCGAACCCTCGATGGGAGTTAAAGCCCATACTCCCTTAGCAGGGGAGCGCCTTCGGCCACTCGGCCACCTCTCCGTCAAAACATGGTGCGCGTGGGAGGATTCGAACCTCCGACCGCCTGGTTCGTAGCCAGGTACTCTATCCAGCTGAGCTACACGCGCAAAATTCGGTACTATTTCATATGGTGCGGATGGGAGGATTCGAACCTCCGACCGCCTGGTTCGTAGCCAGGTACTCTATCCAGCTGAGCTACATCCGCTCATATAAAATATCTGCGGTAAACTGATTCTATGGTGCGGATGGGAGGATTCGAACCTCCGACCGCCTGGTTCGTAGCCAGGTACTCTATCCAGCTGAGCTACATCCGCGCATATAGAATGTTTACTGCTATAAATGATTTAATGGTGCGGATGGGAGGATTCGAACCTCCGACCGCCTGGTTCGTAGCCAGGTACTCTATCCAGCTGAGCTACATCCGCTCATCAAAACATTTATCACATCAATAGAAATGGTGCGGATGGGAGGATTCGAACCTCCGACCGCCTGGTTCGTAGCCAGGTACTCTATCCAGCTGAGCTACATCCGCATCGTTGTCTATTGTAAGAAATGGCGGAGAAGGAGGGATTCGAACCCTCGATGGGAGTTAAAGCCCATACTCCCTTAGCAGGGGAGCGCCTTCGGCCACTCGGCCACCTCTCCGTTTCTTGGCGCACATATTACTGTCTGCCGAAAATAAGTCAAACCCTTTTTAAGAAACCATTTCCGTTTGAGCTGTTTTTAAGCATCTTGTCTGCATAACAGTCTAACCTGCCGCTTAAAGCCGTTTATTTCAGCATATTATTTAGGATTAAATAACTCCAGATAATAGAAAAGCCAGTTATTTACTGGTTTTTTATTGGTGCTCAATGAGGCTTAAGTGACCCATTCAGCTCAAAAGTAACCGCCATCGAGAAGCGTACCTGACTTTTTAGGCTGAATAGGCAGGCAAATCTCATCATAGTAGAGAAACTTCTGCTTTGGGAATGAATGCTGAAGCACAACTCAAAAATCTATTCACACCGGCGCCTAAAACCCAAAAATAAAAAAGCCAGTTAAAAACTGGCTTCTAAAATTCTTAAGTGATCCATTCAGATCAAAAGTTACCGCCTTCTGACGGCGTACCTGACTTTTCAGACTGAATGCGCTGGTAAATCTCTTCACGATGTACAGAGACTTCTTTAGGTGCATTTACACCAATTCTTACTTGGTTACCTTTAACGCCTAATACAGTGACAGTTACTTCGTCACCAATCATCAGTGTTTCACCAACACGACGAGTCAATATTAGCATTACTTGCTCCTTTAGTTCCTAGTTCTGCTTTATACGGCATAATTCCGTTATATTTGTATTATAAGGTTAGCTTAGTACAAATTAACAGTATTCTATTAGAAAAGCGTCAAATAATTACACCTTTTTTCGTATTAAATCACAGTTATTTGCCTGAAACCTTTTTAACCATATTAAGAATGATCTTTACTCGATAACTGCAGTATCAAGCATTGACATTAAACTAACATGAAAGCGTATATTCCCCAAACCTGACGCCACATTGTCGATACTTTAATCAAACAAATAGCCATTTTCTTGGTGTTGGTTTATCCCTTTGATGATATTTTCGGCTAACTAATGAAGTTCTATGGTGAAGTAAAACTACAACTGAAGATACAGCGCCCTCTTCTCTTAAAACTAACCATTTTGTTTATTTCATAAAAAAACGCCCATCAAGGGCGTTTTTTTATCTGTTTATCACTAATGCTTAAGCAAGCTTAGCTGAGATCCATGGAATAACTTGCTCTAAGGCACCATCAAGGTTCTCTGGTTGGCTACCGCCAGCTTGAGCCATATCAGGACGTCCACCACCTTTACCGCCAACTTGCGCTGCGATAGAAGCAACCAACTCACCGGCTTTAACCTTGCCAGTAAGATCTTTCGTGACGCCAGCTATCAGATTCACTTTAGCATCACCCGCAATCGCTAGTACCACAATACCAGACTGTAGCTTCTGCTTAAGCTCATCTTGCAAACCGCGTAGTGCGCCCGCATCAACGCCCTCTAACTTCTTCACAAGGACTTTAACGCCATTAACGTCAACGGCGTCTCCTGCAAGATCAGCACTGGTCGCTGCAGCCAACTTATCTTTTAACTGAGATAACTCTTTTTCAAGTAACTTAGTCTTATCAAGCTGAGCTTTTAGCTTAGCCACGACTGAAGCGCTATCGCCTTTCAATAGTGCAGCCGCTTCTTCAAGCTGTGCTTGCTGCTTGGCAACATAAGCCATCGCCGCTGCGCCTGTTACCGCCTCAATACGACGTACGCCTGCTGCGATACCGCCCTCAGAAGTGATCTTAAATAAACCTATATCACCAGTACGGCCTACGTGAGTACCACCACATAGTTCGATAGAGAAATCCCCCATAGTAACAACACGTACTTCTGAATCGTATTTCTCACCAAATAGTGCCATAGCACCTTTCTCTTTGGCGGTTTCGATATCCATCACTTCTGCAGTCAGTTCGTGGTTACGGCGAATTTGGGTATTCACTAACTCTTCTACTTCTTTTAGCTCGCTGGCTTTAACACCTTCAAAGTGAGAGAAGTCAAAACGTAGACGCTCAGGATCAACCAAAGAACCTTTCTGAGTCACATGTGTCCCTAACACTTGGCGAAGCGCCGCATGAAGAAGGTGAGTCACCGAGTGGTTTAGTTCTGTTCTATGACGAAGTTTCTTATCAACATTCGCAGACAATGCTTGGCCAGCTTTGATTTCACCAGTGATAACGCGTCCGATATGACCAATCGCTTGACCATACTTCTGTGTGTCAGTCACAGCAAACTCGATACCATCAGCTATCAGTACACCTTTGTCACCACACTGACCGCCTGACTCACCATAAAATGGTGTGCTATCTAGAACGATAACCGCTTCTTCGCCAGCAGCGATAGACTCAATAGCATCGCCCGCTTTATAAATTGCAGACACGACAGCCTTATCGTTCAGCTCAGTGTAACCGGTAAAGCTGCTTTGCTCGTCAATCTTAAGACCTTCGTTATAGTCAGTATCGAATTGACCGGCAGCTTGTGCACGCTTACGCTGTTCCGCCATAGCGGCTTCAAAACCCGCCTCATCAACTGTGATATCACGCTCACGACAAACGTCAGCAGTCAAATCGACAGGGAAACCATAGGTGTCGTAAAGCTTAAATGCAGTTTCGCCATCTAACTCTTTGCTTGTTAGTTCATTTAGCGCCGCATCTAAAATACCTAGGCCGCGTTCTAGTGTACGAGCAAACTGCTCCTCTTCCGCTTTTAGTGATTTCTCAACGATAGCCTGAGTCTCTTGCAAGCCTTTAGCTGCATCGCCCATCACTTCGATCAAAGTTGGCACTAATTTATAGAAGAAGCTATCGGTTGCACCAAGCTTGTTACCGTGACGCACGGCGCGGCGGATAATACGACGAAGTACATAACCACGACCTTCATTAGAAGGCATCACACCATCTGCCACTAGGAATGCGCACGAGCGAATGTGGTCTGCGATCACGCGCAAAGATTTATTTTCAAGATCCGTTACGCCAAGAATAGATGCCGTCTTCTTAATCAAAGCTTGGAAAATATCAATTTCGTAGTTTGAGTGTACGCCCTGCATAATCGCTGCAATACGCTCAATACCCATACCCGTATCAACCGATGGCTTGGGTAGTGGCTTCATTTCACCGTCAGCTTGACGGTTATACTGCATAAATACGATGTTCCAGATCTCGATAAAGCGGTCGCCATCTTCTTCAGGCGTGCCAGGACGTCCACCCCAGATATGATCGCCGTGATCATAGAAGATCTCTGTACAAGGACCACATGGACCTGTATCGCCCATCTGCCAGAAGTTATCAGAGGCGTATGGTGCACCTTTGTTGTCGCCAATGCGGATAACATTTTCTGCTGCGACACCAATTTTTTGAGTCCAAAGATCAAACGCTTCGTCATCGGTTTCATAAATCGTGACGCAAAGACGCTCTTTCGGTAGCTTTAGCTCTTCAGTAAGGAAAGTCCAAGCAAAACGAATCGCGTCTTCTTTAAAGTAATCACCAAAGCTGAAGTTACCCAACATTTCAAAAAAAGTATGATGACGTGCTGTGTAGCCAACGTTGTCTAAGTCATTGTGCTTTCCGCCCGCACGAACGCAGCGCTGTGAAGAGGTTGCTCTTGTGTAATTACGCTTATCAGCCCCCAAAAACACATCTTTAAACTGGTTCATACCCGCATTGGTAAACAGTAGAGTCGGATCGTTCCCTGGAACGAGTGAGCTACTATCAACGACCTGGTGACCATTTGTGCGGAAATATTCCAAAAAAGCACTTCGCAGTGCCGCAGTGGTTTGATACATGAAACCGTCCTGAATTAGGTTGAGCAAATAGCCCTAAAGAGCTGAGTGATAAATTTTTATGGATAGCATTATAAGCAGAGTCATGCCCAACAACCAGCCCTGTTAATGCAAAACTGCGTGAGGAGCATAAATTAACAGCCTAAAACGCGATAGCGACTAACTGAGGGATATTAAATAGTGGCTTACTATTGGAGAAAACCTGATGAATTTAGGCTATACAGCCGCTTTTAACGAAAAAGAGCTAATGTTATTGAACGACAGCTCTAAACAAACTAGAAGTGAGAGTTTAAACAGAAGGATTTAGGGTCAGTGCTTTTCGAAGATTGCTAGATAGCAGACTAAGTCGTCTGCTATCTAGCTGGCAAGCTTAAAATACTTCGCCGGTCTCTAAGTCGATGTTATCGCCAGCGGTATCAGCGGGTTCTGCACTCACCTTCTCACCATTGCCTAATAGCATAGCGCGCAGTGTCGTTTCGATTTCATCTGACACTGCAGGGTTTTCGATTAGGTATTTACCAGCATTTGCTCGGCCTTGACCAATCTTGTCACCTTTATAGCTATACCAAGCACCAGACTTTTCGATTAGCTTGTGCTGCACACCTAGGTCAACTAGCTCACCTGTGCTGTTGATACCTTGACCATAAAGGATCTGGAACTCAGCTTGTTTGAACGGAGCAGCGATCTTGTTCTTAACCACTTTTACGCGAGTCTCGTTACCGATCACTTCTTCTCTATCTTTAATCGCACCTGTACGACGGATATCTAGACGAACAGAAGCATAGAACTTAAGTGCGTTACCACCAGTAGTGGTCTCTGGGTTACCGAACATAACACCAATCTTCATACGAATCTGGTTGATGAAAATAAGCAGTGTATTTGACTGCTTAAGGTTACCCGCAAGCTTACGCATTGCTTGGCTCATCATACGCGCCGCAAGACCCATGTGAGAATCACCAATCTCGCCTTCAATTTCAGCCTTTGGTGTCAATGCTGCAACCGAGTCAACGATAATCACGTCTACTGCGCCGCTTCGAGTCAGTGCATCACAAATCTCAAGCGCCTGCTCACCAGTATCAGGCTGTGAACATAATAGATTGTCGATATCTACACCTAGCTTTTGAGCGTAGATAGGATCAAGTGCATGCTCAGCATCGATAAAGGCACAGGTCTTACCCTGCTTTTGCGCTGCAGCGATAACTTCAAGAGTTAACGTTGTTTTACCTGAAGATTCTGGACCATAGATCTCAACGATACGACCCATAGGTAAGCCGCCTGCACCTAACGCCACGTCCAAAGCTAATGAGCCAGTAGAAATCGTTTCTACGTCCATTGAACGGTCTTCGCCTAACTTCATGATTGAGCCTTTACCAAACTGCTTCTCAATCTGTCCTAAAACGGCGTTCAATGCTTTCTCTTTATTTGGATCTATCTTCATTCCTAATATCCTCTGGATCATAGCGCAAACACAGTTGCACACTGATTTATCATTTGAGTGACGACTCAATTTGCCTTCGCTAGAGCCTCAATATGAAACTAGTATACTGTACAATCATACAGTATCAAGTACTGTGTAAAAATATTTTATATCTTCAAGTAAATCATGCACTTGATAAGCATAGAGATTTATCCACAGTAATTTATTACCGAAACACTGTAAGAATTACGCCTCAATGCTGCAAAATATTGTTAATATTGACACCAATATTGTTTAAGGCACTTCAAGCTGCCACAGTAAATGACAGGCAAAACAAATCGATGACCGCTATTGATCCTCAAAGCTTAGAAAAACACACTCCTATGATGCGTCAATACTTGACGTTAAAAGCCCAACATCCTGATATGTTGCTCTTTTACCGCATGGGCGATTTTTATGAGCTCTTTTATGAAGACGCTAAAAAGGCATCTGAACTACTCGGGATCTCCTTAACGGCCCGAGGCAAAAGCGGCGGCGACCCTATTCCTATGGCTGGCCTGCCCTACCATGCGGTAGAAGGCTATTTAGCAAAACTGGTTCAGTTACGCGTATCTGTGGCTATTTGTGAGCAGGTTGGTGATCCAGCCACTTCTAAAGGTCCAGTTGAGCGTAAAGTGGTGCGGATTGTAACCCCGGGTACATTAACCGATGAGGCGCTACTGCAAGAACGTCAAGACAATCTGCTCGCGGCGCTCTATCAAGGTAAGACTGGCTACGGCTATGCCACATTAGATGTCGCATCGGGGCGCTTCGTCATTACAGAGCTTGCCGATACCGAAGCGCTAGAAGCTGAGCTACAACGTACCAACCCTGCTGAACTGCTTTATAGTGAAGACTTCTCTCAGATGAGTCTAATTTCAGGCATGAACGGTACTCGCCGTCGTCCAGAGTGGGAGTTTGATTACGATACTTGCCATCGTCTCTTACTTAATCAGTTTGGCACCAAAGATCTCAAAGGCTTTGGTATTGAAGACGCACGACTTTCCTTACAGGCTGCTGGCTGCTTAATGCAGTACGTGAAAGACACTCAACGTACGGCTCTGCCCCATATCAACTCTATCGTGCGTTTTAATCAGTCCGACAGCATAGTGCTAGATGCCGCTACCCGTCGTAACTTAGAGCTCACGGTAAACCTACAGGGTGGACGTGAAAATACCCTAGCATCTGTGCTCGACAATACTGTGACGCCTATGGGCAGCCGCATGCTGCAACGCTGGATCCACCAGCCTCTGCGCAATCATGACATTATTCGAGCGAGACAAAGCTCGATTGAAGAGCTGATGTCCACTGGTCACTTTGAGGTCCTATCTGAAGATCTTAAAGCGCTCGGTGATGTGGAGCGTATTACTGCGCGTATCGCACTGCGCAACGCCCGTCCGCGAGACTTTGCCCGACTACGTCAAGCCTTAGCACTATTGCCTCAATTGCAACAGACGCTCACTCAGGCCAATGCACCTCATCTTAAGTATTTGTCGCAAGTCATCGGTGAGTTTCCTGCAGAGCTCGAGCTATTGTCTCGCGCCGTTGTCGATAATCCGCCTATGCTTATTCGCGATGGTGGCGTGATCCGTGAGGGTTACTGTGAAGAGTTAGATCAATGGCGCAAGCTGAGCGAAGGTGCCACCGATTATCTACAAGAACTCGAATCACGTGAGAAAGAACAGACGGGGATCTCAACTCTCAAAGTCGGCTATAACCGCGTCCATGGTTACTATATTGAAGTCAGTCGCCGCGAATCCGATCTGGTGCCCTTAAGCTACCAGCGCAGACAAACGCTAAAAAATACCGAACGCTACATTATTCCTGAGCTTAAGGAACATGAAGAAAAGGTCCTATCGAGCCAAGGCAAAGCACTGGCACTTGAAAAGCAGCTATGGGAACAGCTGTTCGATCTTATCTTGCCTAAGCTATATGAACTGCAAGATTTTGCTAAAGCATCAGCAGAACTTGATGTGTTATGTAACTTTGCCGAACGTGCTGAAAGCTTAAATTACCATTGTCCAGAGCTATCAAACACGTCCGGGATCCAGATTGAAGCAGGTCGTCACCCCGTTGTTGAGCAAGTTAGCCAAAGTCCATTTATCGCTAACCCAGTGACCTTAAATGCCCAGCGAAAGATGCTGATCGTTACAGGCCCGAATATGGGCGGTAAATCGACCTACATGCGCCAAGTTGCCTTGATCACACTCATGGCACATATCGGCTGTTATGTACCAGCTGAGCACGCAGTGATTGGCCCTGTCGATAGAATATTTACTCGTATTGGCGCATCAGATGACTTGGCCTCTGGTCGCTCAACCTTCATGGTAGAAATGACAGAAACCGCCAATATCTTACATAATGCCACGCCAAACAGCTTAGTCTTGATGGATGAAATTGGTCGCGGAACCTCTACCTATGATGGCCTGTCGCTTGCTTGGTCAGCAGCTGAGTATTTGGCGAAACAGTTGCAGGCAATGACGTTGTTTGCCACCCATTACTTCGAGCTGACTCAGCTGCCAGAGCAGTTATCAAATGTCGAGAATGTGCATTTAGATGCGGTCGAACATGGTGACAGCATCGTATTTATGCATGCTGTCCAAGAGGGAGCCGCCAGCCGCAGTTATGGACTGCAGGTAGCTGCACTCGCGGGTGTGCCAAATTGTGTCATCAGCGCTGCAAAACATAAGCTACATCAGCTGGAAAGCCGAGATCATGAAGTTAATCATAACGATACCCAACAGCCTCTACAGCAAAGTATTAGCTTCTCATCACCAGCTCCCTCTCCTGTGCTTGAAGCCCTAGAGAAGATGAACCCCGATGAATTGACGCCAAGGCAGGCTCTTGATTATCTCTATAACCTTAAGAAACTGGCTTTATAGCCCCCTTTAAGCCTAGTTAAACACGAGATAGATAGAGGCAGGATCAAAAAAGCGCAGTTGATTAGCAACTGCGCTTTTTATTTATCTTATCTCGATTGATGGTATCAAACGCTATACTCTAAATATCGCTTCAACCGATAGTCCCTGTGCTCCTAGCAAGTCTTTCAAACGCTTAAGCGCCTCAACTTGGATCTGTCGTACTCTTTCTCGAGTCAGTCCTATCTCTTTACCCACATTTTCTAAAGTAGAAGGCTCATAACCTAGCAAACCAAATCTGCGCGCTAACACTTCTCTTTGCTTGGTATTAAGCTCATCTAACCATTTCACTACTGACTTAGACATATCTTCGTCTTGCACTTTATAGTCAGGTCCAACTTTATCATCGTCTGCGAGTACATCTAGTAATGCTTTGTCGCTTTCACCGCCTAAAGGCGTGTCGACGGAAGTTATTCTTTCATTGAGCTTAAGCATTCGGCTTACATCTGCGCTCGGCAACTCTAGCTGATCAGCAATCTCTTCTGCCGTAGGTTCATGGTCTAACTTATGCGCCAGTTCTCGAGCTGTACGCAGATAAACGTTTAGCTCTTTGACAACATGGATGGGAAGTCGAATGGTTCGCGTTTGATTCATGATCGCTCGCTCAATCGTCTGTCTAATCCACCATGTGGCATAGGTTGAAAATCTAAAACCACGTTCAGGGTCAAACTTCTCTACGGCGCGGATCAGGCCCAAATTACCCTCTTCGATAAGATCAAGCAGCGCTAAGCCGCGATTATTGTATCGACGCGCAATTTTAACGACCAATCTGAGGTTACTTTCAATCATGCGGTTACGAGACTTTTCACACCCTTTAAGGGATTTACGTGAAAAATACACTTCTTCCTCCGCACTAAGGAGAGGGGAAAATCCAATTTCACCTAGATACAACTGTGTGGCATCTAAGTTTTTCTGTAAATCATCTTGTACTTGTTGTTCTAATTCCGCTTCTTTTACATCCTGTTTAGTAAGATCACTTGATGAATCTTCTGCAGAGTGGCTGTTAGGTTGCTCTGCGACAACGGCACTATTTAATCTGCCCATAATATATCTCCCGAATTTTACATTTAACTACTGCACTTCACTATCCTCCGATTTGCCAAAATGGCGGCCCAACAACTATTGTTTAGGCAAAAAATTAAGTGGGTTTACTGACTTTCCATGGTAGCGGATCTCAAAATGTAACATGATCCGATTTGTGCCAGTGCTTCCCATTGTTGCTACTGTTTGTCCAACATTAACAGTTTGCTTTTCTTTAACTAAGATCTTATCAGCGTGGGCATAAGCACTTAAGTAATCGTCACTATGTTTAATAATGACTAAGTTCCCATACCCCCGAAGTGCACTACCTGCGTAAACGACTCTACCGCTTGCAGCCGCTTTAATTGCATCACCTCGGTTACCGGCGATCTTTATCCCTTTATTTCCCTGCTCTTTGGCAGAGAAAGTTCCAATCACCTTACCCTTCACAGGCCAGGACCATCGACTCACTTTCGTTGGGAGCTCGGCTGGCTTGTGGACAACTCGGTTAACATCTTGTTGACCGCTTGTTACAGAATACGCAGGCTTTGTGGCAGGATCAAGCTGTTTTTTTGACCCATTACTTTGGCTATTCGATGTTGCAGGCTTACTACTAACAGTTTGTTTTTTAGCACTTTCATTGCTTTTAGAGGCCGTTTTAACCGTTGAATTAGACGTTTTCTTGACGCTTTGGCTATTTGTAACAGTTTTTTTAGAGTTAAGACTCAATACTTGCCCAGGGTAGATGGTATAAGGCTTTGGTAGGCGATTTTGCTTGGCAAGATCCACAAAATCTTTATTCGCTCCCCAAGCAATAGAATATAAAGTATCGCCTGTTTTAACGATATAACGACTTCCCTTAATCGATCCTTTACTGATCGATGGGGTCTGAGGACCATTGATAGATTCTACAGGAGCAGGCCTTTCAGATTGAAAACTACAACCTGAAAGTAGCAACGTGCAGACACAATAAAAGCAAACGAACCTCATTCTTAACTCTTCACCCCAAACCATCCTGTTGTCTATACGACTAAGTTATTATCTGTCGCTAAATGTGCCAGTGCTAAGCCTAAGCAAGTTCGCCACTAACAAGTGGTACAAAACGCACGTCCTCAATAACCTCTGATGTAAACTGCTCGCCAATGCGAGTCACCTTTAACAAGCGCTGTTGGGTCTCTCCTACTGGGATCACTAACACACCACCTTCGGCAAGCTGTGCCACTAACGCCTCAGGAATTGAGCTTGCTGCCGCCGTTACCATTATCGCATCGTAGGGACCTTTACTCGGCCAGCCCTGCCAGCCATCACCGTATTTAAAAGCGATATTGTGTAAGTTAAGCTTTTTTAACCTTTGCCTTGCTTGGATCTGCAGGCTTTTAATTCGTTCAACCGTACACAACTGAGGCACTAACTTTGCTAAAACCGCTGCCTGATAACCCGAACCTGTGCCAATTTCAAGCACTTTAGTCGGTTTGGCTTGCAAGATAATCTCAGTCATTCTCGCCACAATATAGGGCTGGGAAATGGTTTGTCCCTGACCTATAGGCAGGGCGGTATTCTCGTAGGCTTTATGTCCAAGCGCCGGATCGAGAAACTGCTCCCTCGGCGTATTTGCCACAGCCTGTAATACTGCTTCATTGCGGATCCCAGCCTCATACAGACTTCTTGCAAGATTCAATGCTGATGTTGAGGCAACAGGGTTCATAGATCTATTTTCCAATATTTATTACGATAATTAACACTGTGATAGCCCGTCTCAATAGGGCTATCGGTAAAAGCTTTTCATCGGCAATATGCCGTAAAGCGCTGATTATAGGCCTGTGCTAGTCCGATATTTTAGCTAACCAGTTATCTAATGTCTTAAGCTGCTCAAAAGCCGTTAAGTCCACTGTGAGTGGAGTAATAGACACATAGCCATTGGCCACCGCATAAAAGTCGGTGCCTTCACTGGCATCTTGCTCATCGCCCGGTGGACCTAACCAAAAGATCTCCTTCCCTGCTGGATCTAGGGTTCTCACCATACCTTCCGCTCTATGTCTTGCACCGAGACGGGTGATCTTCATTCCCTTAACTTCAGACAACGGCAAATCTGGTACGTTGATGTTCAAGATCTTATCTTGAGCGACAGGGTTTTCCTGCAAAGCTTTGACAATTTTTAACGCGTAATGAGCCGCCGTTTCATAGTGTTCATAGCCAACCAGCGAGATGGCAATCGCAGGGAAACCCAGAAAGCGCCCTTCCATTGCTGCAGCAACAGTCCCCGAATACAAGGTATCATCCCCCATGTTCGCACCCGCGTTAATACCTGAGACCACCATATCGGGCTCATCTTGGTATAGCTCTCGGATCGCTAAATGGACGCAGTCTGTCGGAGTACCACTTACAGAGATAAAACCATTGTCTAAGGTATTCAGTCGCAGCGGGTTGGTCAAGGTTAACGAATTACTCGCCCCAGAACAGTTTCTATCAGGTCCTACAGTCAGGGTTTCAGCGATCTGGCTCATGGCTCGAGTTAAAGCCGCTATGCCTTCGGCATTCACTCCGTCATCATTACTGATCAGAATCTTCATTGCTGCGCCTCAGCATTTCTTTGCTCAGCCAGCATTTGTTGGCGTGCCACCTCTTGAACATCTTGGTATACAAACAGCTCACGTAGCACCGAAGTGGCATAAGAACCTGATGGTAATGCAAATTTTAAAATAATGGTATCTTCATCGACTTCATATTGCAGATGTTGTGGCTCAAGTAACAATGCACGTCTTTCTTGATTGAGTCCCGCTTGCTCCAAACCGTCTTTATCTATCGCAAGGGACTCAAGTGCTGCCGCCTCACACTCAGCAGCCTCAGCTTGCGCAAGTGGTAAACCACGCCCCCATAACGGCGCAGATAACTGGATATCCTTTTTTGCTAGACGTTCTAACAGAGTCTCATCCCAAGTTTCAGCGACAAAGTAGCTCTTACTTCCCGCTAACAATACGCAATCGCCTGCTAACGGTGTGACACCATGAGCCGCTAAACGAGCAGAGCAGGCAAGATTAAACAGGTTGGAGCGCACTGCAGACAGGTACATGCTGCGCTTATTTCTATCTTTGACTTTGCGGCCGGTAAACATCTGACGACCAAACATTAAGTTTTTACCATCATGACCAAAGCGCTGCTCACCAAAGTAATTAGGCACCCCCTGCTCACTAATAAGCTCAATACGTTTAACCACATCAGCCATATCGCTGACATTACGCAAAGTTAAGGTAAAACGGTTACCTGCCAATGCGCCGATGCGTAGCTTCTTACTGTGTCTTGATGCGCTTAGCACTGTTATCTGCTCGCTATTGAGCTGCTGCCAGTCAGGGGTCTCTTTGCCTGGAATACGCACACCAAACCATTGCTCGGTAATTGCATGTTTATCCTTTTGACCTGCATACGTCACCTCTTTAGGGTGCACATGGGCAAAGCTCGATAGCTTCTTAGCGACTTCAACTGTATTCAGTCCCTCTTTGCGAATATGCAACAGGTGATGCTCACCTTCGCCCGTAGGTGCAAAAGGCAGGATCTCCTGTACCTGAAAATCGCTATTATGGGTCCGAAGATCAGCCGTCGAGGTTGGCTGACCGTATAAATAATGTAGTTCGCTCATAATCTGTTTATCTTCTATCTATAGCTTAATTTAACTATGACTTAGCCTTTCTATAAAAAGCTTTTTTATGACTTAGCCATCAGCACCACAGCTTCTACTGCAATGCCTTCTTTTCTGCCAGTAAAACCAAGCTTTTCGGTGGTAGTCGCCTTGACGTTGATATCGCTAATATCCGATGCTAAATCCTCTGCGAGCACGGTGCGAATGGCTTCGATATGCGGTGCCATTTTAGGTGCCTGAGCAATCACAGTCACATCAAGGTTTGATAAGCTATAGCCCATATCGTTAGCCAGTTTATAGCAGTGTCTTAATAGCACTCGGCTATCGGCGCCCTTGAAGTCCGGATCGGTATCGGGAAAATGCTTACCTATATCTCCCAGCGCCATTGCTCCAAGAATCGCATCAGAGATCGCATGTAGGACCACATCTCCATCTGAGTGTGCGATCAAACCGACCTCATAGGGTACGGTAATGCCACCGAGAATTAGTGGCGACTCGCCACCAAATTTATGCACATCAAAACCATGACCAATTCGAATTTTCATCGGTATTCCCGTTTATCTATCTAAATAAGTTTTTTAGCTCAGCCTATTGAGCGGCACTCTTAAGAAAGAGTGAGGCCAGCTGCAGATCATCTGGGTGAGTCACCTTAATATTATCGGCGCGCCCTGCAACAATCCCAGGGGCAACACCTGCCCACTCCATAGCCGAGGCTTCGTCAGTAATTAGTGCACCTGCTGCTAGAGCGTCACCTAAGTTTTGCTTTAGAGTTTGGGCAGGGAAAAACTGCGGCGTCAGTGCATGCCATAGATTTTCGCGGCAAACGGTCTCAGTAATTAAGCCCTGTGGGTTACTTCGCTTCATGGTGTCACGCACCGGAGCCGCTAGAATAGCGCCCTGTACAAAAGTGGCAGCCGAGGCAATTAACTTGTCGATATCTTGATGGGTGAGGCACGGGCGCGCCGCGTCATGCACTAAAACCCAGCTATCTTCGGCTGCAACCATTAAAGCAGAAAGCACAGAATCGGCACGCTCTTTGCCGCCGATTACAGCCTGTAACTTTGAATGCTTGGCCTGCGCTAAATCTGCAAAAAATTCATCTTCCGGATTTAGCGCGACAATCACCTTTTCGATGCTAGGATGGGATAAAAGACAGTCCAATGTATGTCCTAAGATACTCTGTTCATTGAGCTGTAAATACTGCTTAGGAATTTCTGCGCCCATACGACTACCAATTCCGGCAGCAGGAACAATCGCAATAATATGTTTAGGGGTTTGGCTCATGCTAGAGCTCCATGTAATAGCGGCATATTTCTATAATTATTTAAGCAAAAATCAGTGACTAGGGTTATCCCCACGATCACCTCCAACGACGCGGAAAAAGGTCTCCCCCTCTTTAACCATACCCAACTCATTGCGGGCTCGCTCTTCTAAGGCCTCGGTGCCACTGCGAAGATCATTGATCTCCTCTCTTAAGACTTGGTTTCGAGCAACCAATTGCGCATTACTTTGCTGCTGCAGCCTGATTTGCTCCTGCAGATGAAAAGAGTCAGCAAGGCTCTTATCACCCAACCACAGGCGATACTGGAGCATGGCAAGTAGAGCAATTAATACAAAAAGAAGCCGTTTCATGATTCTAAATAGCAAGAAATTGAGAATATTAACCAGATAGTACAACAAAAAAGGCCACCGAGTGGTGGCCTTTTTAAAGTTTATAGCGATTTATGCTTGACCTTTGATCTCTTTAAGACCGTTGTAAGGTGCTTTCTCGCCTAACTGTTCTTCAATGCGAAGCAGCTGGTTGTACTTAGCAACACGGTCACTACGGCATAGTGAACCCGTCTTGATTTGACCAGCAGAAGTCGCAACCGCTAGATCTGCAATGGTTGCATCTTCAGTTTCACCACTACGGTGTGAAATCACAACTGTGTAACCTGCATCTTTCGCCATGCGAATTGCCGCTAGAGTCTCAGTTAGTGAACCGATTTGATTAAACTTAATAAGAATTGAGTTTGCAATACCATTGTCGATACCGCGTTTTAGGATCTTAGTGTTAGTTACGAACAAATCGTCACCAACAAGCTGGATCTTGTCACCCATGATTTGAGTCTGGTAAGCCCAACCATCCCAATCTGACTCATCCAAGCCATCTTCGATAGAAACAATTGGATACTCTTCAGTTAGTGACTTAAGGAAGTCAGAGAAACCGTTCGCAGAGAAAACCTTGCCTTCACCCGATAGATCATACTGACCATCTTTGTAGAATTCAGATGCCGCGCAGTCTAGTGCTAATGTTACGTCAGTACCTAGCTTGTAACCCGCTTGCTCTACAGCAACCTTGATGATTGCTAGTGCGTCAGCGTTCGATGCTAGGTTTGGTGCAAAACCACCTTCATCACCTACAGCAGTGTTCAAGCCTTTAGACTGAAGTACGCTCTTTAGGTTATGGAAGATTTCAGCGCCCATACGTAGTGCTTCACGGAAGTTCTTAGCGCCAACAGGCTGAACCATGAACTCTTGGATATCGACATTGTTATCAGCGTGCTCACCACCGTTCAAGATGTTCATCATAGGAACTGGCATAGAGTACTGGCCTGGCGTGCCATTTAGGTCGGCAATGTGCGCGTATAAAGGAACACCTTTAAATGCTGCAGCCGCTTTAGCAGCAGCTAAAGAAACAGCAAGAATCGCATTCGCGCCTAGCTTATCTTTGTTCTCAGTACCGTCTACATCGATCATGATCTGGTCAAGTTCAGCTTGAGCCGTCGCATCTTTACCCATTAACGCATCGCGGATAAGTCCGTTGATGTTCTCAACAGCCTTTAGTACACCTTTACCCATGTAACGGGCTTTGTCGCCATCACGTAGTTCCAGTGCTTCACGGCTACCTGTTGATGCGCCTGACGGTGCAGCAGCCATACCCATGAATCCGCCTTCTAAATGAACTTCGGCTTCAACTGTTGGGTTACCGCGAGAATCCATGATTTCGCGACCGATAATGTTAATAATCTTAGCCATAATGCCCTCGATTTAAGTTTTAAAGATAAATTTAAAGATAAAAGTAAAACGAAATTCTGTGCAGTTATTACATCGCTAGAAACAAAAAAACCGCCCCCATAGCATGGGAGCGGTTCTGCGTAATTAGTCTTCTAAATCACGTTTTTGGTAGGCAGCTGCGGCAGCAACAAAGCCTTCAAATAACGGCTGACCATCACGAGGAGTCGATGTAAATTCTGGGTGGAATTGACCCGCTACAAACCATGGGTGGTTTGGTAGCTCGATCATTTCAACCAATGAGCGGTCAGATGATAGACCACTAAAGATTAGACCCGCTTTCTCAAGACACTCTTTGTAGTTGTTGTTCACTTCGTAACGGTGACGGTGACGTTCGACACAAGTGTTAGCCTTATAAGCTGCTGCGGCTTTAGTGCCTTCTTCTAAGTGACATAGCTGAGCACCTAGACGCATAGTGCCGCCCAAGTCAGACTCTTCATGACGCTCTTCAACTTGGCCATCTTCGTTGATCCACTCAGTGATCAAACCAACAACTGGATGCGGAGTATCTGGCTTAAATTCTGTTGAATGCGCACCTTCAAGACCTGCAACATGACGTGCAAACTCAATCAGTGCAACCTGCATACCTAAACAGATACCAAAATATGGAAGGTTATTCTCACGAGCGTACTTAGCCGCCATGATCTTACCTTCAACACCACGCTCACCGAATCCACCAGGAACTAGGATACCGTCTAAGCCTTGTAAGACTTCATCGCCCTTAGCTTCAACGTTTTGTGAGTCAATATACTTGATATTAACTGATACACGGTTGAATAGACCGGCATGCTTTAGTGCTTCGTTAACTGACTTGTATGCATCAGGTAGTTCGATGTACTTACCAACCATACCAATGGTAACTTCACCCGTTGGGTTAGCTTCTTGGTAAATAACCTTTTCCCACTCAGACAGATCAGCTTCTTTACACTCAATACCGAAACGCTTAGTCACAAGCTGATCTAGACCTTGTGCTTTTAACAGCGCAGGGATCTTATAGATACTGTCTACGTCTTTTAGTGAGATAACTGCACGCTCTTCAACGTTACAGAATAGCGAAATCTTAGCTTTTTCATTTGCAGGGATTGCGCGATCACCACGACAAACCAATACATCAGGAGCGATACCGATTGAACGTAGCTCTTTAACTGAATGCTGTGTTGGTTTAGTTTTCACTTCGCCTGCAGCGCCTAAGAAAGGCACAAGTGTTAGGTGCATAAATAGGGTTCTATCACGACCAAGCTCTACGCCTAGCTGACGGATAGACTCTAGGAATGGTAGTGATTCGATATCACCAACCGTGCCACCGATTTCAACGATAGCAACGTCATGGCCTTCGCCACCAGCAAGCACTTTCTCTTTGATAGCGTTAGTGATGTGTGGGATAACCTGAATGGTTGCACCTAAGTAGTCACCACGACGTTCTTTACGCAATACTTCTTCGTAAATACGACCCGTAGTAAAGTTGTTACGACGGTTCATCTTAGTACGGATGAAACGCTCGTAGTGACCTAAATCTAGATCAGTTTCAGCGCCGTCTTCAGTCACAAACACTTCACCGTGCTGTGTTGGACTCATGGTACCTGGATCGACGTTAATATATGGATCCAGCTTCATAATAGTTACGTTAAGGCCGCGAGCCTCTAATATTGCAGCCAAAGAAGCTGCTGCAATGCCTTTACCTAGTGATGAAACCACGCCACCAGTAACGAAGATATACCTTGTAGTCATGCTGAACCTGAGAAAATGAGTTGGAAATATGTGCTTGTAAGAAAGCACTAGGACGGGGCAATATTATACCAAAGCAACCGGGATTCGACAAACTAGAATTAACTTAAAACTTAAGTTATTTATTCGACTCATCCTGTTTGACTTGATCCCAGTAGCCATCCAGCTCTTCAAGAGTGTGTTCGTTTAAGGCTCGACCATCGGCTTGCGCATAGGCTTCGACACCTCTAAAGCGTCGCTCAAACTTTTGATTCGCTTGCCTTAACGCTTTTTCTGGCTCCACACCTAAATGCCTAGCAAGATTCACTACGGCAAATAAGAGATCGCCCATTTCGTCTTGCACTTTCGTCTCATCGACTGTGTCTTGTTCAACTTCAAAAATAACCTCGTCGATCTCCTCATGGATTTTGGCGACCACAGGCTTTAGCTCTGCCCAGTCAAACCCCACCCGCGCGACACGTTTTTGGATCTTCATCGAACGCGATAACGCTGGCAGCGCCAGAGGTATATCATCGAGCACAGATTCAAGCGAGCGCTGCCTACGCTCATCCGCCTTTAACTGTTCCCAATTTTGCTTTATCTGTGCGGTGCTGTTGGTGGCTAAACCTTCAAATACATGCGGGTGGCGACGAGTGAGCTTAGTGCAGATCCGCTCAACCACAGTATCAAAATCAAAAAGCCCCTGCTCTTTACCAAGCTGGCAATAAAACACCACCTGAAACAGCAAGTCTCCTAGCTCATCGGGCAGTTCATCGAGTGCCATACGCTCAATGGTATCGGCGACCTCATAGGCTTCCTCTAGGGTAAAGGGCACAATAGTTTGAAATTCCTGAGCCCTGTCCCAAGGGCATCCCGTCTTGGGGTCACGCAGCTTTTGCATAATTGCTAACAAAGGTTGGGTGTCACCCATTTTCTTAGTCATTTAAAGGATCCTAATTTGTCTCTAATATTGTTTCGCGGCTAGCAGCTATTGTAATTGTGCTTGATAGAGCCGCAAATAAAAACGGCAACCTGAAGTTGCCGTTTTATCAATCTGTATTCAGTTATAGTCTGCGTGCTTGGATGACGCCATCTACCTGGTTTATTTTCGATAACACTTTCGATAAACCATCTAGATTGTATAACTCAAGCTCCAGCTCGATGGTTGCCGTTTGTGTTTTGACATCTGAGCTTGAACTCATCGCCATCACATGGGTCTTCTCAGCGGCTAGTACCGAAGTTAAATCCCGCAGTAAGCCCGAACAGTCGTTGGCTAGGATACTTAAACGGATCTTGTAACCACCGGAATAGTTCTCGCCCCAGACCACATCGACCGAGCGTTCAGGTGCGGCGCGTATAAGCTCTTTAACTTGATCGCAGTCGGCTCTGTGAACCGATATCCCGCGCCCCTTAGTAATAAATCCGAAGATCTCATCACCCGGTACAGGCTGACAACACTTGGCAATATGGCTCATCAAGTTACCAACACCGTTGACCTCGACCTGGCCCTTGCCCTTTTGGGGTGCCTTACTCTGGCTCTTCTTAACTAAATCTTCAACCGCCTCTTCGTCGGTGAGCTCTTTAGTACGAAGGCGACTTTGAACATGGTTCACCACTTGGTTAAGGCGCACATCTCCGCCACCAATCCCAGCGAGTAGATCGTCCATGCTCACCAAGTTGAATCGCTCTACCGCTGATTGTGCATCCTTTATGTGAAGATTAATTCGAGACAGCTCGGCTTCAAGCATCTCTCGACCAGCGACAATATTCTTATCTCTATCTTGCTGTTTAAACCAGTGCTGGATCTTCGAGCGAGCACGGGAGGTCTGAATGTAGCCCAAGTTTGGATTGAGCCAATCACGCTTAGGGTTCGGGTGCTTAGAGGTTATAATCTCGATGCGCTGTCCCGTCTCGACCTGATAGGTAAACTGCACGATGCGGCCATCGACCTTGGCACCGATACACTTATGCCCAACATGGGAGTGAATATAGTAAGCAAAGTCGAGTACAGTTGACCCCAACGGCAAATCGACCACTTCGCCACTTGGCGTGAACACATAGACTCGGTCCTCAAAGACCTGACTACGCACCTCATCGACCAAGTTGCCACTTTCGGCCACATCTTCTTGCCACTGCAGAATTTTGCGTAGCCAGTTGATCTTATCTTCATAGCCGCTCTGTTTACCGCTGGCACTGCCTTCTTTATACTTCCAGTGCGCCGCAACCCCAAGCTCAGCATCTTCATGCATCTGCTCGGTACGGATTTGGATCTCGACGGTTTTCCCCTCCGGCCCAACCACCACGGTATGAATAGACTGATAGCCATTAGGCTTAGGGTTAGCCACGTAGTCATCAAACTCACGTGGAATATGGTGCCATAGCGTATGCACCACCCCTAAGGCGCCATAACAATCTTGCAAGCGATCGGTCACGATACGGACCGCACGGACGTCAAATAGCTCATCAAATTTGAGCTGTTTGCCTTTCATCTTCTTCCAGATACTGTAAATATGCTTAGGTCTGCCATAGACCTTCGCGCGGATCTGGTCTTGATCTAGACGCGCCTGTAGCTGACTGACGAAGTCATCGATAAAGGTCTCTCTATCGAGGCGTTTACCATCGAGCTGCTTGGCGATATCTTTATAAGTTTGCGGGTGCAGGTAACGGAATGAGATATCCTCTAGTTCCCACTTAAGCTGACCAATACCAAGACGGTTAGCCAGTGGCGCATAGATATCGGCAATCTCGCGAGCGATAAGGACTTTCACTTCTTCATCGGCATTCTTAATCTCACGTAGCAAACAGATACGCTCTGCAAGTTTAATCACCACCGCACGCACATCTTCCACCATGGCCAATAACATCTTACGAATATTATCGATCTGCGGCTCACCACTGCGGGTCTGGTTGTCGACCTTAAGCGCCCCGATGGCGTTCATGGTCTCTACACTCGACACCAAGACGGCCAGCTTTGCGCCAAACTCCTCTTCGACATCTTCTTGGGAGATAATCCCCGCATCAAACACCACAAACAAAATAGCGGCCTGTAAGGTTTCAATATCCATATTCAGTGGCGCAAGGATCTCAATCATCTCACGCGCACGTCTTAACACGGTAACGTTCGCTTCTTTCTTTTGGCCCACAAGCAGTTCGACCCGCTCGATTAAGGCCAATAGAATTTGAGCTTCCGAAGCATCACTAATATAACGTTGCACCCACTCATCTAATTGAAAATCAGGGTCGCTAAAATGTGCTTCACGAACAGATACCATTAAATTTGATTCCTTTACATACCCCAGATAGAGGTTAACAAACGCTTAACCCTACCCTTTAAATTGATAAGCACTATATTCGCCATTCAGCCGTTATTGTCAATGCGCAAAAGCAGACAATTGCGACTAAAAACACCTATAGTGCCAGACTTTGATTTGTATGAGTTATATTTAAGCAAAAGGTTTCACTAAATGTATCTATTTGTGTCTTTTTGTTTAATTCTTTAACTCAAACAGTGCCATCGACTCCAAATGATGGGTTTGTGGGAACATATCCACTAATCCAATCTTTTTAAGTTGATAACCTTGCGACAAAATCACTTCACTATCACGGGCTAGGCTAGCTGGATTACAAGAAACATAGACTAAGGCCTTAGGCTTTAGTTTCTTCAGTGATTGCATGCTCTCATAGGCCCCCGCTCGAGCCGGATCGATTAGCATCTTATCGATCTTACCTAACCAAGGTTCTTTCGATAGGTCTGCGCTGAGATCCGCATGATAAAATGAGACCTTATCTAAACCGCTCTGTTTAGCATTAACTCTTGCCTGCTCAACCATAGCCTGCACACCTTCAACACCTATCACCTCGGCGCCATCTTTTGCTAACGGCAAACTAAAGTTGCCGATCCCACAGAACAGGTCTAACACTCGCTCCCCCGCCTTGGGTGATAGCCACTCAACGGCTTGACTGACCATGGCGTGGTTAATCTGACCGTTCACTTGAATAAAGTTGCCTGGTGAGAAGTTAAGTTTTACTTGGTTATCATCGAAAGTATAATAAGGTTGCTCACCCGTGCCATTTAAATGCTCGCATTGCCCCTCATCACCTTGTAGTAACACGAACACTGCATGCTTTTCGGCAAACTCAACTAACTTAGCCTTATCTTTATCCGAGAGTGCCTTAGTCACACGAAGCACCACAAAGTTACCGTTATCAGCTTGTGTGAGTTCAACATGGCCTAGGGCTTTCTTACCGCTTAACTGATTAAGCATGAAAGCCAAGTCTGGAATTAACGCCGACAATGGCTCGGCTAACACGGCGCAGGACTGGATCTCAACCACGTCACTGCTGCTACTCGCCCTAAAACCTAAGCTAATATGCTTGGTGTTTTTATCAAACCATGTGGCTAAACGGGCACGACGGCGATAGTGCCATGCGTTATCGCTTAGGGGCTCACACACTTCCCCCGCCTGGGTTTGAGCAAACTTATTCACCAAATCGACCAAGGTATTGGCTTTATGTTGACGCTGAGCGTCAATATCTAGATGCTGCAGATCACAGCCGCCACATTTATCGAAATGTGGGCACAGAGGTGAAACTCGCTCGGCAGAGCGCTTCTCAATTTTCAGTAACTTGCCTCGAGCAAACTTTTTCTTCTGCTCCGTTAGCTGCACCGATACGGTTTCATCAGGCAGCGCGCCATTGATAAAAACAATCTTACCGTCGTGGTGGGCAATACCTGCACCTAGGTGATCCAGTTGCGTCACCTTCAGCGATAACTTCGACGATAATTGCTTAGATCTATTTGGTTTTGCTTTAAAAAATTGTGCCATTTTACTCTCAAAATAGATAAAAAACTGGCCAACACAGGTCAATATCTGGCAGTCTATCGATTACAAACACTATATTTAATGGTAACCCATACAAAGAATGAATAATGCCAACGATATGACCAAATACAGCCTTCGCTCGTGGGTTCTGGTACTGGCGTTAGCCCCAACAATCTTAGTGGGTTTTTTATTAGGTAGTTATTTTACCATAAATAGATTCTATGAACTCGAAGAAACACTCATAGGACAAGCTAGCAATATCATCGAGCCCTTAGCAATCGCTGCCGAAGTGGGCCTTGAGACCAAAGATTTCGAAACCAGCAAACGGTTAATCACCTCCGCACAATTAAATAAAGCTTCGCTGGTGCAGTTTATTGCTATTTTCGATGCCAATAACCGGGTGGTCGTCACCTCGCATCATTATAAGAACCACGAGATGATGCGCTACGATAACAACCTAGACTCTATGCTGCGTACCGAGCTAGAACAGGTTGGCGACAGCATGATTTTACGTAGCCCCATCTATAAGAGCAGTGATGCGCCAGTAATCGGTTTAGACAGCGCCACGCCCGCCACTCGCTCTAATGCCGCGAAAATCGGCTATATAGCCATCTTAATCAACAAAGAAAACGCACTCTTACAGCAACATAGAGCTGGAGTTATCGCCTTTATTATTGTGATGATTGGCGTACAGTTAAACCTGTTTTTTACCTTTCGTTTACTTAAGAACGTAACTCAACCTATTACCGATATGGTTCGGGTAGTCGCCAAGATCCGTGAGGGTAAACTCGATACACGCTTAAACGGTAACCTGATTGGTGAGCTGGACCTACTTAGAAGAGGCATCAATGCAATGGCCGGCTCGCTATCGGAATACCATGATGAGATGCAACAAAACATCGACCAAGCCACTTCAGACTTACGCGAGACACTGGAACAAATCGAGATCCAAAACGTCGAACTGGATATGGCAAAGAAACGTGCACAAGAGGCCAGCCGTATCAAGTCAGAGTTCCTAGCCAACATGTCCCACGAGCTTAGAACCCCACTTAACGGTGTGATCGGTTTTGCAAAGCAGCTATTAAAGACTCCTTTGCATTCAAGCCAACAAGACTATATTCGCACCATTGAGCGTAGCGCCACCAACCTGCTAAGTATCATTAACGATATTCTCGACTTCTCTAAACTCGAAGCAGGCAAAATGGTACTCGAAAACATCCCCTTCTCACTACGTGAAACTGTAGAGGAGACGGTTACCATGCTATCGAGCAGTGCAAGAGAGAAGGAACTGGAGCTGGTGATTGATGTCGACTCGGGGATCCCTGAGGATGTCACCGGCGATGCAATGCGCTTTAGTCAGATCATCACCAACTTAGTCGGTAACGCCATTAAGTTCACGGATAAGGGGAGCGTTCAACTCAAGTTACAGCTCGAAGAAATTATCGATAACAAAGCCCACCTACGCTGCGAAATCATCGACACAGGGATCGGCATCGATGCTCAGCAACAAGCATCGTTGTTCCAAGCTTTTGGTCAAGCAGACTCCTCCATTTCTCGCCGTTTCGGTGGTACAGGACTTGGACTCGTCATCACCAAGCGTTTGGTCAATCGCATGGGTGGGCAAATAGGTTGTTATTCTGAGCCAGATGTAGGCTCAACGTTTTGGTTCTCTCTGCCACTCAATATCAGTCAGTACCCCATCAACAATACTGTGCCACTCATGTCGCTTGAAGGTAAGAGCATCCTGTTGTTTGAGCCTAGTACACTGTCTCAGCACGCCATAGAACTCATGTTGCAGCGTTGGGGAATGAAGGTCACCCTAGCAAAATCAACTAAGCAGCTTGAATTTATTACCACTCAGTCTCAGCATAGTTTTGACTATGCACTAATAAGCTGCCGCGCCATCACCGCATCAGATGAGCCTGCCGCTGTACTGAGCTTGGCCAAAAAGAAAATTGATAACTTATTACTGATCTCCGACTGCAGCGAACAAGAGGCTATCTACTCCCAGCTGCGCCCCTATATCGACCAGCAGCTCTCTATGCCTATCGGAGAGAAGAAGCTCGCCAATTCACTACTTAATCCTCATTCAGATATCGTAAGTGAGGCGCTTGCTGCTCCGACAGCGATACAAGCCCCTGCTAAACTGGAGAGCCTGAGTGTTTTAGCCGTTGACGATAATCCAGCCAACCTAAAACTTATCGACACCCTGCTCAAAGAGCTCGTCACCCATGTACAGGTAGCCGATAACGGCGAACTTGCCGTAAAGCTGGCAAAAGAGCGCAGTTACGACTTAATCTTTATGGACATTCAAATGCCGGGGACGGACGGCATTACGGCGACCAAGCAGATCCGAGCCAACTCGGCAAACCGTAACACACCGATTATCGCGGTCACCGCACATGCAATCGCCGAAGAGCGAGAGCGGATCTCCTCTAGCGGCATGGATGGTTATCTGCCAAAACCTATCGATGAAGCCGCTCTGAAAGGGGTCATCACTCGCTGGCGAAGCAAACCAAAGTTTACCCACTTCGATCTGCGCACACTTAATTGGGAACTTTGTTTGACCCAAGCGAATAACAAGCCAGACTTAGCACTGGACATGCTAAAGATGCTATTAAAATCACTCCCAGAGACGGTTGAGCATATTGAGCTCGCGCTCGCCAGCTCTGATAATGACAAGATGCTTGCATGTATCCATAAGCTTCACGGTGCCTGCTGTTACTGTGGCGTGCCAACGACTCAGGCACTTTGCCAAGAAATTGAGTCAGGATTAAAGCGTGACGTGCCAGTAGAAGATATCGAACCGGAAATACTTGAGTTACTTGATGAACTAACTAAGGTAGAATCTGCCGCTAATCAAGTGATCTCCCAGCTATCAGTGGATATATAAGATGACAAACAAACAGGGATTTTTTAAACGCCTAAAAGCACTAGAGTTACCCCAGAAAAAGCTTTTTGCGGTTGCCCTATGCCAACGCATGCTACCTAACTATCAGCTTTTTTCTGAAGTGTGTGAATTTGGCGACCCAAAAGTACTCGATACCTTGCTAAACCTACTTTGGCAATCGATGTACGACAACAAGCTCAAGCTGAACATAGATATCTACCTTGAGCGCCTAGAAGATAACACACCAGATCCTAGCGATTTTGATGTTTACGGTGTATATCCTGCGATGGATGCCGCAGTCGCATTGACCTCGCTGATCAGCGCACTACAGAGCAAAGTAGAAGAAGATATCACTAACATCAGTAAGCTATCATCATCGACAGTCGCCAACTATATTGAAGCGACCTGTGAGCAAGAGTTTAAAAATGAAGATGCACTCGATGACTATATCTTCGGTCATGAAGTGATGCTTGAAGAGAAAGAGATGCAAGAGTCTCTTTTACAGATCATCGAAGAAAATCCTTCGATGAAGGCCGATTTCATCAAAGGGCTACGCAAAGAAATCGTTGAGATTGGTGTATCAAATATCGGTATTGAAGCCACCCGCTAATACAGAGCAGCTCGCAACTATGAGCGCGTAACGGATAACTCTTATCGTTAGGCGCCCATCAAACTCACATCAAGCATCCGCATAAGGCACAGATCTTAATCAACTCTCCATCGAAAACAGGCTGTGCGCCTTTGATTGCATAAACTCGATAAACAGCTTTACCTTCAGCGGCTGATGACTGCGCTGATGATAGAGGATCGAGATCCGCCTCTTCTCACCTATCCATTCTGGCAGCACAACTTGCAAGGCACCTGACTTAATCTGCTGCTTAACAAACAGCTCGGGGCCGTAGAGAATACCGCCATCATCAACCGTCGCTTCGACCGCTCCATGCAGGTCACTTAAGGTCAGCTTGGCCTTACCATCGTAGTAAAATGACTCGCCAGAGGGGTGTTTAAGCGACCAATTATACAGAGGCCAAACCTTGATTAAGCTATGGTTAGCCAGTTCGCTAGGATGGTTCAACTCAGGGGCATTGTCGATATAATGAGGCGAAGCAAACAGACCATAATTAAGCACCCCCAATGAACTTGAGATCCAAGAGGAATCTGGTTGAGTGCCACCAACGATAGCCACATCGACGCCCTCATCGATCAAGTCGATAACGTTATTGTTTTGCGCAATATGCAGTTGAATGTCCGGATATTGCTCGCAGAACTCATTAAGGGTCTTGATGAAAATCATCGAGATAATCGACACCGGCGCGGCAATACGTAAGGTGCCCTCAGGCTTATCCACACTAACACCGCTAATGCTATCAAACTGAGAGATAATAGACTGATATTGCTGAAATAGCGCAATCCCTTCTTCGGTTAGCCTCAGCTTACGGGTATTACGCATCAGCAGCTGTTTATCTAATACCGTCTCCAACTTCGTCAACTTACGGCTCACAGTAGCAATCGGCATATCCAACTCTTTGGCGGCCTGAGAAAAGCTACCCGCATTCACCAGATGCACAAATTGATAGATCAGCTGCAATTCCAAACCAAAGTTGGTACTCATTAATAAAACCTTAGTATCTAAACACGATTATTTAACCGTTCTACGACCTAAGCTCAATATTACACTAAAGCGGAATTATGATAATGTTTCAGCTCAATCATTTGCTCGTTTCATTTCTAGCAGTAAACAAAATAGAGCCGATATGCCTACGATATTAACCCCATTAGTTGCCGTATTTGGCATTATGCTGTTAGGAACCTTAGTGCAAAAGAGTAAACTTTTGCCAGCGGAAACCGATCAAGTTCTAAATCAATATGTCTACTACATCGCCTTTCCGGCCATAATGTTGATTACGTTAGCGCAAACGCCAATCCAAGACATTCTCCACTGGGGTTATATCTTCGGCTTTAGCCTAGCTATGCTTAGCTGTTATTTTTTAAGCTACTTTGTGTCACGCATAATCACTTCAGCCCAAAATGCTTGTGCCACCATGCGCGCACTCAATGCTACCTTTGGTAATACCGCCTTTATTGGCATTCCTTTAATGGCCATGCTGTTCCCAACTGAGCAAATTGCTTTAGCCGCTGCAGCAATTGCCAGCTTACTGTCGGTATTTATGTTTGCTATTGCCCTTGTCTCTCTCGAGATGAATGTTAATAAAAGCAAAAATTCTGCACCCAAAATCATTTTGCTAGCGTTAGGCAAAAACCCAATCGTTGTGGCGAGCTTAATAGGCATAGGACTTTCCTCTTTAAGTTTTGATCTACCACAAAGCCTAGCTCTGATGATTAGGCAACTAGGCATGACATCAAGCCCCTGTGCATTATTTGCTATCGGTATGGTGTTAGCTAAGTCTGGACAATATCAAAGCTCTTCGCGTTTTATCAATATCAATCAGGCGGTAGAAATAAGTGCTATCAACCTAGTAAAACTCGTTGTTCAGCCCGCCCTCACCTATGCATTAATGCTTTGGCTTAATGTCGAACCGCAATTAATTGCCATGGGTGTGATTTTAGCGGCATTACCGACTGCTGCGAGCGTTTATCTACTTGCACAACGTTATCAAACTCAAGTAATTACTAGTGCGCAGGGGATTTTATTAGGCACCCTTTTTACTTTTGCTAGCCTACCTCTGCTGGAACGTTTTTTACTTTAGCCTAGCTCAACTAACCTTACTCAACAGTAGCAAGAATGCGTGACAGTTAGTCATTTCCTATCAGCGTAACGCCATTTACTTTGGTTTGATGCATAACAATCACTTAACTCAATACGACTTTTTAGATATTGCGATACCAAGGTATTACGCAACAAACAATGAGCAAAACGACGACTAAATCAATCTTTCATTAGCGACGATAGGGCTAAATTGAATAGGCTAATATTCAAGGTCTTAAGTACATCAATAAGTGCTAAAAATAAATTGGCCAAAAACTCGTTTTAGATTATGATGCGCAACCTTTTTTATTAACTGCTCAAAAAATGACACGCGGACTTGTCTTTCTGTTGTTATTCACTAGCTTATCAAGCTCTTCTTTCACGCAGCCTTTGGCTGTTAGCCCACAAGAGTTAGCTCAGTTGCAGCCCAAAATGGCCATTGCCGCGGGCACAATAACGAACAGTGCCCCTGAAATCTCTATCACCCCTGATATCACACCAAAGAGCCAAGATGGTTACAGCGAAAATCAAGAACGACATGGTGAGCACCTGACAAGTAATACCCTGTTATTTTTCATCGCAGTGTGCACTCTGCTGCTAGCCTTTAGCCTCTTTCGTAATAACAGGCGTAAAGCCTTTCTATCTGACGCCCTTGCCAGTGGACAGGCAAGCTATGAGCAGATGCAGTGGTTAATAGCCGTGCTCGATAACTTCCCAGGCATGGTGTTGATCTGTGATGCCAATGGCAAGCCCCTACTGAGTAACAGGGCCTATAACGACTGCCTAGCGAACAACATCAGCCAATTAGGCGACAGTCCGTCAGCATTTATCTCTGCCAACAATTGCCAGAGCGATGAATGTGTAATTAGCGACAAATATTACCGGATCTCCCGTGAAGTTGTGCGCCATAACGATGGCCATCAATACCACATCACGGTATTTGCAGACTTCACAGAGTTAAAGCAGCGCAAGCAAGAGCTTAAGCTTTCGCAGCAGCAAGCTGTGGAGGCCTTAAAGGCAAGAGAGTCATTCTTGGCAATTATCAGCCACGAATTAAGAACACCCCTAACCGCAATGATAGGCTTAATGGAGCTGCTCAAGCCTGAGCTTAAATCGAGCCAAAACCTAGAATTAATGCAAAATGCTCAGACCTCCGCCGAGCGTTTAAAAGCCCTAGTTAACGATCTCTTAGATTTTTCTAAAATGGAAGCCAACCAATTACAACTCGATGCTTACCAAGGCAATATCTTTGATGAAGTTGGCTCCATGCTCAGAACGTTAGAAGCAGGCGCCAGCGTCAAAGGGCTCGATTTTCGAGTCGATTGGCAACCTACAATATTCTGCCACGCCGAGCTCGACTGGCTCCGACTCAGCCAGATAGTCAACAACTTGGTGGGTAATGCAATTAAGTTCACCAAGCAAGGCTCGGTCAAGGTATCGATAGCCAATACAGAACAAAGACTATATCTGTCGATTGAAGACAGCGGTTGCGGCATGACACAGAGCCAACTCCTCCGCTTATTTCAGCCATTTGTACAGGGTGATCCGAGTATTAACCGTAACTATGGTGGCACAGGCCTAGGCATGTCTATTGTGAAGCACTTAGTGCAGTTGATGGGAGGAGAGATAAACGTAGAGAGTCGACAAGGCCACGGCACGCTGGTTTGTGTGAATATGCCGGTTAAATTTCGGCCTTTAGAGCTTAGGTTCATGACAGATATAAAAACTGAAAATGACAAGCTACAAAGCTGGCTTAAGCAATGGCGGGATAACTCATGCCCTAGCGGTGAAATCGCCACTCATAGCATAGCGGTTCAAGCGTTAGAACTATGCCAAAACATCTATCCCGACCAATTGTTAAGGGCGCTGTCATGGCCAAATAAGTCTGAACAAGCCGATGCCCCAAAAACGAAAAGATATACAGGCAAGGTATTAGTAGCCGATGACGATCCAATTAACCGCTTCCTATTCCAGAAACAGCTTAAAAAGCTCGGCTTAGAGGTGGTCACTGTTAATGATGGTCAAGAGGCACTCAACTATTTAGCTCAACATTCAACCAGCATCGATCTGCTCCTTACCGACTGCCATATGCCTAACCTCAATGGTTATGACTTAGTACGTCAGCTAAGAGCTCGAAGCGAGTTTAAAGCCTTAGCAATAATAGGCTGTACTGCTGAAGATTCACGCTTAGTCGCCGAAAAAGCGCAAAGTGTCGGTATGGATGAGATCATCTACAAGCCCTATACCTTTAACTCGCTTAGCGATGCGTTAGGACGTTACTGTCAACTGCAAGCCATTGAGTCAGATTTAGATAAACTCGAGTGGTTAAATGCATATGAGATAGAGGAGCAGCTTGAATTTTCGGCCGTCGTGAAAGACTCACTCATTGCCGATAAAGCGCAGCTTCTCGAGCAGAGCCTACCGCTAACGGCAATAAGTCACCGCATTAAAGGCGCGGCCAATACTCTCAATTTAACTGAGCTAGCGTCCCTCGCCTACGCCTGTGAAACAGTATCTAGCAGCAACGCCCCATTAGCCACCAAGCAACTCATCGATGAGATTGATGCCGTCATCGCTGCGATTAACAACTGGCTCAGTAAACAATATTTGTGATTATCTCGCTGCTTTGTGGGATCTATTATTGAACCCGCCTCCGAGACTTAGTTATTTGGACAACAACCTTTATGCAATCGTTTCAGTCATTAAAAGTCCTTGTGATAGATGACGCCCCAACCTTCCTTTTTACTATCAAAAGCATGTTGGTGAAATTAGGCTTTTTAGAAAATAGTGTACAAACCTGTAAGTCGGTTAAGGTCGCTCTGGATCTCACATCAAACAAGCAGTTCGATGTAATTATCTGTGACTATAACTTTGGCACAGGCATGAATGGCAAACAGCTATTTGAAGAGTTTAAGCACTTAAATCTATTGACCGATGAGACGGTATTTATTCTGGTTACTGGCGACAATTCTGCAGCAACTGTCAGGCCTATCATCGAGCTAAAACCCGATGAATACCTGCTTAAACCTTTTAATGCCGTGTCTTTAAAAGAGCGGATCTCTGTCGCTATTCGGCGCAGACAAAAACTATCTGGGCTCTACGCCGCAGAACGTACACTAGACGCCCAAAAAGGCTTGCAGTTATGTGATGACCTGGCGCCGTTTCATCCTGAATATTACTTCGTAATTAAACGCTTTCGCGCCTCATTTCTCACCATGCTACAGCGCCATGAACAGGCAAAATTAGTCTATGAATCGACACTGGAAAAGAAGGAACTAGACTGGGCTAAAGTCGGCTTGGCTAACTCCCTAGCAAATCTTGGCCAAACAGATGAAGCAGAAAAGATCATCAACCAATTACTGCAGAGCTCCCCGAATGATACTCGAATTAGAACCGAGGCCGCCTATCTAAGACTGAAAAGCAACGACACCCCAGCGGCAATTTCGCACCTAGAGATCGCCAGCCAACTGGTGCCCGGCAATTCAGAGCGAGAGCTTATCATTGTCAACTTATGTCTATCGGTTGAGGATTACCAGCAAGCGCTTAACCGCTACCGTTTGTACCTCGAGATCAACAAAGACACCTACCGCAACAATGAGTTTGCCAAATTAACCTTGATAAGAGTGCTACTTTACGCCTGTCGAACCAGCCCCAATAAGGCCAATTTAATCGAGGAGGCCAAGCATCACTTTAGGCTACTAATGGAGTCAAAAAGCGACGCGATCCAGTCTGAAATGCAGCTAATTAAAGCTCATATAGCCTTAGAGTTAGGTTACTTTCGCTCAGCAATCAATATGCTTAGAGAGCTGCATTCACAAGAGCGTTTTAACCATTTCTATGGCGCATATCATTACGCTTGGTTACTTAATACCATGAGTGTTGAAAGTGAATTTAACCACGCGATACATTGGTGTAGCCAAACCTTAGGTTATGAGCAGAGTCAGATAGTGTTTTCCAGTAAAATGGCTATGCTAGACAAGTTGAAAAAGAGCAACGAGTCGAAGAAAGCTTGGCTGAAAGAGAAGTATCTCCTAGTAAAAAGTGACAATATCGACAGCGCAACCCTGCTAGAAACCTATCTAGCGATCCACGAGAGGGCACCGCTACTAAAAATGGTGTGCTTGAATATTATCAAGTCGCTGTCTTACGTCTGGCCGCAGCGAGCTGGCGTTACCCAAGTCAGAGAGATCATCAGCCGATGCGACAATGTTGTTAGGCAACTTTACGCCGAGCAGGAGTTAACGAATATCAATTACCAAGGCTACTATCAGTCGGCGATAGATAAATGCAAAGGTCGTTCAGAGTAGCGCTTAAGGATAAGCGCTGATAATCCTTCTATTAAGTTTAAGTCAAACTTCGCTTTATAAAGGACGGGGGTTGGAAGTTAGACTGCGTCTAACTCAAGCATGCTTAATGCTCGCCCCCCTCCTATAGAAAGGTCAGGACTTTATCGTAAGCCCCTTTTTCAATTTTTGAAAAACTAATCTTTTATTCCTACACTCATAAAAAGCTAACAAAGCTCTGTAGTAAATAAGCTATGGGATCTAGCCGAAAACGAGCATAAATCTACGATACAACAAACTTAAATCAGAGCTAAAACCAAACCAAAGCCTGACGAAAACGAAGCGAACCCAAAATAAGCTAGTACAAAACCAGATTGAAAACGTGATTCAACTCAACGGATTTATCAACTGGGTATTTACTGTATAGATAAACAGTATATACTGTTTAACCATACAGTGTTTTGATAAAGGACATCACTATGCTTTGCCAACTCAGCATCAACAACTTTGCTATTGTGCGTTTCTTAGAACTCGACTTTAAAGCCGGCATGACCAGTATTACTGGTGAAACCGGGGCGGGTAAATCGATTGCTATCGATGCCCTCGGCCTATGTTTAGGTAACCGAGCCGACGCCAATACCATTAGACCTGGTGCCACTAAGGCCGAAGTGAGTGCCCGCTTTTTATTAAATGATACCCCAGCGGCTAAACGCTGGCTTGAAGATAACGATCTTGAACTCGATGACGAGTGTATTCTACGCCGCACCATTAGTAGCGACGGCCGCTCGCGCGCTTATATCAATGGTAACCCTGTGCCACTGGCGCAGATTAAGTCCCTTGGTCAATTGCTTATCGGTATTCATGGTCAACATGCTCACCACGCTATGCTAAAGAGTGAGCATCAACTAACCCTGTTAGATAGCTATGCTAACCATAAGATGCTGCTCGACAGCGTTGCAGCCAGCTATCACAGATGTAAGACTATTGAGAAGCAACTTCACCTACTTGAGATGTCGCAGCAGGAGCGATTAGCCCGCAAACAGTTACTGCAGTATCAAGTTGAAGAGCTAAACGAATTTGCCATTAATGAGGGCGAGTTCGAGTCTATTGAAGCCGAGCATAAGAAGCTGGCTAACAGTACGGCACTAATTGAGCTTTGCCGTAATCAGCTACATATTTTACAAGACAACGAAGAAGGCAGCGTCGAGTCGCTGCTCAACACTTCTATCAGTCAGGGACAAGATCTCGAAAGTTACGATCCAGAGCTTGGCAGCGTACTGACCATGCTCAATGAAGCACTTATTCAGGTGCAAGAGAGTAGCAGCGAGATTGAGCGTTACTTAGATGGCTTAGAGCTAGACCCTGAGTATTTTGCTCATCTGGAGCTGCGCCTATCAAAGACCATGCAGCTTGCCCGTAAGCACCAAGTTATGCCTGATGAGCTATACACTCATCATCAAAGCTTACTGGAAGAACTTGAAGACCTAGGTTCAGATGACGACAAATTAGATGATATTCGTGAGCAGCTAAACGCGAATCGCGAAGCTTACCTGCAACATGCCAAAAAGCTCAGCCAAAGCCGTAGCCGTTACGCCAAAGAGCTGGATAAACAGGTAACTCACTCTATCCATGAGCTGAATATGCCTAAGGGTAAGTTTACTATTGCGGTGAACTTCAACGAGTCGGTTATCACGCCAACAGGTTGTGACAGCATTGAGTTTTTAGTGTCAACCAACCCAGGTCAACCGCTGCAGCCGATTGCAAAGGTCGCATCGGGTGGTGAGCTGTCGCGTATCGGTTTAGGCATTCAAGTGATCACCGCCAAGAAGGTCTCGACTCCAACACTGATCTTCGACGAAGTCGATGTGGGTATTTCAGGACCAACTGCGGCAGTTGTAGGTCGCATGCTGCGTAGCCTTGGTGAGTCGACGCAAGTGTTCTGTGTGACCCACTTACCGCAAGTTGCGGGTAACGGCCATCAACATATGTTTGTCAATAAGAGCAGCAAGGCGGGTCAGACCGAAACCTCTATGGTAGCGCTGGATAAAGATCAACGTGTCGAAGAGTTAGCGCGTCTTTTAGGCGGTGATACCATTACCAGTAATACCTTGGCAAACGCTAAAGAGCTGCTGCTCAGTTAACGACTCTGCGCTACTGAAAACAAAAATGCAGAGCTTAACTCTGCATTTTTTTTGAATCGATATTTTTAGACTAATCGCATTAAGCAAAGTAATAAGCTAAGCCTTGCAAACATAGCATGGCAAATATACCTGCTAATACATCGTCAATCATAATACCAAAGCCACCATGAACCTTGGCATCTAGCCAGCGAATTGGCCATGGCTTTAAGATATCGAAGATGCGAAACAGCACAAAGCCCACAAGCAACCATTGCCACCCCGCTGGCGCAGCAATCATTGTGATCAATAGCCCAGCGACTTCATCCCAGACAATGGCGCCATGATCATGAACGCCCATATCTTTCGAGGCCTTGTCGCAGATATAAAAACCTGCCAACACACTCAATACCGTTAGGGCGATATACCAAGGTAGACTCAACGGTGCCATCAGTAGAAAAACAGGGATAGCAGCCAAAGTGCCAAAGGTACCCGGCGCTTTCGCCGCGAGTCCTGAACCAAAGCCTAGGGCAAGAAAGTGAATAGGATTCTTCAGTGATAGCTTTGCAAGCACTGGATCTTTAGAAAGTAGGTTCATCAATTAAAGTGCTCAAAGCCTAAGTTGATCGGTTCAAACGGCTGGTTATCACTAAGTAATTTAAGCTTACCACCAGTGCAGATCTGACCTATCTGAGTAAACTTAACACCTGATTCAGCCAAGGCGACTTCTAGCATGCCCTTTTGCGCTTCAGGTACTGTAAACAGCAGTTCATAGTCTTCGCCTCCTGTTAGTGCATAACTGCGCGCCATTTCAGGTGAAACCGTCGCCTTTAGTGGCTCAGACATAGGCAAGCTATCTACATTAATCACAGCGCCAACATTAGAGGCATTAAGCACGTGCTGAATGTCAGACATGATACCATCTGAGATATCGATAGCGCTTGAGGCGATATTTCGAAGCGATTGACCCGCAAGGACTCTTGGTGTGGGTCGGTAATGACGATTGATAAGATAAGCTCTGTCATTTGTACTCGCCTGCACCTTATCACGCAGCAGATCTAAACCTAGTGCTGAATCACCTAAGGTGCCGGTGACATAGAGCCAATCACCGTTTTTTGCACCACTACGGGTCAAACCTTTATCGCTAGGCAGTTGGCCATTGATGGTCACGGTAATAGAACGTGGACCGCGGGTGGTGTCGCCGCCCACAAGCGCAACACCATAGTACTCAGCAATATCAAACAGACCGCTGCTAAATTCAGCTAGCCAAACTTCATCCACTTCAGGCAAAGTTAATGCCAGCGTCATCCATGCAGGCTCTGCGCCCATAGAAGCAAGATCGGACAGATTAACGGCTAAAGATTTATAGCCAAGATCGGCTGCTGGCATATCAGGGAAAAAGTGGACATTTTCCACTAAGGTGTCGCAAGAGATGGCAATAGACTTATTTTCGGCGGGTTGCACAATCGCACAATCATCACCAATGCCAAGGGTTACATCCTTGCGGGACTGGGCGCGCCCAGTAAAGAAGCTTTCGATTAATTGAAATTCTTTCACAATACCAATCACAAATAATAGCAAGTGTTCAGGGAGAGGTGAGATAAGTGTAGAACAGGCCGTCACTCAAGCAAAAAAGCAAGCTACATAGGCTTGGCTCGACGTGGTAAATACGCAGACTGCCCTTACCTCCCTGCCGGAGATAACAAAAACGGCATCCGAAGATGCCGTTTCTACTACTTATTGCGTGCTACCAGCTTATCTAGAATGCCGTTAACAAACTTATGTCCATCTTCTGCGCCGAACGCTTTTGCAAGCTCGATAGCTTCGTTAATCGCTACCTTGTAAGGCACATCCTTACGGAATGTCAGTTCATAAGCTGCGATACGTACAATCGCTTTTTCAACTGGATCCACTTCATCGAGTGGACGAGTCACGAACGGAGCAATCGCTTCATCCAATTGACTCTTCTTCGTTGCAACGCCACCTAATAGCTCACGGAAGTAAGCGATATCGACGCCATCAACTTCTTGTTCAGTTAGAAACTCATGCTCAACATCAGCAATATTGTTACCACTTAGCTGCCATGAATAGATGGCCTGAACGGCTAAACGGCGTGCCTTACGGCGCTCTGAAGGCTTCATTAAATTGTCCTAAATTACAGCTGTTCTTCAAGTGCTTGCAGAACGTTAACCATCTCTAGCAGACCAAGTGCAGCTTCACCGCCCTTGTTACCTGCTTTAGTACCCGAACGCTCAATAGCTTGTTCAATGGTATCAGTGGTTAATACGCCGAATGAAACTGGGATATCAAACTCAAGTGCAACCTGAGCCAAACCTTTATTACATTCACCTGCTACAAAATCGAAATGAGGTGTACCACCACGGATTACCGCACCTAGTGCGATGATTCCGTCAAATTTTCCGCTCGCCGCAACACGACGTGCAGCAAGTGGCAGTTCAACAGCGCCTGGGACTCTGACTACAGTGATGTTTTCATCTGCAACTTGGCCGAAACGCTTAAGAGTGTCTACCGCGCCATCGAGTAAACTATCAACAACAAAGCTGTTAAAACGTGAAACTACGATCGCAACTTTGGCGTTTTTCGATTCGATATTACCTTGAACTACGTTCATTTATCTTACCTAAATTAGCTTAATTACCCAGCATAGGGGCGGAAGAGGCGGTATGATACCACACCACTCCGCGCTGATCTCTATGCAATTAATAAGAAAAGTGTGAATTTAAGCCTCTGGCTGACAATCAGCTAAAGGCCGGTATTTATTCTGCAATATATTCAGTTACTTCAAGGCCGAAACCTGAAAGTGAATGATAACGCTTTGGTGAACTTAGTAAACGCATAGAGGTCACGCCTACGTCAGCCAAAATTTGTGAGCCAACGCCTACTTGACGTGACGTACCTTGCCTCTGCGCGGCAACAGGTGCACTGCCGTTATCTTCGGCTTCGAATGCCTTCACCTTAGCAAGAATGTCGCTGCTGTGTTCCTGATGGCCCAGTAACACCAATACGCCGCCCTCTTCGCCGATACGCTTCATCGCCTTCTCTAGTGGCCAGCTACGCTGCTGATCACGCTCTGAATGCAATAAATCGTTGAAAGTATTTTGCAGGTGAACGCGTACTAAGCTGTTTTCTGTTACATCACCTTTAACCAACACATAATGCAATTGGTTGTCGATAGTGTCGCGATAAGTCAGCATTTCGAACTCACCAAAACGGGTTGGCAGCTTACATTTTGCTTCACGTACGACTGTGGTTTCTTTAGTGTTACGGTATTCGATAAGGTCGGCAATGGTGCCCATCTTCAAACCGTGCTTTTCAGCGAAGATTTCAAGATCGGGACGACGCGCCATGGTGCCATCGTCATTAAGAATTTCAACGATAACCGATGAGGGCTCGAAACCTGCTAGACGGGCTAAATCGCAGCCTGCTTCGGTGTGGCCAGCACGAATAAGTACACCACCTTCCTGCGCCATCAAGGGGAAGATATGTCCTGGTTGAACGATATCCGATGGCTTAGCCTCTTTTGCTACCGCTGCTTTAACAGTCACTGCGCGGTCTTGAGCCGAAATACCCGTTGTCACGCCCTCTGCCGCTTCGATTGAAACGGTGAAGTTAGTGGAGAACTGAGCATTGTTGTTGGTAACCATTAACGGCAGGTTAAGCTGCTGACAACGAGCCTTAGTCAAGGTTTGACAAATTAGGCCACGGCCAAATGTTGCCATGAAATTAACCGCTTCTGGCGTCACCATGTCGGCAGCCATGATTAGATCGCCTTCATTTTCTCTGTCTTCGTCATCCATCAAGATCACCATCTTGCCTTGACGAATATCTTCAATGATCTCTTCTATACTATGTAACGCCATTTCCAGACCTTTATTTTTTGTCACTGAACTGAGACCTAAGCCTCATTAGAGTAATAACTCTACCACAGTGAGTAAATGTATTGATTATTCTATTTTATTAAAGCAAAGCCTACCGTTAAACCAGTCTCTATCTTAAGAAACCTGAGCGAGCTAACAGTTCCATAGTGACTTCAGACTTAGGACCGCTCTCTTGCTCTTGGCTGGCATAACTCATTAACCTTTCTAAGTGACGCGCTATCAAATCCACTTCAATGTTGACGCTATCACCCGCTTTCAGATCCACTAAGGTAGTTTCGCCTGCGGTGTGGGGGACAATCGTCAGCCTAAAGCGATGACCTTGCACCTCATTAACGGTCAAGCTTACGCCATCAATTGTGATCGAGCCTTTATGGGCGATGTAGCGACCAAGTTCGGCAGGAGGAGTCAGCCAAAACTCGATAGCTTGCCCACGAAATTGCCTGTCATCCACATGGGCAATGCCATCCACATGACCGCTAACCATGTGTCCGCCTAAACGGGTCGTTGGTGTGACCGCTTTCTCTAGGTTAACGGCTTTTCCAACCTGATAATGAGAGAAGCCCGTCAAACTAACCGTCTCGGCAGAAATGTCTGCCACATAACCGTCACTCATCAATTCAACAACAGTTAAACACACACCATTAGTGGCGATACTGTCGCCAAGCTTGACGTCAGACAAATCCAGCTTGCCACTGGCAACCGTTAAGCGAATGTCATCACCGCGTCGCTCTACTTTACGTAAGTGTCCGACAGACTCAATTATTCCAGTAAACATAAACTAATTACTCACTCTTAACGTTAAACGGGTATCTTTGCCCACTTTACGTTCATCGATTAGGTTAATCTTTGGCACATCAGACATCGCCTGATAATCATCTAAGGCGAGCATATTACGCCCCTGTGAGCCTAAGATCTTCATCGCCTGATAAAGTACTATCTCGTCGGCCAGCCCTTGATTCACAAAAGCCCCCGCAAGTGTTGCCCCGGCTTCAACCAATACCGAATTGCAGCTCTGGCCAAGTAAGTCCAGCAGCGCATTAAGGTCGATACGGGAATCCATTGCTGGCAACACCTGACTTTGAACATGGCTTGGCCAAGCAGCCTGTACACTTTGTGGATACGCCTGAGTCGACACCAATAAAATAGGGCTCTCAATTTTAAACAAGTTTAGATCATTACCAAGGCGTGCATGACTGTCTAATACGACTCGCAGTGGCTGATGAATTTCTGCAGGAGCTAGCTGATTCGCCAGCGAGCCTAACTCACTGTGGCGCACATTTAAACTCGGGTCGTCGGCAAATATAGTCTCAACGCCTGTCACTAAGGCGCAGTGGCGCGCCCGCAGTCGCTGTACATCACTGCGCGCTTCTGGGCCTGTGATCCACTTAGACACGCCATTAGACAAGGCGGTCTTACCATCGATACTGGCGGCAAGTTTTACCGTCACCCAAGGCAGGCCCTTTTCCATACGCTTTAAGAAGCCTAAGTTGACCTGTTTCGCTTCTTGGGTCATCAAGCCAACATCGACTCGAATCCCTGCTTCACGCAACATGGCAATACCGCGACCACTAACTTCAGGATTAGGGTCGGTTACGGCAATAACCACTCGGCTTACGCCGTGTTCGATAAGCGCCTTGGCGCAAGGTGGTGTACGGCCGTAATGGCTACAAGGCTCAAGTGTGACGTAAGCGGTAGCGCCTTTAGCATCACTACCAGCCATACTCAGGGCGTAAACTTCCGCGTGGGGACCGCCAGCACGTATATGGTAGCCCTCACCTACTATCTCGCCATCTTTAACGATAACGCTGCCCACACTTGGATTTGGACGGGTGGTGTACATGCCCTTTTGTGCCAACTCAATGGCGAGGCTCATCATTTGACTGTCTTCGATAGACCACATAATGGCGGCGATTCCGATTGTTCGATTGATGAAGGGGGAAGCGCTGCACTTCCCCCCGTTTGCGTAGGTTACTTTTGCAGTTTGGCGATCGCTTCCCCAAACTCTGAGACGTCTTCGAAGGCACGATAAACAGATGCGAAACGAATGTAGGCAACCTTATCTAGGTTGACTAATTGGTCCATCATCAAATTGCCGATCATCTCTGATTTCACTTCACGCTCGCCAGTGGCACGCAAAGTCGACTTAATCTTAGTCAATGCCTGTTCGATTTGGTCCATAGATACAGGTCTTTTCTCTACGGCTCTTAACATACCGCCACGCAGCTTTTCTTCATCGAAGGGCTGGCGACTGCCATCTTGTTTCACCACGCGAGGCATCACAAGCTCGGCCCCTTCGAAAGTAGTAAAACGTTCATGACACTGAACACACTCTCTACGTCGACGCACCTGATGGCCGTCAGCGACTAATCGCGAATCAATCACTTTTGTGTCAGTTGCGCTGCAAAATGGACAATGCATTTAGCCTCCGTTTAGAAAAAAATGTTATGACTCACTGGATTTATACCTAACCTACTAATTATGTCACCTTTGACAAGAATTAAAATGTGATAGGTACGACTTAAAACCTCAGAAAGTATGCTCTATTACATACAAAAATGGCCGCATAAATGCGGCCATTGGAGTCTAACTGATTTAACGCGTAAGGTTAACCGTAAACAGGGAACTTAGCGCACAATTCCAGAACCTGAGCCTTAACGCGTTCGCTAACAGCAAGATCTGAAATATCATCTAAGATGTCACACATCCAGTGAGTCAACTGCACACACTCCTGCTCACCAAAACCACGACGTGTGATTGCTGGAGAACCAATACGCAGACCTGAAGTCACAAAAGGTGAACGTGGGTCGTTTGGTACTGAGTTCTTATTTACTGTGATGTTCGCGTTACCAAGGGCGGCGTCAGCGTCTTTACCTGTGATGTCCTTGCTGATCAAATCTAACAGGAACAAGTGGTTATCAGTACCACCAGAAACCACGTCATAGCCACGTTCGATAAACGTACGAGCCATCGCCTTAGCGTTAACCACTACTTGCTCTTGGTAAGTAGTGAACTCTGGGTCTAGCGCTTCTTTAAATGCAACCGCTTTAGCAGCGATAACGTGCATCAAAGGACCGCCTTGACCGCCTGGGAATACTGCAGAGTTTAGCTTTTTGTAGATCTCTTCATCATTGATTGATGAAAGGATCAAACCACCACGTGGGCCAGCAAGTGTCTTATGAGTTGTGGTTGTCACAACGTGTGCGTGCGGCATTGGGTTTGGATAGATACCAGCAGCAACTAGACCCGCAACGTGCGCCATATCAACGAATAGGTATGCGCCCACTTTATCAGCGATTTCACGGAACTTGCCCCAGTCGATAATACCTGAGTAGGCACTGAAACCGGCGATGATCATCTTTGGCTTGTGCTCAAGCGCTAAACGCTCAACTTCAGCGTAATCGATTTGACCAGTCGTTTCGTCAATGCCGTACTGAACAGCGTTATATAGCTTGCCAGAGAAGCTCACGTGAGAGCCGTGAGTTAGGTGACCACCGTGGGCTAGGCTCATGCCTAGAACCGTGTCGCCGCCTTGAAGTAACGCCATGAATACCGCTGCGTTAGCTTGAGAGCCAGAGTGTGGTTGAACGTTGGCATAAGTTGCACCAAACAGCTCTTTTGCACGTGAAATAGCTAACTCTTCAACAATATCGACATGCTCACAACCACCGTAGTAACGCTTACCAGGGTATCCTTCGGCATACTTGTTGGTTAGCTGAGTACCTTGTGCTTCGATTACGCGAGGACTTGTGTAGTTTTCTGAAGCAATGAGTTCGATGTGCTCTTCTTGACGGCGCGTTTCATCTTCAATTGCTGCAAATAGTTGTGGATCGTAATCCGCGATATTCATATCTTTTTTCAGCATTACTCACTCCAGCTGTAAAGTCTTGTAATAGGGTTGCGCGGTATTCTACAGCGCATTCGATCACAATCCCAGCATTTACAACATGAAATTACTTGCAATTCTAGATGAGTGAGTTTCGTAAAAAGGGTTAATCGGCATAAAAGTGGACTCGTCAACAATCTAGGACAACGGCCTAAATGTTCACGTTAAACAACGCTAATTCAGATTTAAGTTCTGCAGCGGATCTTGTAGAATTGCCGCCATTCCCGATTCAAAAACAGTCAAAGAGAAATAACATGGCTCAGTTTGTATATAGCATGCTTAGAGTGGGCAAAATTGTTCCGCCTAAGAAACAGATCCTTAAGGACATCTCATTAAGTTTTTTCCCTGGCGCTAAAATTGGTGTTTTAGGCCTTAACGGTTCAGGTAAATCTACCCTACTGCGCATCATGGCCGGTATCGATACCGAAATTGAGGGTGAAGCGCGCCCAATGCAAGATCTTAAGATTGGTTACCTACCACAGGAACCAAAACTAGATCCAAACCAAACCGTACGTGAAGCGGTAGAGGAGGCGGTAGCCGAGGCAAAGAATGCATTGGTTCGTTTAGATGAAGTCTACGCCCTTTACGCCGAGCCAGACGCCGATTTCGATGCTCTTGCTAAAGAGCAAGGTGAGCTAGAAGCGATTATTCAATCTCAAGATGCCCATAACCTCGATGTGGCACTAGATCGTGCGGCAAACGCACTACGCCTTCCTGATTGGGATGAGAAAATTGAGGTGCTATCAGGTGGTGAACGTCGTCGTGTGGCAATCTGTCGCCTGCTACTTGAAAAGCCAGACATGCTATTGCTCGATGAGCCAACCAACCACTTGGACGCAGAGTCAGTTGCTTGGTTAGAGCGTTTCTTGCAAGAATACACAGGAACAGTTGTAGCGATTACCCACGATAGATACTTCCTTGATAACGCTGCAGGCTGGATCTTAGAACTTGACCGTGGTGAAGGTATTCCATGGGAAGGTAACTACTCTTCATGGCTTGAGCAGAAAGATGCGCGTCTACAACAAGAGTCGGCCACCGAAAGTGCTCGTCAAAAGACCATTGCCAAAGAACTTGAATGGGTACGTCAAGGCTCTAAGGGCCGTCAGTCTAAAGGTAAGGCGCGTATGGCTCGCTTCGAAGAGCTTAATACCAACGACTACCAAAAGCGTAATGAGACTAACGAGCTATTCATTCCGCCAGGACCACGCCTAGGTGATAAGGTTATTGAAATTAATAACCTCACTAAGTCTTATGGCGACCGCGTATTGATCGATGACTTAAGCTTCTCAGTTCCTAAAGGCGCGATTGTCGGTATTATCGGTGCCAACGGTGCGGGTAAGTCAACCCTATTCAAGATGATCTCTGGCGCTGAGCAACCAGATAGCGGTAGCGTTGAGCTAGGTGAGTCGGTACAGATCGCATCGGTTGAACAGTTCCGTGATTCTATGAATGACAAGAACACCGTTTGGGAAGAGATCTCTGGCGGCCAAGATATCATGCGCATCAACAACACAGAAATTCCAAGCCGTGCCTATGTAGGCCGCTTTAACTTCCGTGGTGGCGATCAGCAAAAGATCATTGGCACTCTATCTGGTGGTGAGCGCAACCGTGTGCACTTAGCTAAGCTGCTACAAGCGGGCGGTAACGTACTGCTTCTCGACGAACCAACCAACGACCTAGACGTTGAAACGTTACGTGCACTTGAAGAAGCGCTACTTGAGTTCCCAGGTTGTGCCATGGTGATCTCGCACGACCGTTGGTTCCTAGATAGAATCGCGACCCACATCCTAGACTACCGTGATGAAGGTAAAGTGAACTTCTACGAAGGTAACTACACCGAATACTCAACTTGGTTGAAAGACACCATGGGTACCGATGTTATTGAACCACATCGCTTAAAGTACAAGCGTATGGTTAAGTAAGTTTTACCACTCGATTTAAAAGGAGGCCTCGGTCTCCTTTTTTATTACACAGCTCCAATGCTGTCATTTAATCTCCAACCGCTCTACTTCCATAAACAAGCCTCTAAATATAATCTGCACAAAAAATTCGCAGTTCAATAACAAAAAGCTTAATAATTATGCCAAAATGCCATTTGGTATAAATTAGCCAATCGAAATAGCAGCGGTTTCTGTCGCTAGAATAATAACAAGACGCTATTAATGGACGATAATGCAATGGACGATAAAGCTAACGCAACTAAGGTGGAAGATAAAGCTGACGCGACGACGGTGGAAGATAACACGCTAAACACCTCATCCACTTCAGGGAGCAATCCCCCAGTGGAGACTCAGGCTCAAGTTCACACTCAAACTAACAAGTCCAGCGGCTTCTTAAACAGTATCAATCACTTTCGTGGCATCGCCATTATCTTTATCGTTATGGCCCACTGCTACCGCCCTGCTGGCTGGCAGATAGAAACCTTCGCCGACAAGGCTTGGTTTAACTTGATGATGAATGGCACGGTGTTTTTTGTGTTTATCTCAGGTTTTTTGTTCCACCACGTGTTTTATCACCGCTGGGACTATAAGAAGTATATGAAGAGCAAAACCAAGTTTGTTTTTCTGCCCTACCTTCTACTGTCACTGCCTTGGATTGTTTGGCATATCACGGTCGGCACCGATCCTATGATGCATAAAGAGCTCGCCGATATCACCGCGCCTGCACAAGCCGCTAGTTGGTATGTCATCACCGGCCGCACCCTTACCGCTTATTGGTATATCCCCATGGGTATGATGCTGTTTGCACTGTCTCCTTGGGTCATGTATCTCATTAAGAAACAACAAGTACTCTACTACGCCATTCCGCTGTTATTGATTGCCATCATGGTGCATAGACCGATTTCTAACCTCAACGCGATCCAGTCCTTAGTCTATTTTTTACCTGTGTACTTGCTTGGGGTTTGGGGTTCAGCCCATCGCGATAAGCTGTTTCCATTTATCGACAGGTATTGGTTGCCGATGTTGCTGGGTGGCATTGCCTTAGCACTGATCCAAGCTGAGTATTTCGGTGCTGGGGTATTGAATAAAGCCCCATTTGAGATGACAGTACCGGACCTAATGCTGCCGCAAAAAATCCTACTGACCTTAGTCATACTGGCAATTTTAAATAAGTTTGAACATATCTCGATTAAGCCATTACAAAAACTGGCCGAGGTCAGTTTTGCCATCTACTTTATCCACCCTTGGATCACCACACCTTGGTGGATGATCTACGACAGCCCAGATCTATTCGGTCTCGCGGGTCAAGGCAATATCTTTACCACCTTAATCGTTACCCTTGTGGTAGTAACCATCTCATACATGATTGCGATAGTGATAAAGAAACTGCTCAGTAAGCGTAGCCGCTATCTGATTGGTTGGTAATGACGGACATGAACCTAAGCTAGAACTAAAAATAACAACAGCACCATCAATAAACACTGCTCATAATAACGATTAATAAGAAACTAAAGATTATGCTCAAAGCCCTACTTTACACCACAGTACTCGTTGGCCTATCAGGTCAGTTAAGCGCTAATGAAACCAGCCACTATCAGTTTGATGGCCCCTATGTCATCCAAGACAAAAGTGCTGTTCAAAGTGCATCCCAACAAACTGCCTACTGGATCTGTAATAGCAAACTGACGAGTTACCAAGTAAGTCAGCACTCGCTAAAGCGACCAGAAAACTGCGGCAACTTGCCTGAGCCGCTGCTCACCGATGATGTCAAACAAGTCATGCCTGACAGCTATGATGGCGTGAAAAAAGTCGTTGCCCTCAGTGATGTCCATGGCCAATACGATGTGTTAATCACCCTTCTTAAGAATCAAAACATCATCGATGCCGATAACAACTGGGCCTTTGGCGATGGTCATATGGTGATGACTGGCGACATGTTTGATCGCGGCGATCAAATTAACGAAGTGCTGTGGTTTATGTATAAGTTAGACAGGCAAGCCAAAGCCGCTGGCGGCATGCTGCATTTGCTGATGGGTAACCATGAGCAGATGGTGCTAGGTGGTGACTTAAGGTACGTCCATGAGCGTTATGACTTAGCCAGTAAACTACTCAACAGAAGCAACGATGCTCTCTATGGCGAAGACACAGAGATTGGCCAATGGCTGAGAAGCAAGAACACCCTAGTCAAGATTAATGACGTACTCTATATGCATGGCGGCATTAGTAATGAATGGCTCGAGCGTCAGTTGACTATCGCAGAGGCTAACCAGTTATTTCGCGCTAACATAGGCCGGCCTAAGGCGGAGCTAAAACAAGATGACCTGCTCAGTTTTCTGTTCTACGGCAATGGCCCCACTTGGTATCGCGGCTACTTTTCAGATGCCTTTACAGAAGCAGAGCTCGACAAGATACTCAGCTATTTTGACGTTAACCACATCACCGTGGGGCACACCTCTCAAAAACAGGTGTTAGGCTTATTTGATAATAAGATTATTGCTATCGACAGTAGTATTAAACTTGGAGAACAAGGTGAGCTGCTACTTATCCATGAAGGAGAGTTAACTCGCGGTCTTTACGATGGTTCTCGCCAATCACTCTAATATTAGCCCCTAACAATTAGCACGACGAGTATCAGAGAAGAGTCAACCAGCCCGATGGTTGACTCTTTGCTTTTAGCTGCTATTAACATCTAGGCAGACTTCAGGGCAATTTTGACGTTTAGTTCGTTAAGGTCACTCACTCTATACCTCCCCAAACTGCTACCTATGCAAACCTCACGATAACAATATTTCAAGTTTGTAAAACTTGCTAATGCATTGATCTAAAAACGTAAAACGTTAACTTCTAATTTTCTTTACTTTACATTGCTTTACTCTATATCAGTGTATTTTTCTCTAAAATAATCCCAACTTTGGCTCTGTTAAGTAATCACTCATGAAACCATCTTATTACCTTGTTCCCATATTGCTCATTGTTGTTGGCGCAATTTCCTATAGTAGTTTCTCAGAAGCGAAACGCACCGATAACAAGGAACGCCCAGTCCGTACCGTGCCCGTCGTCACTGGCATCGTTGAGCAACATGAGCTTTCTCAATCACTTTCTCTAATAGGTAAACTCGATGCAGAGCAATCGGTCTTTATCGCACCGCAAATTGCTGGCAAGATTAAGTCGATCCGAGTCAATACTGAGCAGGAGATAGACCAAGGACAAATATTAGTGCAGCTTGATGACGCCAAAGCACAAGCCGCTCTAGCCGAGGCCGCTGCTTACCTAGCCGATGAGAAACGTAAACTGAAAGAGTTTCAGAAGCTTATCGATCAGAACGCCATCACTAAAACAGAAATTGACGCCCAAAAAGCCAGTGTCGACATGGCCAGTGCTCGCTTAGCCGCGGCTCAAGCCGATCTAGATTACCACTATCTCAGTGCACCGTTTTCAGGCACGGCAGGCCTTATCGATTTTAGCCAAGGTAAAATGGTGAGCGCAGGCACAGAGCTACTCACTCTCGATGATCTCTCAAGTATGCGCCTCGATTTACAAGTGCCTGAGAACTACCTATCACAGCTCAGCGTGGGCATGTCAGTGAGTGCTAACAGCCGTGCTTGGCCGCAAAAGGAGTTTATCGGCAAGGTGACAGCCATCGACTCACGTGTAAATCAAGATACCTTGAACCTCAGGGTTCGAGTGCAATTTGATAATCCAGCCCACCAGCTAAAACCCGGTATGATGATGTCAGCAACCTTGCTGTTCCCAAGTATTGCAGAGCCGGTGATCCCAGTACAGGCACTTGAGTACTCAGGTACTAACCGCTTCGTCTATGTAATTGGCGAGGACGGTATTGCAAAGCGCACCAAGGTGACGCTTGGTGCTCGCGTTGAAGATCAAGTACTCATCAGTCAAGGCCTGACAATTGGCGATAAAGTAGTAGTACAGGGACTCGTCAATATGCGTGATGGGCTAATGGTCAAGGATCTTACAGAGCCTGCATTGGCACAAAAAGGCGCAGTAAAAGACGCTGAAGAACAGCAAGCAAGGGGAAGCATCTAAATGTGGTTGTCCGATGTTTCAGTAAAACGCCCTGTCGTTGCCATAGTACTGAGTCTACTGCTTTGTGTTTTCGGCGCCGTATCATTTAGTAAGCTTGCCGTGCGCGAGATGCCCGATGTGGAAAGTCCGGTTGTTACTGTAATGACCACCTATGAGGGGGCTTCTGCCACCATCATGGAAAGCCAAATAACCACGGCACTAGAAAGCGAATTAACTGGTATTAGTGGTGTCGATCAGATTGAATCTATCACCCGCAACGGCATGTCGCGTATTACCGTGACCTTCTTGCTAGGGTGGGATCTCACCGAAGGGGTGAGCGATGTACGCGACGCAGTAGCCCGTGCTCAAAGACGCCTACCAGACGAAGCCAATGACCCGATTGTTTCAAAAGACAACGGCTCTGGTGAGCCTGCGGTATATGTCAATTTAAGCTCATCGGTTATGGATAGAACCCAACTGACCGATTATGCCCAGCGCGTACTAGAAGACAGATTTAGCCTTATCTCCGGCGTGAGCAGTGTTAATATTTCAGGCGGCTTATATAAGGTGATGTATGTACAGCTCAACCCAGAGCTGATGGCGGGACGAAATGTCACCGCTGGTGATATCGTCAGTGTTTTAAATAGAGAGAACGTCGAGACCCCGGGCGGTGAAGTGCGAAATGACACTACTGTGATGGCGGTGCGTACAGCACGCTTGTATCAGACTCCCGATGATTTCAACTATTTAGTACTACGCACTGCAGCAGATGGCTCGCAGGTGTATCTAAAAGATGTCGCCAATGTGTTTATTGGTGCAGAGAATGAAAACTCGACCTTCAAGAGCGATGGCGTGGTCAACATCAGCCTAGGCATAGTGCCTCAATCTGATGCTAACCCCCTTGAAGTTGCACAAGACGTACATAAAGAAGTGGAGCTGATTCAGAAGTTTCTGCCCGAAGGCACCAAGCTGATTGTCGATTATGACTCTACCGTATTTATTGACCGCTCGATTGATGAAGTTTTCAGTACGCTAGCCGTAACCGCTCTACTGGTTGTGTTAGTGCTGTATATCTTCATCGGCCAAGCAAGGGCAACTCTGATCCCTGCGGTGACGGTTCCGGTGTCACTCATTTCCGCCTTTATCGCCGCTAACATGTTTGGCTACTCGATTAACCTACTGACCCTAATGGCGCTGATCCTATCTATTGGCTTAGTGGTCGATGATGCTATCGTGGTAGTTGAGAATATCTTCCATCATATTGAAAAGGGCGAACCACCGATCTTGGCCGCCTATAACGGCACCCGAGAAGTTGGCTTTGCCGTTATGGCAACCACGGCGGTACTGGTGATGGTATTTCTACCTATCTCCTTTATGGAAGGCATGGTGGGGCTACTGTTTACCGAGTTCTCGGTCATGTTGGCCGTATCTGTGCTGTTTTCATCGCTGATAGCCCTTACTCTCACACCGGTACTGGGTAGTAAGATCCTCAAAGCCAACGTTAAACCTAACCGTTTTAACCTCTGGGTTGAGTCAATATTTACTCGTCTTGAAAACTTCTATCGTAAGATGGTGACCAAAGCCGTTTCACTCAGACTGGCTGCGCCACTGGTAATTATCGCTTGTATCTTAGGCAGCGGCTGGTTAATGCAGCAGGTGCCAGCCCAGCTTGCGCCGCAAGAAGACAGAGGGGTAATTTTTGCCTTTATTAAGGGCGCGGAAGGTACCAGTTATAACCGTATGGCAGCCAACATGGAGATTGCCGAAGATAAACTGATGCCGCTACTGGGTCAGGGGGTAGTGAAATCATTCAGCATTCAAGCCCCAGCCTTTGGTGGTCGTGCTGGTGACCAAACGGGCTTTGTGATCATACAGCTCGAAGATTGGAATGAGCGTACAGTCAACGCCCAGCAAGCTCTTGGGATTGTGGCAAACGCCCTAAAAGGCATTCCCGATGTGATGGTGCGACCGCTACTACCTGGCTTTAGAGGCGGCTCAAGCGAGCCAGTGCAATTTGTTCTTGGCGGCTCAGATTATCAAGAGCTGTTCAAATGGGCGCAACTACTGGAGGAGGAAGCACTGTATAGCCCTATTCTCGACAGCCCTGAGATCGACTATAAAGAAACCTCACCAGAGCTGGTGGTAACCGTCGATAAAGAGCGCGCCGCTGAGCTTGGAATAAGTGTAGCCGAGGTATCTGAGACCCTAGAGATCATGCTCGGCGGGCGCAGTGAAACTACCTTTGTTGAGCGTGGTGAAGAGTACGATGTTTACCTTCGTGGCGATAAGAACAGCTTTAATAACGTGGCGGACTTAAGCCAGATCTATATGCGCTCGGCCAAAGGCGAGCTGGTAACTTTAGATACCATCACCCATATTGAAGAGGTGGCATCGGCGTTGAAACTGAGCCATAACAACAAGCAAAAATCGATCACCTTAAAGGCCAACTTAGGTGAAGGTTATACCCTGGGAGAAGCCCTGGATTTCTTAGATCAAAAAGCCATTGAGATGCTACCGAGCGACATTTCAGTTGCCTACACCGGCGAGTCTAAAGACTTTAAAGAGAATCAAAGCAGTATCTTTATCGTATTTGGCTTAGCCTTGTTGGTGGCCTACCTAGTATTGGCTGCGCAGTTTGAGAGCTTTATCAACCCGCTGGTGGTGATGTTTACCGTGCCAATGGGGGTATTTGGTGGCTTCTTAGGCCTGTACCTGACCGGACAAGGCCTGAATATCTACAGCCAGATTGGCATGATCATGCTGATAGGTATGGTGACCAAAAATGGCATCTTGATTGTTGAATTTGCCAATCAGCTAAGAGACAAAGGACTTGAGATTGAGCAAGCGATTATCGATGCCTCGGTAAGACGCTTACGCCCAATTCTAATGACCGCCTTCACCACGCTTATCGGCGCGATTCCGCTTATCCTTTCGACAGGTGCAGGCGCGGAGAGCCGCATCTCTGTCGGTACAGTAGTGTTCTTTGGTATGGCCTTTGCCACCTTTGTCACCCTATTAGTTATTCCGGCTATGTATCGCTTAATTTCTACTGCAACTAAGTCTCCTGGTTTTGTTGAGTCGCAGCTTAATCAGGCGATTGCTGAACACCAGAAGACGCTAATCAGTAAATAAGATAAGCAGCAAATAACATTAACAAAATAAGGAGCTAAGCCTTTCGGCTCGGCTCCTTTCGCTTCACCCGCTCTAACTTAAGCCATCCGCAAGCCACTTATCTCGATCAACTCGAACCAATCACTGAAAACTTGGCTTGGTACTAGGTGAGTGATTCTTATCTATACTTAACACTTATTGTCATCCGTCAGGTTATGCCTATGCAAAAACCACAGCCGAACGTTCTAGAACCCATGTTATATGAAACCTTTAATATCAATGGTCAATTTATAACGGAGCGCCGTACTCGCATAGATAGGCGAGTCAACGAACAAAACAATAGGCTTGATTTGTATGACCGCCGCCAAGCCCCCCAAAGACGCATGGCTCATGTAGACCTCTATATTTAGCATCATTAACTATCGCGGTTAACATCACCAATAAAACAGCCTTTATCGTGTTGTTATATCGATAATCTCTCGCTAAAAGCGTCGCTATTTTTACGCCTATGCAATAGTATTCTTTATACTCTAGTGCCCTTTGCAGTAGCGCACACACCTTAATTTTCAAGCTAACCAAACGAGCATACAGTGAAAAAAATAGCCCTATTTGTCGATGTGCAAAACATCTATTACACCTGCCGCCAAGCCTATGGCCGCCAATTTAATTACCGCAAACTTTGGCAACATCTCGGTTATGAAGGTGAAATTACTGCGGCTACCGCTTATGCCATTCATCGTGGTGACGATGGTCAGCTTAAGTTTCAAGACGCACTCAAGCATATCGGCTTTGAGGTAAAGCTTAAGCCTTTTATCCAACGCAGCGATGGTTCTGCTAAGGGAGATTGGGATGTGGGGATCACTATCGATATTATGGAAGCCGCTAGTGAGGTTGACGCAGTGATCTTACTCTCTGGTGATGGAGACTTCGATCTCTTGATGCAAAAAATTCACCAAAAATATGGTGTCGAAACACAAGTGTATGGTGTGCCAAGCTTAACGGCAAAATCACTTATCGATTCTGTAAATCAGTTTCATGAGATAGATAACAGCCTACTCCTTTAACCGTTTTGGCTGGTTAAGCACCAGATTTAGAGCAATTAACGAGCCATAAGTCACTTTATTCGCCCTTTCATGTCATAAAATTACAAGATAAGGAAGATAGATCCAACTTTCGAGCGAATTCTCAGCCAACCCTAGCGATTGTTAGAGCAAGATCACACCTTTATACCATTAGTGTTGGTACTTTAATTACCAGAAAAGATAACAACTTTTAACATTAAGCGTATAGGTGATTCTTATGGCTGCTAAATTTTTCATCCCATCTGTCAATATCTTAGGGCAAGACGCCGTCACTGAAGCCATTGGTGACATCAAGTCACTGGGCTTCAAAAATGCATTAATTGTTACAGACAAACCACTCGTCGAAATCGGTCTTGTCGCCCAAGTCACCGACAAACTTGCCAGCAATGATATTCGCTCGGTGGTGTTCGATGGCGTTCAGCCAAACCCAACTGTTGGCAACGTTGAGGCGGGTCTTGAGATCTTAGCCGCTAACAACTGTGACTTTGTCATCTCTTTAGGTGGTGGCTCACCCCACGACTGTGCAAAAGGCATCGCACTTGTTGCCACCAACGGCGGCAGCATTAAAGACTATGAGGGTTTGGATGTCTCTACTAAGCCACAGCTTCCCCTCGTTGCGATTAACACCACGGCGGGCACTGCAAGTGAAATGACCCGTTTCTGCATCATTACTGATGAAGAGCGTCATATCAAGATGGCTATCGTCGACAAGAACACCACACCAATCTTGTCAGTTAATGATCCTGAACTAATGCTACTTAAGCCTGCCGGCCTAACGGCTGCAACGGGTATGGATGCACTGACTCACGCTATCGAAGCTTATGTTTCTATCGCGGCGAACCCTATTACAGATGCCTGTGCAATTAAAGCTATCGAGCTTATTCAGGGGAATTTGATTGAAGCGGTTGAAAACGGTCAAAGCATCGAAGCACGTGATCAGATGGCTTATGCCCAGTTCCTTGCGGGTATGGCATTTAATAACGCTAGCCTTGGCTATGTTCATGCCATGGCGCATCAATTAGGTGGCTTCTACGACTTACCTCATGGTGTATGTAACGCGCTGTTACTCCCCCATGTTCAGGCCTATAACGCACAAGTTGTTCCTAGTCGTCTGAAAGATGTAGCTAAGGCAATGGGCGTTGATGTGTCGGCAATGACTGACGAGCAAGGTGCAGAGGCTGCGATTACCGCAATTAAAGCCCTCTCCGTAGCGGTAAATATCCCAGAAAACCTCACCAAACTAGGTGTGAAGGCTGAAGATATTCCGACACTTGCCGACAACGCCCTAAAAGATGCCTGCGGGTTAACAAACCCTAAGCAGGCAACCCATGAGGAGATCTGCCAAATCTTCACTAACGCACTTTGATACTGAGCCTCTGTTAATTGGGTAAGAGGTAACGGTAGCAGGCAAATTACGCTCCCAACAATGAGCTTGCTATCGTTCACTTCTCACTTCAGCGGCCTATTACTGAAATATAATCATTTGTAAACTTAACTTATAAAGAAGTAAAAAATCTAAAATGATGTAAAATCCAGCACAACATCACTATTTAAGACTATTTTAATTTTAAATGGTGATACAAAGGGATACATATTTGGTATAATCGACTGGTTCGCTTTTTCCCTGCAAAAGTTAAAGCAAGCTTAGAAGCCCACTCCTTGGAGTGGGCTTTTTCCTTTCGGCACTTTCGGCACTTTCGGCACTATGGTCATCGCTATTCAGTCGCAACGCTCCCTAGATATTCATAACTAAGTTTAAACGCCCAGTTCAAACCACCTGCTTAAACGGCTAGGCTTAACCTGTCAATAAAGCCTTAATTGTCCCTCACAATGAACACTTCTGGCCTTTCGACCAGCATCGCCTGATGACGCCGCAGAAGCATTGACTGCGGCGCAGATTAGAAGTTGCTGTAAAGACGAACTCTACTGAAGATGGTGGGGTTAACAATAAAAAGGCCTGCTATCAAAGCAGGCCTTCATTCTACAGCTAGCACTCTACAACTAGCATTCTACTGTCATAAGTTAATTGCCTGTCTTGCAGCCTTAAGACTGACCTTTCACCTTTTCTCGCATCTTCTGCATAATGACGTAAAACACTGGCACCAACAATGTACCTACGATTGTGGCCGCTAACATGCCGCCAAACACTGAGTAACCAAGGGCGCGGCGGCTACCGGCTCCAGCTCCTGTAGCGATAACCAGTGGTAGTACACCTAACAGGAAGGAGAATGCCGTCATCAGTACCGCACGAAAACGCAGCCTTGCCGCCGTCTCGCCCGCTTCAAGAATACTCTTGCCCTCTTCTCGTAGCTGCTTAGCAAACTCTACAATTAAGATGGCGTTCTTACAGGCGAGGCCAATAAGCAACACCAAACCAATCTGGGCGTAGAGGTTTAAGTCTGCCCCCACCAGCAAAATATTGAGGAATGCACCCAATACCGCAATCGGTACTGCTAGGATAACCGCAAATGGAATGGTCCAACTTTCATATTGCGCAACCAAAAACAGATAGGTAAAGATTAACGCTAGGCCGAAAATCAGTGGCGCGAGATTGCCCGCCTTAATCTCCTGATAAGTTTGTCCCGTCCATTCAAAGGTGTAACCCGTAGGCAGAGACTCGTTAGCCGCACGCTCCATCGCGCTAATAGCATCACCAGAGCTAAAGCCTGGCGCAGGGAAACCGTTGATGGTGGTCGAACTGAACATGTTGTAGTTGTTCATCACATCGGGACCAAGGATCGGCGTAACCGTCACCAGCGTACTCAGCGGCACCATCTCCCCAGTATTAGAGCGTACGTAGAAGCGTGATATATCTCGGTCTGAATTACGATACTCAGACTCAGCTTGTAAGATAACCCTAAACACCTTACCAAAACGGTTAAAGTCGTTGACGTACATAGATCCAAGCATAGTTTGCATGGTCGCGAATATCTCATTAAGCGAAACCCCCAGCGCCTTAGCCTTATCTCTATCAACATCAACAAACATCTGCGGTACATCGGCGCGGAAGTTGCTAAAGGCCATGGCAATTTCTGGCTGCTCATTGGCCTTCATAATCAAGGCGCGCATCACAGATGCCAGCTCTTGAGGACTGCGCCCTTGGGTGTCTTGCAGAACAAACTCAAAGCCACCGACACTACCCACACCAGGTATAGGCGGCAGTGAGAACGCCATCGCCTTCACTGCAGGATTAGCTGCATATTTAGCTTGCAGCTTGGCCACAATTGCCGACTCCACCATATCCGGAGAATCACGTTCATCCCAAGTCGACAGAGTAACAATCATCAAGCCACCGTTTGAAGAAACTGAGCCCGTTAAGATACTAAAGCCACTAGCGTGAATGACATTCTCCACTCCCGGCTCGGCAAGTGTCAGCTCCACCAGATCACGCATCACATCTTCGGTACGGTTAAGCGATGCACCATCGGGCAGCTGAATATCCACCATAAAGGCTTTTTTATCTTCCATGGGGACAAAGCCCGACGGTAAGATTTTGGCGACACCGCCCGTAAGCAAGATTAAGCAGGCATAGACAATGCCCACTAATACAAGCTTGCGTGTCAGTGACGACACTAGCTTCATATACTTACCAGTAAAGCGTTCAAACTGCTTGTTAAAGGCCGCATGAAAGCCTTTTTCGTGCAGTTTAGGTGCTCGCAATAGTGAAGCACACAATGCTGGACTGAGAGTTAACGCGTTAATCGATGAGATTAATACCGCAATACAGATGGTTACCGAAAACTGAGCATACATCTGGCCGGTGATCCCCGGCATCACCGCTGTTGGTGCAAACACGGCTAGCAGTACCAAAGTGGTCGCAACAATGGGACCGGTTACCTCTTTCATCGCCTTAGAGGTCGCCTCTTTGGGGGATAACCCCTCGTCTTGCATCAGACGGGTGACGTTCTCCACCACAACGATAGCGTCATCTACTACGATACCGATAGCGAGAATAAGTGCGAATAGCGAAACTGTGTTGATGCTCATACCAAACAGTAACAGGAAGGCAAACGTACCGATAAGTGATACTGGAATGGCAATCCCAGGCACTAAGGTTGAACGCGCATCCTGCAAGAAGATGAACACCACAAAGACCACTAGCGCAATTGAGATAAACAGAGTCTGTACTACCTCTTTAATTGAGGTCTCAACGAACTCAGTGGTGTCGTATAGCACTTCATACTCTAAATCATTGGGAAAACGCTCCGATAACTTCTCCATCTCGGCTTTAATCGCCTTACCTACCTCCAATGCGTTTGCATCCGGAGACTGGTAAATAGCAATAATCGCCGATGGCTTGTTATTTAACTTACCTTGAGCATCATAGGTTTGAGAGCCAAGCTCTACCCGTGCTACATCACCAACGACCACTTTTGAGCCATCGTTATTAGCGCGGATCATCACATCATAAAACTCTTGAGGATCTTTAAGGCGACCCTTTGTCTGCAAGGTGTACTGGAACTGCTGATCGGGATCCACTGGTGCAGCGCCAATCCGCCCCGCTGCCACCTGAATATTTTGCTCCTGCAGCGCGCCGATTACATCGGTAGCGGTCACCCCAAGGCTTGCCATTTGATCGGGATCGAGCCAAATACGCATCGCATAATCGAGTGCACCGATAACCTGCACCTTAGACACACCATACTGACGCGCCAGCGCATCTTTTACATTAAGACCGGCATAGTTAGTGATAAACAGTGAGTCGAAGGTTTCATTAGGGGAAACAAGGTTCACCACCATCAACATGTTGGGGCTCTGTTTCTCAACCTTCACCCCTTGACGTTTCACCTCTTCTGGCAAACGCGGCATCGCCTGTTGCACACGGTTTTGCACCTTTACCTGCGCCATATCCGCATCGGTACCCACATCGAAGGTCACATTTAGCGAGTAACTACCATCGTTAGCACTCTTAGACTCCATATAGAGCATGCCTTCAACACCGTTAACTTCGGCTTCAATAGGCTGAGCAATGGTGTCTTTAACGATATCGGCACTGGCACCAGAGTAACTGGTTGAAACACTCACCTGGGGCGGTGCAATTTCAGGAAATTCTGCAACCGATAAAACTGGAATCGAAATCAATCCGACCAAAGTCAAAACGGTTGAGATCACAAAGGCGAACTTGGGCCTATTAATAAAAAATTCACTAATCATGACATTCCCCTGTCAGCCCAAATATTAAGGCTTGGCAGCTCATAATGCTGCTAATTACGAAGTGAACGAACAAAGATATTGGTCTCATTTCTCACTCCGATTATGATTTTTCATCTTCTTTGAAAGGCACTACTTCTTGCTCCACCGGGTTAACTTTGATGCCGGGGCGGATCTTCTGTAACCCCTCGACCACAATACGATCACCATCTTCTAAACCACTCAGCACTCGCCACTCAACACCGAAACGTTCGCCAAGCTCAACCACACGTTTTTGCACTTCATCTTGATCATTTAGCACCATTACAAAACGGCCCTGCTGATCTTCTTGTACTGCCGCCTGAGGAATAAGCAGTGCATTTTCGGTTATTGGTGACTCAACAATTAAGGTTACAAATAGACCGGGTAACATCAGGCTATTGGCATTTTTAAAGGTGGCACGCACTGGCAAGGTACCTGTGGCCGCATCGACTCGGTTACCAATAAAGTCGATATGACCGACCTCATCGAACATGGTGCCGTTCGGTAGGCGCAATCGCATGACGAGATCTTCAATCTTCATGTCGATATTTTTAGCCTTAGAGAACTGTTGCTGTGCCGTGATTAGGCCTTTTTCTGGCACTTGAAAGTTGACCCACATTGGCTGTAGCTGAACGATATTTGCCATTTCAGTCTGAGGCGTGATGATGTCACCAATACTGACCTTTGAATGACTGACACGCCCTGAAATGGGGGCATAGACCTTGGTATAGCTAAGTTGAAGTTTGGCAGCATCGACTGCCGCCTCAGCCTGTACGACACCTGCCGCCGTTGTTAATTTGCGGCTAGTTAATTCATCCATATCCTGAGCACTGATCATGCCATCAGGCAACAAGCGACGACCACGCTCCCAATTCATCACAGCCACATCTCTAGAGGCTTTAGCCTGCTTTAATACCGCTTGATGCTGAGCAAGCTCCGCTTCATAGGTAGAAGGGTCGATTTCAAACAAGAGGTCGCCAGCACTAATATCTTCACCCTCAACGTAGCTACGCTTGAGTAATTGCCCCTGAATCTGCGGTTTTATCACCACATCTTCTGACGCTCTAGTACGGCCAACAAACTCAGACTTAGGCGTAATCATCTCTTTATGGGCGGTATTAACGATCACGCTGGGAAGCACGGCTTGCTGCGGCGCTGGCGCATCACCGCACCCAGAAATAACAGCGGCGCTGAGAATTAGCATCGACAACTTAATTTTTGAAACGGATGAAACGGCCATTTAAGCCTCCTGATAGATAGGATATGTGCTTTATTTTTATCCTGAAATTATAGGCTTAAGTTACACACAAAATAAACCTAATATCAGCAAATCAGTAACCATAGTAACAGATACGTGATATATAACCTGCTCAAACTGGCTAATAATCAAACTCAATGACTCTAGAAGATCGCAATTCAACTGTTGCTTTATTAGCCAAAGCAGCTACTTATTCCCCCTCATCAATAAAAGTGCGATCTGGGACAAAGTTATCAACGTAAATGTCATGGTAAACAGGAGGTACAGCGACTAAGGTTTTAACTAGCATATAGAAAATAGATAACAAGCTAACTTAATAGCATTTACTGATATGTAGATAAGTTTATAGAGTTGCTAAGTTAGCTAAACTTGGATATGCACAGAAAAACTATAGGTTTCAGTTAATTAATCGTTGTTCAAAGAAAAAGCATAAAATACGCCCAAACCACTAACGTGGTTGACCAAGTAAAAAAACAGTGCCTAAGATGGTACTAGTCACAGCGAACAGGTAGGTAATTTATGACAGCAATCTCTCATGTATACAACTACACAGTCCGATGCCCTCACATTAAGGATCCCGCGCACCCAACAAGCTGGCGCAATCATATTGAGTTGAACCGCTCATGTGAAATTGCACTCGACAGAATTACTAAGTGGCACGGCCATTCTGGCAACCGACTATTTGAACATGATGGATATGTTGTTAGAGAATGTGAGCAGGAGAAAGCCTACTTTGCCATGCAAAATAGTCGTCTCAAAGATGACAAACATGCCTTGGTCACGTTCAAAGTCTTTATGGATAACAAAACTAAAGATACCTCAGTGCAAGAGATCATGGAGCATGTTATCGAAGACTATAAGTCACGCTTAAGCAAGCTTTAATAGTAAGTCGGCATGCTTTACCAATAGAGCATGCCGCCTTTCTTTCACTGCAATAAATAGCGCAAGATCACACTTCTTACTTTCCTTCAGCAATTTCCCCCGTATTAGCTTAGTAAAACATAGGCTCCAAAAGGGTTGTAAAGTTTTATAAATAAAACCATAAGACATTAAAATTCAATAACATAAAAAAGATAACCCACAACTTTTAGCCATTTAAAGCTTAAAGCATCGAAAATTGCCGTTTTCCATATCTACTGCTACACTTTTTAAGCATATTTTTGGTGACTATTCTCGATATAGAACAATAGATAACCAAAGTTAATATTCTCGTAAAGTGCTGTTTAATCACTGGCATTGATTAATATTTATTTTACAGTTCCATCGACTTAAGGATTAAAAACTCATGCATGAAATGGCCAATATTGTCATCGTTGGTGGCGGCGCTGGTGGAATGGAGATCGCCACTAAACTCGGTCACCATTTAGGGCGTAAAGGAAAAGCGAGAGTCACACTGGTTGATTGCGCCGAAAGCCACATTTGGAAACCGCTTCTGCATGAAGTTGCCACAGGTGCATTAGACATAGGCATTGACGCGATCAGTTATCGTGGCCATGCAGCCAGTCACGGTTATCACTTCCAACAAGGAGCGATGACGGATATTGATAGAGAAGCAAAGCAGGTTATTCTTGCACCAATTAGCGATAACAAAGGCCGTGAGCTATTGCCCGCTCGTCGCATCGATTATGACTACTTAGTCATTGCCATTGGTAGCATAGCCAACGACTTTAATATCCCCGGCGTTCGAGAGCATTGCGTATTTTTAGATAGCACTGAGCAAGCGATGGAAATTCGCACCATGCTACTTAATAAATTTATGCGCTATGCTAGCCACCACCAACTCGATGACAAGATAAAAATTGCTGTCGTTGGCGCTGGTGCCACCGGTGTTGAAATGTCAGCGGAGATGCATCACGCCGTTGAGCAGCTACGCGGTTTCGGTTATAAAATCGATAGCAGCCTACTGGAAATTACCCTTATTGAGGCTGATGAGCGTATTCTACCTAAGGTAGAGAAAGAGGAGATCTCGGCCTCTGTCGCTAAAGAACTCACCGCTATTGGTGTGAAAGTGATGACCAACACTCGCATCAATCAAGTTACCGAAGAGGGTCTGCATACTACTGAAGGTGAATTTATTCCGTCTGATATGGTGATCTGGTCTACTGGAGTTAAAGCTCCAGATTTCTTGAAAGATATCGGCGGCCTTGAAAGCAACCATATCAACCAAGTGATGGTGCAGCAAAACATGCAAACCACTCGCGATCCAGCGATATTTGCTATCGGTGACTGTGCGGCTTGTCCACAAGAAGATGGCAGCTGGGTACCACCACGCGGTCAATCAGCCCGCCAAATGGCACTGATGACAGCAGACAACATCAAGTTACTGCTAGCTGGTAAACCCGCTTCAAATAACTATGTCTATAAAGACTTAGGTGCATTAGTGAACCTATCTAAGTTCCACACTGTGGGTAATTTGATGTCATTTATCGGTGGCGGCGTCATGGTAGAAGGTAAGATTGCTCGCTTTGTCTATACCTCACTTTATAGAAGGCATTTAATTGAGTTACACGGTCCGATTAAAGGCACCCTATTAATGTTTGCCAAAGGGATCAGCCGTATTATCCATCCACATTTGAAGTTGCACTAACTACTGTTCTGAATGTTGCTGGTATTGTGCCAGCAACATTTTTGCTTGCCCATCTGAGTTGGCTTGCTCAGCCCTGCGACACTTAAAAATCAAACTTCGTTTGATAAAAAATCCACAAAGACTCTATATCTTCAGGCTAAGAGTGGCCTCCAACAAAAGTGGTTCCAATGGCCTGCGGCCAGCGCATGTGCAGACACTTCTGAGGCGCGCAGCATTCTTTATGAAAGACAAGGTCTCTGGAAGCTCTGCGATGGCATCCATGCCATCGAAGGCCTCAGCGGTATCAGCACTGAGTTAGAAAAGCACATTCTTTGAGTTTAGTGTTATGACTAAAGGTCTAGCAGGTTATTGGGTATTAAAGCCTTATTGTTATAACGCCAAACTAAGGAGCAAATAATTAGCGTGGCTAAAACATGGAACCCAGTGACAAAAGCTAAGCTTTATCTGTCCAGCTTTAGTTTCTTATTATGTTCCAATTGTGACTTAAATATACCAATTAAGCTTAACCCAAAAACAATATAAAAAGCCTTAATTGAAGAAAACTCTATTACACTTGATACGTTATTTAGATGACTGTATAAAATTGAACTTGAAACAACCTCAACTGCGGTTAGCACGAACGGATAACAAATTAAGGTTAATCCTGACCATTTGGCAAGATGATAGTTCTCAGGCTTATTGATGAATAAAGATATAAAAATTAGTGATAGAGCCAATGTTATATTTGCAAACAATAAAACAAAAGAAGCTTTTTGTACCTGAATGTCACTTGCGCCACTAGCTTGAGGATATACTTCAATAAGTTCTAATAG
>NZ_BPET01000014.1 GCF_019654915.1 Shewanella sp. MBTL60-007 | reverse complement strand
GCAGCTTCACCTTTGGTAACTACACTTATGCCAACGGCGTGATCAGCTGGACAGAAACCGCGCCTGCTGAAGGCGACAGCATCACCGTCACCGCCACCCAAACCGATAAGGCTGACAACACCTCGGCACAAGGTTCAGATACTGCCAAGGTCGCCGATGAAACCGCGCCAAATGCGCCGACGGTATTGATTGTTGATGATGGCAACCCAGGCGATGGCCTGCTCACCCAAGCTGAAATTGGTGCTGATGACGTACAGCTGCAAGTCACTATCGATGGTACTGACTTTGAAGCTGGCGGCTATGTCACGCTTACCATTAACGGTGGCGCGGACATTCAGCTGAGTTTCGCTGACTTCACTGATGCTGGCAACGGCAGCTTCACCTTTGGTAACTACACTTATGCCAACGGCGTGATCAGCTGGACAGAAACCGCGCCTGCTGAAGGCGACAGCATCACCGTCACCGCCACCCAAACCGATAAGGCTGACAACACCTCGGCACAAGGTTCAGATACTGCCAAGGTCGCCGATGAAACCGCGCCAAATGCGCCTATCGTTACCATCGTTGATGATAACAATCCTGATGATGAGGTCTTATCGGAATCAGAGATTGGTGCTAACGATGTTCAGGTTCAAGTACAGATAGATAAAACTGACTTCACCTCTAATGGAACAGTACAACTAACCATCAATAATGGAATGTCCGTTACAACACTAACCCTAAGTTTGGCACTAAATGGCATTGATATTATAGCCCTAGACGGTGATGGATTAGCGGTTAATGGCTTTAGCTACGACGCGATTAACGGCATAATCAGCTGGACCGAAACGACACCTGCAGATGGCGAGGTTATTAAGGTAACAGCCACTCAAACAGACGAGGCTGGAAATCAATCTGAGTCAAGTCAAGATCTTGCGATTGTTAGACATGATACAGAAACAGCTTTGGGCCAAGTCACCGAAGGGACTGTGGGTAATGTATTAACCTTACCAGACGGAATAAGTTTTGAAGGGACAACTGCTCTTGGCGGTTCTGTCTCTCTCGTTAACGGTAGCTATGTTTATACCGCTCCAGTAAGAGATCATAGTGATAATATATCGGACCAAGATAGCTTCAGCATCACTAATGCCGATGGCACCGTTTCAATATTTACGATAGATATAACCGATACAACTCCAGTCGCCAATAATGATTCTGGTACTTTTGAAATTGGCCTTAATGTTGTGACACAAGGAACTATTGATTTACTTGATAATGACGTCATTGTCGATCACTCATCCGAAGATCCTGCCACGGTTTATCAAATACAGGGGGCCGACGGCTCTTGGGTTACCTTAGTTAATGGTAGTGCCACTGTTGACGGTTTATATGGCAAGTTGACCGTAAATTCCGATGGCAGTTATAGCTATGAATCAACCTTAGATACATCAGCCCAAGCCTCAGAAGGGGCCGATGCCATCTTAGAAGTCTTTGATCTTTACGGCTTTACCGATAACCGCTTATTTAATGGTGATAATTTAGATCTAGATGCACTCGACTCTACCGCACAAGGACTCGTCAGCATTCGCGCAAGTGGCGGACAAGCAAAGCCTGGAATTGGCGTCTCAGGAAATGGTAAAGACGATATTAGTGGTAGTGAATCTTTACTTGTATCGCTAGAAACAAGCTCTACCTCTATGCAATTTGGAGTCAACGAGTTAAATGCAAATCAAGGCGACTTAGCATGGTCTGTATACGATGAAAATGGAAATCTCGTTGCCAGCGGTGTCTTTTCATCTGATTCAAATAGTGGTGCCTTACAAACACTAAACATTTCTACAGACACTGCATTCCAATACGTTGTGCTCAGCTATACCGAAAGTAATAACGGTTTTGTTGTGGACTCTATTAGCTATACGCCTGCCGTTGGTGCTGTAGATGAGAGCTTTAACTATACGGTTGTTGATAATGACGGCAGTATATCCGATTCAGCATCCCTCGAACTGACTGGAATACCTGATACTACAACTACTGCAGTTAATGATGTAAAAGTAACCGAAGAAGGAATAGCTACATTCGGTAACGTTCTTAGCAATGACGCTTATATCGACTCTTCCCTTGAGGTTTCTAGCTTTAAAGTTGCAGGTCATTCTGGAAAGTATAATGCCAGTAAAAAAGTCATCAATATCAAAGGTGGTAAGCTAACCCTTGATAGTGACGGTGAGTATACTTTCACACCGAATAAGCACTGGAACGGTGAAGTACCTGTTATCACTTACACCACAAATACGGGTGCGGAAGCAACACTGACTATCAACGTCACTCCTGTCGATTCTGCACCAGAGTTTAGATCTGGAACTGATGTTGACGGCGACGCTGCCAATATAGATAGCTATGACTTTGGCTTTAAACCTGAAGGTTCAACCACTGGCACTATTATAGGTACTATCATTGCCGATGATCCTGATACAAACGATGACCTTACTTATAGTTTTGCTGATGGGTCACTTACCAGTGGTGTATTCACTATCGATGCTGATTCTGGCGAAATAACTCTAAATAAAGATATCGACGATGCTGATTTAGGTCTATTCACTCTCGATGTGATCGTAACGGACTCTACCGACTTAACCGATACAGCAACTGTGGCTATAGAACTGACTAACGTTAATGAGCCTCCATTAGCGACCGACGACTATTTTGGTGTTGGATTAAACAGCCATTACTACAGCTACAACGACGATACTGATGGCGGAAACCTATCTTCAGTTTCACAAGTGAGAGACTTCATTAATAGCAATCAAGCCGATGCAACATTCATTGCGACCACTCTCAATTACGCTTGGGGCAACGGCAACTTAGGAACAGGTAAGAGCCTACAAAACTTCTTAGGTGATGATGCTGCAAGTTTAAGTAATGATCCTGGAAATAGCTCTGACGCTATCTTGCATATGCAAGGCTCAGTACAATTGGATGCAGGAACCTATGGCTTAAAAGTCACTGCCGATGATGGTTATTCAGTACTTATCGATGGCGTTGTTGTCGCTGAAGTATCTCGAAATCAGTCTTCAAGCACCCGCGTTCCCGGTGATGACGGACACATCTATTTTGATATTACCGACCCTGGCGCTCATTCAATTGAAGTTATCTACTGGGATCAAGGCGGAGCGTACCAGCTTAATATTGAGCTAGGGGTGTTCGATGAAAACAATCAACAAATTGGTGATTACACCCCACTAGGTGATCAGATCATTGCTAACGGTGTGGTCGTTCTTGAAGATACCCCATTCACCTTCAGTGCTGATTCTATTCTTGCAAATGATACCGATCCTGATGGTGACGTACTGTCAATCATCAGCGTTGGCAATGCTCAAAATGGTACCGTAGAGCTAGATGCAGACGGTAATGTGGTATTCACTCCTGACACAGGCTATAGCGGTTCTGCAAGCTACGAATATACTGTACAAGATGAAGACGGTTTAACCGATACAGCGACAGTCTATTTCGATGTCACACCGACCCGAGACTATGGTTTTGTGGGCGGAACAGATGGTGATAATACCTTACAAGGTACTGACGATCATGATGTTATCGTCAGTGACACCACAGGCATTCAGATCGTTCAAGGTGAGAACTATAATTTCGCCTTTATCCTCGACTCATCAGGCAGCATGGGTGGGAATGCAGTTAACACGGCAAAGAGCCAATTAATTGAAGTCTTTAAGTCACTACAAGCTGCTACCTCCGGTGTACACTCTGGCACGGTTAATATTGCAGTCATCGACTTTAGTACATCGGCGATCACGAGTATCTCAGTCAATATTCAAGATCTAGATATTAACGCATTAATCAATAACAGCAACGATGCTTGGAATGCAATAACCAGCGGTGGACGTACCGATTATATTGATGCATTTGGTGCAGCTGTAGACTGGTTTAATAGCAGCTTAGTGACTAATAATGCTGGCAATAACCTCACGTATTTCATCACCGATGGCGAACACAATGAAGGGGGCGACCCTGAAGCCGCATTTGATCTCTTGGCCGGTCTCTCTGACGTCGAAGCTGTGGGGATAAAAACCAGCATCGATGCGGATGATATCCTCCCTTATGACACAGATGGTGTCGTTAAGGCAAAAGTTAGCGTGGGGAATTTAGCCAGCGTTATTTTAGGCTCGGAGCAACAGCTTATTCAAGGCGATGATGATGTCAACGCTGGCGAAGGCAACGATATCATCTTTGGCGACTTGGTTTCATTTGATGGTATCGATGGCCAAGGCTATAGCGCGCTACAAGCCTTCGTTGCACAAGAAACCAGCCAACAAGCAACTGACGTTACGGTACAAGATATACATGATTTCATATCTAATAATACGCACCTATTTGGCACAAATAATGCCGAAGACGGCGCCGATACGTTAGAAGGCGGTGAAGGTAACGACATCCTATTCGGTCAAGGCGGTGATGATACCTTAATTGGTGGTCTTGATAACGACACCATGATTGGTGGCCTAGGATCCGATACCTTTAAATGGACTACCGACTCTGTGGATGGCACCGATACCACTGACCATATTACCGACTTTAACTTAGCTGAAGATAAGCTAGATTTAAGCGATATCTTGCAAGGTGATACTGTCAGTGAGCTCGCTCAACATCTGAGCTTTACTAATGAGAATGGTTCTACCAGCATCAATATTGATACCGATGGCAATGGCAGTTTTGATCAACATATCGTATTGGATGGCGTCGATTTAATTGGCCAATTCGGTAGTAATGAGGCCGACATTATTTCCGGTCTATTGGGCAACAACGGAGAAGGGCCACTTATCGTCAGTACGTCAACAGGAGAGCCTGTGACTCAGTCGGTAAATAGCCCAGATCCACTAGATGATCAATTGAGTCCAAATGCCTTTGCGATGCTGCCATAAATAAAGAAGCAACATAGTGACCTGTGGAAAAACGGGTCACTATGATCGATACTGAATAAATAATAATAAAATCTTAAGGATAAGCTTCCAAGGTGTCTGCTTCAGATTCTAAGAAGACTGAGCAATGGACGATTTCAGCCTCTCAACGGGTGATAGTCGATCCGCTGCTAGACAGTTTAGTGTTACTCACCGAATATTTCGGTAGCCCATGCTCTAGCGACTCGCTGGCGGCAGGCTTGCCTATGCAGGGACATGTATTAACTCCGGAACTGCTACCTCAAGCTGCTAGTCGCGCGGGGCTGGCGGCTAAGTTATCCCGTAAAGGGTTAAACGAAATATCACCTATCTTACTTCCGTGTATTTTACTCTTAAAAGATAAAAAGGCCTGCCTACTAAGAGAGTTCGATATTGAGCAAGATAAAGCCGTTATTCAACTACCTGAAACTGGCGGTGAAGAAACTCTATCGATTGAAGAGCTTGAAGCACTCTATGTTGGCTATCTGTTTTTAGTGAAACAAGAGTATCGCGGAGATATGGGCTTAGATGTTCATCTTCACGAGAATAAAGCCCACTGGTTACTGCAAACCATTAAAGACTCCGCCCCGATTTACCGCGATGCACTTATCGCTTCGGTGCTCGTAAACCTATTTGCACTAGTGTCACCGCTGTTTATTATGAACGTGTATGACAAAGTCGTACCGAATCTGGCATTCGATTCACTATGGGTGCTCGCCATAGGTGCAGGTATAGCCTATATATTCGACCTAATTATGCGTCAGCTTCGAAGTTACCTTATCGATGTGGCCGGCAAGAAAGTCGACATCATAGTCTCTTCGCGATTATTTGCTAAAGCCATAGGTATTCCACTAGAGAAGCGCTCACCCAGTGTAGGCGGCATGGCCAAGCAACTCGGTGAATTTGACAGTATTCGCGATATTCTCACGTCGGCAACCATAACCACTTTGGTGGACCTGCCCTTTGCACTCTTCTTCCTGATGATTATCTATATCGTTGCGGGAGATCTCGCAGTCATTCCGCTTTTAGGTAGCATCATTATTATCGGCTACACCTTGATTATGCAGCCAAAACTCAAGGCTGCGATTGACGAGAGTAATAAGTTTTCTGGCCTAAAACATGGTCACCTGATTGAGTCGCTGGCCTCCATTGAATCCATCAAGTCCAGTGGCGCAGAGGGAGTGGTTCAAAAGAGCTGGCAGCAGATGATTGGCCATACAGCCAACTGGCAGCTTAAATGCAAAAAGATCACTACTTCAGTGACCAATATGGCCACATTCGTGGTGCAGGTCTCGGTTATTTTTGTGGTGATTTTAGGGGTATACCGCGTATCTGAGAATGAAATATCAATGGGCGGTATTATCGCTGCGGTAATCCTTTCTAGCCGTGCAATATCTCCTATGGCACAGCTAGCAGGATTGATGACTCGTGGTAATCAAACCGCCAGCGCACTGCGCCAGTTAGACGAGCTAATGACTCAAGAAGATGAGTTTGAAAACAAAGGCCATCTCGTTAGTCGCCAACGATTGCTAGGCCAGATCACCGCCCATCATATCGGTTTTAGCTATCCCGGTTCTGAGCGCCCAGTTCTGCATCCTCTGTCGTTGAACATAGCTCCTGGAGAACGTGTAGCGATTATTGGCCGTAACGGCTCCGGTAAGAGTACTCTAGCCAAGTTATTGGTCGGCTTGTTTCAGCCCACCAAGGGCAGTTTAACCTATGATGGTATCGACTCGGCTCAGATCCACCCAAGTGATTTAAGACGAAACTTCGGTTATCTACCGCAAGATATCACCCTGTTTCACGGCACCATTCGCGACAATATCTTATTTGGCACCCGCCAAGTCACCGAGCATCAATTGATCCGTGCGGTACAGCTATCTGGTGTGAATTTGTTTACCAATTTAGAGGCCGAGGGGTTAGATCAGCAAGTCGGTGAAGGTGGACGGGAGCTTTCTCGTGGCCAGCGCCAAACCATCGCCCTCGCCCGTGCCACATTGAATGACCCGCCAGTACTGTTAATGGATGAGCCCACTGCCAGTCTCGATGCCCGGGCAGAAAAGCAGTTTATTCACGCTATGCATAATGTAAGCAAAGACAGAACCTTATTGCTTATCACCCACAAGATGCATCTACTCAATCTTGTCGACCGTATCATTGTCCTCGATCGCGGCCATATTGTAGCCGATGGTCCGAAAGCAGAAGTCCTCAAGAAGCTAAATGAGGGGTTATTAGCGGGAGCGGCAAAGCGATGAGTAAGCACTTAACCACACATGATTTAGAAATGGTTGATGACGTCTACGGTGCGATGATGACGGATGCCCCCGCAAGCCATCGACTGACTATTTGGGCGCTAACAGCCTTAGCAATCACCTTTCTTATTTGGGCCTACTTTGCCGAACTCGATCAAGTTACCACAGGCATGGGGAAGGTAATCCCCTCCTCTCAAGTACAGGTTATTCAAAGCCTAGACGGTGGTATTTTACAAGAGATGTACGTCCAAGAAGGCTTAATCGTCACTAAAGGTCAGCCCCTTGCTCGTATCGATGCCACACGCTTTCAATCAGATTTCGCCCAACAAGAGCAGGAAGTAAATAGCCTAGTCGCTAATGTGGTTCGCTTACAGGCTGAACTTAACAGTATCACAATCTCAAATATCACTAATGATTGGCGCGAACAGGTCAAGATATCACCTCAACCTATGGTGTTTCCGTCTGAGCTTGAACAAAACGAGCCAGAGCTAACGAAAAGACAACGTGAAGAATATGCCGGCCGATTAGATAACTTAAGTAACCAACTCGAGATCCAAGCGAGGCAGATTCAGCAGCGTAATCAAGAGATCCAAGAATTAGCTTCCAAGATTAAGACGCTAACGACTAGCTTTCAGCTGGTCTCTCGAGAACTTGAGCTCACTCGACCATTGGCAGAAAAAGGCATCGTACCCGAGGTAGAGCTACTCAAGCTACAGCGAGTCGTTAACGATATTCAGGGCGAGTTGGCGTCGCTTCGCCTGCTCAGACCAAAAGTTAAATCCACCATGGATGAAGCTATTCTCAAGCGCCGCGAGTCAGTGCTTATTTATGCTGCAGATAGCCGTGCCCAACTTAATGAAATGCAAACAAAACTATCTCGCATGAATGAAGCGCAAGTCGGTGCACAGGATAAGGTTAGCAAGGCTGAAATCGTCTCACCGGTGAATGGGACGATAAAAACCGTCCATATTAATACGCTAGGTGGCGTTGTTCAGCCAGGTGTAGACATTATTGAAATCGTACCATCAGAAGACAAACTTTTAATTGAAACTAAGATTACCCCAAAAGATATCGCTTTCTTGCATCCAGGCCTGCCTGCAATAGTCAAAGTCACCGCTTACGACTTTACCCGCTATGGTGGCCTAAATGGCGTGGTTGAGCATATTAGTGCCGATACCACCCAAGATGAAGAGGGTAACAGCTTCTACATAGTAAAAGTGAGAACTGAGTTTTCCAGCTTAACAAAAGACGATGGAACTAAAATGCCTATCATCCCGGGAATGTTAACCTCGGTCGATGTGATTACAGGGCAAAGATCCGTTTTAGAGTACATACTTAATCCGATATTACGGGCTAAAGACACGGCGCTGAGGGAGCGTTAAGCCCGGTATTAAAAACAACCAGGAGGGGTTATACATGGATAGCAGCACAGTACGGCAGCTAAAGCGCAGTGCATTAGCACTTGCCGTTAGCGCGCTGATGATACCAGCAACAGCTTCTAGCCAAACGCTAGAACAGGCTGTGGCACACACACTGGACACAAATCCCGAGATCCGAATTGCATTTAACCGTTTTAAAGCGCGTGAAGAGCAAGTAAATCAGGCTGTTGCTGGTTACATGCCAACGGTTGATATCAATGCAGGTTATGGTTGGGAGCAGACCAACAGTCCATCAACTCGCAGGCGCGCCGGACAAGGCGATGTCGATAGTGATGGTGTCATTGAGCTAGAGCGTGGTGAAGCTGGTTTTAGTATCAAGCAGATGCTATTTGATGGTTTCTACACGAGTAGCGAAGTCGATAGATATAGCTTCGAGGCCAGCGCCGAACAGTGGGCACTGTTCGCCGCAGCCGAAGATATGGCACTCGAGGTATCTAAGGTATATATCAACTATATCCGCAGTGAGCAGGTCCTCACCTTAGCAGAGAAAAACCTGCAAAGTCATAAAGATATCTACGAACAAATTAAGCAGCGTACTGACTCAGGCCTTGGTTCAACAGCAGACCTATCTCAAATCACAGGTCGCCTAGCACGTGCAAACGCCAATGTGATTTCTGCACGCAATAACTTTTACGATGCTAAATCGCAGTTTGTTCGCATCGTTGAGCAGCAGCCAGAAGACATGATAGTGCCCGTACCTGATGCCGATATGCTGCCTGCCGATCTCAACGCCAGTATTATGATGGCTCAAGATAATCATCCAATTCTAAAATCTGCAGCGAGTGATATCTATGCAGCAGAGAATGAAAAGGACTCCGCCCAGTCAAACTACTACCCAAAGATCACTCTAGAGCTAGATGGTAACTGGAATAATAATCTCGATGGTGAAGACGGCTACTCAATCTTGCCGAGCAATAACGTTGGCGGACATAACAACGACCTCGTTGCTATGGTGCGTTTGAAGTACAACCTCTTCGCCGGTGGTCGCGATCTCGCTCGTGAAAAAGAAGCAGCGTATAAAGTCGGCGAAGCTAAAGAGATCCGCCAACGCGCCCACAGGCAGGTAGTTGAAGGTGTCAACTTAGCTTGGAATGCTTATGAGCTTCTGACACCGCAGAAAATGTATATTCGTGACCATGTCATTGCTGCAAAAGATACCCAAGTTGCTTATAGCCAACAGTTCAACTTAGGCCAGCGGACTCTGCTGGATCTGCTAGACACTGAAAACGAGCTATTTGAAGCGAGAAAGGATTACTTAGAATCTGAATACGATGAAATTATCGCTCAATACCGTGTATTGAATGCAACAGGGCAATTACTCGAGTCATTACGTGTCACTAGACCGGATGTCTGGAACGGAGAGAGGGATTACGAGGGAGGAGTTCCACAATGAAAATCATTATAGCTATATTGAGTCTAGCGATTTTAAGTGGCTGCTCTATGCGCGATATCGCCACCATGGATGAGCCAACGGTACAAGTTCATGACCTGAACGATATCGATCGTGACGGCGTAATCGTTGCCAGAGAACGTTGCACAGAAACAGCCTTAGGTGCAACGATCGACAACTATGGTTGCGGTAAGATTAAGCCCATCAATGAACGTCAGGAACTAAAAATCCTGTTCGCAAATGACTCTTACTATATCGACCCTATGTATTACCCACAGGTCGAAGTGATCGCAACCTTTATGCGCGATTTCCCTAACACCCAAGCGGTTATTGAGGGGCATTGTAGTAAAACAGGGAGTCATGAGCATAACCAAGTTTTATCGCAAAACCGAGCCAATGCTGTCAGTTCTTTACTTGCCGAGCGCTTTGGTATTGATTCCAATAGGCTCAGTGCAGTAGGTTATAGCTTCGATCGTCCTATCGATCCAACACATACTGCGGCGGCACATAAAGTTAACCGCCGAGTAATTGCCGAGTTAACAGGTGATGACACTACAGCGGATATGAAGTGGCACATCTACACGGTAGACGAAGAAGTTAAGTAATAGAAGTACCGGAGCAGTATGGTTGGCAGGCTTTATCAATTAAAGAAAATAACAAAAGTCTGCCAATTAAAATTGACGGTGTTAGCGCTGTCCGTCTCTTGTCTCTATGCAGCTCCTGTTCAAAAGTTAGACTCAGTCCATATTACCCAAACTATCGAATCGCACTATGGCGAACGTGCGGGTAAAAGGATTAGAGCTTGGTTTAAGATGTTGGATGAAGCCAAGGATTTACAAGATAAAGATAAGATATTGATGGTTAATAATTTTTTTAACCTCTTTCATTTTGTCGATGATATAAAGCTTTGGGGAAATAAGAATTATTGGGCAACGCCCATGGAGTTTATCGGGGTCAGTGGTGGCGACTGTGAGGATTTCTCAATCGCCAAATACTTTACCCTGCTTCAGCTCGGTGTTTCTGAAGATAAATTACGCATCACTATGGTTAAAGCAACCAGCGTAAATCAATATCACATGGTACTTGCCTACTATGAGACACCCTCCTCTATTCCTCTTGTTTTAGACAATCTTGATAAACAAATTAAACCAGCAACACAGAGAAAAGATCTATTACCTGTCTATAGCTTTAATGGTCGACAACTGTGGCTAAATAAAGAGAAGGGACGAGGTGTTCTAGCAGGTTCCTCGTCAAAGCTCGCTAAATGGAATGACTTGAAACATCGCTTGGGTGTCGAGCGCCTTAATCAGCCCAAGATAAAACTGGAGTAGTTAAAAGATGACACTGTTTCGACAGATATACACATTACTGTTTGTGTTGTTTTTGTTGGTTGTTGCGAGTTTAGGCTATGTGCAGTTTAGCGAAACTCAAAGCTTTCTAACCAAGCAAATGGAATCCGATCTCAATAATACTAGCCACTCACTCGGTATTATGTTGGTGCCCGATCTAGAAGCTGGCGACATTGTCGGTGCAGAAACCCTGATCAATGTGATTTTCGAGGGCGGCTACTATCAGCAGGTAAAACTTACTTGGCTGGTCGATGGCAAGCAGCAGGTATGGGAAAATCCAGTGACAATTGAGGGTGTCCCCCAGTGGTTTATCGACCTAGGCCTATTCAAAACGATTAAGCGAGAGAGTACTATCACCTCAGGTTGGATCCAGCTTGCTCGCTTAGAGATCACCGCCCATCCAGGTTTCGGTTATCACGAGCTTTGGCGCACTATGACCAATGCAATCATCGTTTTTTCAATCCTGTTTTTAATTGCGATAATCTCAGCCCGTGTAGGTTTAACTTGGATTTTAAAGCCATTACACGATATCGCTGAACACGCTAAAGAGATCGCTAATCGTAAGTTTGGCCCCGACATGCAAGTACCTAAAACTGTAGAGCTCAAATCTGTAGTGCAGGCTTTCAACAGCATGTCTGATCAACTCAAACAGATCTTTAACTCACTCGATGAAGAAGTTGGAGAACTGAGAAAGAAAAACCTTGTTGATCAAGTCTCAGGGCTCCCTAACCGTCAATACATGATGGGCCGTTTGAACAGCTGGCTAAGTGAGCCTAAGAGCGGCGCACTTATGATGGCAAAGTTTGACTGGTTAGAAGAGGTACACAGTAAATACGGCTACCAGGTTCGCGACGAAACCATCAAGCTATTATCAGACAAAATGAAGCAACATTTAGACGGCGTCGCTACCTCGGTGATTACACGAATTGCGGCCTATGAATTTGCCTTTCTCATTACCAGCTCCGAGCATGAACTGACCAGTAAATACCTGCAAACTCTCATCCGTACCATTAACCAAGAGATCTCTAAGGCAGGCTGTAAACCAAATGAGCAGTTCGCTATTGGTATTGCCGAGCGAACTGGTCAAATGACAGTCACTGATATCCTAGCGCAGGCGGATAACGCACTACAAAAATCACTGCAGGAGAATAAAGTTTTCCACTGGTTTGAGACAAGTGAAAAACAATTATTCACCCGTGAACAGTGGCGAGAACATTTAAGTAATGCAATTACCGACGGTAAATTTAAGTTTAAATGGCAGCCCATTTTACTTAACCAAACTGAGTCTATTTTACAGCGAGAGTTATATTGCCAATTGGAGATAAACGGCAAGATGGTACACGCAGGACAATTTATGCCCTATGTTGAACTACTCTCGCTGGGCAGCCTATTAGATAGATGCTTAATTAAGACTATCCACAGTAAAAAGCTATTAGATAGAAACTTCGAGCCAGTAGCTGTTAATTTAACCTTCCAGAGCATTAGCGATAAAGAGTTTCACCAATGGCTCGATAAATTCCTGCGAACTTCAACACTAAGGGAACGCTTTTGTTTCGATATCCCCGAAGCCGCTGTTTACAGCGATCCAGAAGCCTGCCAGGCACTCTGCGCGATTATTCGAGATAATGGTGCCCACTTCGGTATCGATCACTTCGGCCGCCAGTTCGGCTCGATGACTTATCTGCAAAACATACGCCCTAGCTATGTTAAGTTAGACCAATCCTTTGCTTATTACGACGATAATGCTCACAGCAGCGAGCTATGCCGAGCACTCATAAATGTTGCTAAGGGCTTAGATATTGAAGTCATCGCCACGGGTGTTGAGCAAGAGACCCAGCTAAAGCGTTTCGCGCTATTGAAGACTAACGCCTATATGGGCTTTATCTCCCCGCCAGTCGCAGTCGAATAGCATCGATAGTTTAAGTTGGAATAGATAAAGGTCTCTTAGGAGGCCTTTTTTAATTCTAGGTTGTAGGAAAGGCTAAGACGGTAAAAGCCGAAACTGCTGGAAAACTTAGAAGCATAGACGAGAGAAGCCGGAAAGCAACGGCAGGAAAGAGAGGCTCTAGATTCTGCCTTTCCGTCAGAGGGCCTGCGAACAATCCGTTAACCGTTATCCTTCAGCGAAGCGTTCGTCTCAGCTTTGCTTTTCTAGAAACTGCTTTCCGTAAGTCGGCATTTATGCCGACAAGCTATATATCACCCCTTGATTGACGGGCTAAAGCCCGACCTACAAATTCAATTCTTTCCGGCCTTTCCGTCAGTGAGCCTGCGAACGTTCCGTTAACCGTTATCCTTCAGCGAAGCGTTCGTCTTAGCTTTGCTTTTCTAGAAACTGCTTTCCGTAGGTCGGCATTTATGCCGACAAGCTATATATCACCCCTTGATTGACGGGCTAAAGCCCGACCTACAAATTCAATTCTTTCCGGCCTTTCCGTCAGTAAGCCTGCGAACGTTCCGTTAACCGTTATCCGTCAGCGAAGCGTTCGTCTCAGCTTTGCTTTTCTAGAAACTGCTTTCCGTAGGTCGGCATTTATGCCGACAAGCTATATATCACCCCTTGATTGACGGGCTAAAGCCCGACCTACAAATTCAATTCTTTCCGGCCTTTCCGTCAGTGAGCCTGCGAACGTTCCGTTAACCGTTATCCGTTCAGCGAAGCGTTCGTCTTAGCTTTCGAAAAGTGGTCGGCCATGGGTTCATAAAGAGAGAGGATTCGAATCCTTCGCCAGTTTTTAGATACAAAAAAGCCTCTCGATTTCTCGAGAGGCTTCATGTAAAAATGGTCGGTGATAGAGGATTCGAACCTCTGACCCTCTGGTCCCAAACCAGATGCGCTACCGGGCTGCGCTAATCACCGAAAATCTTTTATCTTACTTAACTTGCTAAATATCGAGTAAACTCGCTATTTATAAATATGGTCGGTGATAGAGGATTCGAACCTCTGACCCTCTGGTCCCAAACCAGATGCGCTACCGGGCTGCGCTAATCACCGAGTCTTTAAAGCTTTAGGAAAATGGGGTGACTGATGGGACTTGAACCCACGACAACCGGAATCACAATCCGGGGCTCTACCAACTGAGCTACAATCACCACTGATATTTCCTACTAACAAAACCGCCGTTTCCATTCTGGTGCACCCAGAAGGATTCGAACCCTCGGCCTCACCCTCCGGAGGGGTGCGCTCTATCCAGCTGAGCTATGGGTGCCTTGCCTTGTTAGCGGGGCATATAGTAGGTTCAAAATGCCCTCCCGTCTACACCTGTTTTGCTTTTTTTACGGATTTTACGTTCGTTCGCTCAAGATTTGAGTGATTTGTACGGTTTTTTACCACGGAGCGTCAAAATAATGACTTGGATAGAGCCCTTTTTCATGTTATCAATACGTATTAGCTCAAATCCTAATCAGATTAAAAATTGCGATTGGCGGAACGACATGTTTAGGGAAGAAACATCTCAGTCAAAAAAGACATTGAGATTAAATAAACGGATTACTCGTCTAAAAGCCCTGGCGCTGAAATACAAGCGTGCCGAGATCACTCAAAATGCCCTGCTAGAGATCTCTAACTCAGCATCGAGTGTAACGACACCTGCAGAGTTCTACTCATCACTGCATAGAACGATCAATAGGCTGATCCCTGCCGATAATTTTTTCATCGCTACACTCAACGCCAATACTGGCAGAATTGAAGTCCCCTTCTTTCAAGATGAAAAAGATGTTCATCCACAGGAGTTCTATCCCGATGAAGATCTTTCCGACACTTTATTCAGTGGCTTAACAGGTTATGTACTCAAAACCGAGCAAACACTCATCTGCGATGACGAAACATACCACCGTCTCCTGCAATCAAATGCAATCACCCCAAGAGGCAGCCATTGCCATCAATGGGTAGGAACTCCGATTAAAAGTGTCGATAGCACCATAGGTGTATTAGTTTTTCAAAGCTACGACAGTGACACAGTTTATGACGAGATAGAAATTGAGCTAATGAACTTCATTAGTCACCATATTTCAGGCGTGATTCAACGACTACAGAATCAAGAGCAGCTAGAGCAAGCGATTAACACCCGCACGAAAGAGTTAAGTATCGCTTATAACAAGCTTAAGCAAGAAGTGTACGAGAGGCGTCGTGCCGAGCGCCTACAGAAGTCACTGTTTGAGATTGCAGACTTAGCAAACTCAAATATCGATAACCAAGAGTTCTACAGTGAAATCCACCGCGTCATTAGCCACCTACTGCCAGTCAATAACTGCTTTATCTCATTGCTTAATGAAATGCGAGATGCACTTACCTTTCCCTATTTCGTTTCTCAGTATGATCTCCCCTCGCCTAAACCTAGGGCTTTAAGTGATGGGTTAACCGAATATATTCTACTGAACAATAAACCTAAGCTGCTCAACCGTAGTGATATTAAAAGACTCATTGAATCTGGCGATCTCTATTGCGAAACTCCTGAACTTAATGACACCCAAGAGATCAACCAATGGATAGGGGTTCCATTATTTATTCACGGTCAAATCTGTGGGGCCCTGACAATATACAGCTATAGCCATATCCAAAACTATCAAGAGAAAGACTTAGAGCTACTGACTTTCGTCTCGCAACATATCGCTACGGCAATTGAAAAGAAACAATCAGAAGAGTCATTGAAGCTAAGCAACGAGCTGTTAGAAGAGAAAGTCAACGAGCGAACGAAAGCACTGGCAAGTGTCAATCAAGATCTTGAGAAAGAGATTAACCAGCGTAAGCGTATCGAGCGCCAACTGGTCCATGATGCTAAACATGACAATCTAACCGGACTTCCCAACCGCTCTATGTTTATGGAACGCTTAACTCAAGCGATAAAACATGTCCGCCGCCATAGTCTTGAAAGATTCGCAGTCCTGTTTATTGATATGGACAGATTTAAACTTCTGAACGACACCTTAGGGCATTTAGAAGGCGATCGTTTCTTAATTGAAACCGCAAAGCGCCTCAAACAGTGTATCCGCAACAATGATATGCTTGCCCGCTTAGGCGGTGACGAATTTGTCATCCTCCTCGACAGTATCAGTGGTCAACAGGATGCCGAAGATATAGCGGAGAGGGTGCTTGCAGAGCTATCTCAGCCTTACCAACTCGCCAACCAGCAGTTTAAATCCAGTGCCAGCATTGGCCTTGCGATGAGCGGCCAAAGCCGTTCAGATACTAGCGAGTCGATACTGCGTGATGCCGATACAGCCATGTACCAAGCAAAATCACAGGGTAAAGGCTGCTATGCCATATTCAATCACGGCGTAAATCAGCAACAAGTCAAAAACCTCAAGCTTGAAAATGAGCTGAAGAACGCACTAATTAAAAATGAACTGCAACTCAGTTATTTGCCAATCATGGCACTCGACTCCGAACAGATCATTGCCTTTGAGCCAAGGTTATTCTGGCATCACCCAAGTTTAGGTAAGCTTAAACAGGCACAACTAAATAATATAGCCGAGCACTGCCATATGGTCATTGAGCTGGACAACTACTTGTTAGAGCAGGTCAATCTGAGCTTTCACAGCATGCAGCAGCAATACGGCAATCAATTTCAGCTACAAGTACCAATCTCAAGCCAACACTTAAATCATAAGCATGCTTTAAGAGCCCTTAAAAACAGAATTAAGCAGTGTCGTTTCAACATCAGTAAGCTGACCCTGTTTTTTAATGAAAAGCAATTCGTACAGAATACCGATAACCATATTAGCGCTTTCGATAGCCTGAATAAGCTCGATGTAAAACTAGGGATTGAAGCCTATGGCAGTGCCTATAGCGCCATCAGCAGCTTGATCTTCCTACCGATTCAGACCCTAAAGCTCGATCCAAGCTATGTCGCTCACCTAGAAAGCAAGCAACACGTTAAACTGGTAAAGGCCTACTTTAAAGCGGCTCAGGCCCTTGGATTAGAAGTCTTTGCAGCCGGGATCAGCGATAGTAAACAATGCGAAACACTGCAGGAAATTGGGTTTACTAATGGTCAGGGTAGCGCACTGGGCAATGTGATAGAGCTAGAGCAGGAGAAAAACAGAGTGTGTGCCTAACCTCAATAGGGCACACACTTAATTTTTACCTCGCTCAGGGGTTACTTATTCTTAAACATATCTCTTAAGTTGGCGATATTGGCCCTGCCCGATTGCTGACGCTGCTCTACGGTTTGCACTGGTTTACGGTTCTCCCAGATCAGGTCATCTTGAGGCAACTCCATTAAGAAGCGGCTCGGCTCACAACGTATGGTCTCACCAAACTGACGTCGCTCCCTGCAGATAATAAACCACAACTCTTTTTGCGCCCGAGTGATCCCCACATACGCTAGGCGACGCTCTTCATCGACATTATCTTCATCGATACTGCTTTGGTGCGGCAAGATCCGCTCCTCAGCACCAACCATAAACACATAGGGGAACTCCAGTCCCTTCGAGGCGTGTAAGGTCATGAGTTGCACCTGATCGCCGCCCTCATCTTCACTATTACGCTCCATCATGTCCCGCAGTGTAAGACGGTTTACCACCTCAGGAAGGGTCATCCCCTCGTCTAACTCATCACCTTCTAGCATCTCGGTGACCCAGCGATACAGTTCAGAAATATTCTTCATCCGCATCTCGGCGGCTTTTGCGCTGGTACTGGTCTCATACAGGTAGTCTTCGTAGTTAATCTTTCTAATTAACTGCTTAACCGCCTCGACAGGATCGCCGCGCTCGGCACAGTCCCCTGTTTCCACCACGAACCGTCCGAACTGATACAGGGTCGACATAGCAGCTGGCGGCAATTCGTGATTCAGGTCAGCCTCAAAGATGGCGGCAAACATCGAGATCTGCTTCTTGTTGGCAAAGTTCCCTAAACGCTCAAGAGTCGCAGGACCAATGCCGCGCTTTGGCAAGTTCACGATGCGTAAGAAGGCATTATCATCATCGGGATTCACCACTAAGCGCAGGTAAGCCATGATGTCTTTGATCTCAGCGCGACCAAAGAATGAGGTACCACCACTGAGCTTATAGGGGATACGGTTAGTCATCAATGCCCGTTCGAGTAGACGCGACTGATGGTTGCCACGATACAAAATCGCGTAATCCCCATATGTGGTCTTGCCGACGAACTTATGTCGAATCATCTCGGCGACAACTCGCTCCGCTTCCTGCTCTTCGTTGGCAGCAATCAGCACCCGAATAGGCTCACCATAAGCCAGCTCACTAAATAGCGTTTTTTCATAAACGTGCGGGTTATTGGCAATAAGAATGTTAGCCGCCCGCAAGATGCGCTGGCTGGAGCGGTAGTTTTGCTCTAACTTAATTAGCTTCAACTTGGGGAAGTCTTTACCCAAGAGCACCAAGTTTTGTGGCTTAGCCCCACGCCAAGAGTAAATAGACTGATCGTCATCACCTACCACAGTAAAGCGTGCACGCTCACCCACCAGTAATTTAACCATCTCATACTGGCTGGTGTTAGTATCTTGGTACTCATCCACCAGCATATACTGAATTCGCGTCTGCCAACGGGTTCTCACCTCTTCATTCTGCCTCAATAACAGAGTAGGCAGTAAAATCAGATCATCGAAATCGAGCGCGTTGTAAGCCTTCATATGTTGGGCATAACGCTGATACAAGAGGGCAAATAACTGCTGCTGTTCATCTTTGGCAATTTTTCGCGCCTGCTCTGGAATAACTAAGTCTCCCTTCCAGTTTGAGATAGTCGTTGCCAGTAATCTCAGCAGATCTTTATCTTCATCTAACTCATCTTGAGTCAGCTCTTTTAATAGCGCTAACGTATCTTGATCGTCAAACAACGAGAAGCCAGGTTTTAAGCCAACCACTTTATGCTCACGTTTAATGATCTCTAACCCCAAGGTGTGGAAAGTTGAAATCCACAAGCCTCGTGCTTCTTTACGCCCCATAGACTGCGACACACGCTCTTTCATCTCGCGCGCCGCTTTGTTGGTGAAAGTTACTGCGGCAATATTGCGCGCTTTATAGCCGCATTTTTCCACCAGATAAGCAATCTTATTAATGATCACTCTGGTCTTGCCACTGCCTGCGCCTGCAAGAACTAAGCAGGGGCCACTAACATAGTGGACGGCATCATTTTGTCCGGGATTGAGCTTCATGGATACGTTATAACCAAGATATTAAGGAAGGCATTAAAACAGGAATGATAGCAGAAAGGCCTTAGCAAGCGGAAAAGTTATCGACAATATCTCTCCTTTAGTAATTAGCGACTATATTTATCAATAACTAACTCATTAGCTTAATGGTAAAGCGCTGAAATTTTTAGCACGTCCTATTGCCAACTATTAGGCTGAACATTAAACTAATGAATGAACGTTCATTCATTTTAGATTCTATTATGCACAATAAGCACGATCTTATTCTTCGCGCCGCAGAAAAAATTATCGCTGCCGGCGGCATACAAGGCTTGTCTATGCAGCAAGTTGCTAACGAGGCAGGCGTCGCTGCGGGCACGATTTATCGCTATTTCAAAGATAAGAATGAGCTCATCTTAGAGCTCAGAAGGGATGTACTGGCTCAAGTCGCCAGCGCCATATTGGCAGATCATGACAAAGGCACTCTCGAACAGAGATTTAAGCGGATCTGGATGAAAATGCATGACTACGGCAAGCAACGCTCTCCAGCCAATTTAAGCTACGAGCAATATGCACACCTACCAGAAAGCAATACCGATGAAATCCGCCAGTTAGAAATGGGGTTATTCGCGCCATTACAACAGCTGTTCGAAGAGGGCATTAAACAAGGCTTGATCCAGCCTTTAAACCCTAGATTTCTATATGCGATCGCAATGGAGCCCTCTATGGCACTCGCGCGATCGATTAGACGCGGTCTAATTGAATACGACGAAAAAGATATCACGCTTGCCTGCGATATATGCTGGCGGGCAATTCTCATTCCAAACACACCGACAAACTAAAGGAGTTATCAGGACATGAAAAAGTGGACCCTGGTGATGATCATCATTGCAGTACTGGCCTTCGGCTCAGTCATTGGCTTCAATCTTTTTATTAAAGGAAAAATTGCCGATGCTATTGCCAATATGCCCGAGCCCGTTGCACCAGTCACAGCTATCGATGTCAAAGAGAGCAAGTGGCAGCCAACCATTAACGCCATTGGCTTTGTCGAGCCTAATCAAGGCGTGACCATAGCAAACGAGCTAGCAGGGGTGGTTTCTGCTATTCGCTTTGAGAATGGTAGCCCTGTTGAAGCTGGGCAGATGTTGGTGGAGCTTGACTCAAAAGTAGAGAAAGCCAACCTTAAGAGTAAGCAGGTACAGCTTCCAGCCGCCGAAGCGGACTTTAAGCGCTTAAGCAAACTCTACAAGCAAAACTCTATCTCTAAACAAGATCTTGATAATAGCCAGTCTAAGTATTTAGCCTTGATGGCTGACATTGAGAGCTTAAGTGCCACCATAGGTCGCCGTGAAATCAAAGCTCCCTTTACCGGTCTGGTCGGTATTCGTAACGTCAACCTAGGTGAGTACCTACAAACAGGCACAGATATCGTCCGCCTCGAAGATATCAGCACCATGAAGATCCGCTTTACCATTCCACAGACTCAGCTGCCTCAAATAGAGACAGGCCAAGTGGTACATGTTTATGTTGATGCTTATCCTACCGAGCCGTTTGAAGGGACAATTGCAGCCATCGAGCCCGCGGTATTTTATCAAAGTGGCTTAATTCAGGTGCAAGCTCAGATCCCGAACTCCCATGGAAAACTGCGTAGCGGTATGTTCGCCAAGGTCGATATTATGCTACCTGAGTTAACTCAGCAGGTAGTAATCCCACAAACCGCAATCAGCTTTACTCTTTACGGTGACTCTGTCTATTTGATTGAAGAGAAAGATGAAAATGGCGAGCAAGTCAAACGTGTTAAGCAAGTGAATGTTAAAGTCCTCGAGCGCGATGACATCAACGCTCTAGTCGTTGGTGGCGTGAAAGCTGGCGATACTGTCGTCACCTCAGGTCAAGTACGCTTAAGTAACAACACTAAAGTCAAAGTGACTGAGGATGATGCATTAACCCCTCCAGCCACATTGCCACAGTTGTAAGCGGAGGATTTGCCGATGCGCTTCACTGATATATTTATCCGCAGGCCAGTACTCGCGGCCTCCATCAGTTTTCTGATATTACTACTTGGCTTCTATGCCCTTAAAAGCATGCAAGTTCGAGAGTATCCAGAAATGACCAACACTGTAGTAACCGTAACCACCAGCTACTACGGTGCCGACTCTAACTTGATCCAAGGTTTTATTACTCAGCCCTTAGAACAAGCACTCGCTCAGGCCGACAACGTTGACTTTATGACCTCTGACAGCTTTTTAGGTAGCTCTAAAATCACTGTCTATATGAAGCTCAATACCGATCCTAATGGGGCCTTAGCCGACATATTAGCTAAGGTAAACTCAGTACGATCTCAGCTACCGAAAGAAGCTGAAGATCCTACAGTTGAGATGTCAACAGGCTCACAAACTTCAGCCCTTTACATCTCTTTTTATAGCGATCAAATTAACTCAAGCCAGATCACCGACTATCTAGAGCGTGTGGTTAAGCCTGAGTTATTTACTATCGATGGCGTTGCTAAAGTAAACCTATACGGTGGTATCAAGTACGCCATGCGTATATGGTTAGATCCAGCTCGGATGGGAGCTTTTAACCTATCATCGACTGACGTCATGAACGTGCTGCAAGCTAATAACTACCAGTCAGCTGTTGGCCAAACCAATAACACTTTTACCCTACTCAATGGTACCGCCGACACACAGGTTGCTACCGTAGCGGAATTAGAGAAACTGGTTATCGGCAGTAAAAACGGCTTAGTGATCCGTTTAGGCGATATCGCCAGCGTTAATCTAGAGAAAAGCCACGATGTCTATCGTGCTCTTGCCGATGGTCAAGAGGCGGTTGTGGTTGGTTTAGACGTGACCCCAACAGCCAACCCTCTGGTTGTGGCGGCCGATGCACGCGCTATGATGCCGCAAATAGAGCGCAATCTTCCTATCACAATGAAGACTCGCATTCTGTATGACTCATCACTGGCAATTGATGAATCCATTGATGAGGTAATTAAAACCATTGGTGAAGCCGCACTTATCGTTATTGTGGTTATCACCCTGTTCTTAGGATCGTTCCGAGCGGTTATCATTCCAATTGTCACTATCCCGCTGTCTTTAGTCGGTGTGGCTATCATCATGCAGATGTTTGGCTTCACCCTGAACCTGATGACTCTATTAGCCATGGTGCTCGCCATCGGTTTGGTGGTGGATGACGCCATCGTGGTGGTGGAAAACGTTGATAGACATATCAAGCTGGGGGAAACGCCATTTAGAGCAGCAATTATCGGTACCCGAGAAATTGCCGTTCCTGTTATTTCTATGACCATTACCTTAGCCGCAGTATACGCGCCTATTGCCTTAATGGGGGGAGTCACAGGCTCCTTGTTTAAAGAGTTTGCCCTTACCCTAGCCGGAGCTGTATTTATCTCAGGGATCGTGGCACTGACGCTGTCACCTATGATGTGCTCTAAAATTCTAAAAGCCCACGCCGAACCTAACCGTTTTGAGCGTGGTGTAGAGAACTTCTTAGAGGGCTTAACCAGCCGCTACAATCGCATGCTAACGGCAGTACTGGATAAGCGACCTGTGGTCATCGCCTTTGCTATTATCGTGTTTGCTTCTTTACCAGTAATGTTTAGTTTTATCCCTTCTGAACTGGCGCCTAACGAAGATAAAAGCGTGGTCATGATGATGGGCACCGCTCCTTCTAGCGCTAACCTGGATTATATCCAAGCTAATATGACATTAGTAACAGATATGATCAGTGCCCAGCCTGAAGCCGCTGCATCCCTTGCCTTTGTTGGCGTTCCCAATGCTAACCAAGCCTTTGGTATCGCGCCGCTTGTACCTTGGAGCGAGCGTGATAAGAGCCAAAAACAGATGCAGGAGTTCTTTGGTAAGGAGGTCAAAAATGTCCCTGGTATGGCAGTAACAACCTTCCAAATGCCAGAATTGCCAGGTGCATCTAGCGGCCTGCCGATTCAGTTCGTGATCACCAGTTCAAGCTCTTTTGAAAGCTTATTCCAAATCGGTTCAGGCGTGCTCGAAAAAGTGCAACAAAGTCCACTATTCGTCTACTCAGAGGTCAACCTAAAATTTGACTCAGGCTCGATGAAGATCCATATCAAACGTGATGTAGCAGGTGCTTATGGCATCACCATGCAAGATATCGGTTTAACCCTCACCACCATGATGAGTGATGGTTACGTTAACCGCATTAACTTGGATGGCCGCTCTTATGAAGTGATCCCTCAAGTGGAACGAAAACTGCGTGCTAACCCAGAGGCGCTAGCAGGCTATTACTTAACTGCTGCCGATGGCCGCTCTGTACCACTTGCCAGCCTTGTGGATATCGAAATGGTGTCAGAGCCTCGCTCACTACCACACTTTAATCAGATGAACGCAATTACCGTTGGTGGCGTTGCGGCACCTGGGGTCGCGATTGGTGATGCGATTGCCTTCTTGAAGAATATCGGTGATAACGAACTTCCTAAGGGTTATAGCTATGACTTCTTAGGTGAAGCACGTCAATATGTCACCGAAGGCTCTGCACTGTACGCCACCTTTGGCTTAGCACTGGCTATCATCTTCCTCGTGTTGGCAAGTCAGTTTGAAAGCCTTAAAGATCCTTTAGTTATCTTAGTGTCGGTACCACTGGCGATTAGTGGTGCTCTAGTCGCACTAGGTTGGACCCATGTATTCGGACTATCGTCGATGAACATCTACACTCAGGTGGGCTTGATCACCTTAGTAGGCCTTATCACCAAACACGGTATCTTGATGTGTGAGGTAGCCAAAGAGGAGCAATTACATAATGCTCTCAGCAAAGTCGATGCCATTAAGCATGCAGCAACCATACGTTTGCGCCCAATCCTCATGACAACAGCAGCAATGATCGCAGGTTTGATCCCACTGCTATTTGCCTCGGGAGCGGGTGCTGTTGCGCGCTTTAACATCGGCTTGGTAATTGTTTCAGGCCTTGCGATTGGTACCGTATTCACCTTGTTCGTTCTACCAGTAATTTACACCTACTTGGCAGAAAAGCATGAACCTCTTCCTGTATTTGATGAAACATTAAATACGCAAGAGAACAAAGCTTCCCACGCTTAACTTTATAAAGCAAAGCAAAAGCCTGCAGTAATGCAGGCTTTTTATTATGCACTCGTTTATCGAGCTTTGATTCACACTCAATGGTGATTATTTTGGCAATAGTGATAGCCTAAGGTACAATCAAAACATATACAGCATTATGCACTTAAGCGGATACAAACAATGATTAACCCGAAAAAAATTGAAGAAGTCGCTAAGCAATTAAGCGAAAACCTTCCTAGTGGATTAAAGCAATTTGCAGGCGAATTTGAAGAACGCAGCAAACAAGTACTGCAAAACCAGCTACAAAAATTAGATGTCGTATCTCGTGAAGAGTTTGAAGTTCAGCAACACGTTTTGATTAAAACCCGTGAGAAGCTAGAAGCATTACAAGCACAAGTTGATGCACTTGAAGCTAAATTAAACGCAGCAGACTAATTAGCGTTTTCTGCTACAAAGCTGAATCGCCCAATAAAACAGAGCATCTTTTCAGGTGCTCTTTTTTATTTAGACTCATGCAATCAAAGAGTTCGCCGCGAGTACTCACTTGTTCAGAGCCGTTGATAAATCCTGACTAGGTATAAAGACGAACTCAACTCACAACGGAACAAAAGCTGCTCACCACGAAAGGCGCTGAGCGCCCGAAGAAAAAGCCTAATACCTTGCCGTTTTCATTACCTTCGTGGTGAGATTAGTGATCAATGAAATTAATGCTTTAGAATTTCGCTACGCTTTCGCTCAAGAATCACCACTATGAATTAGGATTAATTTACACTTCATGCTAGTGCACTAGTATAGCGCGCTGTTGGCAGGTAACCTTGCCAGCTTCAAGCTGCGTATGATTAACCTACGCCCTAACCACCTACAGTTTTGAGGTCCTGCTTTGAACAAACCCTCTTTTTCGCCTCATCACACTAACAAAGTACTCTTTACTGCTTGGGTTGTGTTATTGGCCATTCCCGCCACTATCTACTTTAGTGCAGCGAGCTTATTTCCAACTATCGCCTTAGACTCAAATCTGGCTCAGGCACTATATTGGCTTACCAGCACCGGAACCGCACCTTACGGTATTGCAACAGGAATAGTCATTCTAATGTTCTGCTACCGCCGGTTAACCAAGCCGCAGTTTATACAGTTAGTGCTCGCCGTTTCTATCAGCATGGCCGCTACCCTTAGCCTCAATCACTTTCTCAAACCTTACTTTGCCGAGCCACGCCCTAACGCCATGCTGTTAGAGCAGGAGTACCTGCTTAACACCCAAGACTTCTACCAGCATAACAAGGCAGATAAGCGTGAGCTGATCGGCAGTGCCATTAATCAGTTAGAAGTCGCCAGACCCGATTTAAGCTTAAGCCCACAGCTCAAACGCCACTGGCAACACGAAGTGGGCTACGCCTTTCCCTCTGGGCACACTCTCTTTGCTGTTACCTTGGCATTAGCGGTTAGTTTCTATCTTCTACTGGCAGGTCAAGTCATCATGCCTATCATGCTTCTTGGTTGGGCGATTACCATGGGCTTTAGCCGCATGTTGCTCGGTATGCATTGGCCGCAAGATGTGTTGGCGTCTACAGCAATTGGTGGCAGCATCGCCTTTAGCAGCATCTACCTGACCCAAGCGCTGTGGCCTACAATCGATAGCCAGTTCATCTCTCGCCTTAAAACTGCCTGAGAAGTCGATAAATTAGCCCCTAATCCTAAGTGGGGTTTATTAAACGCCTCACTTGCGCTTGATATCAATTGCGGTATTCTGCCTGCAAAGAAACCGATATCTTAAAGAGAAGCATGGCTGAACTGCAATTAGACAAAATCGATCTGCATATCCTCAAATTGATGCAGCAACATGGAAAACTCTCCAACCAAGAGCTTGCCGAAAAAGTGGGGTTATCTCCCTCTCCTTGTTCTAGACGAGTAAAGTCATTGGAAGAGGCAGGCTATATTGCAGGCTATGCTACCCTGCTCAGCGCCGAGCATTTCGATCTTGCACTTACAGCCTATATCCAAGTCAGGTTAGAGAAACACGCTACCGATATTCTGGATGCATTCGAGGATAAGGTCAGCAGCTACGATGAAGTACAGGAGTGCTGCCTACTCACTGGTAGTGACGCCGATTACCAACTCAAGGTGCTAGTCAGAGACATGAAGCACTTCAAGGTCTTCCTTCTCGATAAGCTGACCACCAACGATCACATCGCAGGTGTACGTTCCAGCTTCGTACTGAAACAAGTTAAAAGCCAAACCAGTATTCCACTGCCAGTTTAGCAAGACGCTAAATTCAGACTTCATTCTGCAGTCAGATCACTCTTAGCGGCATAACATGCCGCTCACACCGACTTACCAAGCCATAGTGTCTATAATCTGTGCATTCGGTCGCATTTTTGGTTTTTATCGCTAAATGATTTTATTGCGCATAGCCATTGATAAAAACAAGCTTACGCAACAAAGCATCACCACCCACACCTAAAGCGACAAAACAACTCAAAGAAACCTAAAATACAAAGATAAAATATTAACGAAGTAGAGTTGCGCGCGAGTTTAAGGCGTTGACCTATCATTTTTAAGCACTAATATGCGCGCTCTTAATTGACAAAGAAGTACAGAAAGAGAGCTCAAATGAGTACAGTAAAACAGGGGCATTTTAGCTCTAGAATTGGCTTTATTATGGCGGCAGCGGGTTCAGCTGTCGGCGTCGGTAATATTTGGGGATTCCCCACTCAAGCAGCCACTCACGGCGGCGGAGCCTTCCTGCTGGTTTACCTGTTTCTGATCTTAGTACTCGGTTACCCAATGCTACTGGCGGAGCTAATGATTGGTCGCCACGGGCAAACAAACCCAGCCGATGCCATGGCCAAGGTTGCCTCTAAACCACTTGCTAAGAAGATAGGTAAGGCGATCGGCTTTATCTCCATAGTTACCGCAACCTTAATCTGTACTTTCTACAGCATCTTATCAGGTTGGTTTGTCAGCTTTGCCATCGCCCCCGTTGCCGAATTAACCGGCCAAACCAGTGCCGCATCTTGGTTGATGGACTTCTCGCTGTCGCGCAACTTAGTGTTCACCCTTGTTTTCATCGCCATGGTGATACTGGTGATCCGTCAAGGCGTGCAGAAGGGGATAGAGCGTTGGTCAAAGCGTTTAATGCCGATGTTACTCGTGATCTTAGTGGCTGGTGTGGCGTATATCTTGACTCAGCCGGGAGCGATGCAGGGGCTAGAAGTATTATTAGTGCCTGATTTTTCGCGAGTATTCGAAGCTGATGTATTGATTGGTGCTTTAGGACAAACCTTCTTCTCTTTAACCATTGGTACCGCTGCCATGATGGTTTACGGCGCCTATTTGAGCCAGAAGGAAGACTTAAGCAAGCTAACAGCCTACGTCACTTTGACCGATACTAGTGTGGCATTTTTAGCCGCGCTTATGGTGCTACCAGCCATGTATGTCGCGCAGCACAACGGCGTGCAGATTTTTGCCGAAGATGGCAGTCTATTAAACTCTGACACCTTAGTGTTCACCGTACTGCCCGCACTATTCGATACCATCGGCGGCATCAGCCAATACCTGTTGGCCATCACTTTCTTCATCTTGATGACCATTGCAGGCTTAACCTCAGCCATCTCGATTGTTGAGGTGCCCACCAGCTATCTTGTGGAAAAGACCAACCTAAGTCGTGACAAAGCAACCCTACTGGTTGGTAGCGTCATCGCAGCCTTGTCGATGCTGGTTGTGTTTAACTTCGAGACGCTATTTAGCCTGATGATCACCATGACCACCGAGCGCGCTCAACCCCTTATAGCATTAGGGATCGCCATCTATTTAGGTTGGATATGGAATCGCAACCAACTTATCAGTGCTATTGCCGCACAAGATAACGTTAATACAGACAGCCTATTTTGGAAGCTATGGCCTTGGTATGTGAAATATATCTGCCCAGTGCTGATTATCATGATTATTGTGCAGTTAATTAGCTAATTCATCACAATTTTACTCACTTCAATAAGGGCGATTTTCTCGCCCTTTTTTACAGGTGTCCCCTGTAAAAAAGTGAAACTTGTCACACCTACCTGTGACCCTTTGTCGCACCTTGATACAAATTGGTTTATCGCTAACGTAAAGCTCTGTAAAACAGCCTAAAAATAAATAACGATAAGCGATACCATGATGAACAAAAAAAGCATATTGACCATTCCAGTGGTCACTCTGGGGCTGATCTCTGCCCCAACATTTGCCGAAACCAGTCAAAAAGATGATAAATCAGAGCCAGTGGAACGCATCATTGTCACTGGCGAACTAATGAAAGATCCAACTAAGACCTATACCGATCCCAAAAAGCCAAGACTGCCCTTGCCAGCCTATGATGGCGCAGGGTTTCTTAAAACCATTCCCGGTTTCAGCATCGGCAGAAAGGGCGGTGCAGGCGGCGATCCTAGCCTGCGTGGCCTAGGTGGTTCACGTTTAAGTATTGTCGATGATGGTCAACATGTTTACGGTACTTGCGGTGGCCGCATGGATCCACCAACGGCCTATATCTACCCTGAAGCCTACGACAACATCACCGTCATCAAGGGGCCACAAACCGTAAAATACGGCCCTGTTGGTAGCGCAGGCACAGTATTGTTCGAGAAAGACCGCCACAGTTTCGATGAGCCGGGCTTAGATGGCCGCGCCAGCATGACGGCCGGCAGCTTTGGTCGCACCGATTACTTAGTCGAGCTAAAAGCCGGTGACGAGAAGCATTACTTCGATATGGATGTTAACCAATCACAAAGCGATCATTATAAAGATGGTGACGGTAACAAGGTTCAGTCGAGCTATGACCGCTCCAACTATAACTTTGCGCTGGGCTGGACGCCGAGCGACGCGACGGTACTCGAGCTGGCGTACGGTAGTTCATCTGGTGAGGCGGAATATGCCGATCGCGCTAACAAAGCCCGCGAGATCAGCAATGAAAACCTCACTTTCTTGCTGCAACATGAGTTCGAGAGTGAATGGCTAAATAGCATCGAATTGCAAGCCTACACCAACGAAAACGATCATGTAATGGATCAATTTGATCAAGGCGTCAACTCAGGAACCAACGTCAGGCGTGGCACCCAAGGCGGCCACCTTTGGGCTGACTTTACCTTAGCCACAGACTGGACCTTAACCGCAGGTGCTGACTACATGGATAGCACACACGAAGGCCGCAGTATTAACCCAGCCGTCGACAATGGTTTAGACGATCTACTCAACAAGCCATTTAAAGACAACATGCGTTACCAGGCGACAGGGCTATTTTTAGAGTCTACTTATAATCTCTCAAGCGGTAAGTTAATCGCCGGTGCCCGCTATGATCATTGGAACACTGAACTCATGGTCGGTCAGAAAGGCGAGCGCAGTGACGATCTATTTAGCGGTTACGGTCGCTACGAACTCACCTCTGGTAACAGCCAGTACTATGCTGGCGTTGGGCATGCCCAGCGCATGCCTGACTACTGGGAGATCATGAAGTCAGACATCAACAACCCGAGTCAAAAAGCATTCGATTTAGCACCAGAAAAAACTACCCAACTAGATATTGGTTGGATCTACGAAGCCGATGTAGCCATCTCGACCTCTCTGTATTACGGTGAGATCCGCGACTATATCTTGATTGACGTTAACCAAGGACCAGCGGCTACAGCCTATAACATTGATGCCACCGTATATGGCGGTGAAATCGCGGCAACGATCCCGTTAACTGAACATTTCTCAAGCCAGACCAGCGTCAGCTACAGCCATGGTGAGAATGACACGGCAGGAACGCCATTAGGCCAAATTCCACCGCTTGAGGGACGTATCACCCTAGATTATCAATACAACCAGTGGACCGCAGGCATACTGTGGCGCTTAGTTGCCGCTCAAGATAGAGTCGCGATTGGCGAAGGTAACATCTCAGGCCAAGATTTAGGTGAAAGCAGCGGCTTCGGCACCCTCGCCTTCAACGCTAGTTGGAAACACAATGAAGCACTACTAGTCAGCTTCGGTGTAGAAAACCTATTCGATATCACCTATGCCGAGCACATTAGCCGCTCAGGTGCAGGCAACGATATTCCGGGTAGCTCGCCTATGTTCCAAGTTAACGAACCGGGTCGTACCGCGTGGGTTAAAGTCGATTACACTTTCTAAGCCATAAACCATTTGCCTCATAAAAAAAGCCGCTCAATGAGCGGCTTTTTATTAACACATATGGCTAAGCCAATACTTCTTCTAATGCTTTAAGGCATAAGGCCACGTTTTCACGGCGTGCACCAAAGCCCATTAAACCGATGCGCCAAGCTTTGCCCGCAAGTGCGCCAAGACCCGCACCAATCTCTAAATTATAGTTTTCCAACAACTGTTTTCTGATCTTAGCGTCGTCGATCCCCTCTGGAATATAAACCGCGTTCAACTGAGGTAAACGACACGCTTCAGCTACCACAAACTTAAGCCCTAACCGCTGCAAACCATGACGCAGTACTTGGTGCATATCCGCATGGCGCTGCCAAGCAAGCTCCAGCCCTTCTGCGGCTAATAAACGCAGAGACTCATGTAGTGCATAGAGGGCATTTACTGGGGCTGTATGATGGTAGCTACGCTTGCCATCGCTAGAAGCATCCCAATAACCCATGACTAAGGTTTGATCGAGGAACCAGCTTTGTACAGGTGTTTTGCGCGCCTTTAGCTTGGCAACCGCTGCAGGCGAGAAGGAAACCGGAGATAAACCCGGAACACAAGATAAGCACTTCTGGCTACCGGAATAGATTGCATCTATGCCCCACTCATCCACCCTTAACTCGACGCCGCCTAACGAGGTCACCGCATCGACTATCGATAGGCAGTCATGCTGCTTAGCCAAAGCACACAAAGCCTTAGCATCTGACAGCGCTCCAGTGGAAGTCTCGGCGTGGACAAACGCGAGGAACTTAGCATCTGGGTTGGCCGCCAACGCACTGGCAACCGCATCGGTATCGACCGCTTCTCCCCACTCGTTATCCACCACCACGGCAACACCGCCAACACGCTCGACGTTCTGACGCATCCGCTCACCAAACACGCCGTTGCGACACACAATCACCTTCTCACCGGGCTCAACGAGATTCACAAAACAAGTTTCCATGCCGGCACTGCCTGGAGCAGAGACCGCCATGGTCATTTCATTCTTAGTCTGAAATGCGTATTGGATTAGCGCCTTAAGCTCATCCATCATTTCGACAAATAGCGGATCTAAATGGCCGATGGTTGGCTTAGCTTGCGCTGCTAGCACTTCAGGGTATACATCAGAAGGACCCGGCCCCATAAGGATCCGGCGCGGTGGACAAAAAGGCTCAATAAAGGGTGCGGGTAACATGATATTTCCTCTAAAACTGGTCGCTTGGTATTAGGTTTTAATTCGACTGCCGCCATACTGCTATAACGAAAAATAGCATCAAGCCCCTACGTATTAGTCAGTCTGTGGTGAAATATTATTATTGTTATTCTATCTATGGATTAAGTTAGCCTAACAGTATAAAAAACCAACTTTAGGCCATACTACAAAAAAAGCTCTGGGACTATCAACCAGATAGGGGATAAATATTGTATCGACTCTCGATTCCAAGCAGCACGGCCACCATAAAAAAGGCAGCATCGAAAATCTCTGCTGCCTATTCTTTCTTGTTAGCTCAATTTCAACTACCGACTAGGGTTACTTAAAAACAGCTGATAAGCAGGGCTATCGGTCTCCTCTTGATAGACAAACCCCAGCTCAGTTAAAAACTGCTTAAAGGCTAGATTATCGCCTTCTGGTACTTCGAACCCTGCCAGCACTCGACCATAAGCCGCGCCGTGATTGCGGTAATGGAACAAGCTGATATTCCACTTACTCTGCAAGGTGGTTAAAAACTTAAACAGTGCACCAGGATGCTCGGGAAACTCAAAACTAAACAAACGCTCCTCTATCGGCTCAGGCGGCTGACCACCAACCATATAGCGTACATGCAGTTTAGCAGTCTCATCATTAGACAGGTCTTGCACCCCAAAGCCTTCCGACTCCAGCGTTGCAATAATATCATCGAGTTCGTTTTGCCCCTGAGTGAGTCGAATTCCCGCAAACACCACGGCTTTATCGCGGCTACTAAAACGATAGTTAAACTCGGTCATCGCACGCTTATCTAACAGCTCGCAGAAACGCAGAAATACACCTGGGCGCTCCGGTACTTTTACCGCCAAAATCGCTTCTTTCTGCTCTCCGAGTTCACAGCGCTCAGACACATAGCGTAGGCTATGGAAGTTGACATTAGCCCCACTCAAGATAGCAGCAACCTTCTCGCCTTTACCGCTACTGCCGATATACTTTTTTAAACCTGCCAACGATAGTGCGCCCGATGGTTCAGCAATCGCACGCGTATCTTCGAAGATATCTTTCACCGCCGCGCAGATCTCATCAGAACTCACTGTGATGACATCATCAACATATTCACGGGCCAACCTAAACGGCTCGGCGCCAATCTGCTTAACCGCCACACCATCGGCAAATAAACCCACTTGCGGCAGAACAACGCGCTCATCGGCCTCAAGCGCAGCCTTTAAACAAGCGGAATCCTCTGGCTCAACACCGATAATCTTCACCTGAGGCATCACCGCCTTATAATAAGCCGCAACCCCCGCAATCAGGCCACCGCCGCCAACGGGCACGAAGACCACTTCAAGATCGCGCTGCTGTTGCAGCATCTCTTGAGCCACCGTACCTTGTCCAGCAATCACCGCTTCATCATCGAAAGGGGCAACATAGACTCGCCCCTCATCGCGCGCCAGACTCTGCGCATGGGCATTGGCCTGATCGAAGGCTTGACCATGGAGCACCACCTCGCCACCTAAGCGCCTAACCGCATCCACCTTAATGTCGGGCGTTGTTTCTGGCATCACGATAACCGCACTAATACCGCGAGCCGAGGCTGACATAGCAACGCCTTGGGCGTGATTTCCCGCAGAGGCGCAAACCACGCCACGATCGCACTCATCTACGCTCAGCTCGGCAATCTTATTGTAAGCGCCGCGCAGCTTAAATGAGTGCACAGGCTGCAAATCTTCACGCTTTAAAAACACCTGGCAGCCCAAGCGCGCCGACAGTTTATTCAGGCTCGATAAAGGCGTAACTTTAGCCACATCATAAACCGACGACAGCAAGGTTTTCTGCAGATAATAATGAGCTAAATCCAGTTGTGATTGTGATGCTAGAGCTAACATAAACTACCTCTTAATCCGGTTAAATCGCTTAAACTAGCTTGCTAGTATCACGTACCGCACCTTTATCGGCACTTGTAGCCAATAGCGCGTAGGCTTTAAGCGCCATCGATACTTGTCTTACGCGACCTAGGGGCTTCCACGCATCTTTACCTAACGCTTCCATCGCTGTACGACGAGCTGCCAGCTCAAGATCACTGATTGCCAGCTTGATAGAACGTGCAGGGATATCAATTTCGATGCGATCGCCTGTTTGCACTAGGCCGATAGTGCCGCCTGCTGCCGCTTCTGGTGAAACGTGGCCAATAGACAAACCAGATGTTCCCCCCGAGAAGCGACCATCTGTGATCAGTGCGCATTGTGTGCCTAAACCACGTGACTTCAAGTAACTCGTTGGGTAAAGCATCTCTTGCATGCCTGGACCGCCCTTCGGGCCTTCGTAACGAATAACCACCACGTCACCTGCAACCACTTCCCCCCCTAAAATGCCCGCGACTGCGTCATCTTGGCTTTCATAAACGCGAGCACTGCCGATAAAGGTATGGTTTTCAACTTCAACACCAGCAGTCTTTACGATACAGCCATCAACAGCGACATTGCCCGATAACACAGCAAGGCCCCCCTCTTGGCTAAAGGCGAACTCACGACTGCGAATACAGCCCTCTTTACGGTCATTATCGACGCTATCCCAGCGGCAATCTTGGCTAAAGGCCTTAGTGGTAGGAATACCTGCAGGTCCCGCAGAGAAGAACTTATGCACCGCAGCGTCATCACTCTGCACGATATCAAACCTTGCTAGCACATCGGCGAGGTTACTACCTGCCACATGGTACACATCATTATGGAGTAAGTTAGCGCGGTCTAGCTCACCCAAGATCCCCATCACCCCACCCGCGCGGTGAACATCTTCCATATGATATTTCGGCGTGGATGGCGCCACCTTACAAAGGTGCGGTACAAGACGTGATAGACGGTCGATATCATCCATGGTGAAATCAACTTCGGCCTCTTGTGCAGCGGCAAGCAGATGCAGCACAGTATTGCTAGAGCCACCCATGGCGATATCCAGCGTCATGGCATTTTCAAAGGCTTTAAAGTTCGCGATATTGCGCGGTAGAGCTGACTCGTCATCCTGTTGATAATAGCGAGTGGTTAAGTCCATTATACGGCGACCCGCCTCAAGGAAGAGCTCGCGGCGATCTGCGTGGGTAGCCAGCATAGATCCGTTCCCCGGCAGCGATAGGCCTAACGCCTCTGTTAAACAGTTCATCGAGTTAGCGGTGAACATGCCCGAACATGAGCCACAAGTTGGACAAGCGCTGCGCTCAATCTGCTCACTATCTGCATCGGATACGCGCTCATCGGCGCCTGCCACCATGGCATCAACCAAATCTAGCTTAATCAGCTTATCTGACAGCTTAGTCTTACCCGCTTCCATCGGGCCGCCAGAGACAAATATCACCGGAATATTCAGTCTAAGCGAAGCCATCAGCATGCCGGGAGTGATCTTGTCGCAGTTAGAGATACACACTAATGCATCGGCGCAGTGGGCATTGACCATATACTCTACGCTATCAGCAATGAGCTCGCGCGATGGTAGGCTGTAGAGCATACCGCCGTGACCCATGGCGATGCCGTCATCTACTGCTATGGTATTAAATTCTTTGGCAATGCCACCAGCCTCTTCGATAGCACCAGCAACCAAAGAGCCCATATCTTTGAGGTGCACATGACCTGGTACAAATTGGGTGAAAGAGTTGGCGATAGCAATGATCGGCTTGCCGAAGTCGTTATCTTTCACACCCGTTGCACGCCAAAGCGCACGCGCTCCCGCCATGTTACGGCCTTCGGTACTGGTTGCTGAACGTAGTTTTGGCATTGCTTTATCCTTTGTTTAAAAGAAGGTTCTAGCATCAAGCTAGCCACTTTAGCCTTCAATTTTCTAATTTTTAATCTGAGATATCGTTCTCAGCTTTGATGTTTCGTCTTAATCTGTTCCGTAAGCGCAGCGTTCGTCTTAGCTTGTGCTTTCCTAGGCCCTTTCTTAGCTTTTCCTAGAATCTAGAACCTGCCGTTAGCTTTCCAACGTCTCCAACCAACCCCACTTATCTTGGGTTTCGCCACTAAATAGACCGAAGAAGCTCTGCTGAATTTCTTTGGTGATCTCGCCACGCTTGCCACTGCCGATCTCAATACGATCGACACTGCGTACCGGCACGATCTCGGCTGCGGTACCCGTCATAAAGATCTCATCGGCAAGATAGAGGAATTCACGTGACATCGGCTCTTCAACTACCTGATAACCTTTGTCTCGAGCAAGGGTAATAATCGTGTCTCGAGTCAGCCCCATCAGGATAGCGGCTGTTGCCGGAGGTGTGTAGATCTTGTTCTTTTTAATCACAAAAATATTGGCGCCAGCGGCTTCACTGACTAAACCGTTAGTATCTAAGGCGATGCCTTCATCGAAGCCATTACGCTTGGCTTCGGTGGAGATCTGTAGCGAAGAGAGATAATTCCCCCCCGCTTTTGCTCCTGTAGGAATGGTATTAGGTGCCAAACGATTCCAAGAGGTCACAGCCACATCAACCCCAGCATCCATGCTGGTTTCCCCTAAATAGGCTCCCCATGGAAATGCCGCGACTAACAGGTCACATTGCGCATCTTTTGGAGGCGTGATCCCCATACCCACATCGCCATAAAAGGCCAAGGGACGGATATATGCGCTCTTTAAACTATTGGCTAATGTGGCATCACGACACGCCTGCATCACTTCATCGAAGCTATAGGGAATAGGCATACGGTAAATTTTGGCTGAATCAAATAGGCGCTGAACGTGCTCGGTTAAACGAAACCCAGCGGGACCGCGATGGGTGTCATAAACACGGATGCCTTCAAAAACTGATGTGCCATAGTGCAACGCGTGAGACATGACATGAACCTTAGCATCACCCCAAGGCATCATTTCACCATTGAACCAAATTAACTCTGCTGTTTTAGCGGCCATATTCTCACCCTTTCTGTTGTACTAATTCTGCTGTGGGACTGCTGAGTAATAGTTGGCAGTCGATCACATCGATAAGCTTATTGATTTGATTAGTTAGCAAGCCGATTTCGCGCTCGCTCTGCACCAGCATGTCGATGCTAGTGCTGTTATTACTGTTAAGCTGCATGCTCAAGTTAGCGATCTTAAATCCACGATGACGAACAACGCGTAGTACGCGCTCTAGCACTTCAGGTCTTTGCTGCACGTTTAACGCTAATGAGTAATTGTTCATATCCTTGCTCTCCATCTCGTTTTATCGCTATTGCTCTGATTTTGTTTTCTTAAACACTCAGGTGTGTGCGTTTAAGTTTGCTTGTCCATCTCTTCCATCATCTCTTGGTTTGATGCCCCTGGTGGTACAAGCGGCCAGACGTTATGGGCATCGTCAATCGATACATGCAGTAAAAACGGCCCTTCGCTATTGAGCAGCTCATCTAAGCCAGCCTCGACATCACAAGCCTTATAGATATTACGTCCAGGGATATCGAACGCCGATGCCATCTTGACGAAATCAGGGTTATCAGAAAGATCGGTTTCGCTATAACGCTCTTCAAAAAACAACTGCTGCCACTGCTTCACCATGCCCAGTTTTTGATTATCGATAAGCAAAATTTTGACCGGCAAGCGCTTGCGCTTAATGGTAGTTAACTCTTGAACATTCATCATAAAAGAGCCATCGCCTGACACTGCCACAACGGTGGCATCTGGGCGTGCGACTTTAGCGCCAATAGCCGCTGGCAGACCAAACCCCATGGTGCCAAGACCCGCGCTTGATAGATGATCTTCGGGGCGATTGAAGAACATATGCTGGGCCACCCACATCTGATGCTGGCCCACATCACAGGCCACAACGCTGTCTCGGGGCAGCTTATGGGCGAGACGATTTAGCATAGCTGGGGCATAAATTAGCTCACCGGGACGGTCGTAACGCCACTGGTGCTGCTGTTTCATCTGTGCAACCTTGGCTTGCCAAGGGGCAAATTGCTCGCCTAAATTCTGAGTTAACGCAGGTAAGATCTGACGTAGATCGCCAGCAATGGCCACCTCAGGCAGGCGTAACTTACCTAACTCGGCTGCATCGATATCCAGATGGATCACCTTGGCATTTTCGGCAAAGCTCGCTAAGCGTCCAGTAACTCTATCGTCAAAGCGTGCACCAACCACAATCAACAAGTCGCACTCTTGCACCGCTAAATTGGCCGCTTTTGAGCCGTGCATACCTAGCATACCCAAGTAGCCAGGCGTATCCGGGGCGATAGAGCCTAACCCCTTGAGAGTGGCAACCGATGGAATACCGGTGACCTTGATGAAGTCACGTAACGGGTCAACCGCACTTGCCATGCCCACACCACCACCAACGTAGAGCATAGGCTGCTGAGATTGGCTAATAAGCTCGCGAGCAGCGTTTATCTGCTCGGGTGTATGCTCTGGCTCTGGCGTTACCGCTTGTAGTGGCGTCTTGTATTCGAGCATAGCGATCTGAACATCTTTAGGGATATCGACCAAAACAGGGCCGGGACGACCCGAGGCGGCGACCTCAAATGCTTTGTAGAGCGTAGGAACAAGCTCATCGACATGGGTCACCATAAAGCTGTGCTTAGTGCATGAGAGTGACATGCCCAAAACATCGATCTCTTGAAAGGCATCGGTACCGATAACGGCAGTAGACACTTGGCCAGTGATGGCAACCACGGGAACAGAGTCGAGCAGCGCATCGGCCAGTGATGTCACCAAATTCGTAGCGCCGGGGCCTGAGGTGGCAAAGCACACTCCGGTTTGACCACTAGCTCTGGCATAACCTACTGCAGCAAAAGCAGCACCCTGCTCATGACGGCTTAGCAGGTGCTCGACAGGGCTGCCATAGATCGCATCGTAGATAGGCATTATCGCACCGCCCGGATAACCAAATACGGTTGTCACACCATGGGCAGCGATCGCTTTGATCACTGCGTCTGCACCTCGTATCATCTGCCCTGGTTCCATTTGCCTCTGCTCCACCTGCCCTTGTTCCATAAATCAGCGCTCCACTACAATTAACTTATTTCATAAGAACTTAGATTGGATTTCCTCTCTCTAGGCCCTTAAACGAAAAAACCCCCGTTCCTTTCGGAGCAGGGGTTTTTGCAATCTTAAACCTAGGTTAGGTGTGTCGATTCAATATGCGCAGCCCCCGCTGTGATTTAATAATCACGACGGTAATAATCACAATAATGAGCTGGGCAGCTTGGTTGAACATATTCGACTGGGTTCCTAATCAGATTCTTTGCTTAAATTCGGTATCGCCTAAAACACGACCATTAAGAAGTACCACAAAGCCTATAAAAAACACAATAAAAACTTTCTAACATCAAAATTTATCATCTAGTCTATGCGGTTTAGGCCCTGACCAGTAGCAAAAAAAGCTGATGCTCTGCCTGACTTTATTACTGCTATTAAGGTGTTAATCCTTAATGGTTTATCGAAAGTGCTTTTTCTAAAAACGTGACTATCTCAAACTTCAACTTGTTTAGCCTAAGGCTTAAACAAAACCCTGTCTAAGCCCGACTAAAATAGATGTAAAAGCTAAATTACTTCTCTTCTACGATGCGCTTCATTTCTGTCATATAGCCACGTAGTTCGGCGCCAATCTCTTCAACTGCTGTGCCTCGAATAGCCGCATTCACTTCGATTAAACGAACATTATCGACGCCATTACTCGCATCCTGTAAGCCACCGCCTAGGTACTCGGCAGACATGTTTGCTACATAGTCTTTCAGTAATGGCAACGCTGCATGGTTAAACAGATAACAGCCATACTCTGCTGTGTCTGAAATCACCACGTTCATCTCGTATAAGCGCTTACGTGCAATGGTGTTGGCGATAAGCGGCGTCTCGTGCAGTGACTCATAGTAGGCCGACTCTTCGATGATGCCTGCGGCGACCATCGTATCGAAAGCAAGCTCTACACCCGCCTTAATCATTGCCACGAGGAAGATGCCCTTATCGAAGTAAGTTTGCTCGTCGATATGCTCTTCGCAACCTGGTGCATTTTCAAAACCAGTGTCATTGGTTTCGCTGCGCCACTTGAGTAGGTTTGCATCGTCGTTAGCCCAGTCTTGCATCATGGTCTTAGAGAATTCGCCACCTATGATGTCATCCATGTGCTTTTCGAACAGCGGCTTAAGAATAACCTTCAACTCTTCGGCCATATCAAACGCCTTGATCTTGGCTGGATTGGATAGACGATCCATCATATGGGTGATACCACCGTGTTTCAGCGCTTCGGTCGTTGTCTCCCAACCTTGTTGAATAAGCTTAGCCGCGTAGCCAGGTTCAATCCCGTCAGCAACCATCTTCTCATAGCCTAAGATGGCACCCGTTTGCAGCATGCCACAAAGGATAGTCTGCTCGCCCATCAAATCTGATTTCACTTCGGCAATAAATGATGAATGCAGTACACCAGCGCGGTCGCCGCCTGTGGCACTTGCATAAGCCTTAGCGATATCGAAACCTTCACCCTTAGGATCATTCTCTGGGTGAACCGCAATCAGCGTCGGCACACCGAAGCCACGTTTGTACTCTTCACGTACTTCAGTACCTGGGCACTTAGGTGCCACCATGATCACCGTGATGTCTGGGCGAACCTGCATGCCCTCTTCTACGATGTTGAAACCATGAGAGTATGACAAGGTTGCACCTTGCTTCATTAACGGCATCACCGTGTTGACGGCATTGGTATGCTGCTTGTCAGGTGTTAGGTTTAGCACCAAGTCTGCATCAGGGATCAATTCTTCGATGGTGCCAACACGGAAACCATTTCCGGTTGCTTTTTGGTAAGAATCACGCTTTTCGCTAATCGCCTGTTCACGCAGTGCGAAAGAGATATTTAGACCTGAGTCACGCATATTCAAGCCTTGGTTAAGACCCTGAGCGCCACAGCCAAGAATGACGATATTCCAGCCCTTGATGAAGTTACAGCCTTCGCTGAACTCACTACGATCCATGAAGCGGCATTGAGCCAGCTGTTGCAATTGTTGACGCAAATTCAGAGAGTTAAAATAGTTAGCCATCTGATATACCACCTTGATTCTGGATAGTTAAACGGGCTGACTCTTGGCCGAGTCACGCTGTGATTGAAATCACTATAGCGCAAGCTTTCTGTTGCTTAAAATGATATATTCGAAACGTCATGTTGCATTTTTCGCAATGCAAACTCAATAAGTCACGGCAACACGGAGAATTCGACTTGAATATTCGAACCATAAAACTCTACCTGCATTTAGCAGACAGTTTGCACTTTGCGAGAACCGCCCAAGCGATGCATGTTAGTCCATCCACCTTGAGCCGAGCCATGCAGAGGCTGGAAGAGGAGGTCGGTGCCCAGCTGTTTCAACGTGACAACCGCAGCGTGACCTTAACGAGTGCAGGAGTGGAGTATCGCCACTTTGCCGAATCGACACTAGAGCAGTGGGGAAAGCTGAAAACTAAGATCGATCCCAAGCAGGACTTTCTCCGAGGAAGGCTAAACCTATATTGCTCGGTAACCGCAGCCTATAGTCATCTTCCTGGACTATTGGATCGCTTTAGACGTGAGCATCCGCTGGTTGAAATCGCTCTTACTACGGGGGACGCCGCCAATGCGGTCAATGAGGTGCGCAACAACCGTGCCGATATCGCTATAGCCGCCCTGCCCGATCCCTTTCCCGATAACCTGCACTTCGCCAAAATCGATGACGTGCCACTGTCGATCATCGCACCGACATTCAGGTGTCAGGTCCAAGAACTGTTAACCGAATCGTATATCCCTTGGGATAGACTGCCCTTTATCGTGCCTGAGCATGGGCCGGGACGAAAACGTATCGACAACTGGTTTAAGTCTTTGGGATTGCTCCCCAATATTTATGCTCAAGTTTCGGGACAAGAGGCGATCGCCTCTATGGTGGCGCTGGGCTGCGGTGTGAGCATTACCCCAGAGGTAGTGATCAACAACAGCCCTGTACGAGACCGGATTCAACTGCTGACCTCGCCAATTGATATCCCCCCCTTTGAATTAGGTTGTTGCTGTAAGAGTAAGCGCATACAAGAACCCATTATAGAGGCTTTTCTGCAGGCGATTTAACTTCCCCGATAAGTTAATGAACAGAGCACTGCCATGTACACAATCGATATCCTGTTCATTTGGAATTCTTTTCTTTAAAAGCGATGAACCACGAAACGATCACTCCTCCGTGGTCCATTGTTATTTTTTAAAATCTATTGTGGCTAGTCTTTTCTATTATCACGCACGCCATCGATAATCAGGTTACGTAGCCAGCTATGACTCGGATCCAGATTAAAGTGCTTATGCCAGACCAACACATAGGCTCCGGGTTCCACATGTACAGGCACATCGAGGCAGACCAGATTATAGTTAACCATCATCTGCTGGATATATTTTCGCGGCGCGCACAGGATCAGATCGCTGTTTTCACACAAGTCCATCGCGCAATTAAAGTCGGTCATATTGACCGCGATATCGCGCTGTAGGTGCTCTAAACGCAGTACGTCATCGAGCAGCCACTGCTCCAAACCGCCAAAGGCCACCTGCAGATGACGATACTTTAGAAAAGTCTCTAAGTTCCATGACTCCTTTAGCGCGGGATGATCGCGCCTTAGAAGACACACAGGGTAGTCGCGAATAAGCTCTGTCGCACCAAGCTCTTCCGGTAAGTTGTTCATATGCAGTAAGGAGCGCTTATCCCACTCTCGACAGATGATGCCCATATCGATTTCACAGCGTAGTAGCATATCCATGCTGGAGTGTGACCAAGTGTGGCCATTAATGCTCACCTGGGGCGCAGCTTTTAATAGCTTAGGCATAAAATGTGGGTAAGTAAGCGAGTAGGCCGTTTCGACAATATGCATGCGAAAACGACGCTGACTCTCGGCAGGCTCAAAGGTACTGGGACGAGTAAATTGATCTAACTTTTGCAGTACCTCTCGTAGCTCAGGGGCTAACTGCAAGGCTCTAGGTGTGGCTTTTAACCCATAGGCCGTGCGTTCGAACAGCTGATCATCGAAGGTTTCTCTCAATTTACTCAGTTGCTTACTCACCGCCGACTGACTCAAGTGTAATCTCGATGCAGCCGCCGTCACACTCTGCTCTTCGAGCAGCACTTCTAATACTCTGAGCAAATTGAAATCCAACTGTTTCACAATCAACCTTCTAGGGATAGCGTAAGTTATGTTCCTTATAATAAAGAGTTTACGAGCTGACGCTATCGGTATTAGCGTCATAATGTTGGGAAAAGCTGTAGAGGTTTAACCGGAAGTGAGCAAGGTAGTTAATGCCATCATAGAACAAAGCCGCACTTTTCTGGGTTAAATAGAGCGCCCCCAGAAAGTACGGCGTTAGCCTAGCAATTAAAGATGCTACATACTAAAGTTTCTGATGGTCGTCGACAGATCGCCAGTACTGCTTTCAACCTCTTGGTTAAGGGTATTGGTCACGGTGATCAAATCATAAGATTCTGACACCTTGCAGTTAACCATCTGTACATTGGTGTTGACCTCGTTACAGACATACACTTGCTCTTCGATAGCAACCGCAATCTGCTGATTTCGCTCAACGATCCCCTCAATCAATTCTTCGAGTTCATTGATCTTGTTCAACGAGGTATTGATGATATCGACGGTTTTACTCGACTTGTCATTACCCACTTCCAGTGATTTAACCGCAACCTGACTATTACTCTGGATCTGTTCAATCGCCGTCTGGATCTCGGTGGTCGCGACCTGAGTACGCTGGGCTAAGGTACGCACCTCATCGGACACCACCGCGAAACCTCGCCCTGAATCTCCGGCTCTCGCCGCCTCAATCGCCGCATTAAGCGCGAGTAGGTTGGTTTGCTCTGCAATACCATTGATCACATCAATCACCGAGCTAATCTGCTGAGTTTGCTTATCAAGCGATACTACCGTGCTGGATATTGAAGCCAGTTCATCAACGAGCTCTAACATCGACTTATTGACCTGATTGATACACTCCAAATTATCCGACATCGTTGATTGAGTCTGCATTGTCGCTTCAGCCGTACCCTGAGCATTTTGTGAAATCTCAGTCGATGCCGCCTGCATCTCGTTGACGGCTGTTGCCACCATTTCGATCTCTGTTTTTTGGGTATTAAGATGCTCAGTAACTTTATGATTATTCTCTGTGGCCAATTTTGCGTTATCTAGCGTCTTATCACAGGCCTCCATCACCGAGATATTAACGCGCCCAATCAATGCTTTAACGTGTTGTTTGCGCATCTTCATTGCAAGCTCAATCTCAGACAAGTCATTCACCTTTCCGGTGTAGATCAACTCCATTAATGGATTATTAAAGTCTTTACGCGCCTCCTTTGTCATTCGCTCCAATGGACGTGTTAGCAGGTAACTCGTCAAGGTTGCCAGCAGGAAAAAACAGGCCATCGCAATGGCTGTATTTTGACTAAACATAGCAACTGCGTATGAGATAAGCGCCGCGATGCCATAACAAAAGGCGCTCCGTTGCCACAGACGAGTTCTCAGGCCCACGCTCAGTTGCCAAGGTTTCTTGTCATTTGATAGCTGTTTATAAACGGCCTCAGCTCGTTTAACGTGTACACGTTCAGGCTTAAAACGAACAGATTGTAACTCGATGATTTCACCATTGCTTTTTATCGGAGAAGCAAAGGCATCGACCCAATAATAACCTCCGCCCTTACGGCTGTTTTTCACCATTCCCATCCAATGGTTGCCACTTTGCAAGTGGCCCCAAAGATCTTTAAACGCAGCTTTGGGCATATCTGGATGTCTGACAACATTATGGGGAAGACCAACAAGCTCACCGTCTGCAAAACCGGCTACTTCAGAAAAGTGAGGACTGGCATATTTAATATGGCTAGAAGGAGACGTAATTGAGATTAGATTGTAATTGGCAGGATACTGGTACTCTTCATCCATAATATAGTCCTTTATGTAATGGCGTATAAAAACTTACCGTTCAGTGTAGACTCAATATTCACACTCCATCGAAATAATGACTGATTTTTTTTCAGCTACTCTAAAGAACCAGCGGCAGAAAAAGCACTAAATCGCTAATTTAACAAGCATAAATTTTTCCCTAAACAGCCCAATAAAATCTGCTAATTAATCTGACTATAGTAGGCGACACGCCTCAACTCGCGGCGAAAATCAGCTACAAAAATGCCTTTCAATTTGAAAGGCATTTGGGGTCAATCTATTCGAAATATTGATTTACAATTAATCGTTGTCGGCTTCGATTTCACGAGCGATGTTTTGACCGTTAATTACCACACCTTCAACTTCAATTCGTTGCTGGTTTAACGTGTCGAAACTAATACCGTCTTCATACTGAGTGTTAGCATCAACGATAACTGTCATGCTGCTAACTGCGCCTTTAATTACAAAGCTTTTTACAGTTGCATCTGATGAAATGACATTACCTTCTACTTCAAACTCTTTCCAGTTACCAACGTTATCGTTGTCGTTACCCGTTGAGTTGTCATCATCGAATTCAACTTCAGTAGCCACTTGTTGTGTACCTTGCTTCACAGAGGTCACTTCAACTAGCGCACCTTGTTTTAGATCAGCCTTAAAGCCATCCTCAAACTTAGTTTGAGTATTAACAACAAAACGGCCTTGGTAGTTAAGTTCAAATGCCGTTTGCTGCGCATCAACCCAAGTCACGATACCTTCAACTTCGGTGTCATTAGCCAGATCGCTATAATCTTCAACTTCAACGCTGGTCGCTTCAAGTGTATTCACGTTCATCGTGCCTTCCACTTCAACCCATTGACCGTTTTGAAGTTTACCCTCAACTTCTAGCGCTCCAGAGTAATCAACATGCAATGCAGCACCAAGTTTAAAGCTCATCGCACTTTCATCTAAGCTAGATAAACGACCTTCCACTTCGTAATGGTTAATTAGGTCATCATTTTCAAACTTAACCACTGAAAGCACCTTGTAGCCCGCATCAGCAGTCGGCAATGAAGACACCATCACCCAGTCACCCACTTCGATCTCGTTAGATAACTTATAAGTTAAGGTCACACCGTTTACATCGAAGGTACCCGCTGCAAAATCGATTGCAGTCACCTTACCTGTGATTGTTGGCTCTAGATTAACTTGCACAGCAGCCGCTTTTTGCTGACCACCGATTTGCACCATCATGTTAGGCTGCAAATCGTTAATATTCAGTTTCACGTCACCGTAAGAAACACCCGCAACGTCATAGCTATAGCCATTTACAACGACTTTATTCTGCGTCGTATTGACCGAGTCAATTGTGCCTTTAACCGCTGTCGGAGCCGTAATAACACCACCGTTACCGTTGTCGTTGCCATTACCATTGTCAGAACTGTCGCTTCCACCGCCACAAGCAGTTAAAATCAGAGCAAGTGTTGAAACTAAAGCTACTTTTTTCATCTAAATACCCTTAATTAAAGAGATGATTATCGAATTTAGCTGTATGTTAAAACTTGGCCCGTGAAGCGATCGTGAAGAAAGATAAAATAATCTATGAAAGTTCTAATTGTTGATGACAGCCATAACCTAGCCGAAACAATCGCCGACTATTTGGAACTTGAAGGCATGGTGATCGATTGCGCCTACCACGGTGAAGCCGCGATAAACTTGGTATCTGAAAATAGTTACGATGTGATTATTATGGATGTCATGATGCCTAAACTTGATGGCATCTCCGCTGTGCGCAAGCTGCGTGAAGAGCTGTATTGCAACACGCCCATTTTATTCTTAACCGCTAAAGATAGCCTAGATGATAAAGTGGCTGCCTTTAAGGCTGGAGGCGATGATTATCTACTCAAGCCCTTTGCCATGGAGGAACTGAGCCTACGCCTACACGCACTCAGTAATCGTGGCCCGCGGCAAGATATCGGTACCTTGTCATTTGCTGACATAAACATTAACACCCAAACAAATATCGTCACCCGAGCCGAGCAACCGATAAAACTCAGTCGTATTCAGTTAAAAATATTAAAGGTACTTATCAAACGTGCCCCTAGTGTTGTCAGCCGCCAAGATGTCTGCGATGCCGTCTGGGGAGATGAAGCGCCACCGAGCGATGCGCTTAGGAGCCACATTTACGGCCTACGAACCTCGCTAGACAAAGGCTTCGAACATTCACGATTAGAGACAATTCATGGACAAGGTTACCGCCTCAAAGCATAAGCACTTCCCAAGCATCTACCGAAAGATCCGTTGGAGTTTCGGTTTGATGACCTTTGCCATGTTCAGTCTATTCTGGTCTTTAATTTACATCGCCGAGAACCAAATTGAGAAGATCAGTCTTAACCATTGGCTAGATACCGAGGTGTATCGTTACAAGCAAGACTATAAGGTTTATGGTGATAAAACCGTATTGCCTAATACCAATGAGTTTAAAACTTATTGGAGCGAACAGGAGATGCCACATTGGCTCAAAGCTTATACATCACCGGGTCTTTATGAGGAATTAAGAGGTGAAGAAGATAAGCACTTTATTGTTAGCCTTCACCCTTCTGGTAAAGGCTTAATGTATGTTGTGTTTCAAGATGATGCCGATGACTACCTTGATGAATACGAGGAACACTTACACGACTATATTTTGATATTAGGCCTACTCATTGGCCTTATAATGACGCTATATAGTTTGTACTTTATCCGTACACTGTCGAAACCCCTGACCATTATCGAGCGCAAAATAAGTCATATGTCGCCTGACGACCCCCCTTTCGGTGTCGATACCAAGTTTGTTGAAACCCGCAATATTGAGCAAACCCTGCTTGATAGTAAGAATGACATTAATGGCTTCTTTCAGCGTGAAAAGGAGTTCAGTCACTTTGCATCCCATGAGCTAAGAACCCCGATTACCGTGATAAAAGGCTCGGCCGAGCTACTGGCAAAAATACCCGATCAGCATCCGCTTGCGGTTAATGCCGTTAAACGTCTGCAGCGGGCCAGCGACGAGATGCAGGTGCTAACCGAAACCTTCCTATTATTGGGTAAGGAGTCGATTGGGCAACGTTACTTTGCCGACGTTAACTTAGAAGTGGCGCTACGCAAACAGCTCACCGAAATGAAAGAGTTGTTCGCCAGACAAGATATCTGTTACCGCTTAAGTGTAAACGATGCCGAACTCATCCATGCCCCACAGAGCTTTATCGCCATCGTGCTTAACAATGTTATTAAAAACGCCTTCAGTTACAGTATCGGTGATATCGACATTGTCCTCACAGGGCATACACTGACGATTACCAATCGTCATGAAGGTAATGAAACTTACAACGCCGGTTATGGTGTTGGGCTGGTTATCGTTGAACGCATTTGTGAACGTATGGGGTGGGGTTATCACCCTCATGATAACGGGGTTGAGTTTCAAACAACCTTAGTATTTGATGTTGATGCTAACGGTTAAGGGTTTCATTGGCGTGAAACTAACGCAGCCTTTAAAGCTAAAGCAGTGAACCTTTAGCTTCATTGTCATTTGAAGCTATGACACAACTTCCTGCATCAGTGGTTCCAATGGCCTGCGGCCAGCGCTCAAGGTATGCGAATATAGCTATCGCATTGGAGCCAATGAAAGATAGAACCTTGCAGGTCGACTTCTTTGGAAGCATCAAACCAACTTCCAGCATCGGCGGTTCCAATGGCCTGCGGCCGGCGTATGTGCAGACACTGCTGAAGCACGCTGCACTTCTTTAATAAAGAAAGGGTCCCTGTAAGCTCTACGATGGCATCAATGCCATCACGGCATTTGTGAATCCATTCGCATCAGATGTCCCATCGGAAGCGTTAGCAATTTATCCATAAGCATGAAGATCAACAACTTCGTCGGGGCGGCTGGGACTCTTTATGAATGAAATGGCCAAGAGGGCGTTACTGTTGACTCGCTCTTTCCTTCTTGCCCGTGTGTGAGCTGGAAGCTCACGACTTTAGTCAGGCGCAGCCTGATAGGTGGCAAAGCCACGACCCATTATCAAACGAAGTTTGATTCCTCCCAGTTTGTTAGACAAAGTCTAACTCACCAAAGCCCAACTTTGTTGACGCCTAAGCAAACCACCAAACTTTAGCTAAACTAAAAACAATACATAAAACAAAAGGATTTGTTTATGCCTATCGCCTGTATTGCCACCCGCGCCAGTTTTGGCGTCGAAGCCCCTGCCGTCACCGTCGAAGTCCACTTAAGCAATGGACTGCCAGCCTTCAACCTAGTCGGACTGCCCGAAGCCTCAGTCAAAGAGGCGAAAGAACGGGTAAGAAGCGCACTGATCAACGCGGGGTTTGAATTCCCCATGCGCCGTATCACAGTTAACCTCGCGCCAGCAGATTTGCCCAAACAAGGTGGACGCTACGATCTGCCTATCGCTATTGGCATACTCGCCGCCTCGAAACAGATCCCGCTCAAGTCCATCGAGCAACACGAGTTTGTTGGTGAACTGGCACTGTCGGGTCACGTGCGTTACTGCCAAGGACTGATCCCTGTGATTGTAGAAGCTAGCAAGCACAACAGTACCTTAGTCTTGCCGATTGATAACCGTGAAGACGCGGAACTGGTCGGTTTCGAGAAAGTTTGCCTTGCCACCCATCTGCAATCGCTGGCGGCCTATCTGCACGGTCAGTCACAACTGCCGAGTATAGACCTAAGCCTTGAATGGTTATCCGAGGAGCAAAGCCCTCAAGAGTCCTGCTTAAGCGAAGTCATAGGCCAATATCAGGCTAAGCAGGCATTAGAGATCGCCGCGGCGGGCAATCACAACCTGCTACTGCTTGGCCCGCCAGGTACCGGAAAAACCATGCTCGCCAGTCGAATGATGCAGCTTCTGCCTAAGTTAAACTATGACGAGGCGTTAGAGGTCGCCGCGATTCACTCTGTCGCGGGCAATAACATCAAACCCGATAGATTCTATCAACGACCTTTTAGGAGTCCACACCACACCTGTTCGGCCGTGTCATTAGTGGGCGGCGGCGCTCAACCCAAGCCGGGAGAGATCTCATTGGCTCACAGAGGCGTGCTGTTCCTCGACGAGGTAGCCGAGTTTCCCAGAAAGGTACTCGACTGTTTGCGTGAGCCAATGGAAACTGGCGAGGTCAGTATCTCTCGCGCGGCAGCAAAACTCACCTTTGCCAGCCGCTTCCAGCTTATCGCCGCCATGAATCCCAGTCCCTGTGGCGATGCCGATAACGCTCGGGCCAGCAACGAGCAGATCCAGCGTTATCTTAGCAAACTGTCTGGGCCCTTTCTGGATCGTTTCGACCTCACCATAGATGTACCTAAGCTACCGATAGGTGCGCTCAATAGCCAAAACGCGAGTGCCGAGACCACCAACACTATTGCCAGACGAGTGCAAAACGCCCGAGAGTGCCAACTAGCTCGCTCTGGGGTACTCAACAGTGAGCTAACGGGAAAACAGCTTAAACAGGACGCCAAGTTCAGCGGTGATGATTTAATCTTTTTAGAACAGAGCGTACATCGGCTCGGATTGTCGGTCCGCAGCTACCATCGAATTCAGCGAGTCGCCCGTACCATAGCCGATCTGCAACAGGAAGAGTGTGTTAGCCGTGCTCATATATCCCAAGCTCTTGGCTATCGTGCGATGGATCGGCTACTCGCTTCACTCTCGAGACAGTAATAACGGCTAGGCTTATCACACAATAATGCCCCGGCTCCTGCTCATACCCTCAACATGGTCACTTAAATCATGGACTTTGCTATATTTCTTAGTGCCTTGGCATTAATAAGCAAGAATATTTCACTGCAGTAAATCTCTGCACTGAAATTAAGTAAGATTATGGCTAGATTAAATAACTGTTACCTATTAAACAAATAAGTTGAATCAAACCCCATATTCCAGTAAATTCCGCCAGCTTCGTTAACCAGATGACATTGAAGTAGCAAACATTTATTTACTTCAAGCACACCTAGCCGCTTTTTTTGCATTTACGCCAACAAAGGTGGCTTTCCATGCGCGCTCTTAAAGATTGGAAAAGGTGACTCCCTCATCCCAATCGGATAGCAGTGGACTACGGGCTATCATCTTTTATTCAAATTTTCTTATAGTTATTGATTATGGCCATGCCAAGTAAGCTCAAATATAACCGTAAACATGCAATCAAATCTGCCATTGCTGGAGTTGTTTTTATTACATTACTGGCTACATCTCTTGGCCTAAGCCACTATTTGCTCACTCGTCAATTAACTGCTGCTGCCATCAAAATTGAGCAGGAGTACCAGCAAAGACAATTAGCTGCAAAAGCACAGATGAGAGAAGTTCAAGCAAAGCTTCAAGAGGAGCAGGAGACTCACTGCTCTGAAGAGACCATCAGCTTACTTAAAAACAAGCTATTTAAACAAAACGATCAACCCGTACCTTGGGTAAAGTTTAACGATGAAAACTACGTCTGCTCAGCGATCGGCCGCTGGCCAGTTCCCCCCGGAGGAAAATTGTTAAGCCGTGACATCGATGGCCATGGATTAGTCAAAGCCAAAGATGCTCGCACCTTCAATAAACAAAGAACCATCTATGCCAGCGTGACAGACAGTACCGCCAAGGTATTTGTGCCTGTACAATCGGCTGATGCCATTAATAAAGCCCTAACCGATTGCCAAGTCTGTGGCGGTATCAGTATTAAGATAAATGGCCATAACTGGATCAACCAAAATACTGATGATAATCCCTTTGCCAGTATCGAGTATCAGGCCAAGCACTCAGAATTTAAATACAGCCTATTTGCCAACGAAAGTGCGAGAAATCAACTGTGGTTAACTGTATTTCTACTACTACTGTTACCAACGGCACTTTTAGCTGGTGTTGGTTACCTGATCCGCGGGCGAGTACTTAAGTTTTATTGGCACCGCCGCTTCGTATGCGCACTGAAAAAAGAGGCCTTTTTCTTGGCCTATCAACCTATTGTAAATACTAAAAGTGGCCAGATATCTAGCGTCGAAACGCTTTTGCGATGGCGTAAAAAGAATGGAGAGAGCAGGGAAACCGGCAGTTATATTAAAGTTCTGGAACAGGATTCTGTGATGCCGCAGCTGACAAAGTGGATGATAAGAACCGCGCTGAGTGAGTTAAAATCACTACTGAGAAGCAATGAAATAGCTAGGTGCAGTATCAACGTCAGCGCCTATCAAATAGAGCAACAAAATTTACTGCCATATCTACAGTTATTGGCTAATAAAGGGTATCCGGTCGATCAGTTAAGCTTTGAACTCACCGAGCGGCAACCGATTCAGTCTTGGCAAGCTGTACGTGAATTTATCGCTGGCTGTAAACAATTAGGCTGTTGCATCAAACTCGATGATGTCGGTGTGGGTTATGGCGGCGGCTTACTCATACAGCAGTTAGAGTTTGACGGCCTGAAGATTAATAAAGCCTTTACTAAACTGATTTTGAGTGAACATCATCAACCTTTCCTAATTCGTTCCTATGTGGCGATAGCAAAAGAGATGAACATTAGCCTCACCGCAGAAGGCGTTGAAACTCAGGAGCAAGCTACATATCTCACAGAGTTAGGTGTTTACCAACATCAAGGCTGGCTCTATGCCAAGGCGATGGCAGCAACGGAACTCAGAGCTTACCTGCTCAACAGCTAGTCTCTAAAGTTGAAACAACAAGCCCTAGCTTGATACTAGTCGGTATCGTGCTAGGGCTTGGTGTTTATGAGTGATAATAATTTTAAACAAGCTATCACCGCACTCACTAATGCTCACTAACAAACTTGCTCAAAGCACCGATAAGCCGATCCGTTAACTATCAAAATTTAACATCTAGATTGAGACGAGACCTGACAACGAGTACTATAGGTCTCCAATTTTTTTCTTGAGGTTCTGGATGGGCGCGATGGTGTCACGTATTAGGGGAAGCTTAGCCTTTTTCTGCTATTTTCTTAACACGCTCTTTTGGGTCACTCCCATATTCATTGTGAGTATTTTTAAGCTCATTCCTTTAGCTGTGACGCGCAAGGCCTGCACCTACTTTCTCGACTTTTGTGCCAGCGCCTGGATCAGTGTCAATGGCGCTGTCGAAAAGCTACTTCACCCCATTAAATTAACCGTTGAAGGTGATACCCAGCTTTCTACCAAAGAGTGGTATATGGTTATCGCTAACCATCAGTCTTGGGTCGATATTCTAATCTTGCAGCGAGTGTTGAATCGCAAGATCCCCTTCTTGAAGTTTTTCTTGAAGCAGGAGCTGATCTTCGTTCCCGTTCTCGGGCTCGCTTGGTGGGCACTGGATTTTCCCTTTATGCGTCGCTACAGCACGGCCCAATTGAAGAGAAACCCTAAACTCCGCGGCAAGGATATCGAGATCACTCGTAAAGCCTGTGCCAAGTTTAAGAGTAAGCCCGTTAGCGTGATGAACTTTGTTGAGGGTACTCGCTTTCATCCAGGTAAACACAGCAAACAGAACTCACCTTTCAACCATCTACTCAAGCCTAAAGCTGGCGGTATGGCCTTTGCGCTTTCTGCTATGGGTGAGCATATCCATAAGCTGGTTAATATCTCCATCTACTATCCAGGTAAAGTGCCGAGTTATTGGGAGTACATTAGCGGTCAGGTCGATGAGGTAAGAGTGCATATAGAAGTTAGCGATATTGGTGACGAATTGCGTGGAGATTACATTAAAGACCGTCAATTTAAGATCCACTTCCAAGAGCAGCTAAACCAAATCTGGCAGCAAAAAGATCAAGTACTGACCCAATTAGCACAAGCTGAAAACACCCGAGAAGAGGCATAAGAGCAAGATGTTGAACTTTTTACCCGGACCTGTTTTATATTTCTTAAGCACCCTGTTATTGATCATTAATACTGTGGTGTGGGCCTCGCTGATTATTATTGGGGGAATATTTAAATTTCTATTGCCAATAACTCTAGTTCGTAACGGCTTAACCCATGTGATGAACCGCTTTATGTGGGCCTGGGCTACCTGTAATGGTGGAATATTATATCTGCTTGCCGATATCGAGTGGGATGTTGAAGGACTGGAAAACCTAGATAAGCACAGCTGGTATCTACTGATCAGTAACCATCTCAGTGGCTTCGATATTGCCGCTCAGACATACGTCCTGCGTAATCATATTCCTATGCTTAAATTCTTCCTCAAGAAAGAGCTACTCTATGTGCCCTTCTTAGGCTTAGGTTGCTGGTCACTGGATATGCCCTTTATGACCCGTACCAGTCCGGCAAAACTGAAGAAGAACCCTAAACTTAAAGGCAAAGATTTAAAGACCACTCGTCGCGCCTGTGAGAAGTTTCGTAATATGCCAACTTCGATCATCAACTATGTTGAAGGCAGTCGCTTTACCGAAGAGAAACGTATTCGCCAAGATTCGCCTTACCGCTACCTATTACGCCCTAAGGCCGGTGGTATCGCCTTTGCCCTCTCTGCCATGGGTGAACAGTTTACCAACCTGCTCGACGTCACTCTGGTTTATCCTGAAGCCATAAAAAAGGATGCCTTAGATGAGGTGATGCATGGCCGTATGAAGAAGATAGTCGTGCGAGTGAAGGTTCTTCCCGTACCTAAGGTGGACAATAAACGCTACTTTGCTGAAGCAGCCTATCGCGTTGAGTTCCAACGTTGGCTAAATGATATCTGGGAAAGCAAGGATGAAGAGATCCACCAGCTTATGCTTAAGCATAATGTGCCGAGTGAGCATCTAATCGAGAAGCCAAGCGCCTCGAAGCAACAGCAATAACTTCCTCTGAATAGGCAGATCTTCCTGCCTATTCATTTCTCCTTTAAGCTTCAACACTTTAACACACGTCAAATAAATTACTTTTATCGCAAATAATTTAAAAACCCAACAAACAGAAAGATTTAGACAGCTTTGACCACATTTAAAGCTGACCTCCAAATTTATCACCACCCTTAACCAGTCTTGCAGTACATTCTCCAGACCTACATTCTAATACGTCAATATCCTGACTAGACTTACCGCCCCCTAAAGGATAACTTTACCGCCTCAGTATTTACATAAGAACAATAAGCGTATCAAAATGCATCGACCACTAAAATTAGCCTATGGTTTTTTCGCTGCCCTCATAATATTGAGTAGCATGGGCTGTGCAAATCAAAGGGATATGTACTCCGCCAAGTCACCACTAGCGATCAGCGGGAGCGAAATGGCCTACTTCTGGGTGACAAAAGACACGCTCATTAGCTGGCAACGGATATTGCCCCAGTCAACAGTCGAAACAACGCAAGATAAAGCAAGCTACAAGGTCTCCTTTGTGATCAACACCTCCGGAGAAATGCAGCAGGTCAACATTGTAAACACTAGCGATGGCAACAAGATCCCCGAAGATGAGCTTAATGGAGTAGGCGAGTATCAGTTTTACCCAACCGCACAAAACATTAGCCGCCAAGCGGTGATGATCAACACCATTATCACGCTTTAATAACTGTCATAAAAAAGGCTCCATAAGGAGCCTTTAGTATTTAGCTAACTGAGTTAACAGCCTTAAATCTGCACCCGCTTAACGTGTTGCACCCAACCTTCAGGCCCTTGAATATGGCCCTTCTGGATCTCAGTCAACACCTTATAGATCCGCTTAGTGTGCTCACCCACTTCGCCATTTCCAACGGTAACAATGCGGTTATCTTCAAAGATATAAGAGCCTACTGGCGATACAACGGCCGCCGTACCAAAACCGCCAGCCTCGATGATCTCACCAGACTCGATATCGCTAATAAACTTATCTAGCATCACTGTTTCTTGGCGCACTTCGCAGCCCAGTAACTCGCCCAAATCGAGAATAGACTGTGAGGTAATCGACTTTAAGATGGTGTCGGTAAATTTTGGAATAATAATCGTACCGTCTTTCAGCACGTGGAAGTGGTTCATCGCCCCCACTTCCTCGATCTGCTTATTATTAGCATCTAAATACAGCACCTGCTCGGCGCCATACTCAGCAGCAGCCTTACCCGCCTTTAGCGATGCCGCGTAGTTACCCGCAGCCTTAGAAGCCCCCGTGCCGCCAGAAACCGCACGATGGAAACGCTCACTGATCAACAGGCGAATCGCCTTATCGAAGCCATCGCTATAATAAGGGCCACTAGGGCTTAGCATCACACAGAAGGTGTACTGCTCGCTCGGGCTTACTGATAAACGGTCTTCGGTGGCGAAGATAAATGGACGAATATAGAGACAGGCACCCTCTTGCATCGGAAACCATAAACGGTCAACATCGATCAAGGCATTAATGGCATCGATCTGCATCTGCTCAGGAATAGCCGGAATACAAAGAATATCGGCAGAACGGTTTAAACGCTCGGCATTCTTATCGATACGGAAGGTATAGATCTCGCCATCTTCATGTTGAAAGGCTTTGGCGCCTTCAAATACCGACTGGCCATAATGCAAAGCGATAGCGCCAGGAGCAACCTGAAACGGACCATAAGGAACCACTCTTGGATCACACCACTGCCCATCGCGGTAATCCATCAAAAACATGTGATCAGTTCTGAGGTTGCCGAAGCCCACATTACTCGTAGGGTTAAACTGTTCGCTACGGCGCTCTAACGCAGGTTTTAAATTATAAGTTATTTGCATTGTATACCACCTTGATTACTGACAGAGCAGCCTATCAGTGGTCATAAAAAAGTCAAGCAAAACGGGGGCTAGCTTCAAGATCTTCAGCAAGCATATCCCCGTAAAAATCACTGTATTGCCCCCTTTCAAAGGGGCTTTAGGCGGGGGCGGCAGACTAAGCGGCGTGTTGTTTCTTACGTAGGCAAGCCGTTTCACTATCGAGCGGATAACAGGATAAAGCGCTACAGGCACTGCAGCTCATATGGTCGCGATAATGTTTATCGAAGAAGCTTGAGCTTCTGCTCTCTAGAGATTCAAACAGCTCTGGGGTGAGTGGCTTAGTCCACTTGTACTGTCCCATTAAGCGCGCCAGATGGCGGTAACAGGTCTCACGACGGTTTGATAAGTACTCAGGGGCAATCAACTGGCTTTCAAACTGGGTTAGCGAACCTGTGAGGTAGAAGGTGATCCCCTGCACTAACTCTTTAACTTGTAGTGGTGTTGCCTCAAGTTCACCTTTTGCTACCGCTTCATTGAGTGAGTCGGTAAACCAGCCCCAAAACGCATTGATACGCTTCTTAAAGCGATCCACTTTCTCATCGCTGGCTAGCTGCCAAACCATGGTGTTGACCGAAACTGAGCGCAGAGTAAAGAAGCTTTTACTGCGCTTGATGGTTTCAAATGTAAACAGAATGGGTAACAGCACTTTTTCTTGGGCAGTTAAATCGGGATATTTGTTAATGAATATTGGCAAGTGGTTAGAGGTCGCACTGCGTAAAAATAGGCAGACTAATACATCCTCTTTACGCTCAAAAAATTTATACAAGGTACCAGTGGAACATCCCACCTCTTTTGCGAGTTGCGAGAACTTAAATGACACTATGCCTTGAGACTCAATAAGCTGCTCGGCGGCATCGAGTATCTGATTGCAGCGCATCATGGGCAACGCTTCTGTGGGACATTTCATCTATTACAAGCCTAGTTTTACAGTTGAACCGATTATGCGCTTCTAACAATTGCAGATTATAGATATCTCTTTCCTAATCGGGATTCACTTCACGCTAATACCACTTTATTAGTAGGCTTTGTGAATTACGTCATATAAACATTAGCGCAATAACTTGTAACCCAATATCGATTCCATTCACATTTTCTCGCTTCTCATTTCGGCCAGTATTTTGAGAGAAAATTTATTCGAGAGCTGCCTCACGAATAAATTTGTCACTGAAAAAATGGCGTGACTTAGTTCACCTTTAACAACTGAACTTGCGTTTATCGTTACCGCATTCCCTATTAGAGGATTACAAGAAAATGCAAGGTAGAAGAAACTTTTTAAAACTCAGTGCTGGTGCTGCCGTTGGTAGTTTAGCGGCAACCTTACCCGGTACAGTACAAGCTAAAAGCTGTGGCGAGATTAATTGGGACGAAAGCGTCGATGTGATTGTCGTTGGCTCTGGTTTTGCTGGCCTTTCTGCAGCGCTAAATGCTAAGCGCCAAGGACTGGGTTCTGTACTTGTTTTAGAAAAGATGCAGGTGATTGGTGGTAACTCGGCAATCAACGGCGGCTGGCTGGCGATCCCTAAGAACCCAATCCAGCTAGCACAAGGCGTGAATGACGACTCACCAGAAGAGTTAGTCAAAGATCAGATTATCTCTGGTCGCGGCATGCAAAACGAACCTGCGCTACGCCAAATCGCTAACCGCTCTCTAGATGCCTACGATCTTTGTATCGATACCGGCGTTAAATTCCGTGATGGTTTTAACATTCAGGTAGGCGGTCACAACAAGGCTCGCGCGATTCGTACCCAACACGGTACTGGCGGCGACATCACCACCAAACTATATGAAGCAGGCGTAAAAGAGGGCGTCGATTACCGCCTACAACACTATATCGAAGACTTCATCATGGACGGTCAGAAGATCATCGGCGTTAAGGTTCGTAAGAACTACCGCTTCCCAGATCTAAACACTGGCACCACTATTTTTGTTAAAGCAAACAAAGCGGTAGTACTGGCTAACGGCGGTTTCGCTCGCAACATGAAGCTACGTGAAGCAGTTGATCCGTCGCTCGATCCAACGCTCGATTGCACCAATGCAATGGGCGCGACAGGCGAAGTGACCCTAACGGCGATGGCTCACGGCGCACTGCCTGTACATATGAACCTAATCCAAACGGGCCACTGGGGCTCACCAGATGAAGGTGGATTCGGTTGGTCAAACGCCTTGCTATCTATCGGCTGGCACCAAGGTGTGGCGATCAGTGTCCTAAACGGCAAGCGCTTTATGGACGAACGTGCTGACCGCAAGACCTGCTCTGAAGCGATTATGAAGAACCGTAACGCCGACGGTAGCCCTGCTTACCCAGTGGTGTTCTTCAACTACAACAACTACGCCAATGACGACCGTGTTGTGCGCGCCCTTCGCGACAAGATGGCTTGGAAAGTTGACTCTCTCGATGAGATCGCAGCTAAGTTCGATATCCCAGCTGCTGAGCTTAAGCGCAGCATCAAAGAGTACAACAAGCACGTTAGCGACCGTAAAGATCCGCTATTCAACCGCAAGATGGATACAGCAGAAACGCTAACGGGCCCATTCGTTGTATCACGCATTTGGCCAAAAGTGCACTACTGCATGGGTGGTCTAAAAACCGATCTAGGCGCTCGTGTAATCGATGGTCGTTCTATGGAACCTATCAAGAATCTATACGCCATTGGTGAAGTGACAGGTGGCATCCACGGTGAAGCCCGTTTGAGCTCTACATCCTGCCTAGAGTGTCTAGTCATGGGTATCGTAGTGTCTGAAACCATCAAAGCCGATCTTTAAGGAGCCGTCAAATGAACAAGTTATTACTAAGCGCACTACTTGGCCTAGCGCTATCTAGCAATGTGATGGCCGGCGAGCTAGTCAAGATGAAAGGCAAGACTGAAGGCCGCATCAACCACGAGTTTATCTACCAAGATGGTTGCCAAACCTGCCACCAAGGCTCCGGTAAGAAGAATGCGACCGATGCGGCATGCGTTGAGTGTCATGGCGACATCAACAGTATCCCTGTCGATGAAAGCAAATTGGCGATCCCTGAGGCACATCCTCACAAGTCGCTGCATTACAACCAAGGCGCAAGTTGTCTAGCGTGTCATGCCGAGCACGAGAAGAAAGCACCCGTCTGTACAGAGTGCCACCGTACTTGGTTTGAAGAGATGTAATGTGACTGATTAATTTACAAATCTAAAAATAGAAATAGGGAATGATGATGAAAAATACCACTAAGTTTATGTTGTCGATGGTGGCTACAGCAATCGCACTTTCAGGCTCAGCGGCTTTTGCTGCAGAGCAAACTGAAGACGGCATCAAGCTAGGCGGCGCGGTACGTGTTAACTACGCTTACCGAGACTATGACCAAGCCAATAAAGATAAAGGCGGTGACTTTTATTTTGATATGGCGGCAATCAAGTTTGATGGCAAACACGGTGACTGGGGACTATCGGCCGAGTACCGCTTTACCTCAGGCACTGACTACATCAAATACGGTTACGCATACTACGACGTAAACCCTGATTGGCAACTACAGTTTGGTATTAACAAGGTGCCATTTGGTAACCGAGACTTCATCTCAAACAGCTATTGGTTTGGCATTCCCTATTACTTAGGTTTTGAAGATGATCATGACACAGGTATCAAGGCCGTTTACGAAAAGAACGGCTGGCATACTGACTTAGCCTTCTACAAAAGTGCTGAATACGGTCCATCTGAGAACAAGCGTTACTCTACCGACCTATACAGCGGAACCATAGCCGCAAGCGGTATCGAGTACTTCAACGAAGAGACCAACCAGTTCAACCTGCGCCAGACTTACACCGCGGAACACGAAGGCGGTCAAACGACTCTTGGCGGTTCGGTGCAGTATGGTCAGATCTATAACAGCAATACAGGTAACAACGGTGACCGTTACGCCGTCGCGCTGCACTTAGATAGCAGCTATAAAGGCTGGAACCTACAGTTGCAAGCGATGCAGTACGAATACGATGCCGCAGACGCCGTAGATGCCAACAAGATCGCTGTATCGGTTGTCAGCTGGCAATACGAGATCGCCTCTAAGGGTCAGTCTTATAGCGCTAACATTGCTAAGACATTCGCGACCGATTGGGGCAGCGTTAAGTGTTATAACGATTTTGGTCTGATGACACCTGATGTTGACGATGCTAGCTATGACAACAGCATGCAAAACGTGACGGGCTGTGCGATTTCTGCAGGCCCAACTTACACCATGGTCGATTTCGTTATGGGTAAGAACATGACATTCTCTACCGCTAACAACGACCACGTGGGTCTACCAGAAATGGGCGACAGCTGGGATAAGCGCGTTAACATTAACTTCGGTTACTACTTCTAATAGTTGCTTAACTTTCAGCTATTAGGTTAACGCTTGCCAATGACTCTAGCACAGGATCACGCATAGGATCATTAGCAGGCCTAACAGGTTAACTCGCGTTACCGACAGAAGCGAAGCTGCTCTCACTTCGCTTCTGTCACCCTCTGTTAATTTTTAGATTCTCCTAACAATTGGACTAGGCCCAGTATCCCTGCTTACTGCCGCCTCGATGGATCACGCCCTTTCTATACAAAATAGTATGAGGGCTTTTTTACTCTTCCCTACAAGAAATAACTATGAAATCGATGACTAGAGTCTCTATTTGTATCTGTTTATTTGGCGCTGTTTCGCAGTCATCCATGGCCAGTGAATACCATTTCGGTGGGTTTCTAAAAGCCAATGCCCGCTATGTAGATGGCAACATCGCCTTTCAAGATAGCTGGACTGGCGGTGGTCGCGTCACAGACTCAGCAAAAAGAACCCAATTTAGCGCCGCCGAAAGCCGCTTAAATGTCGGGATCACTCACGGCGATGTAACTGGCTTCGCAGAGATCGATTTCTCTGGCTCGGCTCAAGGAAATGCGGCTTTTTCTAACTCCTATAGCCCACGCTTAAGGCATGCCTATATCAATTATAACGATTTCACTGCAGGCCAAACCTGGTCAACCATGGTCAATACCAGCGCCTTTGCGGAAACCGCTGACTTAGGTGGGCCGTTAGTTGGCCAGGCGATGGTGCGTCAGACTTTAGTTCGTTACAGCACCGAGAATTGGCAGTTTGCGCTTGAAAACCCTTATACCTATGGCACCCAAGCAGGCAGTACTGACACCGATAAAAAGTGGGTCGATACCAGTAATGACTACGTGCCTGATGCCGTGATCCGTTTCAATCAACAAGGCGATTGGGGTAATGTTTCAGTAGCCAGCCTGCTGCGCTATTTAGACCCACAAGACACGGCCCAATTTGGCGCCGGCGTCTCATTCGCCGCTAAACTTAAAACCTTTGGCAAGGACGATATTCGCCTGCAAGTTCACTATGGCAATTTAGGCCGTTATGTTGGCACAGATGCGGCTAGGGATATGATCGATGGCGAGATAGAAACCACCACTTCGGCGATGTTTGCCTATCGCCACTTCTGGAGCGAACGCACTCGATCGAGTCTGTTCTACGGCCACACCATCACCGAAGAGGAACAGAGCAATCGCTTTCATGCAGGAGTGAATCTATTCACCAATCTCACCCCAGCATTGGCGTTAGGTTTTGAACTCGGTCGTTACCAGATTGATGATGGAGTTAGCCCTTATGAAGATGGCACGGCACCGCAAGGCGCCTCAAATTACGCTCAGTTGAGCCTGCAATTTCACATCTAGATAAAACAGCAAAAGAAAGATTATTCGCGACCGAGTTCACGAATAAGTTTGCTGCTTAAAATGCTGCGTGATCCATTTCAACTTTACGCAGCCCCTATCACTTTATTGTTAGCTCAAGCCCGTTAAAACGAGCACAATATCGCAGCTTTAGCTGCATAAGCTAAAAAAACAGGAAGAGAATGATGAAACTAAAAATGATGTTCGGTATTGCCGCACTAACTTCAACAGCAGCATTTGCTCAGGGCCCACAGTGTGACCACGCTCAACTGCCATACCAGCAGATGACGCCAGTCCCATACGACAGCACGCCATATTCACCACAAGACACTATGCCAGAGCAGTGTAGCAACCCAGAAGTTGAAGCCTATATCGCAGCATGGGAAGCGGGTGAGATTGACTTCACAACCATCCAAGCAAACGACAGCATCGCTAAAGATCAACGCTTCTGTAAGACCCTTGATGATGACGGTAACGTACTAGAAGTTAAAGACTGTGACCGTAACAAGTCTCCTGTTGGTTACATTTGGAAAGAGCTTTCAGATAGCCCAGTGGTTATCGGGATCACCGACGGTGGTAAATCTGACCACGCACCACACTTCCATGGTCAGCCAGAGTGTTACTACGTAGTAAACGGTGAAGGCCAAACTCTTGCCGATAACCAGTTCAAGAAGCTAGGCACAGGCCAGTACTTCTACATTCCTGGCGCGACTATCCACAACACACCTATCATGTCTGACAAAGGCCTAGGTGTGATGTACTGGTACCCGAACAACGCGCATTTCAACGGCTTCAAGTACTACTGGCGCAAAGACGTTAAGAACCTACGCGTAGCAGAAGAAGCATTCGACCGTGTTGATGAGATCCGTAAGCGTGACCTAAACTTAGGCCCATACGGCACTAACGAAGCTATCTTCAAGAAATAAGTCCTAAGCTTAATAATAAGCAAATTCGTTAACTAAAAAAGGGCTCATATGAGCCCTTTTTGTTTTTCATTCACTTTTATTTTAAAACGCTTCGTTGACGTTAAAGTAGAAGCCGCTGTCACCATCGCCCCACGCCATATCGAGCCTTAGATTCACTCGGGGTTTAACCTCGAATCGATAGCCTATGCCGCCATTAGGCAGAATTTTATTGCCATCGAACTCACTAATATCATCGGCAATCACACCCGCGCCGCCCCAGAACACCATGCCATGACGCCCTGGCAGATTTAAGCGATATTCAATCTGACTCATCAACATCTGCTTATCGCGATAACGCCCAGATGTATAACCTCGCAGTAGATCGCCGCCACCGGCTTTAGAAAGCTGATCCCATGGCACCTCACCATTGGTGAACCTCCCTCGCACCTGCCAAGCTAAGATATCTTCGCCACGCCCAGTCTGCATATACTCGCTGTATAGCGCGTTATAGACATCGAAGTCTGTTTTACTGCCCAAGTATTGGCGATAGAAGGTCGCATCTATTTCTAAGATCCGCCCTGACTGCGGATTCAATACATTATCTCGACTGTCGTGATTAAGCAGCAGATTCACACCGACGCTGCGAGAGCTTTCATCGAGTATGCCGGTATCGACATCCGAGTCTAACAAGTTAATTTTGCTGGCATCGGCGTAGCTAAAATCGAAACCGATCCCCACGAAGCTAGTCGGGCTCATCCGTTGTAGCAGCATAGGGTTAACCGAGATGATACGCTGGTTAAACTCGACCCGATTCCCCTCTTGATGATTAGTATCGTAACCCACCCCATAGAAGACATCGGGAGCATCATAGACTTCGGCGTTCAGGTAAAAACGCTGTTGGTCTTGATTAATGAAGGTCTTGTTTGCTACTGCAACGCCCAATGCGCCATTAGTCGAGGCGAGGCCATTGATCACTAACGAGGATAACTGGCTCACTTCATCATCGGGGTCATATTGGTATAAGCCCACTGCCGAGATCCCAACGCCAAGATCCATCTCCGGGTTGTAGAAGGGCCCTGGCAAATAGCTAAAATCGATCAGCTTATCGGGATCAAATTCACCATCGGCTCCTAAGGTTTGCAAGAAATCCTCAAGCCAGCCTTGAGATTCCTTTTCATCTTGCTCTTCATCTGCCAGCTGAGCGACTGCTGCAGCCTTATCGAGATCAATATCTTGCTCTGCAGTCTCTTTCGCCAATGCAGGCGTAGAGATACAAGTCAGTACAAGCGTACATCGAGTAAACCAAGAGATCAGAACCGTTTTGCTCGATCTAGCTGTCATTACTTCTCCTGTGGTGTCACGGGGTCGTCTACATCGTCTTGCTGCTGGTGCTGTCGCAGCTCTATCTCATCTTGCGCTTGGTTGTATTGGCTAATTTTATAAAAGTCAGCCTGAGTAAAGCCGTCCTGCCACAGCTCTGCGGGAATATGCTTAAAGCTATCTTTGAATTTTTCGCTAACAATGAGCTTCTGCTTGGCAATAGTATCGATGTCGATCCCATGGGTAGAGTTACTCAAAGACAGATGATGCGCTTGCGGTGGCAACTCAAATATCCCCTCCACCTCACTCCACTTACTATGGGACTTAGCCATAGCTTTAGGCACTAAATAAGGCGACTGCCGATCGCCTAATTCATAATGGCGTTTGAGTAACATAAACTTGCTCGGCAATGGCTGCTGCGAGTCCCACCAGTGACCATCAATCACATCAAAGAGTGCGTTAGTCTGCTTAATTGAAACTGGCTGTAACCAGTTAAGAGTGGCCGATAACCATTGAGTCATATGCTGGTTATACAGCTCTTTATTCATCGCCAAATTATTGTTAATTAGCGCCAAGGCGATTTTAGCCCCCAGCATATTGGAGTAGAGATCTTCTGGCGAATAGGCTGAAACAGTTTCGGACCAAGGCGCCCAGCTGCGATAGCCATGCCACTGGGCAATTTCATGGGCTTCAGCCATAAAGTAGGCCTGCCTTACCGAAATCGCAGCGGCGACCTCCCAGCGCTGTCTTGCGGTTAAATGGCTGATGTCAAATTCACTCAGCTCTATGGTTCTCGGACCTATCTCATCTGGAAGCTTAATGGTTTGCAGCTCACCAAGCTTTGGGTAGATACGGTAAAACAGTGCGATGGCATTGTCGGCAGTGTCGCGCACATGAGCCAGATCGATAAAGCCCCCTTGCAGGGTATACATCTGGCCGTTATTTTCGGTACCGCGACTGCCATTAGGTGCATCTTTTTGATAGCTAAAGGTACCCGCCTCATAGGCATGAGGCCCAACGCTATCGACGGCTAAGGTGTTGGCATAGCGAAAAAAAGGCACAGGAACAGGCCCTATCGTCACCTTTTGAGCGTTCCCGAAGGCGCAGCAAGGACGAACAGCCTTAGGGATCTGCACTAATGGCAGCTCTTGCAGCTCTATTGCGTGCAAAAGGTTTATATCAGGTTCGCTATCAAGAGCTGCGCCAATGGCAACTTCACTAGGTAAGGCTCGCACTTGCCAATCGCTGCTACCACAACCGCTCAGTACAAAAATGGCCATAGCACTCACAACGCCATGGCTAAATATTCGGCTCATCATTGTACAAATGCCTTAATGGTTTGACTGACAATCTCCGGATAGTCGTTACTGATCCCGTGGGCCCCCTGTGGAATGACCACGATAGGTGCCGTCAGGTAGTCGGCAAGCTGAACGCCCGATGCGAGTGGAAAAACCTTATCATTCTCACCCCAGATCAACACGCTAGGCGGCAGGGAGTCGACCACTATATTGGCGGCGATTCTATCTCTGTCTGCGGGAAGTCCTTCGATAAGCAGTCGTTTCTCATCGAGATAACCCGCAAAGTATTTGTCATAAATACTCGAGTCGATAAAACCCGGGTACCAAGGAAAATCGACGAAGGTAGCATCCAGTAAACGTCGCATCTGCTTTGGTGTTTCTGGCACGAAAATAGCGCTTGGATCATCGACCTCAAAACGTTGATTCATCTGTTGCAGATCACCGTCAGAAAACAGCACTCCAGGGCTTGCCAGCAATACCGCTTTCTCGACCTTAGGCTCGTTAAGCATCAGATCAAAAGTAACGAAACCACCATAGGAGATCCCAACCACATTGACCTTATCAAGCTGCAACGCTTGGATCAGCTGTCTCACCGCCTGCGACTGAGTCGCTAAACTTGGGGTAGCCTGACTCACTGACTCTCCAAACCAGGCGAGATCCGGAGCAATAACTCGGTAGTCTTTACTCAGCTCCAGCATCACCTGCTGCCAACTGGTTACTGCAGTACCACCAAAGCCATGGATCAGCAGCACAGCCTTGCCTTGTCCCGCCTGCCAATAATTAAGTTCACCGCCCTCTTGGAGAGCCAGCTTATGCTGCTCGAACCCTGCTGTTTGCAGCTGCTGTTTCTCTCGAGTGTCGATAATATCGACGGCGGAGCAGCCGCTCAGAAATAACGTCAAAAGTAATAGGTAAATATGGCGCATATTCTCCCCTAAGATTCTGTATAAGTTGTCAGTTAAAATCGGTAACCTAGCCCCATCATGAAGCTGTTACGGGTACCGACACCAAACTCCATTAACAGATCAATGTTCTTGGTGATCCCAACCTGACTACCAATTAGGCCGTTCCACTTATCTTCAAGGTGCTGATTGACCTCAAACTTGGCATTACCAACAGGAATACCGATATCCCGTAGATAGCCGCTAAAAGTCTGTTCCACGTTTTGATACATGGCGCCAACCCAGAGTTGCACGTCATGATTGTTATACTTGGTGCGATAACCCACACGCGGCGACACTACAATAGAGCTGATCTCTCCATCAAGAATATTCAGACGCGTATTGGTGTAGTTCACATCCAGTAAGGCAAACCAATTGTCGATACCACCAACGATCGTGCCACCCACACCATAAGTGGTGCCCTTAAAATCCAATACAAAGTCGAATGCCGGACTGGTAGCGGTACAAGGGTTAAACTTGCAATAAAGTGGCGGCAATACCTCGGTTAAGTCAGCTTCTAATTTTACGTTTGCAATACTGCTGCCTTTGGTATGACCGATGACACCGTAGAGGTTTAAGAAGGGGAGCACCCACATATCGCCTCTTAGAGTCAGGGTTTCAGAGGTCTGTTTAGCCTTGCTGCCTTTAATGCTTAAAATGTCGTCTAAACCACCCAGCCCCGAGAAACCTACCGAGTCGACCACGAGAGGCTGATCCATACTCATGTAGTTCAACGTAAAGCCATATGGCTTTGGCAACTCATGACCTAAATCGATCGCTTCCTGTGCCCAAATTGGGAAGGTTCTATCGTAACGTGCTTGTTGTGGCTCTCGCTCGATCGACTCAGATTCAAATTCCGATTCAGCCTGAACAGGAGACAAGAAAAACAGCAGCGAAAGTACTGTTAAAATAGATGTAATTTTAAGCATGTATAGATTGAACCTTAAAAATAAAAGATTTGATGTCGACTATCTAAAGAGAGTTTATCGCTGAACACACTGGCAGGAGATAAATAACTTATGGTTAATTATTACTCACCAAGCTGAATTCAATCTGAAACAGACTCTGGCAACAGTATAAATTAGAGTAAATACTCCAAACAAAAAAGATCATAACCTGTTCGCCAGCTAAAGACTAATCGAGAGGTTAACCTGAGAAAACTCTCAGCAAACACAGCGCGAAAGAGCCAGCTAATCGTCGGCTAAATGGGAAAAATCCCCCCCATGTTCCGAATCAACTAAGGTAAATGTTTTAGGGCTGATCTGCCGCTGCAACACGATATCCACCATGGTGGTTTGGTCTGCTTGCAGTAACACTTGCACCTGTTCCCCGCCGGAATGAAACTCGCCACTGTGGTAATAACAGACACCGTTATTTGGCCTAGGATCGACACGAAGACCTATCTTGCCATCGCTAACTTTGGCTAACTTATTCGCATCGAAATAGAAGGTAACCACGTGGTTATTGCTATGGTTGCGCTGCTTATCCAGCATAAAACCTTTAGCAAACTGTCCGGGAACGAACTCGGCGCCCGAGAGCAAGATGATATCGAAATCCTCTACTGCCAGCCCAGTATCATCGATGACTCGAACCACCAGCATACAGGTACGCTGCTTGCGCTTAACTGAATGACTCTCTGCCATCTGCTCGCACAGCCGTTGATATTGCTGTGGCTCAGAGACCTTTAAGCATTGAAGGATGCGCTGCACGACAGGTTTCTTCGCGGCATTTTTGCTTGTCACCGACCCCATAATGCCCTTCCTGCTTCCACTATGGCTGGCATTATTGATCACTTCGAAGGCGGTTTGCTGTCTAGGGGTAGAGTGGTTAGTTAACTGCAGTGTTGAGATCCTGCGGCCATCGAAGCTGGTAAGGGAGTGCGCCGATTGCTCTAACAGCAGATAACTAAAGTTCAGGTTCGCTGAGGCTACCCTTACCACACCGTCTGAGCCAGCTTCAGCCGTATAACTATTGAGATAATCGTAGAATTGGCTGTCAATGGTCTCTCCCGTCAGAACAAAGGGAAAAGGTCCTTCTAGGGTAAACTCTTTAAGCCAGTGCAGGTTCAGCTGATGCTGCCCATCGCTACCAAGCTCTAACCAATCCAAGATCCGCTGCCCCGGCTCAACACCCGAGAAAAAGCTGTTAATGCGCCCCACTCTCGACTTACCTAGTTGAGCCAGCGCTGAGCCATGGTTTGCCGGGGCAAGCATAATCAAATGCGTTAGTGGACAGTCGCTAATCTTGTCTGCATCGAAAAACATCTGCAGCCACTGACGCATCACAGGTGCGCCAGTGGAGTGGGTGATCACTGCAAATGGCTTATCCCCAAGCAGATCCGTTCGCGCATCATTAAAGGCTTTGGCGATATCACTCAAGCGAACTTCATCATCGAAGCTAATATAGCGCCCTAAATGAATATGGCGAATAGAGAGGGCAACCTCAGGATCCATCAGCTTAACGATCGCTTGGGGCAGCTGAGCATAAGTGTCTGTATTGGTAACACTCCATCCATGAACAAAGACCAATTCCATCATCACCTCGACAGCGAGCAACTTACCATTTGATGACAAATCGCTTCGACTTATTTATATAGTACAAATCATTTAATCAATAACTTTCAACAGCTTAGCAAATAGTGCTTAGTATCTATATAGCAAAATACTCAACATCAGCGATCGTTAATATCATTCAGTTATTATTCAGCTAGTTCCCCCTATGATGTCTCCAACGAAACGCAAGACCTAAACAATTTTACTAGTGTGGGAGCACAGCATGAAAACTAAATCACTTATCTTAGCATCTGTAATGGCAACGGCAATCTCGGCACCAACTATGGCTGCAGACTGGTTCATTGGTGGCGGTGTTGGCGCACAGCAAAACACTTATAAAGGTTCTTACGAGCCTGAACTACAAAACCCAATTGAGGGCGGCTCTCAGACTCAGCATCTAAAAGAGACCGAAAATAACGTTATCTATGAAGTCAGAGCCGGTGTTTATCTAAATGATGCTAACCGTGTTTACGGTACGTACTCTTACAACTCAGATGACTTTAGCCGTCAGCAAAGCTTCTTAATGTCTTATGACTACCTAGTGGGTCTAGGCGACAGCAACAAACTTAACTGGTTTATTGGTGCGACTGCGGGTATGAACCACATCAGTCCAGAAGCCAGTACACTAGACTCAAAAAACCGCTTCGTCTGGGGTGGTCAAACGGGTCTAATGTATAAGATTAACGACAAGGTGAGCACCGAAATCGGTTACCGCTACCTTAAGCAAGATTACGATGTAAGTGGCCCAACGCCAACGCCATACAGCGGCGCAATTGCAGGCACTGAGAGCGCGTCACTGAATGACAGCCAGCAGCTTTACCTATCTGTTGACTACCGCTTCTAAGCGAATCGCTTTTAAGAGAAACGGTTAAAACAATAAAGCCGCCAACTCACAGAGTTGGCGGCTTTATTGTATCTGTCTCTTAAGCAATAACCACTAACCATGCCAAGAGTGTGGCGACACCTAAGTTAATCAGCTGGAAACCGATGAGTGATCTCAAGGCGGCAATAATAACAAAGGGCAACTGGGTGATAACGTGAGCATGGGGGGCGAAGCTAGAGCTAAAGGCGCTGATCACGCTGGTGTCGGATATGGGTGAGCAATGATCGCCAAATACGGAGTCTACTATAGCTGCACTCAATGTTTGCAACAAAAAGTGAGACTAGAGCTTCAACTACAGCAGGCTCATAATCGCGAACCTCCTCCTGTTAAAAAACGTATACAATTTATTCCCAGCCAAGATGTTCTTTTTAAACATCAGTAGATTGCAAAGATCAAAAGTCATGTAGTATGGTTCTTTTATATGGAGTTAAATCACAAGTTGTTACTATCAAAAAATAGGAAGTGTAACTTAAAGGAGTGATCATGGATGTAACAAAAGACATAGATTTTGTTAGGACAGTCGTTCTTGATAACATTGAAAACACCGATATTCGACATAGCGAACTGCATGGATTTGGTCTCTTTTGTCACGCTCACAACATCGAATGCGGAAGCCTATTGTGCGTTTTAGATGGTCAAATTCTTACGGTTGATAAATACAACGAGCTAGAAAGCAAACTTGCTCCCAAAATTCCAAATTACAAAAACTACTTTTTTATGGAGTGCAACTATCTCGGTAAAAATGAGCTACTCGTTAGACCATTAAGGACTAAATACAGTTATATAAATCATAGCCGAACTCCAAACATAGCTCTTCACTACGACCCATTGCGCCTTATCGCACTCAGAGATATCAGGGTTGATGACGAACTTACTATTGATTATCGCAAAGAATCCCTCCCAGAGAGCTATGTTAGTAACCCTGAAAAGGATTTCCTATAAAATGATTAAATTATCGGTTATGTGTGTCCAGCCTTTACAACTGGATGTAAACAGTTTTGATTCTGTCTTAGTCAATAATAAAAATATAAAAAAGTTCTTTAACGCTGGTATGAATGTTCTACCTAGCATTAATTGGATTGACACTTTTAAAAAAACTCATCTCAGAAACAAAAGCTTTAAATCAATATTGTCATCAAAAATGACGAATATAAAAAACTGTCAGCTTGAGCAAGATCTTAATAACAAGCAGTTTTGGGTTAATTCTGAACATAATATTGCAGAAAACCTCCAAACAAATTTAAGTAAGTTTGATCTTATATTCGATTATAGGCTTTATAGTTTTATGTTAGTCCTTGAACTTACATTCGAGTTCCAAGAAGAGCTTTTATTAAAACTTTTAAAAACAGATGAAAGAGATAATGATAGGGATAACTTTTATAATACCATTAGAAGTTTAATGGTAAAAGAGAACGATGAAAGCGAAATCAGCTCATGGGGTAGCAATGTAATAGAACAAGCTAAATCCAAAGCCATTGAATGTCTAAAGCTCGTAGACAGTAAACAAAACCACAAAGTAGAAGTCTTGAATAATACAGGCAATATCACGTTTTTCTACGAAGCGGATGCGAAGAATGAAGCTTTAAAGAAAGCAATTTTAAACTGCAATGCTCAAGCTGAACGTCTATCTTACAATCTAACAAACCTCCTAGAGAATGATAAGGTCAGTTATCACTTTTTTAGTCGTTTCCACTCGATAATATCTCTAGATACCAGCTACTATCATCGATTTTTTCCCATTCAATACCACATCCAATATATGTGGTTTTCTGTCGCTTACTTTATCGATCTAATGGATGAACTTAATCGTCGTATTCTCATCAATAATCTCAGTAAAAATATCAATAAAAACCGCATTATTATTGATGAGTACATAAATAAATTTGAGCTATTACGGATCCATAACCAAGATATGAAATCACAGTTCGAATCTGACAATGATGAGGTATATGTTCCAATGGAAAGTAAATGGAATATCTGCAGTTCATTAGATAACGCTCAGTCTTATGTAACCTCGTTTAAAGAATATCTAGAACGCTCCTACCAACGAAAAATGGAACACTCCAATGCTAAACAGAATAAAATTTTATTCTTAATTTCCTGCATACAATTAATGGGGCTTGTCAGTATTTGGAGTGACTACTTGTCATTATCTAAAGTGCAGCATTTCATCTACACTACAGGCATGCACGAAAACTCTCAAGAGGAAGTAATTCTAGGTGTTAATACTTGGTTTCCAATTATTCTATTGGTGGGGTTAATTGTGACAATGGTATATACACATTTTAAGCATCGTTCCTAGATAAAAAATAGTCATCTAGAATACACTCACAAATACTATAATCATATCTCGACTGTTATCTAATAGCAGTCGATTATTTCACTCTTCCTATAATGACATAACGAACATAGTGAAACTCAAAGCCGAAAAGAGCAATCAAGTCTCTCTACGTCATCATTATCCCCTTTATAACAATCTGTTTCATGAGGCAAAAGGAGAGTATCTTTCACTAAAATTCCAACATATATGGCGATAGAGGTAACCCAGCCTCCACAACACGATAACGCGCACAAAAAAAGCACATTTTTGGCTATTTTATATAGATTTTTTCTTCATTTAGCATAATTAACTATTCACCAATGCCGCGTCGCTGCTAGAATCGGAGCTATCATCTCGCTATCAAAGGGACTCGCCATGAGCCTAGAACTATTATCGAAATTGGAAACAAAAATCCAAGCCGCGCTGGAAACTATCGAGCTACTAAAAATGGAGCTTGAGGAAGAGAAGCAGACTAGCAGCAGTCTGTCTGAGCAGAACCAACAGCTACAGCAGGAACTTAACTCTTGGAATGAGAAAGTGACTGGTCTAGTTGGTCTACTCAACGAAGAAGTAAACTAATAAATTATCAAACGCTATGCAGTTTGCATCTCGTTACCCTGAGACTCAATTAACTCATTGAGCTCTAAAATAGCCTGCTTAACTTTAGGCAGGCTTTTTCTTGGCAGTAAAAACCTCCCCTTATCAAACTCTAGTCGACCTAGATCTTTAACCCAGATCACCCCAGACAAAAAAATACGCGCGTGTTTAACAATCAGTTTGGGTGCATAGACAGGAAAAACTCTCATAAGACCTCCCGATAGCGGCTTCGCTTGTTGTTATTTATTTTTGTTGGACATGTTTTGTACCACTAGAGTTGCATTTTTTTTAGCAAATAAATGTAAAAATTTTAATCAAATTTCACATAAAAGAAGAATCTCTATGGCAATCAAATGCATAACCCAAATGGACAATCCCTATTTATTTCTAAACCTGAACTTTCCAGAAAGTAACGCATAGTTCTCTATGACAAGATGCCGGACACAAAGCAGATTTATTGCCATCCATGGCAATCTGCATAAGTGTTCCAGACACAACCCCTTCCTACGTAGTCCCTGCGTTCAGGGATAAGTACTTCCTTGTACAAAAAAAGGAGCCTATTGGCTCCTTTCTAGCTGTCGCTGCAACTTATTTTTGCGTTGCTAGGTAATAGGCGATATCCAATAGCTCTTGGTAAGACTTGATTGCACCTGTCTCAACACGGTATTTACCGTTAACCACCAAAGCTGGTACGCCTGCAATCTTGGCATTTTCGGTATCACGCTTCATCTTAGCCATCTGCGCGTTAACCATGAATGACTTAGCTGCAGCATCGAATGCCTTAGGGTCGACACCATTAACAACGAAAAGCGCCTTGATATCGTCAAGATTAGTGAAACGCTGCTTCTTATCTTGGATAGCTGAGAACAGAGCGTGCTCCATCTTCTCTTCAATCTTTAGTTGGTGTGCGATAGCAAATGCACGAGACATCTCTACGCCCATTTCACGGCCGATAAATTCAACGTGGTTTTGCTTGAATGTCACTCCGTCAGGAAGCGTTGCCTTGATCTTTGGTACTTGCTCTTTAGCAAAGGTATAACAATGTGGACAGTAGAAAGAGAAGAACTCGGCAATCTCTGGCTTTGCAGTACCTGGACCTTCATTAATAACCGTGTAATGTACGCCTTCTTCATATTGAGCTGCCATTGCAGCCATAGGCGCCATCAATAGTGCAAATGCAACTAATAGAGCTTTTTTCATTTAACTTCCCCTCGATGCGAATCGTGCATCACGCTAATAATTTGGACATAACATAATGTGCTTTCGAGTCTAGCTCAAGCGCAAAAGTTCATTTTTCTGTTACAAAATAAGTGTCTTCAACAGCATTAATACTGAGGAATTAGACTCAACGGCGCTTCATCCAGTGCTGCCAGTTGCTCTTTAAAGGCTAAAATCTGCTGCTCCCAATACTTGTCCTCAGCAAACCAAGGGAAGTTCATTGGGAATGCCGGATCCCCCCAACGGCGGCTGAGCCAAGCGTTGTAATGCAGCATACGCATCGCCCTAAGTGGTTCAATCAGCTTTAGCTCTCGACTGTCGAACTCACAGAACTCCTCGTAGCCTTCAAGCAAGACTTCTAATTGCAGCAACTGCTGCGTCCTGTCTCCTGCTAGCATCATCCAGATATCTTGTACTGCGGGTCCCATTTTGGCGTCATCAAGATCGACAAAACCTGGACCATCCGGAGTCCACAGAATATTACTTGGATGCAAGTCGCCGTGGAGCCTGATAGAGCGGTAGCTTTCAGGTAGCCACAATGCCGATGCTTTGTCTAAGATCTGCTCTACCACGGTAAAATAAGGTAGCTCCAGACTTGCAGGAATGTGCCCAGAGGATTTAAGCCAGCTTAATGATTCCTCACCCAGCAATTTAGGCGACATCACATCGCGATACTGAAAATCTGCCTGCTGCGAATACTGGTGGATGCGGCCGATAAAACGTCCGACCTGCTCCAGCTGGTCAAGATTATCCACTTCAAAAGCACGCCCGCCTATGGAAGGAAACAGGGCAAACCTAAAGCCTTGGTATTCATGTAACGACTTGCCGTCGATAATCACAGGTGTGGCAATAGGCACCTCTTGCTCCGCAAGGGCTGCAGAAAAGTCATGTTCCTCTTGAATTTGTGCATCAGTCCAGCGCTCTGGACGATAAAACTTCACCACATAACGTTGGCCCCGATCGCAGCGGAACTGATAAACACGGTTCTCATAGCTATTAAGTGCTAACAAGCCCGTTTCAGGATAGATCCCTAACGTTTCAATGGCAGTTAAAATCAGATCTGGGGTTAAGGCCTGATAGTGAAAAGCCGAGCTTGTGTCTTGTTCCACTGTCGCTTTAGGTGGATCGATATTCATTTAGTTGTGCTCAATGGTGAAGGTCTACAGCTAGGCTGTTTAACGTTCAAATAGTAAAATAGACTAATGCTTACCTAATGCTATTTAGGTAAGGCTTCATTAATTCAGCAAGATAGACTAGGACGTCATATTCATCTTCTCTGTCGGTGGATAACCAACAGATATCGCCATAAAATTCATAGTGAAGTTGTAGGTGAGTACCTTCGAACTCCAGTAACCACTGGTGGCGATCAGCCCCCCATTGCTTCTCTACTACACGACAATCAAGCGCTTTGGCAAAGGGCTCGGCAAACAATTGAAACTGCTCAAAATCGATATCAGCCTGTACCGCTAAGCTTAAGGTTTCTCGGTTTAATTTTATCGAAGTTAATTGCATTCTTTTACTCTTATTATTCTTTTGCTATCGACAAACACTAATCTGCCAGTTAGCTACTACAAGACATGATTAAACCTTGTCCCCAATCCGGTGGACGCTTGGCCAAATCGTCAAAGTCAGGTTGCTCATCGAAAGGTTTTTGTAGTACTCGCTGTAGTTGCTGCAATGGTGCTAAGTTGCCTTCCTCTACGCCAATTATCGCCTCTTGGGCTAAATAATTACGCAAAATATATTTCGGGTTGACTCGATTACGCGCCACTTGCCATTGCTCGACGTCCTTAACATTTCCAAGTCTAACTTGATAAAGCTGATACCAAGTATCAAAAGCACTACGATCGACAAAGTCATCCCGTAAAACACTGTGGCTTGAGTTAGGATCTAACTGGCCGAATCTGCGCCAAGTATTGGTATGGTCTAACTGATTGCGCTCCATCAAACTAGTAAAGCCGCCAATGAGCGCCAAGTCATGATCATCCTGTTCGCCTCCTGCTTCACAAGCCATTAAGCCTAACTTAGCGCGCATCAGCACTAGATATTGTTTAACCAACTCCACTTGATACTGATTTAACGCCTCAATCAAATCGTCGGACGCAATGATGGGCGATAACGCCTGCGCCAGCCGTTGTAAATTCCACAAAGCAATACCTGGCTGTTGTCCGAAAGCATAGCGCCCTTCAGGATCGGAATGGTTACAGATGAAGTCTTCTTTAAAGGTATCTAAAAAGGCGAATGGACCGAAATCAAAGGTATCACCGAGAATCGACATATTATCGGTATTCATCACTCCATGGGCAAAGCCTATCGCTTGCCAGTGAGCAATCATTTTAGCCGTATCGGCCACCACTCGCGCAAACCATGCTTTATAACCCGCCACATCACAACTTAAGTCTGGGTAATGCTGAGTCAGGGTGAAATCCAGTAGTTGCTTAAGCTTTTCAGGCGCCCCACGCTCGCTATGACAAAAGAACTCAAAATGACCAAAACGAATATGGCTCTTAGCGAGTCGAACTGTAATTGCTGCCGTCTCTTGAGTCTCACGCCATACAGGAAGATCTGAACCGATAACCGCTAATGCCCGAGTGGTAGGAATATGCAGATGATGCAGGGCTTCAGAAATTAGAAACTCACGCACGGCGGAACGCATCACAGCACGGCCATCACCATGGCGTGAATATGGCGTAGGGCCAGCTCCTTTTAATGCGACATCCCAAGCACCTTGTGGCCCTAGCGCCTCACCTAGAATGATTGAGCGACCATCGCCAAGTTGTGGTGAATAACCACCAAACTGATGGCCACTGTAAACCTGAGCATAATAGCTTGCGCCATCAATCTTAGCGTTACCCGACAACCCCAGTAGCAACTCATCTGTAGGTTGGGTCAAACCGACTAATCCTGCCGCATCGTCACTCCAGGCGAGCCAATGTGGATTACTAATACCAACAGGGAACACCTGGGAATAATAGCCAACCAACTGCTCGAAGAAGTCTTGTTTAAATCGCATGCTATTTTGAGGAGATGACATTTTGGCAGCTGAGTGACCGACCATCGGCCTCACACTGATAACCACAGACATAGTGACCACCGACATCGCCACCTAGACGGATAAGCCCTAGTCCTTTTGAGTGACACTGCTCAATCGTTGCATAGTAGCCGCTAATAAAGCTGGCTGACTGCTCAACACTTGGCTGAGTTTGGCTATCGGGATAATACAATAGCGTCCACTCGGGAGATTGAGTACAAGCTACCAAGCCGATTGATGCCGCCCCGATCAAACATAACGAACGAAAACTCATATAACACTTCCTATAAATAAAAAGGCGAAGCCCAAAATTCAACTCTGGGTTTCGCCTCTTCGGTAACCACTATACTTATTCTACACAGCTTAGTGATCGATTGCCTTTAACTGTTACGCTATTTATTGGCTTTTGCCTTCGCTTTGTCGATACGGGTAATTCGCCCTTCAAAGCCTGTCACTGTGCCATCGGTCAGACCATACTCAATAGCAGTCTTACAAATTGATATAGCGCCGTCGAACTCACCATTATCATTAAGTAGGGTCGACAGGTGCATCATTGCGGTTCCCTTCACTTCGGCGTCTGGGTTTTCGGCCTTAAGACCCTTAACATAGGCCGCAAACACCTCTAAGTAGCTTTGAGAAAGCGTTGCACCATATTGCACATATTCAGTTTGCTTACGCTGCTTATAGCATTCGGCAATTGCAGCTGAGATCGCTAGGTGTTGCGTAGGAGCATCACCGGCTTGCTCAAGTTCGTTAACGGCTTTAGCGAGCTTAGGGCTGGCCCATGATAGATCGACAGCTTCAGCCTTAACTTCTTGCTTAGGCTCAGGTTCGGCCTCTGGTTCTGGCTGAACTTCTGGCTTAGGCTCTTCTACGGACTGAGGCTCTACAACTGGCTCGTCTTTAGCAGCAGCCTCAGGTTTCACTTCTGGCTCTGGCTCTGGCTCTGGCTCTGGCTCTGGCTCTGGCTCTGGCTCTGGCTTCGCAACAACTTCAGCAACTGCTTTTTCTTGGTCAACCTTAGGCTCAAAACTCACACCATCGACCGTAGGGGTAGAGACCTCCTCGGTTGCTTCAGGGGTGATATCTTTGATCTGCGTCTCAGGCACATCTTGTGCCTCTTCTGACTGCTTAGCTGCTTGCTCTTTCTCTGCTTGTGCCGCTTTTTGAGTGCGTCTATAGAGATAAACACCTATTACAATCAGCAGTATAATGGCTATTTCTTTCATTGTTTCCACCATAGGTTGGCCACGAACACATCCGTCATACGCTTATATAGCGACACGAATGAGTAAAAATTAAACATTATTAGTAATGCATTCTCTCTCTTAAAATCAAGTATTTATATCTCTTTTTTAATCGGGTATCAAAATTATTCGTTTTTTTGAGTGTTACAAAGCATAAATAGACTATGCGATTAAGCTTTTAATGGCTCTGGAACAGAAAAACTCAGTTAGGGTATGCTAATCACCTGCAAAATGAAAATTTGAAGATATATTCGTGACAATTTAGATAGCCTGAGTCAATAAGCACTATTTTGTGCACATCTTCAAACTTTCACCCTTATATTTTGTCACGAAAAGATAACCCACTTATTATGGAAATACCCCAGTAGGTTACTAAGGTATATCATGGCATTTGAACAACTACTCAGTGGCAAACTTCTCAGAGAGTTTAAGACAATTTCCGCTATGGTGAAGATCTACTGTAAAGCTCACCATGCAGAGTCTGACTCTCATCCTTGTGAAGAGTGTAAAGACTTTATCGAATACGCTCACACACGCTTAGACAGATGCCCCTACGGTCAGGAAAAACCGACCTGCAATAAATGCCCTGTACATTGTTATAAGCCGCATATGAAAGCCAAGGCGCGTGAAATCATGATTTACGCTGGCCCAAGAATGCTACTGCCTCATCCTATAATGGCCGTTCGTCATCTACTCTCCGAGCGTAATCCCGCGCCAGGTAAGCCACCCGAGGCGAACTCCAATCGCCATCAGCGTATAAAAATTTCTAAGCAGGACTAACATGCCTCGTCCAAGCTCAAATCTGCTCTTGGACGAGATCGCTCCCCCCACTAAAATCCACTCCCTATAAATCACATTATTTAAACTCCATACCTATCACTTCCTTGTGTATTTGAAATTCACTACTAGACTTTTGAAAAGTAAAAGGACTTATTCAAAGCTGAACGTCTAATTTCGCTCAGTAACAGATGCAGCATGGAGGCTGAAAATTTGAGCAAAGAAATCCTACTCGTTGAAGACAATAAGGTCATGCAGTTGCTGATGACTAAAATGCTTTCTTCACGGGGCTACCGAGTCATTAGTGCCTCTAATGGTATCGATGCTCTTGCTCAACTCGATAAGCACCCCTCTATCCAGCTAGTCCTCAGTGATTGGATGATGCCTGGCTTAAACGGCATCGAACTTTGTTATCGATTAAAATCTCCCGAATATGGCCGCTACATCTTCTTCGTTTTACTCTCTGGCCGTGATGACAAAGAGTCTATTGTCGAAGGAATTAATGCCGGAGCCGATGACTTTGTCGCCAAAGATACCAATATTAACGAACTCGATGCTCGCCTTAAGGCGGGCATTCGAAATCTAGAACTCCACAACCAGCTTATAACCAAAAATATTGAACTCGACCGAGCCTATGCCACCATTCGAGAAGATCTTGAGTCCGCCAACTTATTAATTCGCCGTATGCTCCCTAGCCAAACTTCTTTCCAAGGCGTTGAGCTGCATTACACCCATATTCCTAGCACCCAGATAGGGGGCGATATGCTAGGTTGCATGCAGCTAGATGAAGATCATATCGCCATCTATCTGTTTGATGTGTCAGGGCACGGTGTTACATCGGCATTAATGTCTTTCGCTATCCAACAAAGTATCAGCTCTAACTCCACCAGCAACTCCAACGTAAAGCGTAGAAAAGAAACGGATCCTTTTTATAGCCTCAGGGATCCCAGTGAGGTATTAGCTAGGCTCAACCGAAGTTATATCAACCAAGGTAATAATAACCTCTATTTCACTATGGTTTATGCGGTGCTTAATACTAAAAGCGGGCTATTAAACTATGCCTTCGCGGGTCACCCGCCTATGATCTGGCTACAAAAACAGCAACGACAATGTCACTTCATTCAACAAGAAAGCTTTGTGGCTGGCATGTTCGATTTCGCCGATTACCAAACCGAGCAAGTACAACTCAATAGTGGCGACCGCATATACCTCTACTCTGACGGCATCACTGAAGCCGAATCTAGCGACAGCCAGCAATATTCAGAGCAAGGTTTAAAACAGCTAGTTCAGGAGTTAGCCGAACAACCAGTCGTCAAACAAACCGACACCATTGTAGAAGTACTCAAAAGTTGGTCTGGCACGACACAATTCAACGATGACATCAGCTTATTAGTATTTGAATGGAATGGAACTTAACTGAGGAAATAGCATGCAATTCGATATTATAGAGAAAGGCCAATACACGGTGATCCAAGTTAGAGAGGCGAGGTTTGACGCTAAGCTAGCGCCCTCTTTTCGCGAAGAACTCGAAAAAATACAAGGTAATATCCGCGAACATTTGGTTCTGGATCTCGGTGATGTTCGCTTTATGGATAGCAGTGGACTAGGAGCCGTGATGGGCGCCTATAAGATGCTACGCAACACCAAGATTAGTATCGTTAATCCACAAAAGCCCATCTTAGACCTACTCAAACTGACTCGAATAGATAAGCTGATATTAAGTCATCCAACAATAGAAGATGCTCTAGCTCCCACCACTTAAAAGGACTGTGTGATGAAAGGAATGATACTTGCCGCAGGGAAAGGCACACGCATTAAACCAATCTCCTATGCAATACCAAAACCTATGGTACCGATCCTAGGCAAACCCGTGATGGAGTCGATGATCCAGCTGTTTGCTAAACATGGCATCGACAAAATTGTGGTTAATACCAGTCACTTGGCGGAGATAATTGAAAATTACTTTGGTGATGGGCACCACTTCAACGTGCAACTATCATACTCCTATGAAGCAAAAGAGGTCGATGGCGAATATGTTAGCCAAGCACTAGGCAGTGCAGGCGGCATGAGAAAAATACAGGACTTTTCAGGCTTCTTCGATGAAACCTTCGTTGTAGTATGTGGAGATGCTTGGATAGACCTAGATCTTAAAGAAGCCGTTGAGCATCACAAGCAGCATGGCGGGATCGCAACCATCATCACCAAAGAAGTCGAAAGTTCCGAAGTGAGCAAGTATGGTGTCGTGGTCACCGACAAATACGATCAGGTCACTAGCTTTCAAGAAAAACCCACAGAATCCGAAGCCCTCTCCAACAAAATTAATACTGGCATCTATATATTTGAGCCTGCAATTTTTGACTTCATCCCTAAAGAGATAGAGTTCGATATTGGTAGCGATCTCTTTCCTCTGCTTGTCGAGCGCCAAGCCGACTTCTATGCCATAAATATGGACTTCCAATGGTTAGATGTTGGCAAAGTAAAAGATGTATGGGAGGTTACCAGCGATATCATTAACGGTAAGGTCAAAGGTTACCCCATCCCAGGTACCCAAGTCTCCCCAGGAATATGGGTAGGTATCAATACACGTGTCGACACCTCTAAATGTAAAATTACCCCTCCGGTAATCATCAGCAGTGGCAGTGAAGTTCAAGATGGCGCAACACTCATAGGCCCCGCAGTTATCGGCGCTAATTGTAAGATCGAAGCCAAAAGCGTAGTGAGTAATACCCTTATTTGTGACTATATTCACCTCGCTGACGACGCATACATAGTTAATAAAACCATGTTTGGAGATTATTTATTGGGGCACGATGGCTATACCCAGCTTTTAACCGACTGCCAGTACGTGCATATTCTAAAAAACCGTAACGTTTCACGTCCCCTAAGCGGCATTGCCTGTATAGATAAGCTCTACAAATCGCCTCCTATCCACCGTGATACCCTGCCACCATTAGAGCAAGCCAAATAGGGGAAAATGACGTGAATACAGGGAAGTTTCATAAACAATACTCTAGCTGTTTGGAGGCTCCTCGCGCAGTGGCCTCCGATATTCTTCCTTTTTGGCAGTCGCTTGGCTTAGATGTCACGGTTATCGGACAGATGGAGCTATGCCTAGTCGAAATAGTCAACAACGTCTTTGAGCATGCCTACTCAAACCTTGAAGGTGCCAAGTTTGAGATCACCTCTTATTTAAATGATACAAAAGAACTAATTATCGAGGTCTCTGACTACGGCGATTCGATGCCGACCAATATCCTTAAAGATCTCCCTAAGATGGACTTTATTGAGCCATTGGCGACCGAGCCCAGTACTTGGTTACAAAGCCGCAGAGGACTAAAAATCATCCAGCAACTTTCTGACAAGATAGAGTACAACTCAAACGAGAATCGAAACACCTTCAAACTGCAGCGACAAACAAGTTAAAGTGACACTTGCTCCACAAACATAAAAAGACACCTTAGGCAGCAAACGAGTGATCATTTAAATGGCTACATTAATAATCAAAGGAGAGCTTAATGATTAAAATAGATGAATTAAAAGCACTCTGTGACGGTGATGATTCGATGCTGAACATGGTACTCACCCTCTATATCGAAGAGTACAACCAGAGTTACAACATCATTAAGCAAAGGTATAGCACAGAGGATATTGAAGGCTTGTTTCAGATCGCCCACGAGTTGAAAGGTATGTTTAGTAATTTATGTGCACAAGATGCGGTAAGCTTTGCACAAGTCGTAGAGTCTAGTACTCAAAATGGTGCGCTCCCAGATGAAACTGCAATCAACAAGCTTTGCGAAGAAATCCAGAACATTAACCAACAGGTCCAAGTGCTATTACAATAATTGCTTTCCCAATCAGTTATTCCCCCCCATGTGATCAAAATACAAAGTTTACGGTAAAAGTAACTAAATCTACGTCTGGGCTTTCATCGTAAGTCAGCGGTGATGTGACAAACTGAGCTCGATTGCCTTCCTCTTGAGAAAAAATCATCTGATACTCTAGATTGAATGAAATGCTCGAAGTCGCATCATATCTAACCCCAGCCGTCACAGCCTTAGATTTGCGCAGCTGATGACTTTCGCCGTAGGTTAAATAGGGAGATAAGTAGTCAAAGGCATAAATCGCCGAGGCATACCAGTTGGTTTGTAATCGATCGAACTCCACCTCCGCCATCCATAACCAGGACTCATAACTGTACTCGACTCCCAGAGTATAAATATCCAGTTTTTGCTGCTCTGGCGAAGGTTGCTGCCTATATTTGGCCTGCATAAAGCCGCTATGAATCCGATAGTTAAACCCGACCAAGTCAATATAGATCCCCGCCATATATTCGGTATCAAATGTCAGTAAATAATCACCTAGTTCCACCTTATTGACCCTATCAAAACCGTAATAGGGCGACACGGTTAACAAGAGTTCATCGGAAATCTCATAATCCCAAGAAACAGACAGACCATCATAGAATGTAAATCCTAAAATGCTGTCATACACCTCCTGAGGAGGCCTAGCCCACGGGTAGGCTTGGCCAACATAGTAGTACTCAGAAACCAGAAATAGCGGCAAACGCAAACGCCCTGCTCTCACCTCAAAATCATCAAACTCATATGAAAGATAGGCCCACTCAAGCTCTGGATCGCTCCACTCATCCTGAGTACGCTTAACCACCTGTCCTGATGCGGTTAAGCTATCAAATAGATCAATATCTAGCTGCAAACCAAATATGGTGTCACAGTCATAACAGGTATCATCAGTGATCTCTCGGCTAATAAACAGCGGAGTGCGATTATCTGTCTTACTGATAGCGGTTGAACCAAATCCACTGAGAGAAATGCTATCGGTAAGCTCAATACTTGCCTGGGCGACAGGTAGAAATATAATTGAAGATAATGCGATAAAGCATGTTCGGCGACGTAACATAACTACTCTCCCTGAGGCACAGTTATCAAGATATTGACTTCTTCAGGCACTGATTCAATAGGCGCATAAGCGATGCCGTTAGGGTTATCATTAAGCCATTTTAAAATCTGTTTAATATCATCACTATCAAGCTCATCAGGCGGGGAGCCTCTGCCCGAAAATGCAAGCCCCGCCCAATAGCCGTTCATCTGCGAAACAGACTTGCCGAGTAGCATCTTATAAAATTCTTCTCTATGGATGGATGTTTCAGGAAGGTCTACTAGAACAATTTTCAAGCTGCCCGATATTTTCTTACTCTTACCACGATAAAGCATTCTCGCCTTGCTCTTACTCAAGGGAGGTAAGTCATCATTAAGGCTAAAAATAGCAAACTCAACATCGTCGTTTTCATCGATGGCTTCTACAGCTTGGAGGGATAAAGAGATACAGCAAAGCAGTAGCACTATTAAGAGCTGAAAAAAGATAGGCCTAACTCGCACGTTTAATCCCTTAAACATTAAAACCCTCAATCCTAGATAGTTTTATACTATGCTGAATATAGTCAAGGCTAAGTTAAACTACAAGAACGGCGCTAACTTGTTCAATTCATGGAGTAGAAATGAGCATATTTAATCATGCTTCAATAAAAATACGGATGTTAGCCTTGGTGCTATTACCGCTCATTTTTGCCTCTTTTTTATCGGCATTAGAGGTTAAAAAACAGAGAGAGAATGTTCAGGCTTTAAATACCCTAAACAGTAAAGTCAGCTTTCTCGAATCTTTATCCCAACTAAACAAGCTTACCAATCAAGCAAGAGAGCAGTTATTCAAACACAACACTAAGGTGACACTCGCCCCCTTAGCCTCTTCGCTCAACAGAATATCCCAGCAACTATCTCAAACATTTACGGCTAAGAATTATTTAGATATGGAGTCTTGGGTAACTAACACCAATGACGCCCTAATAGAATTGGCGGAAATGAATGCTGATGATCTAGCAGACTGGTCGATTTGGTTTAATGAGCTACAGGTTCAAGCAATAAACACCCTAGAGAAAGACAGCTCTGGATTCAACTATGATATCAATCAACAGCTTGAAATATTATACCAACTGCAATGGCTGTCTTTATGGTCGACAGAAGAGAAATGGTTAATCAATCTATTACTGCAAGACCGCAATGATGGTGAACTGCTAAGCCAATTAAACTCCATCACCGAGCGCCAACAACTTTATGTAGAGCGCTTTATAGATATTAACGCCAAACCTGAGCAGGTCTCGCTCTTGCTCAGCACTTTTTCAGATAAAGCATTCGAACAGAGTTATCAATTAAGAAGTCATATTTTAAATAAGCAAACTTTAGCCAACACTCCCAATATCAGTTTGGCAGCCTTCAACCAACGACTCGATTTAATCCAATATGTTGTGAGTAGTTTTTCCGCTAAGCTCAGTAGCAACATTCACGGCGAGATCGCCCAGTCAAAAAATCTAATTTGGCTATTTTGCGTAGCGCTAGTTATCTCTCTAGCCATCATCGCCATCATTGGAGCCAACCTATACCGACGCATCATCAACTACCTAAGCCATGTGATTAGCACCATGTCACACATCGAAGAGACTCACGACTATTCCCACAAAGTTAGCGAAGAGGGTAACGATGAGTTAAGCCTATTTTCTAAAACGCTTAACAAGCTCATTAATGAGCGGCGTCAGAATGAACTAAAAATATTACAAGCGAAACAGGAAGCTGAAAAAGCCAATCAGGCGAAGAGTTTCTTTTTGGCTAATATGTCCCATGAGATCCGCACCCCGCTTAACGGCATTATTGGCATGTCCGATATTATGACGGGCACAAAGCTAACGCCAACTCAGAGTGAGTACCTGCAAACCATCGAGACCTCATCTCAAACGTTACTCATACTGATCAATGACATACTCGATCTATCTAAGATTGAGTCTGGTAACCTCTCTATCACCAATACCGACGCCGACATCACCGAGTTAATTTACGATACCTTAACCATAGTATTGGCAAAGATCGCCGAAAAAAACCTAACATTAGAAGTCGAGATAGATAACGATACCCCACACCTACTCTCTCTCGATGAACACCGTATGAAGCAGGTTCTGGTCAACTTACTCTCTAACGCGGTGAAATTTACTCAGGAAGGAGGGATTAAGGTGGTCATATCCTGTTGCAATGCTGCAGGCTATTGCGACCTACTCATTAGTGTGCACGATAGCGGTATCGGTATCGCAAAAGAGAAACAGCAACATATATTCTCTCCATTTACTCAAGAAGATAACACAACAACTAGAGAGTTTGGCGGCACAGGGCTTGGCCTCGCGATTTGTAAGCAACTCATCACATTGATGGGTGGAGAGATGAGCCTTATTTCAGACAAAGGAAAAGGTTCCTGCTTCTCCATTAAACTCAGATCTGCAATTATCACTCAGAAAAAACCTGTATCAAACCAGTTCGAAGGTTTAACTGCTGCGCTTATTTCTAGTAACTCAGAGCTCAGTGAACAACTTGATAGAGAATGCCAGCAACAAGGCTTTAATCTCAATTTCCACTATCGTTCCTGCTTCGATCTGTTACAGGAAAATCAAACGTTTGATCTGCTATTTATTGACAGTTTGTCTTCGACCAGAGACAGCATTGCGGCCTTGCCTGAACTGCTAAGACAGAGGGATATTTTTACGATTGCCCTCAATACGCCAACTGAGAAGCGAGATTTAGATAATATCGATGCGACAGTAACCCTTCCCTTACTAGGCAACCGCTTTAAAAATGCAGTCCACAATGGACTAGAGAATCGGAAATTACGACATAAACAAGACTCAAGCAGTATCAACAATCATCACAAACTCACAGAAGAGCCTGAAAGAGTGAAGGTTGTGGTACTGATAGTCGAAGACAACTTAGTAAACCAAAAAGTGGCATCATTACTTGTTAAACAGGCAGGGTTCGATTGTATTATCGCCAATAACGGCCAAGAGGCGTTAGATTTCATCAGTTCAGGGGAGGCTTTTCACGCCATTTTAATGGACTGCATGATGCCCGTTATGGACGGCTTTACTGCAACGGAAAAAATTCGAGAATGGGAGGTTCTACATTCCCAGCCTAGACTGCCTATCATAGCGCTAACCGCCAGCGTGCTCGATCAAGATATTGAAAGGTGCTATCAATCAGGCATGGATGACTACCTTGCAAAACCATTTAAAAAAGAAGCCTTGCTGCACAAACTTAGATCAGTCTCCAAGCTTGCCAGTTAAGCTTGCCGCTATCGATGTCACCGCTTCCGCCAGCAACCCCTTAGCTACTGCTGGCGTTAAACAATTATTCTTGTTCACTTATTAACTGAGTGTCAAAAGGTATTACTATTAGTTGGCGTGTTCAAAAATTCAACACTTGCATCTAAAACAACATTAGGTTGAAATGAGTTTGGCATGAATGAATTTAGTGAGTTTTTCTCTCAAGGCTATTGGTGGCTCTCATTGCTTGGCGGTATTCACTGTCTAGGCCTAGGCTTGTATATCCGTTATATCTACCACGAAAAAAATGGCACTAATAAGCTTCTTGGAGATATCTTCAGCCTTATGGCGCTGTATTTTTTTACCGGTCTACTGACCAGTGACAATGCCCCCGCCCCCTTACATCTGCTGTTTATATTAATCATCCCAGTCTACTTCCTGGTAATGCCGCTGCTCTATCTTTATTGCGATCGCAGCTTGCATGACATAAAGCAACCTATTGGTTTTTCACGCCACTTTTATCCGGCGCTCTTCATTGCACTTCTCGTCATTCTAGCCATCAGCTTTCGGCTACTGTTTACTAGTGACGGGCCTAATATAGGCTTCTCTAATCCACCAGAGGCCACCGATTTAAGCTTACTATCCCTGTTATTACCAGCGCTACTTTTTATCCAAACAGGGATCTATTTTTACTACATCATCAAGATGCTTAGCCGCTATCCCAGCAGAACATCACGACTGCATCAAGACAGTCTGAAAGACATCAAGTTCCGCTGGCTACTGGTGCTAACTCTAGCCCTGATGAGCAATTGGCTTATCAGGGCCGTGCTCATCATTCTGCCCTTTTATTTGGGTGATCAGGCCATCGTTATCAATCAGGCTGCCACTAAACTGACCTTGCTACTAACCGTTTATCTACTTGCTATCTACGGACTTAAACAGATCACCCGAGCCGCGTTTTTACGTGGCAAACTTGCTCAGCAGTTACCACAAAGAAAGCCGATGCAAGCCAGTCAACAATTACTCAGCTCTGAAGAGCTTGCCTATTTGCATCAGTTGATGCAGGAAGAGGAGCAACTCAAAGAATCTAAGCATCAATAATGACTGCTTTTGATACATCTCAAATAAACCCATCCAATGAGTATTTTTCATAGCCAACTGCGTAAAAGTTACGCTAGTGTATGAGCCCACAATTCAAAACAATAACAACATATTGAAGGTTAGGAATTAATACATGAAACAAAGACACAAGCTTTCAGTGCTTGCAGCCGCGCTGATCGGCTGCAGTTTCTCTGCAACAGCAACACAGAGAAGCCACGACATCACCATAGATGATTTCTTCGATATAGGTAATATGGGCGCGGTAACACTGAGCCCTGATGGCAAACACGCTGTCTGGCTTGAATCTCGCTGGGATAAGGAGCTGGATAAGAGCCAGCGCGACCTGTGGCTGGTCGAAATAAAATCTCAGCAATCAAAACGCATGACCTTCACCAACGAGAGTGAGTCTAGCCCACAGTGGAGCCCCGATGGTGAGTACGTCTATTACCTTGGTAAGGTCAAACAGGAAGGGGCAAAAGCCCCTTTCAACGGCAAAACTCAGGTCTTTCGCCTATCGGTAAAAAGCGGTGATAGCCAGCCGATGACCAAGGAAGCCGAAGGTGTAGCAGGTTTTGAGCTTAGCCACGATGGCAAGAGCCTGTACTTTTTAGCCACCAAAACCACCACCGATGAAGATCAATGGGCATCGATGCGAGCCAGCCACAGCGCGCCTAAATATGGCCACGGTGAACAAAAAACTAACCCGTTATATCAACTCGATCTTGAGCACTTCAAACAAAAATTACTGCTCGACGATGACAAAGTCGTGTGGGAGTTTAAGGTCAGCCAAGATGGCAACAAGATCGCCCGAATCACCACTACAGACAATGAGCTGGTATTCCTAGAAGGTTGGTCAGACGTTGAGATCTTCGATACCAAAACCCAACAAAATAGTGTACTCGCCGATACCCAGTGGCGTGATAATGCTCCCTCGCCTTATGGCTGGCTGCTTGGATTGGCGTGGCAAGACAATAACACTGAGTTAGCCTTTAGAATCGACTATGACGGCCATCCTGGCCAGCTGTTTATCGCCGATGTAAATGCCTCAGATAAGCCTTCATTAGAAGTGACTCGTCCCGGCGATGTCACCCTTACATCAAGCGATCTGACTTGGCGACCAAACAGTGATGAGATCTGTTATCGCGGCGCCGATCATGGCCGTGTCAAACTCTTCTGTACCGAGATCGATGATGGTGAGCAGGGCGATACCCGCATCGTAATCCCGGGCGACATGGTTATCGGCAGCTATAGCTTTAGCCAAAACGGCCAGTCCGTTGCTTTTAGCCACAACGGTTTAGATCACTTCTCCGACATGTTTACCGCCGATGCCAACAGTAGCCTTGCCAAGGCTAAGCGCTTGACCAATATCAACCCACAAGTCGATAGCTGGAAGTTACCACAAGTCTCCATCGTCAAGTGGACAGCACCAGATGGCGCAGTGGTCGAGGGCATACTGGACCTACCGGCGGGCTATAAAAAGGAAGACGGGCCACTTCCCTTAATAGTGCAAATTCATGGCGGCCCGACTGCAGCAACCCCTTATGCGCTGCAACACAGATCATACGGCCGCTCAACCTTTACCGCCAACGGTTGGGCGCTGCTCTCCCCTAACTATCGCGGCTCAACAGGCTACGGCGATAAGTTCTTAACTGACTTGGTTGGCCGAGAGCATGATATCGAAGTCAAAGATATCATGGCCGGGGTCGATCAGCTGATAGCGGACGGCATAGCCGATGGCGACAAGATGGCTGTTATGGGTTGGAGTAATGGTGGCTACCTGACCAATGCACTCATTAGCACCAATAATCGTTTCAAAGCAGCAAGCTCTGGCGCAGGCGTGTTCGATCAACGTCTGCAGTGGATCCTCGAAGATACCCCTGGCCATGTGGTCAACTTTATGGAAGGCCTACCTTGGGAAAAGCCTGAAGCCTATAACCACGGCTCTTCGCTGACTTATGCAGATAAGATCAAGACCCCGACCTTGATCCATATCGGTGAAGGCGACCAACGTGTACCACTTGGTCATGCTCAGGGTTTATATCGAGCGCTGCACCATTACCTCAATGTTCCTGTGGAGTTGGTGGTCTATCCCGATGAAGGCCACGGTCTGAGCAAGTACCAGCATCGTAAAGCTAAGATGGAATGGGATCAGAAATGGTTCAATCACTATGTATTAGGCCAAGAAGTTAAATAAGTTTAGATGTCGCACCAGCAAACTATAAAAGCGCCTATCGGCGCTTTTATTTTTCCTTTTACATAGATAACCCCGGTTACAATTCCGGCATTCACTTTCTGTTCAGTAAGGGTATGCTAAGGTTTAGCCAGTTTTTTACAGGGGAAGAATCGAATGACAAGTTTTATCAAACGAATCAGTGCCACTTTCTGCATATTCGCCAGCATGATGTTTGCACCACAAGCGTTCGCCGAAGACGGTTACGCTCAGGCCAAAAGTACTTTCCAGCAAGCGAGCGAAACACAAAAATTCTTCAATAACGCATACGGCTACGCGCTTTTCCCTACCGTGGGTAAAGGTGGGATAGGTATAGGTGCAGCTTACGGTAAGGGGCGAGTCTATCGTGGTGGTAGCTATACTGGTGACACCAGCTTAACTCAAGTCTCCTTTGGATTTCAGCTCGGAGGCCAAGCCTATAGCGAGATAATCTTCTTCAAAGATGAGGCTGCATACAGAGACTTTACCAGTGGCAGCTTCGAGTTCGGTGCTCAAGCCTCAGCCGTTGCTATCAACATTGGCGCTAATGCTCAGGCAGGTACCACAGGAAATTCAGCAGGAGCAGGCAAGAGTGCAGCGAAAGCGGCTTATATCAATGGCATGGCAGTGTTTACCGTCGCGAAGGGCGGGTTAATGTTTGAAGCGGCTCTTGCTGGTCAGTCTTTTACTTTTGAAGAGAAGTAAGGAACAAGAGCTAGGAAAAGCAAAGACGAGGTCGGGCTTCGCCCTGCGAGGACGTGACTTCGTCACTGCGAGAGAAGCTAAGACGAAAAGACTGAGAAGATAGGTTCTAGGCTTGAGTATTAAAGGTTCTAGGCTCTAGGCTCTAGGCTTGAGTATTAGAGGTTCTAAGTTCTAGGCTTGAGTACTAGAAGTTCTAGGTTCTAGGCTCTAGGCTCTAAGTTCTAGGCTTGAGTATTAGAGGTTCTAGGTTCTAGGTTCTAGGTTCTAGGTTCTAGGTTCTAGGTTCTAGGTTCTAGGTTCTAGGTTCTAGGTTCTAGCAATAAAAAGCTAGAACCTAGACACATCAAAGCTAAATACGCTATTTATGACCCCAAGGCACTGGTGGCAAATCGACAGGCTTAGTCAAATCAAAGTCGACTCTAAAATCGCGGTTTTCTCGAGTTAAGCGATAGGTAAACTCCTGTGGTTTAACATACATATGCCACACATTCGTCACCGATACATCTAACCCATTTTCTCTAAAATTATTAATCGAGTAAGCATCCACGGGGAAAGATTGCTCCGTCGCGCTGCCCATATCTGCAGTCATGCCGCCGTACATGGTCACCTTGTCTTCACTACCGTCTTTATGACGATGATCGTGAGCAAGATGCAAACCATAAGGGGTCTTAGTGATCACCCAAGTGCGGGAGTGGTCATCACCCACATGAAAGGGGACTTTCAGCTCGGTATCGCTACATTCTCGTACATGCATGACGAGCTTCTTACCGCTAAAGGCTGAATCTGCACTATTACCTGCTGTCACTGTACCTTCAAATGCCTTACCACAGTGGGCTGCTAAGTTATCAAAAAATGCACTCTGCTCAGAGGTGACTGCCATAGCTGGTAGTGCAAAGCTTGTCACTGCTAACAGTGCGATTTGTGAGTATTTTATTGTTTTCATTATTATCTCCAATGATGGGGAATTTACCCTACCATAAACAGATAAATTTTAACTGAAGTGGTTAGAGATTTAACCGAGTCGAAAAGTCCCCTCAGCGAAAACAATGCCGAGGGGAAAGATTGCAGGATGATACGAATTGAGTGTGATCAAGGCGATGATCCTGCAAACGCCACACAGGAGCTACCGCCAGCGATGACAAACACAAAAATCTACTGAGCTTGCCTGACACCTAACGGTAATACCTCAACAGCCCCACTATCGCCTCTCAATGTGGCTGCCGTAAGTTTTGGATATATCTTGGCCTCCTTCATAGCGTGTTTCTATAAAAAGGAGTCATTGTAAATACGGCTTACGCCTTCTCCACGCGGATAGGGATCCCGTGACGGCAGTTAGCCCCCGTCCAGTAATCGTTTAACATGCTCGCAGTTTGCTTACGGGTAGGATCTGAAGGGATCATCTGATTGATCGCCACTCCCCCCGCTCGCTCTTTGAGGGCCGCTAATTTCTCGCCATTGATGATCCTGTCATCACCACCAAAGCCTTGTGAGTGACCAAATCCGTGGGATACACAAACTGCGCCCGGTGCAACGCCAAAGTCAGTTTGCAATAGACCAGTAGCGGGTTTGCCATTCGCTGTGATGAGTTTGACCCTATCACCGTCGGTTAAGCCCTGCTGTTTGGCAGTATCTTCATGCATGTAAACAAAGTTAGTCGGGCTAATCTCAGCAATACGTTTATAGGCCACCGCATAATTTGAGCGCACCGTTGCCTTATAACTAGAAAATAGCAACGGGTACTCGGAGGCCGGCCAATGACTTTCCCAACTATCCCCATTCCAAAATCTATGTTCGTGATAGGTAATGTTGCCCGGATAGTGCTCACCTGAATACGCATGGCGCAGCTGCGCTACCGCCTCGTGATATAGCTGCAGACACTTAGGCGCTGCACCTTTTACAAAGTCTCCTTCATAACGCTCATCGGCAACATAGTAGCCACCACGGGATAACAGCGCCTCGACCTCGCGGGCTTCAGTTGCTGTCAATCTTGGCGTAAGCGGCTTCATGGCATAATCCAATCCTGCCCACTGTCTATCTTCTGCTGTCACTTTCGGCAGGTTTTCACACTGAGATGCAACGTTTGCGAGGTATTTTGCGTGCCAATCTTCGAAGCAAAGCAGATCCGCTTTGCTACCATCAGCATGGGCTATCGCGCCCTTACCAAATCCTGGGAGCTGCATATCCAGTGCGATATCAACGAGTAACTGCTCCATACAAACGTGCTGACCCGCGGCATTCTTCACGGTTCTTGGAGTCACAAGTGGGGCAGCAGCCACCACCCCTAACATGTGTGAGCCCCACATGCGGTCAGCAGCATACTCTTCAAGCATTGAGCGATCAGGAATAAAGTAATCCGCGTAGCGGTTGGTCTCATTCATATGGCAATCGATACCGATAATCAAGGGCAGACACTTAGGATCGGCAATACTAGCCACCACCTCTTGGCTAATCGATGCAGCGCTATAAAGAAAGTTATTACGCCAATTGAACAGCACCTTAGCTTGGTAAGGATCGTTATTAGCGTGACTCGTCCATTGCTCTGCCGCATTCATTGCGGGCAACACCTCATGCCAAGGTGTACTGGCTGGGTATGGGTTTTCGCCTTTAGCGACCTTCTGCTTATATTCCGTTGATGACTCATAGGCACCATCTCGGCAGGCATTCACCACACCATCTAGGCTGACACCATTATCGATATTCGCCAGATCGTAACGCCCTTCCATGCCGCCAATTGGGCCATTACCGTAAATAGCACCACCTTTAGCATCGTGGCTGCCCACCAAAGTATTCAGGGTTGCCCAGATCCAGCCCATCACAAAACCATCCGATGAGTTAGTACCGCCATTGCCTGCAACACAGGCTTTACGACCATATTGACCAAGATCTTTAGCCACTTGGCGCATCGCATCAACACTAATCCCCGACTTAGCTGCGTACTCTTGCATGCTGGTGCGCTGCGCTTCTTTTCGTAACAGATAAAGCGATGAAGCTAACTTCACCCTGCGACCCGACTTATCTTTTATGATCTTACTGACAAATAACTCCGCCTTATCACCAGACTCTGCCGCCACCAAGCTATCACTTCCGGCTTTTATAATAATGGCTTCATCACCACCTAAGCCAAAGTCTTTCGCCTTAGCGAAACGGCGGTAGTCAGGGTGTTTAGGATCGACAACCACCAAGTGGCCAGCATTGGTATAATGAAGCTCGCCCGCAGCTTTGGCCGCTTTCTCACTCGCGCCTTCAAGATGAACCTTGTTAAACCAGCCCTCTTCGAGCATGGTGCGGATAACCCCAAAGGCGAATGCAGCATCTTGTCCTGGTTTTACAGCTAACCAAGTCGCATTGGTATCGGCAGCCACAGTGGTGCGAAGTAACGGGTCGACACATACATACTTAAACTTTCTTTCAACCCGACTGTCGGCCAATCCACGGCCAACACGGTTAAGGCTGACACCTGAAGAACCTGGGCTCGTTCCCATAAATAGACCATATTCGACATTTTCCCAGTCAACATCGTTGAGCCACTCTTCAAAGCCTGCTGCCATGCCTAAGCTATAGCCTGTCGCCTGTGCCGCGCCACAATAGGCGTGCTTAGTGCCTAAGTTGCTTGTGCCCCAAGACTGCTGCATAAAGCGCGCATAGAAACTGCCGCGCAGGGTATCTTCGGCACAATAGGTTGCAAACAGGTGGTTAGCAGCGGTACCAAATTCAGGAAAGCCAGGCTTAGCGAGCTTATCTAGCTGACGCAGGCTGCGCAGCCCTTCAACATGGCCTTCACCAAACAGATCACCGCCTTGCAAAATCTCTTGCAGTGCCTGTTCATAACTAATCGTTACCCAGCGACCTTCGCCACGTTTGCCATCACGTTTAAGTACCTGAGTGACTCGGCGCTCATCATCTACTGAGTCGGCGCAACTGGCACCTTTGGCGCAAGTCGTTGCACGATTTTTAAGGCCGTTCTCACCCGCTAATGCGATATAACTCTGCTTCACACTGGTGTCGATTGGCAGTGGTGAACCAGAGTTGTTTTCACAGTAAGGGTTGCCGCCCACTTTTAATACTTTGTCATTTTTCTCATCCACCCGTACCCGTAAGCCACAGATGTTGTAGCAACTAAAACAGCGTGAGTAAGCGGTGCGCACACCCGGTGTTAGCTGCCAGTCACCATTAGCATCTTGCTGGCATTCCGCTGGGATCGGGTGGCCAAAGCAGCTTACATCTTGGCTGCGTGCTGGATGTATTGGCTGCGTTTTCTCACCACAGCCCACTGTGGCAGCCGCGACTGAGACAACGCCCGCTTGGGTTAAAAATTTACGTCTATCCATTATTAGCTCCTAGCGTTGCCATTCGAGGAAATTAAGAGACAAGATCTGTTTATCTTTCGGCTGTTCCGGTAAGCCGATATAGAAGATATTTGGCTTAGTGCCTGCGTCAGCCAACATGGCGTACACCTTGTTGTCGCGTACTAATTGAGAAACCTTGCTACTGGGATCATTAAGATCACCAAAGTTACGCGCTTCACCAATGCAAGTCTCAACACAAGCGGGCAATAAGCCGGCTGATACGCGATGAATACAGAAGTTACATTTCTCAGGTGGTGAATTAAGGGTTTCATCTTTACGTCTGGCTCCGTATGGACAGGCATCGACACAAAGCTGACAATGAATACACTCATCATGATTAATCACCACAATGCCATCTTCTTTGCGCTTATAGGTCGCTTCAACGGGACAAACATACACACAAGCGGGGTTATCACACTGGTTACACTGGTTTGGTACTGCCAATGTGGCTAAGCCCATTTCGGTTTCAATTGCAGCCTGATTGACTCGGGTACGACAACGCCCCGCGTCAGTTTGATTTTCCATCGCACAGGAAACAGTACAAGATAGACAGCCTGTGCAACGGCGAACATCAAACACCATCGCCAACCGTTTACCTGGAGTTTTAGCTTGAAGTTGAGCACTGGGGATCAATGTTAACATTGCACCACCAGCAGCCATTTTTAAAATGGAACGTCTATCCAACATAATTATTCCTTATTATGAATACAGTAAATA
>NZ_BPET01000013.1 GCF_019654915.1 Shewanella sp. MBTL60-007 | reverse complement strand
ATATTAACTGATGCACCGCTGATTTCTGGCTTGCCGACCTAGGCAAAGCTAGAATAGTTGTGTGTACTTCATTGATCGCGGTAACTATATGTCGATAAAATCGAGTATTAATCCACCTGTATTTTTCTCCTCGGTAATTTTAATTACCTTAATGGTGTTTGTTTGTGCTGTTTGGCCCACTCAATCACAAGATATTTTCAAAACGGCGCAATCCTGGTTCGAACTTAAAGCTGGTTGGCTTTACATCTTAGGTGTTGCTATCTTTCTAATTTTTATCATCTTTGTGATGGTCAGCCGTTTCGGTGATATCAAGCTAGGCCCTGATCACGCTGAACCCGATTACACCTATAAGAGCTGGATTGCCATGCTGTTCTCTGCTGGTATGGGTATTGGTTTGATGTTCTTCGGTGTTGCTGAGCCTGTGATGCACTACATGGCGCCACCTGATGCCGATCCTCTGACTATTCAGGCGGCAAAAGATGCTATGAAGATCACCTTCTTCCATTGGGGGATTCATGCTTGGGCTATTTATGCTGTGGTAGCCTTGAGCTTGGCGTACTTCTCTTATCGTCATAAGCTGCCCCTGCTACCAAGAAGTGCCTTATATCCATTAATCGGTGATAAGATCTATGGGCCAATCGGTCACGCCGTCGATACGTTTGCGGTACTGGGTACCATGTTTGGTGTGGCGACATCGCTAGGTTTTGGTGTATTCCAGCTTAACTCTGGTCTGAACTACTTATTAGATGTGCCTGTGAGCACAACGGTGCAAGTCTGTTTGATTATTGGTGTCTGTGGTATTGCTACAATTTCGGTATTTTCAGGCTTAGATAAAGGGGTTAAGCGTCTAAGTGAGCTAAACCTTATTCTTGCAGTGTTATTGCTGGTGTTCGTCTTACTATTTGGTCCTACCGTTGAACTGCTACAAGCATTTGTACAGAACACAGGTGCCTATTTAAGTGACATCGTTGGTAAGACGTTTAACCTATACGCCTACGAGCAAAAGAATGATTGGATTGGTGGCTGGACGCTACTTTATTGGGGCTGGTGGATCTCATGGTCTCCATTCGTAGGTACCTTTATCGCCCGTGTTTCTCGTGGCCGTACAATTCGTGAATTCTTAGTCGGGGTATTATTTGTTCCTTCTGCACTGACATTCCTTTGGATGACAGGCTTTGGTAACAGCGCTATCGATGTGATCTCTAATGGCGGAACCTATCTGTCTGATGCCGTTTCAGAAGATGTTTCAGTTGCATTATTCGTGTTCTTCGAGCACATGCCATTCTCGACACTGCTATCGACAATCGCATTGTGTCTGGTTGTAACTTTCTTCGTCACTTCATCTGACTCGGGTTCATTGGTCATCGATAACCTAACATCGGGTGGCGACCACGATGCACCAGTATGGCAGCGTATTTTCTGGGCCCTAATGCAAGGTGTTGTGGCATCTGTATTGTTGTTAGCGGGTGGCTTGCAGGCGCTACAGACTGCTGCAATTGCCAGTGCACTGCCATTCTTGCTGGTAATGTTGATGATGTGTTTTGGTCTGTATATAGCGCTTAAGGATGACTGGTTAAAGATCAACAGTGTACAGTCACACAACACTAGCGTTCAGTTCACCAAGACTAACGTAAGCTGGGAGTCGCATATCGACGTATTACTGTCTCACCCAAGTCAGCAAGAAGCACAAGACTTCTTGGATAAGGTAGCACAACCTGCGTTGTCGAAAGTATGCGAGAGCTTCTTAAGCCGCTCAATCTCGGCTGAGATCATCAACTTTGATAATCGCATTCGCTTCGTGGTTCACAGTGAAGAGCACAATGACTTTGTATATGGCTTGCGTATCCGTGCCTACACCATCTCTAATCCGTTAGAGAGTGAAGTAGCCGAAGGCGAAAACGAGTACTACCGCGTGGAAGTATTCCTAGAGCATGGTGGCCAGCATTACGATGTGATGGGCTTTACACAAGAGCAGATCTTAGCCGATGTGGTAACTCAATATGAGAAATACCTGCATTACCTACATCTCTCTAGCTCAGAGTACTTAGGTAGCGAAGCTAACTCTTAACCAACTAGGTTAACGATTAATTTGCGGTGAAAATTCCCTAGAGTCAGTGGTACAATTGGCTCTAGGTAACAAACTTTAATGAGAAAGATCATGTCGACCAATCAAGGGCAGAGTAAGTTAGATAAAGTATTGGCAGAGGCCAGAGAGTATAAGGCAAAGCGTGAGGGCGGTTATCGCGAACAGGCACTTAAGCTTTACCCTTGGGTATGTGGCCGTTGTACTCGTGAATTTAACAATGCCAACCTAAGAGAGTTGACGGTGCATCATCGTGATCATAACCACGATAATAACCCATCAGATGGTTCGAACTGGGAGTTGTTGTGTCTCTACTGTCACGACAATGAACACTCAAAGTTTGAAGAGTTGATTCAATATGGCTCAACCACCGAGACGAAAGTGGAAGCGGCTACCTATAACCCGTTTGCTGATCTGAAAAGCATGATGAAGAAGTAGCACCCCAAGCTTTTTATAAAAAGCTAACAAAAAAGAGCCGCTATCAGCGGCTCTTTTTGTTTCTAATAGCTAGCTATTATGCTTTAACCTTGCTTCGGCTTCGAGCCATTTATCACGACTCAATATGGCACTGTTTTCTCCGCCTTGCATCAGTGCTTTTCGCTCGGCCAGCTTTTGCCAGATCTGTGCTTTTTGCTCATCACTGGCCGCTGACCAACCGACAATCTCATCGATATGGCGATAACACCCCATACAAAAATCTTCGTCATTTAGACCACAATGGGCAACACAGGGGGATTGTTTCATAAGGTCGCTATCTTATTGTTGTTCGAATTTGCGGCAAATTTTAAGTTAGCTAAAATTAGCTTACAAGTGAATGCTGTGAAAGTGTATCAATACTCAAGCTCAGACGTTGATGATCTTTGCCTACATCTCAATTTATAAATAAAGTGAATAACCCATAGTCGACATAGAGATAGGTAATGTCTAAATCAGATGCTACAATTACCAGTTGATTTTTTATCTAAGTATTCAATGAATTGTGTGTTTTCTGGAGGAGTTATGAGAACGCTGTTTCGCTTTTGTTTAGTGACTGTTGTAGCACTACTTACCAGTGCTTGCTCACTGCTCGAGATTAAACTGGAAAGTGGTATCGAGCCACTGCCCAAAGAGCAGCTTAATATGCGAGTACTGAGCCGAGATTTCAGTACCGTTTTCTATAGTCAGGTCGAAAGCGCTGCGGATATTATTGAGCGAAATACTGACAGTATTGCGATTCAATCAAATACGTTAATGTGGAAAATTAATGCGGAACAAAACCTGCAGCACACTATTTTCCAAGCCTCACCAACAGCGGCGATGGTCGATACTTGGGTGTTCACTGAGCAGATGGCGCAATTTTTTGAAACTGGAGCGGGTAAGAACCTGTTCGCAGAACAGCAGCAAGTTGCAATCGACGCAAGCACTAAGTTACGCGATCAATTTGAACGTACTATTAAAAAGTTTGGTTCAGCTAACTTTAAGAAGAACCAAGAATTTGTGAAGCAATATGTGGCTAAAAATCCGATTAAGGATATGGCATTCGCTCGTGAGTCGGCGTTTACCGAGTGGCTCGAGTTCCATCAAATTAGTGAATTTGATGCAGTGACGACCTTCGGTACCGTACCGGAAGTAATGAGTGATATCTCAGACAGAATGGCAATGATCGCCGAGCAGATGCCTAAGATCTTAGGCTGGAAAGCCGAGCTTTACGCACTGCATTCAAACATTAACGCCGATGAAATCCAGCGTACCTTGATGAGCATAAGCGATACTTCGGCCAAGTTTCAGCAGTTGATGGCGCAAAGCCCTGAGATGATGCAGACCTTAGCGGTCGATATGCGCAGAGAGTTAAGCCCGTTACTGGAGCAACTTAGCGTTGACACCGATGACAAGCTAAAGCAGTTATCCGTTGAGCGTCAGGCTTTGGAGCTGATGGTGAAAAATGAACGTATGGCACTGGAAGCTATGGTCGCCAGAGAACGCGCCGCAGCGGCTGTTGATTTAGAGCAGCTGTCTCAGCATACGGTAGAGGTAGTGTTTCAGGAGATCACTAAGACGCTAAAGAGCCTGATCTTGTACTTCGTACTCTTCTTAGTGGTGGTATTCTTTGCGCCACTCGGTCTCGGAGTCTGGTTAGGTAAACGCATGCAAATTAAGAAGCAAGCAGCTGCAAGCATCAGCCGCGAGCAAAAAGCCTAAACGAATTTAGACCATGACATGCTAAACTAACGGGCGCCTTTGAAGGTGCCCGTTTTTTTCAGGCTTTAATAGCAAGATTGTTGTAACTGTAAATGACTAAAAGATGACATTAACTACAGATCAAACCTCGTCCCAGAGCGATAAGCAGAGCGCACAGCAGCGACTTAAACAAATAGACGCGATGTTGACCCAGAGCCAGCCTTTGTGGCGTTGCCGTAGCTTTGATTGTGACCAGCTACCGTGGCAGGACGACTTCCCAAGCTTAGCCAATACGGTTTGGCAGCTGAGTGATGACTCACTAGAGCAGATTGACGCCTGCCAACATAGGCTTAATGAAGTATTGCTGCCGGCATTGGCTGCAGATCTTAACGCTCAAGGTCAACAGTGGCCTCTCGCACTATTTTCCCAGTCGGCTATCGGCTCGCCTGTCAAAAGTGAATCCGTATCTGAGACAATCACAGCAATACCTTCACTACTCTCATTAGAGGATGAGCCCCATTTTAGCGCCCATATTAAGGGGCGAAAGTGGCAACAGATAAATGCCTTTGTGGCTAAACTGCCTCGTGATAACACCTCGGTGTTGGAGTGGTGTGCGGGTAAGGGGCACTTAGGTCGTCTGATTGCCAAAGCCCATCAACGTGAAGTGGTGAGCCTTGAGTGGCAGCAAAGCCTTTGTGATGCCGGTGAGCAGTTTGCGGCTAAGTGGAAGCTACCGCAAACCTTTATCTGCGCCGATGCTTTTGCAGGTCAAAGTGAGCAGTTACACACAGAGCAGCTCGCGGTGGCGCTACATGCCTGTGGCGATCTGCATGTTACTCTACTAAAGCATGCCAGTCGTACTGGCACCAAGCAGCTAGTGATCTCCCCTTGTTGTTATCACTTAATTCAAGCTAAGCAGTATCAACCGTTATCGAGTGTTACTAAGGCCAGCGCGCTTACCTTAAGTCGTGCTGATCTGCAGCTTCCGTTGCAGCAAAGTGTTATCGCTAACGACAAGCACAAAGGCTATCGCCTGCAGGAGATGGCTTGGCGTTTGGGATTCGATGCGCTGCAGCGTAAGGTACGCGGCGCTAATGAGTACCTTCCTGTGCCCGCTGTTAAGCAGAGCCAGTTAAATGCTACGTTTGAAGACTTTTGTCGTTGGGCCGCCGATGCTAAAGGTGTGAGTTTGCCCGTTGATCTAGATTGGCAGGAATATTTGCTTATTGGTGAACAGCGTCAGCGCTTAACCAGACGCATCGATTTAGTCGCGCATCTTTTTAGGGCGTTACTTGAGCAGTGGCTGCTGCTTGATAGAGTCTGTTTTCTTGAGGAGCAAGGTTATCAGGTTAACCTGGGTGAATTTTGTTCAAACAGTATTACGCCGCGAAATGCACTAATTCACGCATTTAAATAGAAAATATAAATCAGCTTAATTTAATCTTGCCGTAACAAATTGTTTATTAAGTTGTAATTAAGTTAGCTGTGATTGAATCCGTGGCCAGACTAACACCATTTCCTAAGTCAAGCCGATGAAAGATTGGATTAAAACACCTCAGCAATGAGGTTTTTTATTGAATCATCGGCTTTTTCTTGCTCAAATGGCTGGTTAATAATAAATAACTATCTCGATAGGCTGTCAATCGGCCGATCTTGTGAGCGACTAAAAGCAGTTTCATGAAATATTCCCGCGTTTTTATTAATAGTATGGCCTACGAGTTGGCGCCTGAAGTTGTGTCGACTTCTGAGTTAGAGTCTCGTTTAGCGCCTTTATACCAAAAGTTTCGTATTCCAATGGGGCAACTTGCCACCTTAACAGGGATCCATGAAAGACGCTGGTGGCCTAAAGGGCATCGTTTATCCGATGGCGCCTTAGCTGCGGCTCATAAAGCTATCGATGAAACAGGCGTACAGATCAGCGACTTAGGCGCGGTAGTCTATACTGGCGTGTGCCGTGATCAACATGAGCCTGCAACTGCGTGTCGTATCGCGGCTAAGCTTGGTGTCTCTAAAGACACTGCCATCTACGATATCAGTAATGCCTGCCTCGGTGTGTTATCTGGCATTTTAGATATCGCTAATCGTATTGAGCTTGGACAGATTAAAGCGGGCCTAGTGGTCTCTTGTGAATCTGCGCGTCATATCGTCGATATCACAATCGATAAGATGCTGGCCGAGCCGACAATGCAGAACTATGCCCAGTCGTTAGCAACCCTTACTGGTGGTTCAGGCGCAGTGGCGGTGTTGCTAACTGACGGCAGCCTAAACCTTAAGGGCAATCGAGAGCATCAGCTACTGGGAGCCAGTCACCTATCCGCTCCTGAGCATTATGACTTGTGTCAATGGGGCCTAGAGGAAGCGGGTCCACAACTGTACCGTGAGTTTATGCGCACTAACGGTGTCGCCCTGCTAAAAGAAGGGGTTGAGCTAGCGCGTCATACTTGGAGTCATTTCCTTGAGCAGCGCAACTGGCTGGTGGAACAGGTCGACAAGGTGATCTGTCATCAGGTAGGGGCATCGAACCGTCGTAACGTGTTAAGTGCACTGAATATCCCAGAAGAGAAAGAGTTTCCAACCTATAAGCTACTTGGCAACATGGGCACTGTTTCACTGCCTGTTACCGCTGCGATGGCCCACGATCAAGGCTTCCTGAAGCGTGGTGATCAGGTAAGCTTTTTAGGCATAGGCAGTGGTTTAAACTGCATGATGTTGGGACTTAAGTGGTAATGCTAATTTGCCTACGTTTATCGGCGTAGGCTTTTTCATTTTCACGACCCACTCAGTTACACCTTAAGTATAAGAATGATAGGAAACGTCATGCTAGATACCCTACACCCGTTTAAGCGCAATTATTTAGATAGAAATGGCAACAAGCTTCAATACGTGAATGAGGGCCAAGGCGAGCCTGTGGTTATGGTTCACGGTAATCCGAGCTGGTCTTTTTATTATCGAAATCTGATTAGCGCCCTTAGTGATAACTATCAATGTATCGTACCTGACCACATCGGCTGCGGCTTATCAGATAAGCCCGATGACAGTGGCTATGACTACACCCTAAAAAATCGTATCGATGATTTAGAAGCCTTACTCGAACACTTAGGTGTGAAAGAGAACATTACACTAGTGGTGCACGATTGGGGCGGTATGATAGGTATGGGTTATGCGGCGCGCTACCCTGAGCGTATTAAGCGCTTGGTCATACTCAATACTGGAGCGTTTCATCTGCCTGCGAGTAAGCCGTTTCCATGGGCGCTATCAATCTGCCGTAATACTATGCTGGGGACATTCCTAGTTCGTGGCTTTAACGCTTTTTCATCGGCGGCGTCTTATGTGGGGGTGAAGCGGAAACCTATGCACAAAGATATTCGCGAAGCCTATGTCGCGCCGTTTAACTCTTGGGCAAACCGTATCTCAACGTTGCGCTTCGTGCAGGATATTCCGTTAAAGCCGGGCGATCGTAACTATGACTTAGTGTCAGATATCGCGGCGAGTCTAAGCAAATTCCAAGATGTACCGACAGTGATCTGTTGGGGTCTGCAAGACTTTGTCTTCGACAAGCACTTCTTGGCTGAGTGGAAGCTAAGAATGCCCCATGCCGAGGTGCATGAGTTTAGCGACTGTGGCCACTATATTCTGGAAGATGCCAGCGATGAGGTGATTGGTCACATTAAAGCCTTTATGGCTAAAACGAATGAGGCAACTGCCACAGAGTCGGTGGCCTAAACGCCATGGCTAGTCAGTTGAGAGAAAACAATGACGGCGCAAATTTGTGCCGTCATTTAGTTAGTGCCGCCAAGACTATCCCCGACTCACTTGCTGTTGCCGTGCAGCAAGCTAATGGTAAATCGATATCGGGTTTGCGTTACCAAGAGATGGACTTTCAAACCCTAAACACTAAAAGTGACGAGCTCGCTAGCGCGCTGATCTACCATGGTTTAACGCCAGGGATGAAGGCGGTGTTGATGGTGACCCCAAGTATCGATTTTTTCTGCTTAACCTTCGCACTCTTTAAGGCTGGTATTATCCCTATCTTGGTCGACCCAGGCATGGGCGTTAAAAACCTGAAGCAGTGTTTTATTGAGGCTAAGCCCGATGCCTTTATCGGGATCCCCAAAGCCCATATCGCTAGACGATTATTTGGTTGGGGCAAACCTACTGTTAAGCACTTGATCAATGTGGGGGGCAGCGCTTTCGCTCAAGCGCTGACAGGGGCGACGAGCCTAGAGAGCCTATTGAAGGCGAATCCAGCCACAGAGCCATTTAACATGCGCTGGCTAGATGAGGACGCCATGGCGGCAATCTTGTTTACCAGTGGCAGTACGGGCACGCCTAAAGGTGTGGTTTATTCCCATAAGATGTTCGAGGCACAAATTACCGCACTTAAAGATGATTACGCGATCAAACCTGGGGAGCGAGACTTAGCAACGTTTCCACTGTTTTCGCTATTTGGCCCAGCGCTAGGCATGGCATCGATTGTGCCCGATATGGACGCCAGTAAACCTATCACCGCCAACCCTGATTTTATTTTTGCTGCTATCGAAAAATATCAGTGTAGCAATATGTTCGTGAACCCAGCGCTGATAGAGCGCCTTGGTGGGGCGGGTGAAGCCTGCCAACACAAACTGACTAGCATTCAACGGGTGATCTCTGCCGGAGCACCGGCTACCATCTCATCGATTAAGCGCTTTAGCAAGATGCTTAATGACGAGGTGGAGGTGCTTAATTCCTATGGTGCGACCGAGTCCTTACCCTTAAGTAAAATTGGCAGCAAGGCTATGTTTAACACCACTGATATCACAGATAACGGCGGTGGGATCTGTGTCGGTAAGGCGATAGATGGAGTGGATATTGCCATTATAACTATCGATGAGCAGCCAATCAGTAGTTGGGATGAGGCTCTACGTTTGCCTGCAGACACAATAGGTGAAATTGTCGTTAAAGGCCCTATGGTGAGTCGCAGTTATTACCAGCGAGATAGCGCGACAAAAATAGCAAAAATTAAAGATGGCAGCGAAATACGCCACCGTATGGGCGACTTAGGTTACTTAGATAGTGATGGCTTATTGTGGATGTGCGGCCGCAAGGCGCATCGGGTCGATGCCGAGGCCACAACGGCTAACGAACCAAAACGCTATTATTCCATCCCCTGTGAGCGGATTTTTAATACCCATAGCGATGTTAAGCGTAGCGCCCTGGTCGGTGTAAAAGTGGCGGGTAGAGTGACGCCGCTCGTCTGCATCGAGCTTAAGCAATCAGTGGCTTGCTCGCTCTCAAATAAGCTTTACAGCGAGCTCAAAGCGATTGCCGAGCAGCATTCGCAGACTCAAGGGATTGAGCGTTTCCTTATTCATCCAGACTTCCCTGTCGATATTCGCCATAACGCTAAAATATTCCGAGAAAAATTAGCTGTATGGGCGCAAAAGGAGATTAAGGAGTAATGTATTTTGTCATTGGTTAACACAAGTCAATCTTCAAAGCTGGACGACTTCTTGCCCCAAGAGCAAGCCGCACTGTTGGCGCTTAAGCAAAAAGTGACTCACGCCTTTGTCACTGGAGCGGGGGGCTTTTTGGGCAAAGCCATCTGTGAACGCCTGCTAGCGGTTGGGATTAAGGTGACTGGTTTTGCACGTGGCCAATACCCTGAATTAAATGCCATGGGCGTAGAGATGGTTAAAGGTGATATTGCCGATGAACAAGCTCTGCTCGATGGGATGCAAGGCTGTGATCTGGTGTTTCATGTAGCATCGAAAGCGGGGGTCTGGGGCAGTAAGCAGAGCTACTTTTCCCCCAATGTTGATGGCGCTCGCCATATCATCAATGCCTGTAAACAGCGCAATATTGAGCGTCTAGTCTATACCAGCACACCGAGCGTTACCTTTGCTGGTGTCGATGAAGCGGGCAATGATGAGTCTGCGCCTTATGCCAAGCAGTTTCTCAATTTCTATGGTGAGTCAAAGGCGATTGCCGAGCAGATGATGCTGAGCGCCAATGGCGAACCACTGGCTAACGGTAAGCTTTTGGGGACCACGGCGTTAAGGCCTCACCTTATTTGGGGCCCAAACGATCCTCATCTTGTTCCGCGAGTGCTTGAGCGTGCCGAAGTGGGTAAGCTTAAGCTAGTCGGCCGTGAAGATAAGCTTGTTGATACCATTTTTGTTGGCAACGCTGCCTATGCTCATATCTTGGCGGCGCTTACGCTGAGCAATGGAGTGGTGGAAGGGATGCCCAACAGTGCCGCTTGTGCGGGTAAGGCCTATTACCTGAGTAATGATGAGCCGATTACGATGGCGGCGATGCTTAATAAAATTCTTGCCTGTAGAAATTTGCCACCAGTGACTAAGCGAGTGCCGACTCATCTTGCCTATATGGCAGGTTACCTGTTGGAGTCAGTATATAGTTTACTTGGTAAACAGGATGAGCCCATTATGACTCGCTTTGTGGCAAGGCAGCTCTCGACGAGTCATTATTTTGATATCAGCGCCGCAAAACAAGATCTCGGCTATCAGGCATTGGTGAGTATTGACGAGGGGATGGAGCGGTTAAAGGCATCGTTACGATAAAGTTCAGTTGTGAGTCGTCTATATTAAGTTCGGCTATGAACAACGCTGAAAGTACAAAAAACAGCAAGCTATTGCTGTTTTTTTATGCTTAAATTTATTGTCAAATGATTGATATAAGTAATGATATATGGGCTGCTACTATGGATGATGTCATATTGGCTTGCTCAGATTAAGCGCTGTGAACGATTGACTAAGAGGTGGGGCTGGGAAGCGAGTCATCGTTGGCAGTAGAACAACTTAGAAAAAGGGAATGGATATGTTGTTACGATTAGTAGGGCTTGGCGTGTTTGTCGCCTTGATGAGTCTTACGGCAACGGCCAGTGAGATCACTGATGAAAATGTTGCAATTGACGTTGAAGCAGATGTTAGCACCCATGTTGAAAATCCATTTATTGGCAGCTGGAAGCTAGTTTCAGGGCGTTATCTCGATGGCAAGGGCAATTGGATTGATTATAGTGAGCTAAAATTGGAGGCGATAAAGGTTATTTCTGCAAAACATTTCAGCTTTACCACCATCAAAAATGTCGGCACAAAGGATAAGCCTAAAACAGAGTTTTGGGCGGCAGGCACAGGGCATTACGAGTATACTGCAAGCGACTATGTTGAATACCCAGAGCTTAACTCATTCGGAGTCAAACCCAATACGCCTTTTTCTTTTAGTTATGTCATTGAAGGAGACGAGTGGCGTACAGAGCGTATTGAAGATGGTGAATTAAAAGAGCAAGAAGTTTGGCATCGTCTTGATTAATACAAAATAAAACGCAGTGTTTGAGCACTGCGTTTTTATTGCATGAGCTAAGGACCTGGACAGAGATGAGCCTTAAAGCTCGCGGTCTTTTCCAAATGCCTCATGATAGGCGATCATAAAGTCTTCTCGAATAAGCTGTTCTAGATGAATCGCCTGTTCGGTTGGGCAGAAGATCATGATATGTACATGTTGCTCTCCGTTAGCGCCACTATTGATATGAATATGGGGTTCAGATCCCGGTAGGTCCACACCCGCATGCTTTTCAATCACGCTGTTATAGCGCTTGGCCACTTCATGAAACTCTTCACAGTGAGCTTCAATCTTCTCGTGTAACTCTGGAAATAGTGGATACAGGTTAACAAACTCAACCACAGTGATATGAAAGTCATGGTAGACATAGCGTTTCATAAAGTTGAGGTTTTTAACGGCATAGCTGAAGAACATGCTGTTTGGCAGGGTGGCGGTTTTACCGGTGAAGTGATACTGGCCATGGTGCAGATCAATCTCTTGAATAACAGTTGCCATTAGGTTGTGCTCTATCACCTCACCACAAATTTTACCCACTTCAATCCAGTCACCTATGACAAATGAGCGAGAGCTGGCTCTTTGAATCGAACCGGTAAAGCACAAAATAATCTCTTTCGATGCCACAACAAAAGCGATGGCGATAGCGGTAACTGAGAGGGCAAACTTGCTGATCTCCGTCTGCCATAGCATAAACAGGATCACTATAATTAAAATAAAGGTGCCGTTTTTGGTACGTGACATCCATTTACGTTGAACTTCAGTTAAAAACGCCACATCACCACGAATTTGAGAGATCACCAAGCGCTTAATCAATGAAATCAAAACAATGATTAATACCGTTAGCAAAAGCTTATGGGTTAATAAAAAGTCCACTGCGATGGTTAGTTTATCCACGAAACCCTCTTAAAATAGCACCTAAAGTTTATGTTCTATAGTCGAATAAATCAGCTTAACCAAGTGATTTAACCGCTTTTACTTATGATGGGGTCACTCTACGGTTATCATAGGTAAAAAACAAGCTAGCTAATACTGGACAGATTACTTGATTGAGATTGATTTAAACTTAATGGGTCCAGCTCTAGATTGGAAATTGCTTGATAAGCGATTTGGCTATCTATTTTATTGAACGCATCGTTAGGGAATAAAGCCATCATGAGTGCAGTGTCATCACCTCCCGTACTATACTCTTTACGCAATTGCCCCTACGCGGTTCGGGCAAGAATGGCTGTCTATCTTTCGGGACAATCGGTACAGCTACGTGAGTTGCGTTTAGATAATAAGCCGGTCAAATTGTTAGAAGCTTCGCCAAAGGGAACCGTGCCAGTACTGGTGTTGCCCTGTGGTGAGGTTGTTGAGCAGAGCCTAGAGATCATGCTGTGGGCGTTTAGAACTAATGACCCTGATAATTACCTTCTTGATGATAAGCTGGATAGACAGCAGGAGATGTTTAGTCTTATTGCGCTATTTGATGAGGAGTTTAAAACTTGTCTGGAAAACTACCGTAGTGCTAAACGTTATCATGATCCAGAGTTATTAACTCAACGGCAGTCCTGTGAGCGATACTTGCAGCTCCTTGAACTAAAGCTCCTTAAACATCAATACCTAGTTTCAGATAACCCCTGTCTTGCCGATCTCGCAATTCTTCCTTTTATTCGTCAATTTTCTCGTGTTGAACGTCAATGGTACAGGCAGTCTCCCTACCCAAAAGTTAGGGATTGGCTGAGTGGTTACTTACAGAGCCGAATGTTCAGTAAAGTGATGACTAAATTCCCAGTATGGTCGGAGTGTAATGAACAGGTCACCTTTAAAGCTCTTTAAAATCAGGTTGTTAGGTTGCACTATCGCCCGTCATCCTTTGCTTTAAGGGCTTCTCGATATTAAACAATAATTTACTGAAAAAATGACTTAAGGGCGTATCATAAATCCACTAGTTTGAAACTTTGCAAATGCGAGTGAAATAAGATTTTCGGGGGAAAGTCGATGAGTGAAAAGCAACATAGTAATATTGAAACGGTATCTGTGTATCAAGTGTGGGATAAACCCGTACGCATTTTCCACTGGATTAACCTAGTGTTGATCACCGCGTTAATGTTTGTCGGGTTAATCATGCTGTTTAAATCTGAGCTTGGAATTAGCGGACTAGCTGCGAAGATTAAACTTAAAGAGCTGCATATTGTAATAGGCTATCTTTTCGTGATTAACCTGCTTATACGTTTGCTATGGGGCTTTATCGGCAGTGGCTATGCCAAGCTTTCCCATATGTGGCCAAGCTTTAAGTCTGCAAGTGATTATCGACAAGCATTGAAGGCGGGTCAGAACCCGCAGTACTTAGGCCATAACCCGCTGGGCAAGTTGGCCGTCAGCGCAATATTTGCATTGCTAATCGTTCTCGGAGCGACCGGATTGTTGCGCGCGGGCACTGACGTTTTTTATCCGCCATTTGGCGCGGCAGTGACCGAGTACATCGCAGCTGATGGGGTAGAGCCTGCCTCGCTAAAACCCTATGATGAAACTGGAGTTAACCAACAGAAAGTCGCGCAGATGAAGCCTTACAAAAGCATTATAGGTAAGGTGCACCTCTATAGCGCTTATCTGCTGATGCTAGTGGTACTGACTCATATTCTCGGTGTTATAATCGCGGAGCTTAAACATCAGCCTGGTATTATTTCGGCTATGTTTTCAGGTAAGAAACGACTTAAAGATAAGCCTGTCGATGAGTAAAGGCTTTTAGCATAAAGCTGTTGCCTATTGATAAAAACGAAAGCCCACATTAGTGGGCTTTCGTTTATCGCTTAGTTGCTGGCATTAGCACGATTGAAACTCAGGTCGGTAACTTTGCGGCAGCTCAAATACTTTATCCTCACCAGTAACAGGGCAGACAAAGCTTAAGTGGCAAGAGGTGAGCTGTAGGTTCGGTGTCTGGTCGCTGCCATTGCCATGCTGTCTGTCGCCGACAACGGGGTGGCCAATACTGGCCATATGGATACGAATTTGGTGTTTACGCCCTGACTCGATTTTAACCTGCACTTTAGACTGGTTCAGCTCGCTGTTGTACTCCAAGCGCTCGGCGTGTGACATCGCAGACTTGTTATCCACATCGGTATCTATGGTCACTTTTCCATCGGGAAACTTACCTTCCACTATCACCTGATAAAACTTATCCAGCGCGCGAGTTTCAAACAACTTGGCGATAGCTGCGGTAAATTTTTTATTATGCCCCAACACGATAAGGCCTGTAGCGGCCAGATCGAGCCTGTGAATGAGGTAAGCGTTTCGAGCTGGTTTCAGGTGGGTCTCGATGTAACGATTAATGGTGGTGTGGTCGCTCCACTTTGAGCCCTGACAGCGCATGCCAAAGGGTTTGTACCAGATGCTGTATTGCTCCTGATCGAACAGTAGCTCCGCGTCGGTTACCGTCTCATCCAATACCGCTTGGTTGTAATAAAGGTGCAGTTCATCACCGATCTTAAGCGCCTTCTTCGCACGGCGAAGACGATTGGTTTGCTTGCCATGACTGTGCCAAACCGCCCCTTTTTGCATCGCTTGCTTGAGCACCTGCTTGGATAAGCCTGTTTTCTCCGCGAGCAGGCTTGCCGCATCAATCTCGGTAGATTGGACTTTGATATGGGTTTCTATTTTTAACGGGCTCATGATTAACAGTTCGCAGCAAGGGGTTATTTAGCAAGCCGATAATTTTACACGATTAGCGAACGTTTGGCTCATGGTTACGTATTACTTAATGCAGATTAGGAGTGTTCATGTTGATAAGTGCGACTCCTATAACGATCAAAATCATGCCAAAGATAGTATCGAGGTTTGGCATCTTTCCCATAAAAATACCTAGCATAGTGATTAATACAATTCCTGCACCACACCATATCGCGTAGGCAACATGAGTTGGAATAGTGTTAGTGGCCAAGGATAAGAAGTAAAACGCCGCTCCATAGCCAACGCCGCAGCCAATGGAAGGCAGTAATCGACTAAACCCCATGGTAACAGGCAGTAGACTCGTGGCAATGACCTCAGAAACAATGGCTAAGCTTAAGTATATGTAGCTATTCATATCGGGCCTATCAGTTAAAAAAAGCGCTCGTGAACAGTTGAACTGAGCGCGAAAATGGGCAATTGAAAGACTAAATCAACTTTCGAAGTTATTGTGCCGCCAAATGTTTTACTAGGCATCACTAATGATTATGGTAAAGCTTACTGAGCAATAGCACTCAATATTGCACGAAGAGATACTTGAACTTTGTGATGAAAATTTAATGCAAATTGTCTTGTTCAAGCTAAGTGCTAGGCTTAGTGTTTAATTAGGTTTATTTCTCGTAATGTGCCGCGCTTGGTTCCTATTCTTTAGCGGTCATTACCTTATTGATAGTAAATGGAGCGAGTTATGGATACCCAATTAGCATTAAGAGTAAAACACTGGATGGCAGCCGATCCTGACTCTGCGATGCGACAGGAGCTACAAGCCCTAATAGACTCGGATGATAGCGCAGAGCTTGAAGCACGCTTTTCTGGCCGACTCGCCTTTGGTACGGCAGGGTTACGCGGTGTTGTTGGCGCGGGACCGACTCGAATGAATCGATTAGTGATCCAGCAAACTTCAGCAGGGCTAGCTTCATACTTAAAGGCACAAGTTAGTGACGTAGCAAGTCGCGGCGTAGTGATAGGTTATGACGGTCGTCATGACTCGAAACAATTCGCCCATGACGCCGCAAGTGTATTAACGGCGATGGGGATTAAGGTCTATTTGACAGCAAATGTTGCCGCGACACCGCTGGTGGCTTTTGGTGTACTTCATCTTGGCTGCGCGGCGGGTGTAGTGGTCACCGCGAGTCATAATCCGCCGCAATATAACGGCTATAAGGTCTATTGGGGCAATGGTGCTCAGATCATACCGCCCCATGACAGCGGTATCGCGGCCTGTATCGATAAAGCTGCTACCGAGGCCGCGCCATTGTTGGACATAGGGCAAGCCAAAGCCATGGGCAATCTAGTCATGCTAGAGGACGACTTTTACGATGCTTACCGTCAAGGCGTGAAGCAGGCGGACGTACTGCAAAATCATACTCAACCTGAGTCTGTCACTTTAGCCTACACGGCCATGCATGGTGTAGGTAACGAAATGGCTCTGAATGTGCTGAAAGATGCGGGGGTTACACAAGTTTATTCTGTTGCAGAACAGGCATTACCCGATGGCGACTTTCCTACGGTGAATTTTCCTAATCCCGAAGAGAAAGGGGCGATGGATATGGTGATCGCTGAGGCCAAAAAGCATAACGCGATGCTTGCCTGTGCCAACGATCCTGATGCCGACCGTTTTGCCGTTGCTGTGCGTACGGCTTCTGGAGACTATCAGATGCTCACAGGCGATCAGGTAGGCGTGTTATTTGGTCATTACCTATTAACCCACGGGAGTGATGCTCAACGCTTAACCTGTACCACGATTGTGTCATCGAGTTTATTGTCAAAGGTTGCAGATAGCTTAAATGCTACATGTAGAACTACGCTAACAGGATTTAAGTGGCTGACAAATGTCGGCATGAGTGAAGAAACTGATGATAACCGCTTCCTGTTTGCTTACGAAGAGGCGCTTGGTTACACCGTTGGCTCTATGGTGTGGGATAAAGACGGCTTGTCGGCGCTGGTCGCATTTGCTCAGTTAACTGCTGAGCTTGTCAGCCAAGGACAGACTATATGGGACCGTCTTGAAGCCATCTATCGTCAGCATGGTTTTCACCTCAACGCTCAGGTCAGTATTGCCCTTAAACCGACGACGCCAAATATCGGCGCCTACCTTAGAGAACATCCCCCCGTTGAGATAGCTGGGCATAAGGTGGTATCGAGCGACGATATCAGTGTTGGTAAGCGCTACTTCTTTGATGGGAGTGCAGATGGCTCAGAGGAAGAAATCGCACTACCCGCCAGTGACGTATTGATTTATCGCCTTGAAAATGGCGCTAGAGTCATTGTCAGGCCATCAGGCACAGAGCCAAAGATCAAGTGCTATTACGAGGTGGTCGAAGCGATGAGCGCTGAAGACACATTAGTCACTGCTCAACAACGAGCGGAGGCTGAAATGGCGCGCTTCATTGAGGCGCATCAAGCAGCATTGCCTAAGTAGTAAAAACGCTCTTTAGTTGAGTTAAGTATGAAGCCATCTGTTAGGTGGCTTTTTTATGCGCAATTCATTCGATTAAATAAATTGACTCGTTGCTTTAATGGTTGTGACTTGTTTTCTTGTTTAGTCATCCTTGTCATCTTTTCTATCCTTGTTGATTAATCGTTTTATCAGACCTACTCGTTGCTCATCACCCCTTGTGTTGACAGGATTTTGGGAGGGAATGAACAAGAGGTCAATTGAGACTTTTTCAATGATATTCTCGCAGGGCTCTAGATGTTAAGGCTGGAATAACGATAGATTGTGGCTGTATAAGGCTTGAATGTAAGGACTTGAATATAAGGGCTTGAGTATTAGGCGTTACTCGGTAGGATTGGTTTATCACGCTATAAATAGAGATGTCATGAAAGAGAAACTCGATCCAAATAAGGTATCGGTAAATACCTTCGATAAGCTCGCCCTGCGATATCAAGAGAAGTATATGGATTTGGCCATGTATATCGATACCTTTGAGCCTTTTATCGAAGCACTGCCAAAACAAGATGCTAGGGTGCTGGAGCTTGCATGTGGCCCTGGCAATATCACTCGCTATCTATTGAGCAAAAGGCCTCAACTTTCGATTCTTGCCACCGATCTTGCGCCAAATATGTTGATACTTGCTCAGCAAAATAACCCTCAGGTGGATGTTGCGTTACTCGATAGCCGTGAGCTTAATCGATTAGATGCACGCTTCGATGCCATCATGTGTGGCTTCTGCTTACCTTATTTGAATCAACAACAAGTGCTAAATTTAATCTCTGATGCGGCTCAAAGACTTACGGATAATGGTGTGATTTATTTAAGTGCTATGGAAGGTGACTCTTTAGGGCCAAGAGTCGATACCTCAAGTGATGGGGATAAGATGTATACCTATTTCCACCAAGGCGCTGATATCGTTTCAGCGCTAGAATTAGCTGGCTTTAGTATTATTGAACTTAAGCGCAAACTGCAGCCTAGCCCAATTGGTGAGGTAACGGATCTGTTCATTACAGCAAGGCTCGATAAAGGGATTAGTCGAGCCTTACGGTCATAAACTGCTAGTTTTGTGCTAGCGCGAGCAGTTGAGGTAAATACAGGGGGTCTTGCGATGCAATCAGGGCTTGCTCTGTGAGGACTTGATGCAAGATCTCTTTCGTTGTCAGCGGGTTGGCGAGCACAACCCTAAAGACCACCGCCTTGATATTCATCAGCTGGTGGCTTTCTGGATTGATACGAGTACGTGATACAAATGAGCTGCCTTGTTCTCGCTGAGTTTTTTGTACAAATTTGGTCAATCCATCGAGTAACTCATTAAACTGAGTGAGTGTCGCTGTATCACCTGTCTCTCGGGCTTTTGCCATCGCCAGTTGCACTGATTGTGGCACATAGCGATAGGTGAGCAGACAAAGTTCTGGCTTAGAGACTAGCTCAAAGTCAGCTTCTGCGGTGATCAAATCTGCGAAGTAGCGCGCCTTCTCGAGGCTGTTATTGATCAAAATTTCATAACCTTCTCGGCCTATCACTTGCAGGCAAGCATGCACTAGCATCGCCATACCTGGGCGCGAACCCTCGAGGGTTTGGCTGCCTAAGTCTTTCGAGCCCTGGCGCAGAATATACTCGGCATGATGTTTAATGGCGTTGGCAAAGGTAGGGTCTTTAAATAGCACCATACCAGCACCCATGGGCACATACATCTGCTTATGCGCATCGATGGTTACGGAGTCGGCGCGCTCAACACCCGCTAGCAGGTGACGATACTTATTCGATAATAAGCTTGCACCACCCCAAGCCGCATCCACATGGAAGTGACATTCAAGTTCAGCGGCCAGATCGGCAAGTTCATTGAGGGGGTCGATATTACCGGTTTCTGTTGTGCCAGCAACACCCACAATGGCCATTACTCGAATGTTATCCTGCTCAAGTTGTTTTGCGAGTGCTCGCATCTTAGTGACATCGACCTTGTTATCGTCCGATGTAGGCACTTGAATAATGTTTTCTCGGCCAATACCTAGTAGGTCGGCAGTTTTAGCGAGTGAGTAGTGGCCGCGCTCTGAGACTAAAATCGCTAAATCATCATAGCCGTAGTGGCGCAGGCCTTTAGCGAGTCCCTGTTTGGCGATGCCTTTGAAGTCGCCATCTGCTTTGAGTAGTTGATTACGGGCAGTCCACAGCGCGGTAATGTTAGCCACTGTGCCGCCAGAGCAAAATGCGCCTAAAGAGACATTAGCGCTGTGCATCCAGCTTTGATAAAAGCTTTCACTCCCTTTATAAACAAGATGATGCATCATGCCGAGCACTTGGCGCTCGAGTGGCGTAAAGGCCTTTGAGGTCTCGATTTTTACCAAGTTTTGATTAAGCCCTACCATCATTTTAGACAGGGGTAATACAAAGTAAGGTAGGGCAGAGGTCATGTGGCCAATAAAGCTAGGTGCGGAGGTATGCACCGAATGAGCGACCAGCGTTTGCATCATATTGTCGGCGTAATCGGAGACAAACTGCGGCGCCGATGGGATCTGGTATTGTTGGAAGTCCAGTTCAACTTCAGACAGCGGCTTCTCGACAGCCACCACGCTCTCTTGTAAGAAACCCATCAGGTTTTGTGAGATATTTTGCTCAATCACACTAAGGGTAGAGTCAGGGGCTTCTGGAACCGTAAAAATTCGCAGTAGCGCCTCTTCAGAAGCGGTGGCTTTTCTTGCTGTCATTGGACTAAATTTCTCTACTAATCACGCTGTTTCTTAACTTAACTGTCGATAGAAACAGATGGTCAAAACGGACGCATAAAACGGACGGTCACTTTACTTTATGCTTTATGGTGCATCAAGTAGAAAAATAATAGCGATGGCTTTATCGCAGTAATGGTGGGAGTGTCAGAGTGGGTTTTGTGTTAAAACGTAGAGCATTGCTGAGCAAGAAAAGGTGCCGTTAAGCACCTTTTTCGGTTTATATCAAATGTAGAGATGGGTTATTTGGCGGGGGAAAGTGCGTAAAGCGCGGCGATATTTTTAGCTGTGCTGTAAAGATTATGCTTGGCGCTGGCAAGCACCTCCGCAAGCGGCAATGCTCTAGGGGTAATAGAGAACAGCGCATCGATTCCATGTTCTAGTAGCATGTTAGCATCATCGCTAACGCAACCTGCGATAGCTACCACAGGCACGCCTTGAGCTTTAGCGACACCAGCGACGCCCATAGGGGTTTTACCGTGCAGAGTTTGGCTGTCGAGGCGGCCTTCACCTGTAATCACTAAATCAGCTCCCTTAGTCAGGTTAGCCAAGTTAACTGTTTCCATCACAATGTCGATACCGGGTTTTAGCTGGGCATTTAGAAAGGTCATCACACCAAGGCCCATGCCGCCAGCAGCACCAGCGCCAGCGAGATCTCGGTTATCGTCAATGCCTGAGTCGGCTATGATATCGGCGAAATGGGCTAATGCCTTGTCAAGCTGCTGCACCATTTCTGGAGTAGCGCCTTTTTGTGGACCAAAAATAGCCGAGGCCCCTTTGTCTCCGCATAGAGGGTTATTCACATCACAGGCGACTTCGAAGCTGCACTCTTTGATCAATGGGTGTAGATCGTTTAACTCTAGCTTAGCTAATTGCATTAATGCTGCGCCACCAACAGAAAGGGTTTTGCCCTGACTGTCGAGCAGGTGAGCACCAATGGCTTGAGCCATACCCGCACCGCCATCATTGGTGGCGCTACCGCCAAGGCCGATGATGATATGTTTTATACCGCGATTGAGAGCATCAACAATCAACTCACCGGTACCGTAACTGGTAGTAATAAGGGGATTTCGCTTGTCTTGATCAACCAAATGCAGGCCAGACGCAGCAGCCATCTCAATTACGGCCGTTTTTTTCTTTCCTTGATAGCCAGCGCCCAAGACGCCATAGAAGGCCTCAACTTTATCGCCTAATGGCCCCGTGACATTGAGTGTGACAATGCTACCATCGGTGGCATCGACCATCGATTGCACTGTGCCTTCGCCCCCATCAGCGACAGGAACTTTAATGTACTCAGCAGTGGGCAATACAGTGCGAAATCCTCGTTCAATTTCATTTGCCACTTCCATTGCGGTCAGGCTTTCTTTGAAAGAGTCGGGGGCTATCACAATTTTCATGCAGTATTCCTATAAGACTAAACTCAACCAATTGAATCAGACTAATCTTGATATGGTTAACTTTGGTGCGTAAGTTGATTACGTTAGTTGATATTAGGCGAGCATGTTTATGCTCGCCTAAATATTGAGTAGCAAGTGTTTATAGCAACACTAAGCTTAGTAGATAAACCAAAGCCATAGCCGTAACACCTTGAATTAGTGTTGCCATAGTTTGGGCTTTATAGGCTTGCTTAACACTCATGCGGCTAAACTGGGTCACGACCCAGAAGAAGCTGTCGTTTGCATGAGATACTGTCATTGCACCTGCGCCAATAGCCATAACCGTCAGTACGCGTCCCATGTCACTGGCAAGGCCGATATCGCCTAACATAGGCGCAACCAGTGCAGAGGTTGCCACCAAGGCAACGGTTGACGAGCCTTGAGCCGATTTAAGCGCAGCAGCAACCACGAACGGCATAAAGATCCCAATACCTAGTGCTGACAATGACTCACCTAAGAAGGTGCCGATGTCTGTGGCTTTAAGTACTGCACCAAATGCACCGCCCGCACCTGTGATAAGCAAAATAGGCGCTGCAACCACTAAACCTTGGCTGATACGCTCGCTAAACTCTTTAATTTTGTCGTCGCCTTTTAGCAATGATAGTGACAGGAATAAACCAATCATCAAGGCATTAACAGGCTGACCTAAGAAGGCCAAGATATCGAAAAGCATACCATCGCCAAGTGGTGCCGATGGGAAGTTGGCAATCGAGCCTAAACAGATCATCAAAATTGGTACAAAAATTGGTGCAAATGCACGAGACGGGCTAGGGAGTTCACCGTAGGCCTGCTTAAGCTTGTCGAAATCATCTTGGTGACTCAAAAGCTCTTCAGCGCCTTCACCATCTGGCTGGGTATTGGCAAAGCGGTTAGCCCATAGGGTACCAGCTAGTGCGGCGACTGCGGCCACAAAAATACCAACGAAAATCACTAAACCAAGATTTGATTCAAGCCCTAAGTTACCCGCCGCGGCGATAGGACCAGGTGTGGGTGGCACAAAGGTATGAGTGGCATACAACCCCGTCGCGAGTGCGACGCTCATAGACACGCTTGACACCTTCATACGGTTAGCCATCGACTGCTTGAGCGAGTTTAAAATCACAAAGCCTGAGTCGCAAAAAACTGGGATTGAAACGATATAACCGATAATCGACATGGTGAGTGTCGGAAAGCGCTTACCCAGCACTTTAATGACCACATCGGCCATAGTAATTGCGGCGCCACTTTTCTCGAGTATGGTACCTATGATGGTACCTAATACGATAACTAGACCAATGTAGCCCAAGATCCCGCCAAAACCTGAGGTGATGGTTTTAGCGATATCGGCGCTTGGTAGACCGTAGGCAAATGCGGCAAGAAACGATGCCAGAATAAGGGTTAAAAACGGATGTAGCTTAAATTTAGCGGTGGCGATGACGATAAACGCAATCACAGCCAATAAGATCAGTACTAGGCTCATAGGGATCCCTATTTGGGTATTTTTTATATGTAAGGTTTGTTTTATTTATGCCGAGTAGGGAGCACTGAGACTGACAGCGCACCAAGGTATTTCAGGCCGAAATATTATGCTGTGGTGCTGAAATTATTTCTTTGGTAGTTCGCACAGATTTGTATCTTTTGGTTATAAATTTTTTGTGCGTACGCACATGTATGGCTGCTGGTTTTTTCTATCATAGGTTTTCATTTAATAGCACATTTTTGCTACTATGCCAGTTAATGATTTTAGTTAGTTTATATTGGTTTACACGCACTTATGGAATTGTTCTCTCTACTATCGAAAATTCGTAATGAATATGGGTTGACCCAAGCGGAAATGGTGGAAAAATTATCATTATTTCATAAGGTTTTCGCTAACCTAGACTTGATCACTTATAGCCGTTGGGAGCGAGGGGTCTCGATGCCCTCAACATTACGAATTATTCAGCTACTTACGTTCGCTGAATATGATGTATTGAGTCATTTAATCGAGTTGGATCTTAAGTTATCGAAAACTAAGGTTAATCAGGTGAGGCGTATCGAGGCTCTAGCATTTGATCAAGAAGACTTAATTCAAGCTTCCTATTATCCAGTAACCGATACCTGCTTTCATAAATACACCGAATCTACACCGCTTACAGATATGCGCAAATTGGCGCTAATTTGTGAAAGTAGCGCCAAGTTTTTTAATTTAACCGAGCGTGATGTGCAAGAAAGATGCGAGCGGGCCATAAAGTTACAAGAGCAAGGCGCGTTGCATATGCTGACCTGCGAAGGAAGCCAGGACAACCTCTATGCCCACGCAATTATCTCTGTACATAATGCTGATGACAGAGCATCGTTAATCGATGAGTTTGTCGATTTCTACAATACCCCTAGAGAGCCAGAAATTAGTGGTGACAAAATCCTCTTCTTTCACTCAATCATGAAGTTTAATTATCGCTGGTGGGAGTTTGGTGTTTTTCATTTGCTCAAACTCTTGATAGAGAACCCTGATATCAAGGAGATCTTTATGATCGTTCGAAACAAAAATGCTGAGCAGCCTTATGTTAGCTTTGGTTTTGAGGTCTTAGCTGAGTATGAAGAAGAAAATCCTTTAGCAGGGGCGCGTAAGCTTATTGGTATTAGTCGAGATGATTACCTATCGCATCACGGGGTGATATCTTGGTTAAAAGAACATGCACACTTTATAAATGATTAGAGCACTGATTTTCCATTTTAGTCGCACTTTGTTGTTGAGCTTATATAGGCATAGTTAGATTTTGTTTTTCTAAAGTGCCCTGTAGAAGTGCTCACCTTGCTGTTAGCATTTGCTCAAAATTACCGCACCTTGTTTCTCTCTTATTGTGTTAATCCCAAAAATTATTGTTTAGACGATCGCCGTAAATTTTATTGGGCACGCTAGTGGCTAGCGATTGGTCATTGCCTCGTTATGGCTTGGCATAGCAATCACATAAAGAGCCTTAGGTGCGAGTGTTACACGAACAGATATTAAGGTTTGCGATGCGATTTTTTTCCAAATTGTTCTTATTGTTACCCCTATTAGTATTAAGTGCCTGTGGCAGCGGTTCAGATAGTGAAGGCGGCGGAATTGTACCGCCACCGCCTCCGCCAGAAGTAAAATCGAGCATTACGGCGATGGACTTTCGCCAGTCAGTGACCATTCCTGACGATATGGCTTTGCCGGTGACTTTCAATTTATCTAACTATGTCAGTAGTGGAATTACCGCTGGTGCAAGTGCTCATCTAATATCGACCAGAAAGTTGAGTCTGGATAAGGTCGAGGTATTAGGCAATCTCGCAGGTTGTGAGATCACCAAGCTAGATCAACTAGCCCTATCTTTCTCAGTTACCCCAGATCATTCGCTCAGTTGTGACTATCGCTATACGGTTAGCGATGGTGCCGAGCAAACCTCTGCGCTGGCTTCAATCTTATTTACCAGCAATAGCGCCAAGCTTATTGCTGAACAGCAGGGCCTATCGTTACCAGCGGGCGGTGTTCTGCCAGAACTCAATAAACCTCTTACGATGGGTGATACGCTTAGTTTTAATATTCAAGATGAACTCGCTTCTGAGTTTTTATCTATGACCAACCCAAGCTTTGCATCATCGATAGTGGTGGTGGGCAGCGGCACGGCTAATGTTTCCGAAGACGGGGATTTTAGCTATCAAGGCATAGAGATTGGTCTCACATCTGTGAGCTACTCTGTGGTTGATGATAATAAGTTGGTGTTTACTGGGGTCATCAATATCGATGTTTCAGGAGACATCAATACCGCGCCTGAAACAAAAGATGAAACCTATGGCCGATTGGTGGCTGTTGAGGATTCTCTAACATTAGATATTTTAAATTTTCCAGGTGTTGGCTCACTGGTTAACGACAGGGAAGGCGATAAGGTGCAACTTGTTGGCGTGCAGGTGTATAACGCCAATGTCAGTCTCGTTAATCCAGGCGATGTCAATAATACCCAATTTACCTTTTCAGCCAGTGAAAAGGGGCTTTATGAAGTTAAGTACACGGTTTATGACCATGAAGTCGATGGCGTGAGTAGTGGGTTTATCAGCATAGAGACTGGTTATGTGCGTGAGGGGATTTTAGAGTTCTCCTTTAATGGTTTTATTAAATTATTTGGTGATGGTGCCCTAGGTGCAGTTGGGCGTAATACCCTGATAAAACCTTTTAAAGAGTCACTCCTGCCTTATATGGAAAATAATGACTACTATGCCACAGCACTTAAAAATATCGGTTTCGGTAATTACCGCATCGATATGAGCAGTGAAAGTGGTGGTGAAGATAAGATAGTTTTATTTACAGCGCTAAATGCACTACAACCAATCGAAACTTTGATTGAGCTGCCAGCCACAAGCAAAGTTTATTATGGGCTAACCTATGCCGATCGAATCATGGGTTACGGTGGTATCGCTTATGAGGTCACTCAGTCCGGTAATGCCATTGCACACAACCAAATATACGGTACAAGTAATACTTGTTATGGAGACTTTGTTGATAAGTTTAATGGATTGAACCTAAGTGGTGTTGAAAAGATTGAAAGCTTTGGGCCATTTTCTGCTGTGGTTTATTTCAGCGATGGAACCGCGAGATATTACAGTATTGACTGCGGCAGCACAGGCAAACTTGTCAATACAGATTGGACTAAATACATAGGAAAAGTAACCCAATGTTGGGATGCGCCAGATAATGGTAAACAGCACGGCTCATTTTATTGTTTGAACAAAGATCAAAGTGAACAGGCATTTGTGCGCGTGGTTGGCCCAAATGAGATTGACGAGAAGGGCAATATTTATCTTAAGTTCGCCAATTTCTTTAAAAATACAGGTAAGAAGATAGTAAAAAGCACCCAAGTCACTAAAGGTATTGCAGCATTAACGCAAAATGGAGTTCTGTACGTGTTATTCGATGGCAAGGATAGCAATGGAGAGACCTACAAAGTCGAGAAAGTTGCGACTAGAGTAAATGATTACCAGCAAGCGGCCAATTATGTCACCTATATGCATATGGTTGAAGATGATGATCGTGCGGATAAAACTTCTGACAATAGTTATGAGCCTCGTGATAGTTATTACCTTGAATTCAATGGCTATGCGCAGTATCACCGAGAGACATTGCCAAGCGGCCAGCAGTTGAATATGACTATCAAGTTTAGTGAATTAAGCCAAAGTGAACGTAGAAAAGTAAAATTTTATGAAAACACTGCGAACGCAGTGGCTTTAATTATAGATGACAGGCTTTATATACTTACTAGAAAAGGCCTTAAAGCGTATGGAGGTAAGGATTTTCATTATAATCTTGTAGGGGATTCCGCTAATTCTTATGGTGTTCGTACAGAAACAGCTGGGCAAGGTTTAAGCACTTTTTTTGCTCGGGGCAATAAGAATGGGCATGAAGAGCATTGGCAGTTTTTTAGCCCACTTGAAGAGCTTGATTCGAGTCTAAGCTGTGTGAAACCTGAATATGGCGAAGTTTCTTATCCATATATTTTAACTGGTTGTACTTACATTGATTTTAAAATGAATGGTGCGGTGATCCCACTTACAGATTCAGGAGTGAGTGTTTACCCTGAGGTGCGTTTTGCCAATGAGGACAGTACTGGCAAGGTTTACCCAGATTTAACGGATTTAGATAATGATGGGCTATCTACAGCGATAGAAGTTGAAGCGTGTTTAGCTGAGCGTACAGAGTATCATAGTGGTGATATTGAGTATTGCTCACAACCCATTTTATCTGACAGTGATGGTGATGACGTGTTAGATAGTTTTGAGTATCGCTATCAGGGGGCAGGTAAGGGGAATTATCAAAGTCGCTTTAGCCATATTGTTGGCGATTACAAGAAAAATGGCTTTGGTCCCTATGATGGCAATAAAGACATTGATAGTAATAGCCAATTAGATAAATACGATAATTAGCCTTTTTGCATTTTACGGTTAGACTCCTTATCACAATGAAATGGCAGCGCTCAGCTTATACAGATTGATATAAGTTGGGAGCTGTTATTTTTTTGCAGTCATTCGCACGCTTACGTTGTATTAGTCCCTTTCAATCGCTTAGTCCCCCAATTTTTCTGATTATCTCCATTGTTTTTGTTATTTCCTGATCAAAAAAAGCCGCTATCTAGCTGTTTTTTTATTCGATGTAGGCATTTTTGATTTTTTGAAATCAGTTTTGACCTGTTGAGAGCGTATCCACTCGTTAACATATGCTCTGTAAGTTACCTATCAGACATATTTGCAAAAGAAAGTGATTTATTACCGATTTAGGTATTTATTTTTTATCAAGCAAGTATGGCAAACAAATGTTTAATGAGGATGTTTCTATGAATGCTAAAATTTTATTACCTATCGCACTACTGACACTATCTGGAACCGCTTTTGCTGATGATGCAACAACGACTCTTCACTGGAAGGGGATTGTACCGACAGTTGTTCCTGGTGCAGGAGTAATCATCACGGGTCCTTCAGGACGTGTTCCATACATAGATACGGCAGGACTGGATGTTAAAGACACGACTGGTGTTTTCACTTCAGATCAGATCTCTTTAGAACTGCACTACCGTTTATGTACCGATGGTAGCGCCCCAGCTGAAGGCGCTTGTGCTAGTGGATTTGTGCAAGGTGAAGTTGCAGAAGCAGTTGGCGATATTATTCCTGATGCATCTTGGACAATGAGTTCATTAGAGACGGTTATTGGTACGCTAGACACTACAGGTGTGGGAACTGTTGTTAAGATGGAAGGCGCACCAATGGAGAAGTCCAAGCCTATTGTAGCGACAACCGGTACCGTTACTTTTACTACTGAAAACACTGAAAGTGTTGAAACCGCAATGGGCACAGAGCTGAAGCCTGGTCAAAATATCGAAGTCCACACAGTTATTAATTCAGCGAAAGCTATCTAAGCCTACGTTCTCCTCAGATCTATCAAGAGCCGACTATGACTTCTATAAAAGTTATCTTTTCTGCATGCCTGCTATTTGCGGCAAGTGATGCCTTGGCTCTTGATATGTCTGCCTCTGGTGATCAGCGCGAGTTTCATGTTGATACCCAAATAGAGCTGGATAAGTTTTATGACCGAGAGATCATTAAATTTGAATTTGTTAAAAAGAACTGGGAGCTGCAGTTCGATGGTCGTAATTTCAAATTTAATGATATTTCAGATGTACTGCAATTAGAAACCTCGATAGGTAAGAGTGATCCACTAAACACCTATAGCCTTAATCTGCTTGAAAATAGTTCCGCTTGTTATGACGTCAATGGCGTGCAGACAGACAGTAAAAACTTAGTGTCTGTAACCGTCGATGGTGAACCTATCAATCAAGGGGAAGCGCTAGATAGCTTGGAGTTTGATGGCGTTAACCGTGTTGGCAAATATAGTCACTTTGATGTTGAGCTTAAGTTTGCACCTGTCAGTTTAAAAGATGACTACTGCGAAGGAATGATCAAGATGAGTATAGAGCTAGCAATATGAGATACAACAAAATCGCCCTATCAGTCCTGTTTGGCTTATCTTGCACGTTAACCCCACAGTTATTTTTACCCGTATATGCTTCGGTAAAGAGTGAGGGTATTGCAATCCCTGATGAGTTTGCCGAGCTATATTCTGGCAGTACAGAGACGTTTGATTTTCAGCTAGCCAGTGCTAAAGAACAGTTGGTTATTAAGCTTAACTCAACACCCACCTCTGCGTCTTTAAATAGGGAAAGTAAGGTCAGTGTTGAGCAATACTTGACCCACCTAAATGTTAAGCGAGAGGCGGTGGCGGACATCATCACGGCAATGAGTGATATTACGACATCCTCTTTATGTCAGGGAAAGGTGTCTGAATGTGAGTTGATGCCTGAGCGTTATGCCTTTACCTATGACTTTGAGCATAAAAAGCTGAACTTATTTATTAATGCTGACTTAATTGATAGCCAAAAAACGGCTCGCCGATTTCACGAGGCCACTAATCAGCAGTACGGAGTGATTAATAGCGTTAATTTGAACTATCACTATTTTGGTGATGGTGGCTCATCGCTTATAGGCCGTGATGAAACCTTGATAGGTTTAAAGTATGGCTCTATCAAATCGAGTCTCTATGCGGATACAGCGGCAAATGAATTTGAAGTTGAGCAGTTATCTTATGACTTTGAAAGTCAAAATAGGCGCTTTCAATTTGGTCATTTTAAGTATGGCTATGAGCAAAATACCACAGCGTTTATGGATCTATCAGGCAGCTATTCGCAGGATATTGTCAATTACTCGTCATCGCAAAACTTGATTGATGGTGGCAAGCAAAATAATCGCCGCTTGTTTTACATCTTGCCCAACAAGGGGCGAATTGAGGTCTATCGAGATGGACATTTAATTTATAGCAAGAATGTGGATGCCGGGCAGCAGAGTATCGCTTTTCGTGATCTTCCCTATGGCTCATACACGGCTTCGATAGTGGTGATCTCTGCGGGGCGAGAGATCTTAAGGGAGCGCCAACAGATTGTTAATAACAGCGCTTTCTTACTGAATAAAGGTGAGTTTGACTACAGTTTCTCTGCGGGGCGATTCAACGATAGATACGATAATAGTTATGACGGCGACGTAGAGCAAAGTCAGCTTACAAAGCTACAAGCTAAGTTAGGTTATTTAGTTGAACCAGACAGCTTTATATATGCCGATGGCTTTATTTATGATGGCGATTATTCCTATGAACGCACCGGCGGGCTTAATGCCTACCTTAAAACGCTAACGGACCATTACTCGCTGCAGCTGGAAAGTAATAACTTTGTTGAAGGTAAGCTCTCATACCAATTAACAGATAGCACCATGATAGGTGGACGTATTTTGTCAAACTCAGACAGCACTTTGTCTGAACTAGGCGTTAAGACGTCATTGAGTGATGCCTCTACTGCACAGTTGAAATACGCTTCTTTTTCAAATGGTAGCCAATTTATCGCGGCAGATGTGAGCTTTTACAATATCGGTGTTGGCTATGAGAAGTTTGATTCAGCCGATAGCGACTTCGGCCTAGATAACTTCATGCTGTCCAATACTGGTTACCAGCGCCTTAATGTGAACTTTTCTTCTGATCTTTGGGGCGGCCAGGGCTATGTGCTTTATGTGAATAATAAACTCGATACTGAAAATGCGGCGCAAGCCTTTATTGATAAAAGTGATTACTGGTCGGTGAGTGCTGGTTTTTCACATTCGTTTGTGGCGGATTCAGTGATTAATTTTTCTGCAACATTTCAAGGCGGCGAAAGCTTTGGTGTCAAAGATGACTGGTATGCAGGCGTGCTATGGTCTGTGCCTTTGTCTGCCGGGTGGAGTGCTAGCTCATCGGTATCTGTGAGTCGCCAAGGGCTCGATGAATTTAGAAACAGTGTGGCTAATGACAGGCAATTGAGTCGTAACTTGTCGATGAATAACGAGCTCGGGATCAGTTATAACGGCACGGATATCGAGCGAAATATGAGTAGCGATCTATCCAGTAATATTAATTATAACAATGGCTATGTGGCGTCAGATACCTATGCCTATATCAGCTCAGATGGCACCCATTCTGTAAGCTCTAGTTTTAATAGCACTCAGGTGTTATCGGGTAAAGGGGAAGTTTATTTTACCTCAGAGCAAAGTGACGCTTACATCATTGTTGATGCAAACAATCAGGGGAGCGATGACGCTCACCGTGGCCTGCTTTCTATTTATGACAATAACACGCTGAACTATAGCGAAAATATTGATCGAGAAGAGACGATTATTCCTGTCGATAAATACAAGGCATTTAATGCGCGTTTAGATACGGATTCATCAAATTATATTAGCGATCAAACACGAGAAGTCTCCGGTTATAGCTTGCCTGGTACCGTTATCTCGCTGGATCTCGACTTAGTTAAAGTGAAAACCTTTATCTCCTCTTTTGATGACGTGAATCATCAAGTCATTGCTGAAGTTGCGTGTACAGGTGAGGGCTGTATTGATGTCGAGCAAGTTGAAGAGGGCGTGTTTAAGATCTCTGTGATTGCGGGCTCTGATTACCAATTGGTATCAGAAAATCAAACCTGTGTGACGCCAACGCTAGATAGAGATTCGACTCATATCGTTAATACAGGCAATAACTATTGCCTGCCGGGTTTGGACAATGATGACACATTAATGCTGGAACAAGATAAGTCTCTGCAGCCGATCAAAATTGATGACAATGAATATTACTTTGTTGGTGTTTTTACCAATGAAGATGAGCGGGTGAATACCAACCGCAAACTTGAAGAAGCGGGTTTAGCTGTCATCACTCGTATCGTCGGTCAGCGGCAATATCTCTACGTGACTAATGAATCAAGTCTTAGCGCTAGCCAAGTATCGCTATTAAACGAATTAAGCCTTTATGCGAAGAGTCTGATTGAAGATGACAACTTTGCTAACAACTGGAACTAAATTATGAAGATGACGAAACCTTTATTATTGACCATATTATCTCTGTTTGTTTTCGACGCGTCGGCGATGGCGATTAGCAGTTTAATGCTGACCAACCCAGAGACCAAAGCTGGAGTGTTCACCTTAGATAATACAGACGAAATCACTTACTTCCTTAAGACCTCAGTATCAAAGGTTGAGATCGTTGATAACAAAATTATCAAGACGCCTTACACTCGCGATAACCTTGATTCGTGGGACATAGCTACTAAGCCTTCTAAATTGGTCATTGAGCCAAATATGGTAAAAGAGATCCAAGTGGAAAGTATTTGTGGCGAACGCTGTGATACTGACAAAGACCAAGTTTATCAGATCAATATTCAACCTGTTTCCTACAGCACAGAAGGTAAACAGCAATCGAAAATCAACATGTTATTTGGTTTCTCTCCTTATTACATCGTACCAGCTAAAGTGAGTAACGTTGAATACTTACTCGACTATAAAGGCGACACGATTACAGCCAAAAATTCAGGTAATACCATGATAGATATCGTCATTGATCAATGCGATAAAGATGGGGTTATCGATGAGGATGATGACAGAGCATTATGTAAAGCCAATTTCACTATATTGGCAGGCAGAACTCGCGACGTTCACGTACCAGAGGTGTTACAAGCCGATGAACTAGAGGTGATGGTGTTAAATCACGATGAGTCATATCGTGAAGAGATCCGTTTGAGCCGAGGAGAGTAAGATGCGCTTTGCTGTCATTAAACAGCCAGTAAAGGCCGGTTTTGGTTTTATGTTGATGTCGTTAGTACTGAGTCTATTGCTTGGTACATCTATGTCCGCTAGTGCATTTACAATCAATGGCACGCTAACAGGTGATAAGCTCGAGTGGGCCAATGCCAGTAACGATGGTGAATATATCCGGCCTAATTACTGGTTTACTCCTGTGCGACTGCCGCAGACTACAATGTGGGTGCCAGGTACTTATACGACACCTACGCAGCTGAATATCGAGTTGTCGAACGGTACTGAGCATGTGTCTATGCCGATAAAATTAAGCGGTGTGAAGTATCAGCTTAGTGGGCAGTTCTCGCAAATCCCATATGCTGATAGCTATCCTGTTTGTGAGCAGTCGATTGTTGCCGCAACCAGTACCGTAATGAACACTAGCCGCAACGGATTTTGTATTGCTGATAAAAGTATTCAGTTTGCTAATCCTACAACCCCCTTTAAGCGCTATCAGCCGGTTATTCGTTTCGATAAAGCCGAGCTTATTACCCGATTAAAGGGCAAGGCTAAAGGAATATATTCGGGTACCGTCACAGGGGTAATTAGCTATGGATTTAAGGCCAATATTTCTGAGGCGGTAAAAACTTACCGCAATATCCCTATCACTTTTTCGATGCAGATCGCTTATAACCCGAGTGTCATTAGCCGTATTAATGTATTGGGCAATGGCCATATTACTCCAGAATATGACACCTACAAGCATACGGTGAGTGGCAATACTGGGTTTAAGGTTTCGGTGTTAGGTCAATTTCAAAATGGACTGAGGTTTCAGTTAATTAACAAAGATGCCGATGACTATAACTTAAAGCCAGATTCTGGCAGCGCTACTCAGATCCCATATAGCATTAGTTGCCAAGGATGCAGCAGTCAATCTGAGATAGTCGCTAATGGTCATGTAGTTGATAAAGGTGAAGCAAAGATAGACGCACCCGGTGCCACTATGATCCCTTTTATGCTTAATGTCGGCTTTGAGAATGTCTCTGTAAATGACGTAGAAGAGAAACGTTATAGCGACAATTTTACCCTGATGTTTGAGGTGCAGTTGTGAAGTTTGCTCTGAAAAAATTGAGTTCGATAAGAATAAGCCTGATAAAGTCTAGTTGCTTTGTCTGTATATTACTGCTCTACCCGGATGTTGCGCTTGCTGAAAGTTTTTATAGTGATGGTGATTTCTATTTTGGTGGCAAAATCGGAGGAGTACTGCTGGATACTGAAAAGCCGCTAGAGCAGGGGGAAAACAAACAGGTTAACTTTAGCTCGGGTTTGACCTTTGGATATAACATCAACTCCTACTTATCCCTAGAAACGGATATGAGTTATCTAGGGCAATATCAAGATGAGAGCTCTGGAGAAGATAAAAACTTATTTGCAATTGGGGCTTATTTGTCGACTCGATATCGACTCAGTGATGATGCCGCGCTGTATGTTAAATTAGGTCCAGCTTGGGCTGAAGATAATGTGTCGCTTAGCAGTGGTTTAGGTATCAAGTATCGACTATCACCCAACTGGGAGCTTGATAGTGGATATCGCTGGATTAAAGATACCCCAAGCACTGATGATGACCTGTATGAATTTACTCTCGGGGTTAACTATAAGTTTGGTGTTGTCTCGCATCTGCCTGTGCGTCCAGCGGTAGATCCAATGCATAAGCATAAAAAGCAAAGTGCAGTTGGTGATTCGATATCGACAACAAGGTCGATTCCGGCATTAAAGCCCTTATCAATCAGTGCCAAAAGTTTATTTGGGTTTGATAGTAGTAAGCTTATTGCAACTGAAGAGCTAGCAGAGGTGCTAAAACAGGTTAAAGCGAGCAAGGATAGTGAACTTAGTATTACCGCTTACACTGACAACTTAGGTACAGAGGACTATAACTTAACGCTATCGAAACAGCGGGCCGAAGCGACTCGAAACTACTTTATTTCCAACGGTGTAGAGCCATGCCGGATCCAAATTGACTGGAAAGGGGAGGAGAGCCCCATATCAACAAACAGAACTGCTGAGGGGCGAGCGTTAAATCGCAGAGTCAAAATCGAGCTCAATTAATGCCATTGGTATGATATAAGTGCAGGTATTAATGCCCTAACAGTCACTGTGCTTGACAGTAATGACAGGCTCAGTGGCGTTTATGGCATTTTCGTAACGAATATGGCAATTGAAGCTGACGCTTTTATCGCTCAGGTCTTCAGAGAAAAAGATATATATGTGGTTATTTGCCGTGGACTTATCGATAAAGAAAGGGGCTGCATTTGGGTCTTGTTGAATCGTTGTGAGTGAAACTGAGTCGATATCGAGCCATGCCCTCACTTGGCGGTTAAGCTCATCGAAACTGTCTGTACCATCAACGGCGGGGTAGCCGTTATAAAGTGGAATGGTGACCCCTGCATGGACAATATTGCCTGCGCCCTTTGCTTGCCCTTTAATAACAGCTTTGCTGTGAACTAAATCTAAGCCGCTAGCCATGGCACCAGCAATACCGTCTAAGGTCGCGATCTTACTATCAGTTTTAAGGTCGACAAACTTTGGTAAGGCAACAATCGCTATGACCCCAAGCACTATTATCACTACGACCATTTCGATTAGAGTAAAGCCGCGTTTACCTGTTGAGGTTAAGGTCATTATGCCCCCTTTTGTCTAAGGCTGTTTTAGCATCACCTGGCCAATATACAGCTGCAGTAACCCATCGAGTTGATTGAGGTTTGCGCCGGTGATCTGCTGGATCCTATCGAGCCGATAGCGTAGCGTATTTCGGTGAATAAAAAGTACATTAGCACATTGTTGTAGGTCGCCAAAGTGTTGCAGGTAAGCGGTTAGTGTTTTGACTAACTGGCCATTTTTATCGGCGCTAAGAAGAGCCTGATAGGGACAGAGCAACTCCTTACCACGCCAGCTATCTTTTAACGCAGATAGTAACACTAACAGGGAATAATCTTCGTAAAGGTACTTACTCTGCTCAGGCCGCATCTGTTGGCCAATAGCCAGAGTTTCCAACGCAGTTTGATAGGAGCGGTTGAGATCTTCGGCGGCTGGGAAATAATGCCCTAGAGAGATCTTTAGGCGGCAGACAAACTCTTTAGGTAATCTTGTAAGTAGCTGATCGATGCGCTCACTTTCAAGGCTAGGATCCCAGGTTTTACCATCTAAGAATGCAGGTTTTAAAATAACCAGCTCGGTCATCGAGCTCATAGCAACCAAGTTGCCCCTAGAGGGAGTTTCTAGCAGGTGCATGACCTGTTTTAACATCGAGTTAGCAGCGGTTTCCTCTTCGTTAGCTTGCACCTTTATCACTGCGACAACTCTTGGCAAATTAAGGTCTATCTCCAACTGGGCGGCCCAATTTCGCTGGTGGACAGTGAATGGCCCCTCAGATCTAATTAACTCAATGATCAGTTCCTCCTTTTGGCGGTACCGCCATTGAGCTTGCTCTAGGGTGTTGGCTTGCTCAACGATAATTTCGGCAGTCATCTTTAAGAGTTCACCGTAGCTACGTAGCTTTTCAGGCTCACCAGTGATGCCGATAACACCGATTATCTTGCCTTTATAATGCAGTGGCAGGTTGATTCCAGGCTTTACTCCTTGCAGCGTACCTGTGCTGTGAGTGCTGATCTCTACTGTACGTTTTTGGCTAATAGCTAACAATGCACCTTCGTGAACAGCGCCGATACGGTGAGGTTCACCTGAGCCTAAGATCACCCCATGATTATTCATCACATTGATATTATGACCAATGATCTTCATGGTGCGCTTTACTATTTGCCGTGCCAAATAACCATCTAGAAAATACACTTTATCCTCACTAACGACTAAGAAACGACTAAGACAGATGATAGAGACTGCTTTAACTATGGTGCTTTTTATTAAGCTTCAGTACAGTGCCTCAAAGTGAAGAGGTGTGGCATTACTTTTTAAGCTAACTGTGAGCTTGATACATATTTTGCGAGTCGTTTATGCCGAGTTTATTAAAGACATAACACGCTTTTGTAGTTGGGGGATTATCTGCTGTTCAAACTCAGGGTGACGCTTAAGCCAGATGTTGTTTCTTGGGCTTGGGTGAGGCATCACTAAGGTACTTGGCCATAACTCCTGCCAGTTTGCCACAGATTGCGTGACACTAAGTTTCTGCTTGAGGTGCCACTCGATGGCATACTTTCCGACTAAAAGTGTCAGTTCTATATGTTCAAGTTGATCAAGCACCTCTTGGCGCCACCTTTTAGCACATTCAGGGCGAGGGGGCTTGTCGCCGCTCTGCCTATCGGCACTGGTGTAACTGCCTGGGTAACAAAATCCCATGGGGACTATGGCAAACAGTTCAGGAGCATAGAACTGTTCGCGAGTTACCCCAAGCCAAGTTCTCAGCCGCTCGCCACTGGCGTCATCGAAAGGGCGACCCTTGTGATGTGTTTTTTGCCCAGGCGCTTGGCCAGCTATCAGAATCTTTGCCTGTTTGCCTAATTGAACAATGGGTTTGGCCCCAAGAGGGAGAAATTCAGAGCAGATCTGGCATTGCTTAATCTCAGCTTTGAGGGCGGTGAAACTGTTTACATTAGGCATCGGCTATCCGTTTAATATTGCTGTAGAGCGTTAGCTGTACTGTAAAATTTGATAAGCCCAGTAGCCTAAGTAACCGTAGCCTATAGCAAGTGCCGATAGGCTTAAGAACTTCACTTTTATATCGGCTTGGCTAATCAAGGCAACATGAGCGCAGGCGATAGCAAAAATAGCAATAGGTGCGATGTAATAAGCAGCGATTAATAGGGCGATAGCGGCCAGTGCGATTATCAGCGCGCTGTGTTTACCCGGCGCTTTAGTCGCGGACAGGTTCAGTTGAAGTGGCAGTAAGCTCAGTCCAATACTGACGATAATGACGCCTATATTCATCGAGATGGCACCTGGGGTGTCAAAGTAAATAAGTGCGATAAACAGGGCTATAATGGCTGGGATAATTGCTATTAATGTGTGCATCTTAGCGAAATTACGACTGTGGTATTTGCCTGTGAAGTAGAACAAACCGTTTAGCAGTAAGTTGAATAAGCTAAAGCCGCCTAACGTAATGGCGAGTAGTAAGACATTGGTGGTGTCTGACTGCATGGCAAATGCTGGCAGCGGTGCAAGGAAGGCTGAGATTAATAGCGTTTTATGAGCTGTAGTTGAACGAGTCATGTAAGTTCTTAAGATGAAGAAAATTGATATTAAGATCTCCTAAAGCAGGAATAAGTTCAAGAACATCACAGATTTGAGTGTAGTTTTTAGGACTTTTTTATCTTTGCGGTGATCAAGCTCACTTAATTGTTTGGGATGTTTAGGTGGACTCGTAACTCTATAGTTTCTGCACTCGCTAAACAGTAGCAGGGCAAAAATGGCTATCTATGGTAATCCCCTATGAAAGCAGAGAGGCCAAGTTCCAAGACAAAGCGGCTTACCACAAAAGACACGGAGAAGGATAAAAACCGATTATAGACAATAAAAAACCCGCATTTAGCGGGTTTTTTGTGTATTACACAGTTGTACTACAGCTATTTACTATAGACGGTAGCTCATGCTTAGCATGATTAGGTGTGCGTTATAGTCGTGGCTATTGCTGCCAAAGCTCAACACATTCCAAATGCCATCTGGTGCAATATTATTGCCTGCATCGTTGTCTTTATAGTTTTCCATCTTATAGTCTAGACGCAGATCCATTTTCTCTGTCGCTTTGTATAAGGCGTAAACGTTGACGTTATGCACTTTAGCGTAGTAATCACCGTAGTCGCCAGTAATGCCCTGAGTGACTTGGGTATTACTGTTTGAGTCAGAGTAAGTGTAATCAACACCTAGACGAAGCTTTTGCTCCATAAGGTTGTTGTAGCTAAAGCCTGCACCGAGCACATCGACTTGGTCTTCAACCGTACCAAACCAGTTTGGTGTGCCAAGGTTTGTGCTACCCGCTTGCTCTGAATCGATGTTCTGACGGCTATAGAATGCCGTTACAGTCATGTCATCATTGATGAGGTAACTAACACTGGCGTCATAGCTGAGATCTTTCGATTCAGTTAGGCCAATCTGTGTTTCGTTATAATCATCAAGGGCGTAACGAGCACCAAAATCTAGTGTTAGACTATCGATTGGGCTGTGAGTTACGCGAGCTTCAACTTGAGTACGTTTTCTATCGGCAAGATTGTACTTGCGTAGCAGATCGTTTTGCTCGCTAGATGTCCACTCAGACGCTTGGTAATGAGAACCGTCACGCTCACCGTAACTACCCTTAATCCACATGTTCCAGTTAGCAAAAGCGCTTAGCTGATACTTGGCCCAAAGAGTGTTTTCTTCCGTTGTTTCACGGTCTTGGTAGCTACGCTCATCTTTACGGTAGTCGAATCCACCTTCAAGCTTATGGCCGCGTGCTAGACGATAGTCTGCACCTAGCTTAGCTTTATGGGTGGTGATGTCGTATGGCGTATTATAAGCAGCTTGACCTGTAGTTGAGTCTATAGAGATTTGAGTCCACTCTTCAACGTTGGTCTTGTTATCACGGTCGCTATAATCATAGCTTGCGTTTAAACGTAGCTGACGGTTAATACGTGAGACAACCTTTAACGTAGCACCTTGAGTGTCAACGCGGCCATCTAGCGACTCAGCGGGCATTTGATAGCCGTAGCCTGAAGTGCTGAAGTCCTGATCTTGGGTCATCTGTCCCAAGTAGACTCGACCATTCATCACGGTTCTACCAGCAACATATTGGCCTAGTACAGAAACAGTATGTGCTTCGTTGTCAGGATCCAATGACATGTAGCCAGTGGTTTGTGCGCCAAAGGTCGGGGCAAATGCATTTTCAAAAGACAGTTCACTATACTCATTCTTGAAGATTGAGCCGTTGTAGTTTACTGAAGTAAACCAGTTGTCACCAGATAGGCGAACGCCCGCTTCAAGGGTATCAGTGGTGTAGTCAACTGGTTCAGCAAGCATCATAGATTGGTTGTAGAAGCTGCCCGATGCTTGCTTCAGACCAGTCTTATCTTCACGCTGGTAGTTAACGTAAGTACTCCATAAGCTTTCACCTTGGTACTCGAAACCTAAGCCTGCGCGTTTACGCTTAAGCGACAACTCAAGTGGATTAAGGCTTGAGTATAGGTTCGTCATATCTTGCGTACTGCCACCGTGAACCCAATCACCCGGTAGGGTAAGGTCATCGCCACCAATACCTTGATAAGGGCTCATTGCCTTATCGGTTTTGTAGGTTGCGATCTGGCGGTAGTTTAGGTTCAAGTTATATTGACCCGCTTTACCTGCATTAATCTCAGCGCGGCCATTTTCCATGCCGAGGTTGTCCGCTTCGATACTTGCTTGGTAGCCGTTTTCGCCAGTGTATTTTACATCGGCGTCAACTTTACCTGCAAAGCCATCTTCGGTAGCAAAGGCGTTAGCTGAGCGAATATCATCGCTGTCGCTGTAACCAGCACCAATACCAACTGTGCCTGATACGCCTTTTTCGACTTTACAGTTTTTACAAACCCACTTATCGAATTTTACTTTTTCAGTGTTCGCGTTTTGAATGCCATAACCGTCAGCCGCGATAGCGGCGCCAGATAGCATGCCAGCATGGGTAATCAAAGCGAGCGTGACTAAATTTAATTTGAATTTCATCTTCTCGTCTCCCTTAGCGCTGCAGTAGCTTGCCAGATGGATGGTTTGAACCATGGATCTGGTTGTGACAGTTCAGACAGCTACGGCCACCAGTCATGGCGTTACCGCCAACAGTAGAACCTTGAGCTGTGTTGCCAAAGAGTGCTTGACCGCTGTGAGCAGACGAGTGGCACTGTTGACATAGCTGAGGAGCACGAGTCTTAAGCATGCCTTCGTTAACGCTTCCGTGAGGGTTGTGGCATGTCACGCAGTCTTCAGTAACGGGTGCATGCTCCCACAGTTTTGGGCCGCGCTTCTCCGCATGGCATGAGTAGCAGGTTTCATTAACGTTTGGCTTAACAAGATCGGCTTCGCTCATGGTGCCGTGTGGATTATGACAATCGCTACACACCATTTGCGCCCACTTCATTGGATGGCTTGAACGCTTGTTCATGTCAGCTTTTTGCTGAGTATGACAGCTAGTACAAACTTCCATTTCGGTGTTTTTAGATAGCACTGGATCTTTAGCTGTGTGTACTGAGTGACAAGAGGCACAAGCTACATCTGCATTGTCATGGTGTCCGCCATTCCAATCCATACGCTTGTCGTCTTTATGACAGCTCATACAAACACTGTTTTGTAGCTCAGGAGCCAGAGTTGAGTCTGGGCCAAAAGCGATCATCGGCTCGTTACCGCCGCGGTTATGCTTACCCATAGGGCCGTGACACGCTTCACACTGAAGGCCTGCCATTGGGCTCTTGCTTGAGTCAACTGAACCGTGAACGCCTTTGAATAGATCCATCACTTTTTCAGACTTGCGGTGACACATTAGGCAAGAGTCTGCACCTTTTGGTGAGTACTTACCTTCGGCAAACTTCTGATCCAGTGTGGCTTCAACTTCATCAGGGGTCATCTTGGCGTCCCATTTAGAAGCAGTAGCCGTTTGAGCAAAACCAAGTGACAGTACAGCCGATGCCATTAAGGCTGGCAGTAGGTTTTTAAATTTTTTTGTGATCTTCATAATAGCTTCCTAAACTTGCACAATTTTGAAGAGAAAGTGGGGGAGAGGCCTCCCCCTTTTTCAAAACTCATGGACTCAGGTGGTTAACACTTGAGTCCATTTGAGTTGCGCAAATTACATCTTCACAGAAGTGTGATCGTCTGCAGTTGGCTTGTGGCAGAAGAAACAGGTTTCTAGCTGCGCAGCATCGCTTACTTCTTGCTTATCAAAGCTATTAACGATTGCGCCTTGACCTTCAACGTGAGCCTTAAACTTGTTTAGAGACTCTTCGTTATAGGTATGGCAAGACATACAAGTTGCTGCGATAGGTGTTGTATATGCTCCACCAGCAGTTGCCAAAGCGCCTTTCTTCTTGAATGCATCAAGGTTTAGGTCGTTATGACACTGGTCACAAGTCATGCCTGCAATAGCAGCATAATCACCAGCGCTATGAACCTTATGTACTTTCATCTCAATCGAGCCCATGTTTGCACCGCTAGCATAGGTACCATCAGGAGTGTGACAAGTAACACAACCATCAACGCCGACAACCATTTCACCGTTTACTTCACGACCTAGCTGTTCTGTCATAACAAAGCCTGCATGGTACTTAGTGTGGCTATTTAAAGGCCACTCAGTGCCATGACAGCTTTCACAAGCTTTGATGTTAACAGAGTCTGTATGACGTACACTTGCAGCTTCTCCAGATAGTGTGCCGTGAGCCATAGCAGCCTTCATACTGGTGTGTGATACACCCTCTTCGCATTTAACAGCGGTTGTACCATCGTTGCAAAGAGACAGACCGATAAAGCTAAATGCTGTATCAGTATCGCCTTCACCGTATGGAAGATCTTTAATTACTGTTACGAACTTACCATCAATAATTTCAACTTTTGGTTCAACAGATAACGCACCATCTTTGACTAGGTTAATAAGAACTTTATGTTCGCCATTGATAGGGTTGTTGTTGTAACCCATGATTGGGTAGTTAGGGCCAACGTTAGTGATGGCTTCTAATTGCTTAATATTGCCAATAAAAGTCGTCGCATCAATCGCAGTACCAGCTGCATCAGTAATGGTCACACTTAACGTCGTTTCGCTACCAGCGTCAGTTGCAGCAGCGGTTAAACTTGTTTCCATACCATACTGCTCGACAAACGCTTTCTTTTGAACGAAGCCTTCAGTGTGGATCTCTTCAGTCCAGCTCGCGTTATGACAAGCGATACAGTTTGAGTTGTCAGCTTGTTGTGAGTGGCCTTTACCTGCAACGAAGTCGATGCCAGTGTGACAGCTTGTACAAGTTTCCATTGTTGGAACGCGAGACCAGTTACCCCATTCGCTTAACTCATCGCTACCTTCAGTAGGTGCTACGTGGCAGGTAGTACAATTGTCTTGAACGATAGCGTTAGCGGTTTCTGCACTCTTGTCCATGTTTCTGCCGTACATTTTTGCATCGTTATGTACGTTATGGATTAAGTGATTGTAGGCAACTTGTGGCTTGCCTTTACTATCAGCCATCTCTTGGGTATGACATGCAGCACAAGTTTCAGAAGAGGTGTAGCTATGATAAATCTTCTTGCCTTCAGCGTGGCATGAGTTACAGCTTGCAGTAGAAACAACATCTTTTGTGTATGTTGCTTCGTAGCCTTCACCTGAGAAATCTTGTGAAACTTCAGTACGCGGTACGCTTGTTTCGCCATCGGCTAGTGTCGAAGCACTGGCGATGATGTTATAACGCTGAGTTAGCTCAGAGTTATAGCCTTCAACTGGAATAGTGAAGCTATAATTACCATTCTTTTGGTCAACAAACTCTTTTTGTGAACCAATGTATTGCCATTCTGCACTGTTACCCGCACCAGTAGCGCCTTGTGGGATAAGCTGTACCACTTTTTTTACTTCAAGCGCAGTTAGACCAACAACAGGTAGGTCTTCTTCGTTTGTAGCAAACACATTGATTGTCGGAACGCCATCGGCATAAGTAACGTCAGTCACTTTTAGATTTAGCGTGTTGATGTAATCAGCAGCTGGGCCACCTGGGTTGCCGTTGTTACCATCATTACCATCGTCGCCACCACAACCTGTTAGGGCCATAGAGACAGCACCTGCTGCTAGAAGCAGCGCTATTTTAGATTTGTTTGTATTCATCATTTTTTCCCTGCATAGGTTTGGCACTGTCTTAGGCGTGTGGCTCAATTTAGTAAAGCCGACTGTAATTTTTTAATTGCCGCTTAAGTCAATGCTGGAAATAAGATTCCCCAATGAAAGGCTAACGTAATGTAGGGCTAAAATCTGCATAACAGGTGTCAAGATGTGACCTAGATCTGTCTATTTCTAAAGAGGTATTAGGGGGAGAGGGGAAACGTTGTAAAAGTTAAAAATATCGGACTTATATGCGTGATATATGTAATAAAAGTTTCCAGTCGTTATTGATAGTGGTTTTCCAGTTATATTCTAAATAAAAAGGGAGGCTAAGCCTCCCTTTTTGTATTACACGTTAACTGTGAATATAACTACCCGAGTAGTTACTTACCCCAGTTTGAGTGAGCGTCTAGTAGTGCAGCGTCTTTATGACAAGTCGCACAAGTCTCTTGTACATCTAATGCTTCGTACTCAGAAGCTGGGATACCTAGTGTTGTCAAAGATGCGCCTTCTTGAACTAAGATGCCGCCCATAGACTTGATGTGTGAAGCTGCAGAGCTATCTAGCGCGTATGGCGCTTGGTGACAACTTACACAAGCTGCAGTTTGTGGAGAGACAACAAGCTGCTCACCCCAAATAGTCTTGCCTTCAGCATCAGTACCTAGGTTCTCTTTACCGAATGCAACAGGAGCTGCGTCGCCTTTGATCTTGCTTAGTGAGAAACCATCTTCACCGTGACACGCTTGACACTCAGCTTTCTTGAAGAACATGCTTCCGCCGCTGTCATACAAGTAGTGCTTGCTATGAACGATATACGCTAGGTTAGATGAGCCTGTACCTTTCTTGTCGCGAGTACCGTTGTGACAAGTTGCACAGCCGTCCATATCGTTGCTGAAGCGGTGCTTGATGTCGGTAGTGTGACATTGCTGACAATCTGTCATTGCAGCGTGCTGTACACGTGGTGACTCTTCAACTTTAGCGCCATCTACTGCAAAGTAGAACGTATCAGATACGGCATATGGGCCAGAGTTAGGGATTGAGCCGTCTTCAGCTTTTTCACAGTCTTCTACAGCGCCTTTACCGTCAAAACAAACGTGTAGCTGGCTGCTTAGTGCGGCTTTAACACCTTCAGTTTCCATTACTTCAGCAACTTTATAGTCTGCGTCAGTAAAGGTCACATCGATTGAGCCTTCAGCGCCGGCAGTGAACTTGTCATAACCTACTTTTTGGTAGTTAACAACGAAGTCATCATTAACAACACCGTTGAATAGGATTGCGCTTGTGTATCCGCCATACTTGTATGGGCTAGGATCAATTTGAGCAAGCGTAACAGTGGTGTCACCGTTAGTAACAGTCATGTTAGCAACAACAGTCTTAGATGCGGCATCATAGCTCATGCTGTTAAAGGTAACTTTTGTTACAGCAGCTTGTGCATTGTCGTTTTCAGCATAGTGACCACGCTCTGCACCACGGTAACCGTCAGGGTCGTTGTGGCAGCTTACACAGTTTTTCTTGCTATCAGCGATCTGGTTGTTTTCACTATCCCAGTGCCAGCTTGGTACTGCGTATTGGCTGTTGTGACAGTTCATACAAGTCGCAGTATCGATATCGCCTTTCCAAGCGTCAGCCATTGCTAGATTTTCATCAGGCTGGTGACAAGTTAAGCAATTTGAAGCTGATTGTGGGTAGATACCGTTGTAGTAAGAGTGGCTGTGAATATCGTGAGCCATACCCTTGATTGAACCATCGAACTGGTATGGTTCGCCAACAGCATTGCCGTCTTCATCTTTGTCTTGCTTCATGTAAGTGTTGTAGTCTGCATGACAGAAAGTACATGATTCAAGAGTAACGTGTTTGCCACCGTGCATCGCTAAAGCGCCATCTTGACCAGGACGGTGACAAGATTGACATGTTTCGTTGGCGATAACAGCTTTTGGTTGTTCTTGAGCTGTATCAGAACTTGGCTGCCAGTAGAAGAAACTATTATCTACAAGAGTTGAACCAGCATCGTTTGCAGATTTAACGCCTAAATAGATGCCGCTTGTTGCTTCCGCATCAAACGCATATTTATCTAAAGTATCAACAGCTTTGTTTAATACTAATGTGTAGCTACCATCGCCGTTGTCAGTTAGGCAGTCTTCGCAGTTTTTACCTTGGAAGTAAGACGAGCCTGTGTAATGGCCATCACCTTTATCTTTGTTGAAGTAGCTCAACCAGATTTCGCGTGGTGAACCTTCAATATCAGTAGTGCCGACTTCGTCTTCATTACCCATACGGCCGAAAGAAACTGCACCAATGTCATTTTGCTGTAAGCCAAATACTGCTGCGCCGTTAGCGTCCGCTAGATTGAAGTTTACGGTTAGGAAGCCGTCTTCACTCACACTTGCTGAAGTGATGTCAGCTTTTACTTGTGATACTGCACCGATAGGCTTGCCAACTGGACCTGGCTTACCATCTTCACCATTTTTTCCATCATCACCGCTACAACCCGTAACTGCTAGTGATAGCAATCCGGCTGTAAGCAATGCTTTTGAAGCAGCGCTTAGATTAAATTTGTTCATCATTTTATGTCCCTGCAATAGTTTTTAATCATCACTAACTGCAGGTCTTTTATGAGAATTATTCTCAACTAGCTGCAATTAGTGTGTGGAATTTTATTTCCAACTCTAAGGCTATCTAAGAGGGAGATATTTAGCAGGTGTTTTAGCCCCTTTATGTGATTAAGGTCAGACTATTTCTTTAGGGGTAGTCAGAAAAGTGTGTTTTTAGGACTAATTTAATTATCGATTAAGAATTGTTCGCAGGAAAAGCGTCTATTGTTGCCTAGTTGTTGCTCGTTTTATGTTCACGTTTTAGTCTGTTTATTTAGATGTTTTTCTTTATGCGGTGCATAGATAGGAACGTTAGTTCTTGGGCAAAAAAAAGCGAGAAGATAATCTTCTCGCTTTTTTGCTTGAGTTAAGTTGTAGCCGTGGTTTTCGGCTAGCATTTACACTTATTTGTAGTTAGTCGGGTGCACTTTATCTACTCCGAAAGATTTACCTTCAGCGTGACAAGTCGCACAGCTTTCTGTGCCATCATAAGTGCCGAGAGGCGCGCCGAAAACACCACCATTACTTTCAACATGGCCTCTTAGTGAGTTACTATTTTTGGTATGGCAGCTAGCACAAGTCGCTGCTATAGGCGAGAACTCTACAGCATCACCGCGCTCGGTCGCACCTTCTCTTGCGGTGATAGTTGCCGGTAAGCTATGCATCTCATTCATATCCAACTGGCCTTTATCATGGCATGTCGAGCAGTCGCCATAGTGGTTAGGGAATGTAATAGCATCGACATCGTTATCACCATAAGACTTTGTGCGCTTATTAGCATGCAGTGTATGCACAAGGTTGCGATAATCGAGGGTATTATTTAGCTGACGGAATGGCTGAATATCACCTGGTGTATGCTTCGATGTTGCATTTAGGTACATAGTCATATTGCTGTTATGACAACTTGCACAGTTACCATCGGTAAAGCTAGTTGCTGTAACCGGTGAATGACATGCACCACAACCAGAATCAGATGGCGTGCTGTTTCGGTTGTGAACCGCTTTGATATCGAATTCACCCTCGTGACAGCTAATACATTTAGCTTCAGAGGCAGCATGGCGACGGCTTTCAGTTGTACCAAACTCTGTCCCTTGCGCAACTAAGGTGACCTCTAGCAGTTCAATGCTATTTTCGTCACCAGCCGCTACTTCACAAGAGGTAAGTACCTGAGCCTTTTTATCGGTGCACACAATTGCTTTGGCCATAAGCATACCTGAATGCGTGACGCCGAAATCATTGGCAGTAATATTCTCAATAGTGAAATCGGTAGAGAATGCTGATTCCTCAGCTGACACGTTAGCATTAGATATCAGATCCCAGACTTTACGAGACTGATTGTTTGCCACCTCACTGGTGAAACCATTATCTACTTCACCTGCTGCTGTTAACCAAACACTATTCACGCTGTCGGCAAACACACTTTCCAAACCTTTATGGTTTAATGTGAATGTCATGGTACTCGTTTCGCCCTCGGCTTCACTCATCAGTGTTGCATTAGTCAGCGCTAACTCAATATCAGAGATGATTTGATCCCGAGTATAGGTATGTGCCATATGGAATATAGCCGCGCCCTGAGGGTTACTATCATCGGCATGGCAGCTTGAGCAAGACTGGTTTTCAAATACACCACGAACATCTGCACCTTCTACACCATCGATTTCAGGTGTTGCATAATAGTGGAAGTAGTTACCAACAAAACCGCGATCTTTGCTTTCCCCCGGGGGAGTTAGCCACTCGGCATTATCGACTGGGTTGAAATCGGCCATGTGACAAGATGCACAGGCTTCTTGGCGATGGAAGTGGAAGTTCTCTGCTTGTGCTGGCGAGTGATCTTCATTGATATGGCAGGTCTGGCAATTACCCATATCAGTTGGGAAGGTCGTGTTTGTGTAATCATGTACACTACCTCCGTAACCCGCCATTAGGTACGTGCCGTCATGGATGCGGTGAAGCATTGAACCAAAATCGATTGTCGCGCCTGTTTCTGGATCGCCTGAGTAGGTCGTATGACAAACTACGCAGTTTTCTATTTCAATGCGCTTGCTGCCATGCATCATTAACTTAGGTGCCCAAGCGTGCTCGTAATCATCACTGTGACAACGGATACATGATTCTTGTAGATCAACGAGATTGCGAGTCTCATCTGCTTCAGCTGCACGATCAAACGCAGGCACAAAATCATAGTGAGTGTTAACAAGAGTGGCAGCGCTAAAGGTGCTCGTTGGCTTAAGCTCTAATGTGACACGGTGTGTAAGCTCTGGATTAAACTCTGTATTGACTGCTTCTATCTGTTCATATTCTGAAAGTGCTTTTGAGAAGGTATAGCGGTAGGTTCCGTGCTCTAGTCGCTCAATACAATCTGTTTTACAGCCTGTTTCAATATTGGCTTGGATTTGATCGCCTGCAAGATGGTTGTACCCTTCAGGAATGTGCTCCAAGTTGGCGCTTTTTACGGTGTTAATGTAGCTAGTCCATTGGGTGGGTTTTACCCCTTTAAACTGTTCAGGTGTAGCTGGCTGTCCTACTGCATGCATGTCGCGCTTTTGCAGTGCATCAAGCTTAGCGATACCAAAGCCTAAGGTGTTTATGTCATCGAATGACTCTAAGCCTGACACTGCCACACCGTTAGCGTTTTCTAGCTTAAAATCAACCGCGACAACACCTTCAGTGATCGTGGCGTGGAGGATATTGGCTTGCAAGCTAGTGGCTTGCTGGATATCGACACCGATATTGCCATTTTCGCCGTCTTCACCATCTTTACCGTCATTGCCACAACCGACAAGCGCAATGGAAAGTGCACCAATACCGATTGCTGACTTAACAGCTGTAGTTAGTTTATATCGATAATTCATCATCATTTTATTCCCTGCATAGGTTCTATTGCTGTGAGGTTTTTACCTCTTAAGCATGAGGGGGAGCCTCAATACGATCCTACCCAAAAGAGGTAGTCGCCTTTGAGGTGGTAGGGTTAAATGTGACCTAGGTCGTCACGGCAAGGTTGAACTGTTAATTTATGTTAAATCGCTTACTTATTAGTATGTTGGCTTTGATTCGTATCGCGATTTAAGTTTGTGTTAATTTTGAGCGGGTGAAACTTAAAGTAAGCTTAATTGGTGGCGTAAATTTGAGCATTAGCTTGATTTAAATCAAAGCGGTTTAGCTTCGAGAGGTTAGCGTGCTAACCAAATATCAACATTTGCTCGGGTGAAATGTTGCTCAGGTTATCGCCAGTGTTTATACCCTGTTAGTGATTATTGATTCCGATGTTGTATTAACTGGGCTGGCACAGCATCAGCAGCTATCGAGCGGCTAATAAAAAAGAGGCCGAAGCCTCTTTTAGTTGTTTTTTAATGAGGGTTTATCGCATTCAGAGTTAGTTGCCGTGAATTTCCATTAACTGCGCTGGATTGTGACACGTTGCGCAGGCTTCGGCTGCACGTCCACGAGCATCATCGGCGCTCATACCATCTAAAATACCACCATTCGCAACGATATGGTTTGCGCCAGACTCACTCAAGTACTTCTGGTGGCAGCTTAGGCAAGCGCCTGCATCTGAAGACACCCAAATACCAGCTTGCTCCTTAGTATCTAAGTTAGGATAGTTCCATACCCTGTCGGATGCTCGACCAAGCTGAATACCATCTTCAGTATGGCAGGTTGAACAATCAGTTTTGAGTACCGTGCCTGACTGAACGCCTGCATACTTGAGATAATGGCCATCGGCTTCATGAGCCTTGTATGCGTAGCTTGTCGCCTTATCGTATTCGCCAGAGCCTCTTACAGACTCTTTTGTTGGCTTATCTGATGTATGACAAGTCTGACAGTTATAACCATTGTTGTAATGATAGTTTTCTTGGTTGTGGCAACTCTGACACTTAGCCGCGTCAATGATTGAGCGGCGCATCGCAGCCTGCATGGCGTCATCGACACCTGTACCTGACCAAACAAAGCGATAAGGAGCTTCTTTAACGGCAACCGATCGTGTTCTGTCAGAACACTCAGTCATCTTGATCTCTGCAACTGCGTAACCTCCGTTATTAAAGCAAACTTCAACCGTAGACCATAATTCGAAGGTCTTGCCATCAGCATCATCTGGCATATCGAAGGTTGTGCCAGTAATAGTAAAGGTCTTAGTAGCCGCGTCATAACTACCTTCTGATAACCTAAATCGGCGTTGGCTATATGAGGCGTCACTATATGCAGGGAAGTCTTTATCCGTATCCCAAGCCACAATGACACGGGTACCAGTTTCGATAAACTCAGCACCAATCGCTTCACCGTTACTATCTTGAATTTGTACGTCAAACATCAATTTGCCGTTACCATCAAGGCCGATATTGCTGAACATCACGCCCATGGCCTCAGCTTCAACATATGCCTTTAAGACATCGCCATGACGTTTCTCTGCACTGCCGGTTCCAGGGTAAGTATCGGTTGAGTTATGGCATGCCATACAGTTTGTGCTGCTATGGTTTTGCGATGGCTTTTCAGTATGACAGCCAACACAAGCCATGTTACTCAACTCTGCTTTAAACAGGTCTGCATTAGCTGGTGCGCCTTCGCCCTCAACATGGCATGAAGCACAGTTGGCAGCTGGTTTTTGTGGGAACATCACCTTGCCATAATCATGCACACTGCCACCGAAACCTACAATTTTATAAGGGGCTGGCACCATGCCATCTGGCGTGCTGGTTTCTCTATCTTGACCTTTGTGGATCGCATGGATCATATAAGTGAAATCGACACTGTTACCACTTTCAGGATCGCCCGAGGTTGAGGTATGGCAACTTGCACAGTTAGCTAACGCAATACGTCGTCCACCGTGAAGCTCGAGGCTTTCTGGTTGGTGACAGGTGTAGCATGTTTCAATAGTCACTACATTGCGGGTTTGAATATCGGTAGTCGCACCCGTCGAGGGCTGCCAATCATGGTGTGCATTTGCCGTGGCCTGAGGCAGTTTAAGCTCTAATGTCGCCCTGTGGGTGTTGTCTTCACCATAGGTGATAGTGAGCGGTTCAGTGACATTTGCGATGTTTTGCTGGAAGGTATAAGTATAACTACCGTCACCATTATCGACTAAGCAATCATCACAATCTCCTGCTTTCTCAACATTTGCTTGATACTGCGGGGAAGGGGTTAGATCGCTGGTGTCATCCGGTGGAGTGCCGGGTTCTTTTAGATCATTAATATACGCCTGCCATTGATAACCTCGGTCGTATTCAACTTCGTCGATGGTTTCACTGACCTTAGCAAGTTGAGCAATACCAAAGCGTAAGTCATAGTCTTTATTTAGGCCGAGTACCGCAACACCGTTAGCATTTTCTAGGTTGAAGTTAACTGTAACTGTCCCATCTGTTACCGAGGCTTCGGTAAATTGCGCCTGTACGCTAGAGGTCGAGTCAATATTTACACCAACTACACCATCCTTACCATCGGCACCATCATTGCCATCGCTACAGCCAAAAAGCAGAGCCGATGCGGTGAGCGCAATTAAACTTAATTTCAAGTGTCTAATTTTCTTATCCATAATTTGCGTTCCATTATTTTGTAATTAGTTCTGTCACTAATTATTTTTGTAACTGGTTTCTTTACGTTACAAATCGTTTCTCATCACAGAATAATTTAGGCCTAAAGTAATAGGTTTAGGCCTACTCGTTTTATTATTTTATAGGGTGAACCTTTAACACATCGACCGCTGCGCCTTGGCCGTGGCACGTTGCGCAGCTTTCTGTTCCCGCGGTGGCATCGGCCTCTGTACCTTTAAATACACCGCCTTGTTGGGTCATGTGTGCCACTGCTGAATCACCTAAATGGCAGGCACTACAGATAGCCGAAGCGGGGCTGGTAAAGGTGCCATCGTTAAAGGCAAGTGGTTGCACAGCGCTGCTAAGAGGTAGGGCTGCTGTTAATACTCCGGCCTCATCAGTGGTGTGACACTGGGCGCAATTACCTATATTGCCTGGATAGTTAATGTCTGGGTAACTCTCTCTAGAGCCTGCATGCAGCGTATGGGCTAGGTGCTTATAATCCGCTGTCGATGCTGCAGGGTTTGCTGCCGTTGAATTAGCAACCATATTAGGGTTGTGGCAGAGCTGACATTGACCCTCAAGATCGTTGCGTGAACCGTGATAATTTAATTGTTGATCACCATGGCAGCTACCACAGGTCTCATTGGTCACAACGACTCTACGCCCAATCTCTGTTAAGGCCGTTGCACTAAAGAACTGATGACTTGACTTGATGGTGGTGGTTGAGTCGCTGCTCTCGCAGTCGCTCAACATTGCTCCATCGTTGCAAAGTTTACCTTGAATGGCGAGGGTTCCTTTATCTGTTGCAGGATCAGTACTTAAAGTGAGGCCGGTAATTTGATAATGGTAGATGCCATTACTGCCAGATAGTGGCGTGCTATCTTGCAGTTTTATCGATCTAGCACTGCGTGTAGTATAGTCAACGCTTATCCCCCAGTTGGCATAAACACGTAGATCATTAATAAAGTTAAGCTTATCGGCACTATCGCTGTAGACCTCATTCGTTGCGGGATTGGATAAGCGAATGGAGAAGTTAACGGCATTGCCAGCGAGTTCGGCACTGATAACTTCAACATTGAACTGTCCAAGTAACTCATCTGTGTCTTCTTGGCTGTGTGCACTCATGGTCCAGTCGGAGTTATGACAGGCAACGCAGTTACTGTTATCAACTTGAGTCGGGTGACCTTGACCGCTTGGGAAGTCTATATTGGTATGGCAGCTGCCACAGGCTTCCATCGTGGGAACGCGTGCCCAGTTCATATTCTCTGTCAGGGCTTCATCTGCTACGTGACAAGTTTGACAGTCAGCGAGTGAAACTGGAAATCCTGTAAGGTGTTTGGTGTGAACCATTGGCGCGAACACGTTACCAGGATTGCTAACCCTATCGCTGTTATGGCAGGTGACACAGGTCTCTACTTCATTATAATTGCTGCCATGAAAAGCTAAGTCGTTATGGCAGGTATTACAGGTAGCCATCTCTATGAGATTGCGGGTGTAGGCTGGTTCGCTGCCATTATCTTGCCAATCAAAATGCTGATTAGTGATGGGCAGGTCAGTTCCGTCGGGGAGGCTGTCGCCGCCAACTTTGATCACTACACGCTGAGTGGCTCCAGGCATAAAGCTAATGTCATTCATACCATCGAACGCACCGCTAAAGGTATAGCTGTACTTACCGTTCTTATGATCGACGAACTCACCATCACAGCTGCTGGAGCAGGACTCAGATGTAAAGTACTGCCATTGACTGGCATTGCCTGCATTGGTATAGCCCTGAGGCAGAAGCTGCGCAGCAAGATAAGTTGTCGATGGAATACCGACTACGGGTTCATCGGCTTCATTAGTAATGCGGTAATTGACCGTTGCAACGCCTGAGTCCAGTAGCACCTCATTTACCGTGATATTGAGACTATTAATTTCGCTTGCTGGTGGGCCTCCCGGTTCGCCAGGGTTACCGGGTTTACCATCGTCTCCACCACAACCGGCCAATAGGGCTATTAGCGCAAGAGGAATACTTTTTACTACTAGTGATTGAGTGACTCGTTTCATATTGATGTCCTTGAATTCCTTTTAATTGACATGGCTTTAGTTAGTAGCTCAAGGTTATAGGCTGTAGCTAAATGTTAAGCCAACATAGTGGGCACTATAGTTGTGGCTAAGGTCTCCAAACGTTAAAACGTTGGGGATTGAGTCGACCGTTAACCTCTGGTTTAGCCAATCAGAATCTTTATAGTTTTCAAATATCCAATCAAAACGTAATGCCATTTTCTCGCCAAGTTGATATTTGGCGAATGCATTAATGTTGTGGGTTTCGGCAAAATAATCGCCGTAAGGTGAAGTTAAACCTTGGGTGATTTCGGTATTACTTTGACCATCTGAATAGCTATAATCCAAACCCAGATCCAGCTTGTTATCTAAAAGCTGTAAGTAATCGAAACCAACGCCGACTAAGGTTGATGTTTCATCGGTATTGGCGTACCAGTTTGGTAAACTAAAGTTACTGCTACCAGCTTGGTCACTATCACGCCAATCTTGGTTGAGGTAAGCGTTGACGCTGAAGTTTTCGCTAAATAGATAGTTAGCCGATATATCGTAGCCTTGGGTGTCGACTTCAGTGAGTCCGACTAGCGTATCGTCATAATCATCATTGCTGACATATGCGTTTGCACTTGCCGAAAACGCTGATGCCGGATTGTAATTAACACTGAGGCGGTACTCTTGACGTTCTCTGTCTGCGAGGTAGGACTTTCTTAAATATGGGTTACTTAGACTTGCTGTGGAGTCTATAGCTTTATAGCGACTCCCAGTTCTATCTTTATACTCTGCTTTAAGCCAAGCAGACCAAGACGGTGAAATATTATAGTTAAACTTAGCGAAGACCCCATTCTGTTTTAGGGAGTCCCTGTCTAAGTCACTAAAATCGTTATGGTCATACTGATAGCCTGCATCAAGATAAGCGGCGCGGCTGAATCGATATTTTGCACTGAGCTTTGCCTGTTGCTTAGTTCGATCGTACTCGGGGTTAACGGCCGTTCCTGAGTAGTAGCTATCTGTTATGACCTGAGGGAAAGGGTTCTGAGCCGTCTTGTTATCCCTATCTGAATAATCGTAACTCGCTCTTACGCTTAAGCCCCGTAGAAGTCTGCCCGAGTACTTCAGTTTCATGTCAGTAGTATCGACCTTACCATCGAGATCTGCTGTTGGCAGGGCGGGGCTTGGACCATTAATCGTTGCAGGGAGGAAGGCCTCATCTTGGGTAAAGCTTGCAACACCTATATGCATGAGCACTTGGTGGCCTTTGCCACTGAGCTGGGCATTGGCTCCGATTCGATAGGCTTTATTGTCTGGCGACACAGCACTTTGACCAGTGTAAGCAGCTCCAAATGTTGGGCTAAAGGCATTTTGCCAAACAATCGAATTATGATCGTTTTTATACTGACTAAAACTTGAGTCAACTCCAGCTAACCACCCCTTACCGTTGAAGTAAATCTTTGCGCCAAGTTCATCTGTTGTGTCATCTATGGGCTCGGCAAGCATGGCGCTATTAGTCAGGATGTTGCCAGAAAATGCGCGTTTGCCTTCTCTCTTCTCATGCTGATAACTAACATCGGCTTGGTAAAAACTGCCTTTATATAAGGCATCGAGTAAGAAACGGTCCCTTTGGGTCTTTAGCTCAACCTCTCTTATATCATCGAGTAGAGTCGGCATCTGTGATGTCACAGCCCCTGTCTGCCAATTGGCCGGGAGAGTGAGGCTATCGCTACTGTTTAGATAAGGGCTTAGAGCTGAATTACTTTGATAATTAGCTAATCCGCGGTAGCCCAGTGCAATCTGATATTGCCCAGGTCGGCCCGTTTCAATTGCAGCGCTGCCAGCATCATAGCCAAGTTTGTTAGCTGCGAAGCGTGTTTCATAGCCAGATTCAGACTTATTAATTAAATCTGCCTCTACATGTCCTACAGCACCATCGGTATCAGTCCCAGTTGCATTCCCAAAGCGAATATCGGTAGCATCATTATACGCCGCACCTATCCCCACAGTACCTTTGAAGCCTATTTCAGTAGTACAACGCTTACATTCCCACTTACTGGTATCCGCTTTAACTCTGTTAGCATTTTGCAGCCCGTAGCCATCGGCTAACGCTGGGGATATGCTGGCACTGATCGCTAGCGCTAGCACAGATAACTGTTGCCCTGTTTTGATATTTTTCTCTATTCCAAACATAACGGCCACTCCTTGTTAGCGCTGTAATAACTTGCCAGATGGATGATTAGAGCCATGAACTTGAGAATGGCAGTTCATACAGCTTTGCCCAGCGTTAAAGGCATTAGGTTTACCGCCAAAGACGGCATTAGATGTATGGCCAACCGATGCGTGACACTGCTGGCAGAGCATCGGAGGCTTACTATTTAGCATGGCTTCGTTAACACTGCCGTGGGGGTTATGGCAGGTGGCACAGTTATCGGTTACGGGGGCGTGCTCCCAAAGTTTAGGTCCGCGTTTTTCCGCATGACATGAGTAACAGTTTTCGTTAATGCTCATTTGTTTAAGGTTGGCATCGGCCAAACTTCCATGAGCGTTATGGCAGTCGCTGCATACCATCTGTTGCCATTTAAGAGGGTGAGCTGAACGTTTGTTGATGTCGGCTTTTTGTTGAGTGTGACAGCTAGTGCAGACCTCAACCTCTTTGTTTTTATCTGATATTGGGTCGTGGCCAGTATGAACTTGGTGACAGTTTGCACAGCTTACATCGGCATTGTCGTGATGGTTGCCTTCCCAAGCGATACGTTGATCATCGTTATGGCAACTCATGCACACGCTATTTTGTTTTTCAGCGGGAACGGGGGAGCTTGAACCGAAGGTTATCATTGGCTCTTTACCGCCTCGGTTATGTCTGCCCATAGGGCCATGGCAGGCTTCACATTGAAGGTCGGCCATCGGTGAGCCTTGAACATCACTGCCATGGACGCCGTCAAACAGCGCCATGACTTTTTCGCTTTTTCGGTGACACATTAAACAGGAATCTGCGCCTTTAGGAGAGTATTGACCTTCAGCAAACTTTTTATCGAGTATTGCTTCAACCTCCTGAGGCGCTTTGTCATCCCAAGGCGTTGCCATTGTTGTAAAACTCGTCACCATAAAGGCAAGCAATAATAGGCGCACAAGTTCTCCTGTGAACCATCCCATGTTCTTGCTCATCATCTCACTCCACTCGCTTTTAGAAGCGATATTTTTAATTATGTTTAAACGTTCAGAACAATATTAGTAATTCCATAAATTACTAACATGAAATAATAGAACAGATTCGTGACAATTCCATAACATATCTAGGGGTTTATTTGGTGAGTTGACTGATTTTTAAGGAGTTAGCCATTGATGTGTGATCTTGATCACACGACTGTGATTGAAAGGGGGGATTATTGGGTTAGTTAAATAATAACCATTCTTAATTAATGCGTTTATTAGTTGAGAGTTTTGTCACATAATAGCGAACACAATTGAAAATTATTATCGTTTACAGTTCTAAATGTTGATCTAGGTAAAGTTATTACGCGTTTGTGTCCTTTAAAATAATTACCAATTTCAAAGAGAGTTGAGCCCTGTTATTAGGTGGAATGCAGAATGAAGCTAAGTGAATTAAGTCCAGGCGATATTGCCAGAATTTCTCAAGTGGGTCAGATAGATCTACCTGCTGTAGTAAAGCGTAAGCTGCTATCTATGGGGATCACCCCGAATACTCGATTCTCATTGATCCGCAGGGCACCAATGGGATCTGGTGTTGAGTTGGATATCCGCGGCAGTAAGTTATGCATGCGTCGCGATTTGGCAGATATTATAGAGGTTGAAAAAGCGAATGGATAAACAATTTAATTGCGTTACTGTTGGTAACCCGAATGCGGGTAAGTCCACGTTATTTAACGCATTAACCGGATCTAATCAGCAAGTCGGTAACTGGTCTGGTGTAACCGTTGAGAAAAAAACAGGACAGTTTGCATTGCAAGGTAGTGATGTTTACTTAACGGATCTTCCCGGTATTTACGATCTTCTTCCTGCAGGTAATAGCTGTGACTGTTCGTTAGATGAACAGATTGCACAGCAATATCTAGCCGAGCAACCGATTGACGGTATCATCAACTTAGTCGATGCGACCAATATTGAACGTCACCTTTATTTAACGGTACAGCTACGTGAGTTGGGTATTCCAATGGTGGTTGTATTAAACAAGATTGACGCTGCTATTGAGCGTGGCATTCATATCGATATAGCCAAAATGAGCGAAGAGTTGGGCTGTCCAGTCGTTGCTGTTTGTTCGCGTGAACCTAAAGATATTGAAAAAGTTAAGCAACAGTTTGTTGCGCTACTTGACGGTAAAGTGTCAGAAGCACCATTGGTTCTTGACTATGATAAAGAAATTGAATCTGTTGTATCGAATCTCCTGTCTCAGGACCCTGAGTTAAGTCGTGGACGCGCCTTGGCGATGCTTGCAAATGGATTAGGCTGTGGCAAGTGTAAAAATAGCCAAGTGGCGAGTGAGGTTGAGCAATACTCTCAAGCGTTATCTAGCCAAGGCAAAGATGTTGAAATAATGGTAGCAACGACTCGCTTTAATTTCGTTGAGCAAGTGTTTACTGGCTCAGTGCAGAGCGATAATGCCGAAACCTTCACCGATAAACTCGATAAGTTGGTGTTGCACCCGATTGCGGGGATCCCTGTTTTCCTATTCGTTATGTATTTAATGTTCATGTTTAGTATTAACGTGGGCAGCTCTTTTATCGACTTCTTCGATATTACCGCAGGTGCGCTGTTTGTTGATCATTTAGGCGCATTTATGACAAGCCTTGGTTCGCCTGCATGGTTAGTCACTATTATCGCTGGTGGTATTGGACAAGGTATTCAAACGGTCGCAACCTTTATTCCTGTTATTGCTGCTTTATTCCTTGCTTTGTCAGTGCTTGAAGGCTCAGGTTATATGGCGCGAGCAGCCTTTGTGGTTGATGGTTTGATGCGCCGTATTGGTCTCCCTGGTCGAGCGTTTGTGCCTATGATTGTTGGTTTTGGTTGTTCAGTACCAGCGATTATGGCAACACGTACTCTTGGTAGTGAGCGTGAGCGTATCGTTACAGGTATGATGGCACCATTCATGTCTTGTGGTGCAAGATTGCCAGTATATGCATTGTTTGCTGCTGCTTTCTTCCCTGAGTCAGGCCAAAACTTAGTATTCTTGCTTTATATTATCGGTATCTTTGCCGCTATTGGTACGGGTCTACTATTGCGTTCAACATTGCTACCTGGCTCTAGCAGTGCGGTTGTAATGGAGCTGCCAAGTTATGAGAAGCCAAAGTTTAAGACGGTTATGGCACGTACAGGCAAGCGCACTAAGAGCTTTATTATGGGTGCGGGTAAAACCATTGTGATCGTGGTGACTTTACTTAACTTCGTTAACGCTATCGGTGTTGATGGCTCATTTGGCCATGAAGATAGCTCTGAGTCGGTATTGAGTGTTGCGAGTCAAAAAGTCACTCCGCTATTTTCACCTATGGGTGTTGAGCAAGATAACTGGCCTGCAACAGTGGGGATCATTACTGGTATCTTCGCTAAAGAAGCAGTAGTCGGTACCTTGAACAGCTTATATTCTGACGGAGGCGCTGGTGATGAAGAGTTGGCCCCATTGAGTGACACCTTCAATGAAGCATTAGCTACTATTCCTGAGAACTTGTTTGGTATTGCTCCAGAAGATCCACTTTCAATTTCTGTTGGCGATGTGTCGTCTGTAGAGTCTGCATCAGAAGAGTTAGAAGTTGATACGTCAACCTTTAGCGCGCTACAAGCTGGCTTTGCTGGTGTAACTGCAGCATTTGCTTATCTGCTATTCGTTCTCTTATATACGCCTTGTGTGGCTGCTATGGGAGCATTAGTTAACGAATTTGGTGGACGCTGGGCGGCATTTGCAGGCCTATGGACATTCGGTTTGGCTTACGGCGTGGCGACAGTGTTCTACCAAGCGGCAACATTTACACAGCACCCACTGCAATCGAGCCTATGGATTGGCTTCTTCGCTATCGCTTTAGTTGTGTTCTATGTTTGGCTTAAGAACAAGGGTAAGAAAACCCAAACTATCATTCCAGGCATTAAAGTGATTACTGAATAACGCGAATAGCGTATACTGTTATCAAATAATAAAAAGCAGCGATGATTCGCTGCTTTTTGCGCTATAAATATAGCCACTGAAGAGGTTTTTAAATCTCAGTCGTTGATCCTTTACAGAATCTGTAGGATTATGCGTTTTTAGTCTTTAATCATCGTTCGCAAAGAGGAATTCCATGAGTCATGTGGACACTGAAGTACGTCCAAGTAACTTCATACGTAACATCATAGATGAAGATCTCGCTAGTGGTAAGCATACGAGTGTACATACTCGCTTTCCACCAGAGCCTAATGGCTTTCTTCATATCGGCCACGCTAAGTCTATTTGCCTAAACTTTGGTATTGCTCAAGACTATAAGGGTCAATGTAACTTACGTTTTGATGATACCAACCCTGAAAAAGAAGATATCGATTACGTTAATTCTATTCAGGCCGATGTGCAGTGGCTCGGTTTTCAGTGGGATGGTGATATTCGCTACTCATCAAACTATTTCGATAAACTTCATCAGTATGCCGTTGAGTTAATTACCAAGGGCTTAGCTTATGTTTGCTTCCTAAATAGTGAAGAGACCCGTGAATACCGCGGAACGTTAAAAGAGCCAGGTAAGAACAGCCCTTATCGCGATACGTCTGTTGAAGAGAACCTAGCGCTATTTGAAAAAATGCGTTTAGGTGAGTTCAAAGAGGGCGAATGTGCTTTGAGAGCTAAGATCGATATGGCGTCACCATTCATCTGTATGCGTGATCCTATTATCTATCGTATTCGTTTCGCGCATCATCACCAAACAGGCGATAAGTGGTGCATTTACCCAATGTACGATTTTACCCACTGTATCTCAGATGCTATCGAAAACATTAGTCACTCTTTGTGTACACTTGAATTCCAAGATAACCGTAGACTCTACGATTGGGTATTGGATCATTTAGATGACTTCCAAGCACCAAACAGAACCCGTCAGTATGAGTTTTCGAGACTGAATCTTGAATACACCTTGATGTCGAAGCGTAAGCTTAATGATTTAGTTGCCCGTAACCTAGTAACAGGTTGGGATGATGCGCGTATGCCTACGATTGCGGGTTACCGCCGCCGTGGTTATACACCAGCGTCAATCCGTGAATTCTGTAAGCGTATCGGTGTGACTAAGCAGGACAACATGGTTGAAGTGGCCATGCTAGATGCTTGTATTCGTGAAGAGCTTAACGAGTTCGCACCACGAGCAATGGCAGTGATTAATCCTGTTAAAGTGATTATCGAAAACTACCCAGAAGGCCAAGTTGAGATAATCAACGCCGCAAATCATCCTAGTAATGAAGAGATGGGTAAACGTGAGCTGTCTTTTGGCCGTGAACTGTTTATCGACGCTGATGACTTCCGCGAAGAGGCGAACAAGAAGTACAAGCGTTTAGTTCAGGGTAAAGAAGTGCGCCTGCGTAATGCTTATGTGATTAAGGCTGAACGTTGTGAAAAAGATGCTGATGGTAACATCACCACTATTTTCTGTACCTACGATGATGAAACTCTTGGTAAGAACCCAAGTGATGGTCGTAAAGTAAAAGGCGTGATCCATTGGGTCGAAGCGACAACGGCAAAGCCAGCTGAATTCCGTCTTTATGAAAGACTATTCAACGATCCTAACCCTGCCGCTGCAGAATCTGTTGATGAAGTGCTCAACCCACATTCATTGACTGTTAAGCATGGTCTAGTGGAAGCTAGCCTTGCAGATGCTGAGGTTGAAAAAGCGTATCAGTTTGAACGTGAAGGTTACTTCTGTGCAGACAATAAAGACTCAAGTAAAGACAGCTTAGTGTTTAACTTAACGGTTCCGCTAAGAGACTCTTTCGAGTAATTCTTTTTGAGTTGAGCGTCAAAATGAAAAAAGCCGACATGATGTCGGCTTTTTTGTTGCTTAAATTTGCACTTTACTTATACCAATCAGTATAAGAATTTGATCTACTCAGAGCGATTTGGGCAAACACATTCTAGGCGAATAGCTGCAATAATGGTTATTCCCTTATAAAGCTATTTAACGAAAAAGTAGGCCGCCAAAAACGCTCCAGAATGGCGACTAAATGTTCATACTTATTGGTACTACTGATACATAGGGCCGAAACCGACACTCCAAAGAATTACACTAGAGGCCATGAGCCCGACTAAGAGCACTAATCCTGCTGTCACCACTGAACTTGCATAAATAAAGCCTTTCTCTTCAGGGATATTCATGATGATCGGTACACCCGTGTACAGCAGGTAAACAGAATAAGCGAGTCCAGCAAGGCCAACCACCATGATAAACCACAGCGTTGGATATAGCGCTGCCAATCCTACCATAAATAATGGTGTGGCTGTGTATGCTGCAAGCTCTAGCGCTTGAGTATAACTCGGTTTGGCATCAAATGTTTTTGCCATCCAAAATGCTAGGTAGGCGAGGGCAAAGACACCTCCAATGAGTCCGAAATACATGCCTGTGGACATGAACAGTGCGCTTTGGGCGGTTAAGAACTGGCGGTCACCAACGCCTAAGTCCCAGCCAATTTGTGATGTCGCAATAAAGGAACAGATTGCAGGAATGAGCGCGATGATGACGATGTGACTCAAACTACTACGCAATGCTTCGTGATTTTTCTCAATAGTATGCCACTCTTCTTTTGGATGAGTGTATAGCCCCAATAAGTGATTCAATATCATTATAATAATCCTCGTTTAGCAATTATACCGATTGAATTGGCCCGCCAAACTGCAGACGAACTTTTTATAGCTCTAAGGTTATTTATTGAACAAAATCTGCTAGGAGTCAAGCCTATCGAATTAAGCATAGGCGTAAAGCTAGGATTGTGCAGGGAATAGCTGGTAAAATAATGCGCTACTAATTCCTTCCTCATAGAGTCGAGTATGCAGCAGCTATTAGCTCCAATATATGCCTTTTTAAACTGTGAAACACCTGACAGCTGGATTGAAGAAGCAAAGAAACCTGAAAATTTGAAGGGGTTGTTGATAGATCATTGCAACTGTGAGCTAAAAGCGGCGCAGACGGCGATGTTTCTGATCCGTAAATATGCCATCGATAAGCAGAGCGGCCAAGTGCTGCTCGACTGGGCTAAACCCTATGAAGACTTTGTTTACATCAAAGAGCGAAATATTGAGTCTTTTCTGACGAAAGAGAGTAAGAAAAATGAGCTGTCAGCCGATTTGGTTTCCAGAAAGGACTTTGCCCATAGTGAAGACTTGATAGCTAAGATGGTACGCCTTATTAAAGAGGAGTTTCATCACTTCGAACAGGTGCTTGCGATTATGCATAGCCGCGGCATCGAATATCAAAATGTGCGTGCAGGGCGTTACGCTAAAGGCATGATGAAGCAGGTGAGAACCCATGAGCCCGCAACGTTAATCGACAAGTTAATTGTCGGAGCCTTTATTGAGGCGCGCTCCTGTGAGCGTTTTGCTAAGTTAGCGCCTTTTTTAGATGAGGAGTTAAAGAAATTTTATATCTCCTTGCTGCGCTCCGAAGCCCGCCACTATCAAGATTACTTGATACTTGCACAGGCTATTTCTGATAAGGATATTAGTGAGCGAGTGGCGCATTTTGCTGCGGTTGAGGCTGAACTCATCTTGTCTGAAGACACAGACTTTAAATTTCATAGCGGCGCACCTGCTGTGAGTGCCGTGGTTGCCTAAAGTTTAGGGCTCTAATGTTTTAGGGTTTTAAGGAAGAGAGAAAAGCAAGTAATAGATTACTTGCTGAAAGGGAGTTCGATAAGTTCTATCTTGTCTTGGCTAACGCTTAACATGCTGCCTTGCTCATACCAATCGCCTACAACGATACGGCGTTTCCCGTTAGCGAGTTGATGAACTGCTGGCCTATGAGTGTGGCCGTGGATCATCTGCTCGGTTTTCGTGGTATCAAGTAGCTTAAGTACTGCATCAGGCTCAACATCCATGATGGAATAACTTTTCTGCTGATTACTGCTCTGGCTTTTAGTGCGCAGTTTTGCGGCAATATCGAGTCGCTTCGACTTTGGTAAATGGGCATATAGCCACTTAGCCCAACTCATATTACGAAACTTTCTAAAACGCTGATAAGACTTGTCGAGTGTGCACAGGCTATCGCCATGCAAAATAACGCTTGGAACGCCATATAAGTCCAAGGTATAGACTTCGGGTAGTAGTGTCATGCCGCTGCGTTTTGCAAATGCATTACTAATTAAAAAGTCTCTATTTCCGTGGATAAAATAGATCGGCAGTTTTTGTGAAGCCCGTTTTATCTTATCGGCCAGTTCATTGGCAAAAGGCTCTGCAATATCATCGCCAACCCAGACTTCAAAGAGATCGCCAAGGATATATAAAGCGTCGGTATCGTGAAGTTGAGTGTCGAGGAATGTGAGGAAAGCTTGGGTGATATCGGGGCGATCTGCACTTAAGTGCAAATCGCCCACAAATAGAGTGCGCATCGAGGTAATATTACTCTTCGATGGTCACTTTTTCGATGATAACAGCTTCAAGAGGAACGTCTTGATGCATGCCACGATTACCTGTGCTAACTGCTTTAATCTTGTTTACTACGTCCATGCCTTCTACAACTTCACCGAATACACAGTAACCCCAGCCTTGTGCTGACTCAGACTTAAAGTCTAAGAAAGTGTTGTCGTTAACGTTGATGAAGAACTGCGCCGTAGCAGAATGTGGATCAGAAGTGCGCGCCATAGCGATGGTGCCAGTTTTGTTTGATAAACCGTTGTTCGCTTCGTTTTCAATCGTTGCGTTTGGACGCTTTTGGTCCATATCTTCAGTGAAACCACCACCTTGAACCATGAAACCATCGATTACACGGTGAAAAACAGTACCGTCGTAGAAGCCTTCTTTAACGTAGTTAATGAAGTTAGCAGCAGTTTTTGGGGCTTTCTCAGCATTAAGTGCTAGCTTGATTTCGCCGTGGTTGGTATGAAGTGTGATCATATTTTAACTCTCATAATTTAACGTAACGTAAATAATGGCTGGATTCTAACGTAATTGCTTAATTGCATAAAGCATTGAGTGTTTACAGCTACCAATTAACCTCTTTGCTGATAGCTACATTAGCGTTTTTCGCTGCTCCATAGAATTGAGGCAAAGTTATCATGACCAATAATCCGCTCAAGATCGCAATCTAGCTCGGTTGCGGCATATCTGTGCATCTTTGCGGGCTTTAGCTAAGAAAACAGCTTGGAACAGCGACTTTTGCAATGGTAGACTGAACAACTAATTTTTAATTCTAGCCGTTGAAGAGAATAATCAATGTTGAAGCTTTACAATAGTCTGACCCGCCAAAAAGAGCAGTTTGTGCCACTACAACCAGGAAAGGTTGGCATGTATGTGTGTGGGGTGACCATCTATGATTTATGTCATATTGGCCACGGACGCACTTTTGTATCTTTCGACATGATTGTTAGATACCTAAGATACAGCGGATACGACGTTAATTTTCAGCGTAATATCACCGACGTCGATGACAAAATTATCAAGCGTGCCAATGAGAATAACGAGAGTTGTGATTCATTGACAGAGCGCTTGATTGCCGAAATGCATAAAGATTTTGATGCATTGAATATGGCGCGTCCTGATAATGAGCCTCGTGCAACCATGCATATGCCTGAGATCATCGATATGGTTGAAAGACTTATCGAGCGTGATCATGCATATGTTGCATCAAATGGCGACGTACTATTTAGCGTATCGTCATTCCCTGAGTATGGTCGTTTATCGGGTCAAAATCTTGAGCAACTGCAAGCCGGTGCTCGCGTAGAAGTTGAAGACACTAAACGCGATCCAATGGACTTTGTGCTTTGGAAGATGTCAAAGCCGGGCGAACCAACATGGGATTCACCATGGGGACCAGGTCGTCCAGGGTGGCACATTGAATGTTCAGCAATGAACAGCAAGCACTTAGGAGTGCACTTTGATATTCATGGTGGCGGCAGCGACTTACAGTTCCCGCATCATGAGAATGAGATTGCTCAGTCTTGCTGTGCTCACGACACACCGTATGTTAACTACTGGATGCATACTGGTATGGTGATGGTTGATAAAGAGAAGATGTCGAAGTCTTTGAACAACTTCTTCACTATCCGAGATGTGCTAGGCCACTACGATGCTGCGACAGTACGTTACTTCCTGTTATCTGGCCACTACCGTAGCCAGCTAAACTATTCTGAAGATAACTTAAAGCAGGCTAAATCAGCTCTTGAGCGTATTTACACCGCACTTAAAGACCTAGACTTAAGCGTGGAAGCTGCGCCTGCCGAAGAGTTTGTGGCTAAATTCAAGTTGGCAATGGATGACGATTTTAATACGCCAGAAGCTTACTCAGTATTATTTGACATGGTGCGTGAAATTAACCGCCTAAAAGCAACTGATATGGCTCAAGCCTCTGCGTTAGGTGTTGCCCTAAAAGAACTTGGTGATGTGTTAGGTATTCTAGGCCAAGACGTTGATACCTTCTTTAAAGGCGAAGGCAGTGACGACGAAGTGGCACAGATTGAAGCCTTGATTGCTGAGCGTAATCGCGCTCGTGCAGAAAAAGATTGGCCAGCAGCTGACGTTGCACGCGATGGCTTAAATGCATTAGGCGTAGTTTTAGAAGATGGTCCAGAAGGTACCACTTGGCGTAAGAAGTAATACCTAGGTCGTTAATAGCCGTTTAAATACAAAAAAGCCTGCATCTGCAGGCTTTTTTATTAGTTTGGTTGCTAACTATTTGCTAGAACCTAGAACCTAGAACCTAGAACCTAGAACCTAGAACCTAGAACCTAGAACCTAGAACCTTCTGTTAATCGTGATAATTCTCACAAGCGTATAAGGTGTTTTCTAGCAGGCTTGCAATGGTCATAGGTCCAACACCACCCGGAACAGGGGTAATAAAACTCGCGCGCTGGGCAGCTTCTTCAAACTGCACATCACCAACAAGCTGACCGCTCTCTAAGCGGTTAATGCCCACATCGATTACGATTGCGCCGGGCTTGATCCAATCTCCTGGAATAAACCCGGGCTTGCCGACGGCAACGATGACTAGATCGGCTTGTCTGACTTTATCTTCAAGGTTGCGAGTAAAACGATGACAAGTGGTTGTCGTGCAGCCGGCTAATAGCAGTTCCAGTGACATAGGACGACCGACGATGTTTGATGCGCCGACGACAACTGCGTCTAAACCAAAGGTATCAACACCTGTTGACTGGATTAATGTCATGATCCCCATAGGTGTGCATGAACGCAATACTGGAATACGCTGAGCAAGGCGGCCAACGTTATAAGGATGGAAACCGTCGACATCTTTGTCTGGGCGGATACGCTCAATGACTTTAGACTCTTCAATATGTTCTGGAAGAGGAAGTTGAACTAAGATGCCATCGATACTTGGATCTTCGTTACATTCATCAATCAATGATAAGAGTGCTTCTTCAGAAGTGCTGCTGTCTAAATCATAAGAGCGAGAGATAAAGCCGACTTCTTCACAGGCTTTGCGCTTACTGCCAACATAAACTTGTGACGCTGGATCAGCTCCAACAAGAATTACGGCTAAACCTGGGACTCTTTTTCCTGCCTCTTTGCGGGCGGTTACTTTGTCTTTGAGTTGAGTTCGAATGGATTGAGCGATAGCTTTACCATCGATGTTTTGGGCTGTCATTGGGGTAGGTGTCCTTTATACGGCGCGATAATGGAAAACGGCGACATTTTAACAGGACGGGGTAAATGTGTCATTGATTTAGGCCGTTAACAAACAATTCTAATATACGGATAATCACTCTCTGCGAACTAATTCGATTTTACCTACGCTGAACGTTGCTAAGTCTGTTGATAAAGGTGGCGGAGGCATAGTTCATCATCTCTGATAATAAAATGGTTCGTCAGCGGTTTATTTCACTTAATATAAGTATATTTGCTGGTTAATCCTGCAACTAGGCTAAAGCTAAAGCTATTAGCCTGTTAAATAGCCATGCGAACATCTTTTTTTAAAAAAGGCGTTGACGACTTTTAGAAGAGGGGATACTATGCGCTCCGTTCTCAACGAGCAGCAAGTTGTTGTCCTTGAGAGCCTGAAGCAGTAAAGGTTATCCCAACGTGAAAACGCACTTTACAATAGGTTTCAAAGTTTCGGTGATTAGCGCAGCCCGGTAGCGCATCTGGTTTGGGACCAGAGGGTCAGAGGTTCGAATCCTCTATCACCGACCACATTTAAACTAACGTGGAACGTTAGTTGCCCAGTTCAGGAAATGAATTTAATTCATTGCCGAGCGCCCGTAGCTCAGTTGGATAGAGCACCCGCCTTCTAAGCGGGTGGCCGCAGGTTCGAATCCTGCCGGGCGTACCATTTTTGTGGTGATTGTAGCTCAGTTGGTAGAGCCCCGGATTGTGATTCCGGTTGTCGTGGGTTCAAGTCCCATCAGTCACCCCACTCATTCTGCAAAGAAGTAAAGAAAGCGACCCTAGGTCGCTTTTTTTACGCCTGTAAATCGCGCTTTGAGGCTCGACTCAGGCGCATTCGATAGATATAATGTCGCGTCTTGATAATTATCAACTAAAAGATACCGGTGCCGATCGTCAGTATTTATGGGCATTTTGGTGAAATTTACGGATCAAGAAACGAATACCTGAGTAGTTGATTTTTCGACTATTGCAAAGGACGATAGACACATTTCGAGGTAAAAAAATGCAAGTTTCTGTTGAAACCACACAAGGCTTAGAGCGTCGCCTAACAATTTCTGTACCTGCTGAGCAGATCGAGAACACTGTTAAAGAAGCATTAAAAAGCGAAGCTAAGCGTGCTCGTATCCCAGGTTTCCGTCCAGGAAAAGTACCTGTAAGCGTGATCAATAAGCGTTATGGAAAAGCTATTCGTCAAGACATCATGGGTGAAGTGATGCAGCGTAACTTCGTTGAAGCTATTATTGCTGAGAAGTTAAACCCAGCTGGTGCTCCAACATTGACTCCAGGTTCAACTGAAGGCGAAAACTTTGAGTTTGTTGCGACTTTTGAAATCTACCCAGAAGTAGAACTAAAAGGTCTTGAGTCAATCACTGTTGAGCAACCAACTGCTGAAGTAACTGAAGCAGACGTTGATTCTATGATTGAAACGCTACGTAACCAACATGCGACTTTCGAAGTTGTTGAGCGCGCTGCGGCTGAAGGCGACAAAGCTAAGATCAACTTCGTTGGTTCAATCGATGGTGAAGAGTTCGAAGGCGGTAAAGCTGAAGATTTCGAACTTCAACTAGGTAGTGGCCGTATGATCCCAGGCTTCGAGTCTGGTGTTGAAGGTCACAAAGCAGGTGAAGAGTTCAACATCGAAGTGACTTTCCCTGAAGATTACCACGCTGAAAACCTAAAGGGTAAAGTAGCGACTTTCGCTATCACTCTGAATGAAGTTCAAGCGGCTAACCTTCCAGAAGTTAACGATGAGTTCGCTACACTATTCGGTATTACCGAAGGTGGTATCGACGCACTACGCGGCGAAATCAGCAAGAACATGAGCCGTGAGCTTGAGCAAGCGCTTAAAGCAAACGTTAAAGAGCAAGTTCTTAACGGTCTAGTTGAGCAAAACGAAATCGAATTGCCAAAAGCACTAATCGACGGTGAAGTAGAAGTATTGCGCAAGCAAGCTATGCAGCGCTTCGGTAACCAAGCAGCAAACATGCCTGAGCTACCAGCTGACCTATTCACAGAGCAAGCTGAGCGTCGTGTTAAAGTAGGTCTACTACTTGGCGAAGTTATCAAGACTAACGAGCTAAAAGCTGAAGACGAGCGCGTTCAAGGTCTGATCGCTTCTATGGCTTCTGCATACGAAGATCCAAGTGAAGTTGTAGCTTACTACAACGGTAACGAAGAACTGATGCAGAACATGCGTAACGTAGCTCTAGAAGAGCAAGCGGTTGAAGCTTTGTTGAAAACTGCAACTTTGACTGAAAAAGCAGTCAACTTTGAAGAATTTATGAACAAGGCTACAGGTCGCGCGTAACCATCGCTTGACTTAAATGGCTATTAGCCATTTATAATGGCTCGTATGAGGTTCCTCATGCGGGCCATTTTTATTTAGGGAAGTTAATCATGCACAAAGCGCCAGAATCAGTACTTAACGCACTCGTTCCTATGGTTGTCGAACAGACGGCTAAAGGTGAACGTTCATATGATATTTATTCTCGCCTTTTGAAAGAGCGAGTGATCTTTCTCGTTGGCCAAGTTGAAGAGCATATGGCTAACCTTATCGTTGCTCAGTTACTGTTTTTGGAGTCAGAGAGCCCAGATAAGGATATCTACCTATACATTAACTCGCCAGGCGGTAGCGTAACTGCTGGTATGGCGATCTATGACACTATGCAGTTTATTAAACCAAACGTCAGCACAGTGTGTATTGGTCAAGCGGCGAGCATGGGCGCATTTTTGTTAGCAGGCGGTGCAGAAGGCAAACGTCATTGCTTACCGAATTCTAGAGTGATGATCCATCAGCCTTTAGGTGGCTTCCAAGGTCAAGCGTCAGATATCGCTATTCACGCCCAAGAGATCTTAGGTATTAAGCATAAGCTTAACTCTATGCTTGCTGAGCACACAGGGCAGCCTCTTGAAGTGATTGAACGCGATACAGACCGCGATAACTTTATGAGTGCGACAGAAGCTGCTGAATACGGATTAGTCGATTCAGTGATAGCAAAACGAGGCTGATTTTTACTGTCCTCTGAGCTATGCTCAAATAAGAAGTAACGAAAAGATTTACGCAGTACAATTACTGCAAACAGAGGTAAAGTAATGGGTGAAGACAAAGGTAACGGTGACGGCGGAAAACTGCTGTACTGCTCTTTTTGTGGTAAGAGCCAGCATGAAGTAAGAAAACTCATCGCTGGGCCTTCTGTATATGTTTGTGACGAGTGTGTTGAACTCTGCAATGACATTATTCGAGAAGAAATTAAAGAGATTTCACCAAAGCAAGAGCAAGACAAGTTGCCGACGCCTCATGAGCTAAGAGCACACTTGGATGATTATGTTATCGGTCAAGATAAGGCAAAGAAAGTTCTTTCTGTTGCGGTATATAATCATTATAAGCGTCTTAGAAATGCCAGCCCTAAAGATGGTGTTGAGTTAGGCAAGAGTAACATCCTGCTTATCGGTCCAACGGGTAGTGGTAAAACATTATTAGCAGAGACTTTAGCGCGCGTTCTTGATGTACCATTTACGATGGCCGATGCTACGACATTAACCGAAGCGGGTTACGTGGGTGAAGACGTTGAAAATATCATCCAGAAGCTACTGCAAAAGTGCGACTACGATGTAGATAAAGCGCAGCGCGGTATCGTGTATATCGATGAGATCGATAAGATCAGTCGTAAGTCTGATAACCCATCAATCACACGTGACGTGTCGGGCGAGGGTGTACAGCAGGCGTTATTGAAACTTATCGAAGGAACTATTGCTGCAGTGCCTCCACAGGGCGGCCGTAAGCATCCGCAGCAGGAGTTCTTGCAAGTCGATACTTCTAAGATCCTGTTCGTCTGTGGTGGTGCATTCGCAGGTCTTGAGAAAGTGATCGAGCAACGTGCCCATGTGGGTACCGGTATTGGTTTTGGTGCCGAAGTTAAAGGTGAAGCCGACAAGAAGACTATCTCTGATACACTACTGCAAGTAGAGCCAGAAGATTTAGTTAAATTTGGTCTGATCCCCGAATTTATCGGCCGTCTACCAGTATTAGCAACGTTAGCTGAGCTGGACGATGAAGCGCTAATTCAAATTCTCTCACAACCGAAGAATGCGATTACTAAGCAGTATGCGGCATTGTTTGAGATGGAAGGCGTTGAACTTGAGTTTAGAGACGATGCACTTAAAGCGATTGCCCTTAAGGCACAAACGCGTAAGACGGGTGCTCGTGGACTTCGCTCTATTGTTGAGGGGATCTTGCTCGATATCATGTACGATCTACCGTCGACAGACGATGTGGCTAAAGTTGTTATCGACGAGTCAGTGGTTAAAGGCGAGTCTAGCCCAATCCTGATCTACGCTAATAACGAAGCACAAACCGCAACAGCGGAATAAAATCTCGTCTACAATCGAGTAGTGAGTTTAAAAGGAGCCAATATGGCTCCTTTTTTATACACTTCTTTAATTAATTCTTTTTCGCTATTGAAACCTATCGAATCACCCCAATATACTCATAAGTAATCATAAAAAACGGAATCGAGCTATGACCCTAGAGCGTGATGCGCGAATCGAACTACCCGTACTACCACTAAGAGATGTGGTGGTCTATCCCCACATGGTAATTCCGTTATTCGTCGGTCGAGAGAAGTCTATTCGTTGCTTAGAAAAAGCGATGGATCAAGGTAAACAGATTATTTTAGTCGCCCAGCGTGATGCTGAGCTAGACGACCCAACTAGCGATGACATTTTTGATGTAGGTACAGTTGCATCAATACTCCAGCTATTAAAACTACCAGATGGTACCGTAAAGGTATTGGTTGAAGGTGGCCAAAGAGTTTGCATCGATAGCTATATCGAACAGGAAGAGATCTTCCAAGCAACGGCTCACTATCTCGAATCAGAGCCCCTTTCAGAGAAAGAAGAGGAAGTTCTCGTTCGCTCAGCTGTTGGTCAGTTTGAGGGCTACATCAAGCTAAATAAGAAGATCCCACCTGAGGTATTAACTTCGCTGTCGGGTATCGACGAGGCGGCAAGACTTGCCGACACCATGGCCGCACATATGCCGCTTAAGCTAGAAGACAAACAGTCTGTGCTTGAGATGGTCAATGTTAGCGAACGCATCGAATACTTGATGGCGATGATGGAAGCTGAAATCGATCTATTACAGGTTGAGAAGCGTATCCGCAGCCGCGTTAAGAAGCAGATGGAGAAGAGTCAGCGTGAGTACTATTTGAATGAGCAGATGAAGGCCATTCAAAAAGAGCTTGGTGATATTGACGAGTCTCACGATGAGTTTGAAAGCTTAGCCAAGAAAATCGAAGAGGCACAGATGCCTGCAGAGGCTAAAGATAAAGCGTCTGCAGAGCTGAACAAGTTAAAGATGATGTCACCTATGTCTGCTGAAGCGACTGTGGTGAGAAGTTACGTTGAGTGGATGGTGTCTGTGCCTTGGCACAAACGCTCTAAAATTAAACGTGATTTAGCTAAGGCGCAGGACGTACTCGACACCGATCATTTCGGGCTTGAAAAAGTTAAAGAACGCATTCTTGAGTATCTAGCGGTTCAAAGCCGTGTTAAGCAGCTTAAGGGGCCAATCCTTTGTTTAGTTGGGCCTCCAGGTGTGGGTAAAACATCCTTGGGTCAATCTATTGCTAAGGCAACTGGTCGTAAGTATGTGCGTGTTGCCTTAGGCGGCGTTCGTGATGAAGCGGAGATCCGTGGTCACCGTCGTACCTATATCGGTTCTATGCCGGGCAAGGTCATCCAGAAGATGTCTAAAGTCGGTGTTAAAAACCCACTGTTCTTACTGGATGAAATCGATAAGATGAGCAGTGATATGCGTGGCGACCCAGCTTCGGCATTGCTTGAGGTGTTAGATCCTGAGCAAAACTCAGCATTTAGCGATCACTACATGGAGGTCGATTACGATCTATCTGATGTGATGTTTGTGGCTACCTCTAACTCGATGAACATTCCTGGCCCACTACTAGACCGTATGGAAGTCATTCGCTTATCTGGTTATACCGAAGACGAGAAGCTTAATATTGCTAAGCAACACTTATTGCCGAAGCAGATAGAGCGTAACGGACTAAAAGCGAAAGAGGTGACAGTCGACGATAGCGCTATTATCGGCATTATTCGTTATTACACTCGTGAAGCCGGCGTTCGAGCGCTTGAGCGTGAACTATCTAAAATCTGCCGTAAGGTGGTTAAACAAATTTTGCTTGATAAGAGTATTAAGCATGTTGAAGTTAACCAAGACAACCTTAAGTCGTTCCTAGGTGTACAACGCTGTGACTACGGTAAGGCTGAGTCTAATAATCAGATTGGTCAAGTGACTGGTCTTGCTTGGACTGAAGTGGGCGGTGATTTGCTGACTATTGAAGCGACATCTGTGCCTGGCAAGGGCAAGCTGACCTATACAGGTTCACTTGGCGATGTCATGCAAGAGTCGATTCAAGCGGCAATGACAGTTGTGCGTGCTCGCGCAGAACAATTGGGTATTAATCCTGATTTCTACGAGAAGCGCGATATTCACGTGCACGTACCTGAAGGCGCGACACCAAAAGATGGTCCATCTGCTGGTGCGGCAATGTGTACAGCTCTCGTTTCTAGTTTAACGGGTAATCCGGTTCGCGCAGATGTGGCGATGACGGGTGAAATTACTCTGCGTGGTGAAGTTTTACCAATTGGCGGATTAAAGGAAAAACTCTTAGCTGCCCATCGTGGTGGTACGAAAGTTGTTCTAATTCCAAAAGAAAATGAGCGTGATTTGGAAGAAATTCCACAAAATGTCATTGCCGATCTAAAAATTCATCCAGTGAAATGGGTTGATGAAGTATTGAAATTGGCGCTTGAGCGACCAGTTGAAGGCTTCGAAGTAGTATAAAACGTGGACTAACGCAATAAAATGCAGGATACCTTTAAAAAAACAGTAAAAAAGGGCTTACCAAAGTTTGAAGCTGTGGTAGCCTAAGTCTGTGGAGAGTCAGTTGCTCCAGCCCTTGGAGTGACTGGTTTTGAGTAGTATCCTAATTTATTTCTTTGGTTTTCCTATAAGGCTTGAACTTTGGTTCTAAGCTTGTTATAAAAAGCCTCCGCAGACCGCTCTAGACAAGGATTTGGGTGCGGCGCACAAATTACATTCAAGGGGATGACATGAACAAATCTGAACTAATCGAGAAAATCGCTTCTGGTGCTGACATTTCTAAAGCTGCTGCTGGCCGCGCATTAGACTCTTTCATTGGCGCAGTTACTGAAGGCCTAAAAGAAGGCGATAAGATTGCTCTTGTTGGTTTCGGTACTTTCGAAGTGCGTCAACGTGCAGAGCGCACTGGTCGTAACCCACAAACGGGTAAAGAGATCAAAATCGCTGCAGCAAACATTCCAGCATTTAAAGCTGGTAAAGCTCTAAAAGACGCTGTTAACTAAGAAAGTTAGCAATGCAGCCTTTGTAAGGCTATTGTAAGAAAGCACTGCTTGGCAGTGCTTTTTACAAATAGAGAGGGCAATAATTGAGGTAACCCTTAATTTTGCCAGCAGGAGCCTGAAGAGATTACTTTTCATCTCCTTTAAATTACAAAAAGGCGCATCCAGACAGTGATGCGCCTTTTTATTTTATCCATCGCAACCAGCGAGAAGTCTGATGTTAGAAAAGATTCGCGAAGGCTCACAAGGTGTAATTGCAAAAGGCATTTTAATCCTTGTGATACTTTCATTTGCATTTACAGGCGTGAGTAGTTATTTAGGTTCTTCAACTGAGGTTGCAGCTGCTACCGTAAATGGTGAAGAGATCAGCAACTCAGCGTTAGAACAAGCCTATCAAAACGAGCGTAGTCGCTTAGAACAACAATTAGGTGATATGTTTGCCACTCTGTCTGCCGATGACAACTACATGCAGAGCGTAAAGCAAAGCGTATTAGAGCGCTTAGTTGCAGATAAGCTACTGGATCAAAATGCTGCAGAGCTTGGATTACGCGTATCTGATGAGCAGATTAAAGCTGCAATCATGAGCGAGCCAGCTTTTCAAACTGATGGAGTCTTTGACAACGACCGTTACCAAGCGATTCTGCGTCAGTTAGGCTATCAGGCAAATACTTTCCGCGACATGATGCGTACCGATATGACTCGTCGTCAGCTTGTTGCGACCCTAGTGGGTTCTGAATTCGTTCTTCCTGGTGAAGCCAAGTATTTGGCCGATCTACAAGGCCAGACCCGTGACATTGACTACAAGGTTATTGACGCGACTCCATTCCTTGCAGACATTAGTGTTACCGATGAGCAGATCAAAACTTATTATGACTCTAATCTAGATCAGTTCATTCGCCCTGAAGTAGTTAGTCTTGACTACATCGAGCTAGACGCAAAAGATTTAGCTAAAGATGTAAAAGTGACTGATGCTGAAGCACAAGCATACTACGATGAGCACAAAGCGAATTACACACAAGCTGAGAAGCGCTTAGCTGCACATATCCTTGTTCAAACAGGTGACGATGACGCGGCGGCTAAAGCGAAAGCTGAAGCCATCTATAAGCAACTTCAAGACGGTGCAGACTTTGCTGAAGTCGCTAAGACTGAATCTGAAGATACCTTTAGCGGTGAGCAGGGTGGTCAACTAGATTGGTTTGAAGCGGGCGTTATGGAGCCTGAATTTGACCAAGCACTGTTTGCGCTTAACAAAGGTGAGTACTCAAATGTTGTTAAAACAGACTTTGGTTACCACATCATCAAGGCTCTTGATATTCAAGCCGGTGCTCAAGCACCATTTGCTGACGTTAAAGAAAAAATCATTGCTCAGCTTCAAGATAAGCAGGCAGTAGATAAGTTCTATGAGCTACAGCAAGTTTTGGCTGACACCAGCTACGAAGTACCTGATACGCTAGCGGAGGCTGCTAAGGACCTAGGTGTTGATGTTAAGACAACGCCTGAGTTCACACGTACTAATCCGCCAGAGCTATTCTCTAATCCTGAGCTATTAAAAGCGGCATTCTCTTCTAACGTGCTACTTGATGGTATGAACAGTGATGTACTAGAAGTTGCTCCTAATCACGTTGTTGTGATCCGTGTTAACACCCATAAGGCTGCAGGCACTATGGAGTTAGCTGACGTTCGTAACGCGATTGCTAACCGCTTAAAGCAAGAGCAGGCTAATGAAGCTGCGCGTAAGCAAGCACAAGAAGCTATGACCGCTGTTGAAGCTTCAGGTGTAACAGCTGACTTTATTGTTAAAGATAAGCTAGGTCGTTTTGAGCAAGACGTTGATGGCGCAATCGTAAACAAAGCATTTGCTATGGCTCAGCCAAGCGATAAGCCTTCAGTTGATACTGTTGCGCTAGCAAATGGTTACGCAGTAGTGGTATTGAAGAAAGTTAATCCAGCTGAAGGCGTTGATGCTAACCTTCTTGACTCACTCAAGCAGCGTTTAAGCGCTCAGTACAGTGAAAACGATTACCGTGCAGTGATCGCGTCACTAAAAGCTAAAGGTGAAGTGCTTTACCCAGTTGCTGAGTAAACGCTATAGGGTAACCACTGCTGAGTCATTGCTACTTAGCTAGCTTTACTCAATCATTAATAGTGAGCCTTATATGAGGCATTGAAAAACCGGCGAAGGCCGGTTTTTTTATGGGCGCAGCAAAGCTATTGCCTATGTATTAATTCGTGCAGGGAAGCGCTCTGTGTCCTTGGTGGTGTATCGCATTGGCTTTTGCTTTAGAAGCTATTTATCACTAAGTTAACCATGAAGCGCTCCGCCTTCGCGAAGAACATGAAGGGAGAAGATAAAAAAGCTTGCTGCTTTTCTTGCAGCTCTCGTTGTTTTTCGTGATGAACGTTTTCAAGGAGCAATAAAAAACGCCGCAATAAAATATTGCGGCGTTTTAATATTTGCCTAAGCTAGACTTTGCTAGTTAGATTGAAATCACGTCAAATTCAACGTGCGGGTTCACATCTGCATCATAATCGATACCTTCGATACCGAAACCAAACAGTTTTAGGAACTCTTCCTTATACTCACGGTAATCAGTTAGCTCTGCAAGGTTCTCTGTGGTGACTTGTGGCCACATATCACGGCAATGCTGCTGGATCTCTTCACGAAGCTCCCAGTCATCCAAACGTAGACGGTTTGACTCATCCACATCTGCAGCAGTACCGTCAGCCTTAAATAGACGCTCGCTAAACATACGGTTAATCTGCTCGATACAGCCTTCATGTAGACCTTCTGCGCGCATCTTCTTAAATACCATAGCTATATATAGTGGCATAACAGGAATTGCCGAGCTCGCTTGTGTTACAACGCTCTTAAGCACTGCAACGTTAGCGCTACCGCCAGTTGCTGAAAGCTTATCATTTAGGGCATGTGCAGCGCGGTCAAGATCCATTTTGGCTTTACCAAGTGCGCCGTGCCAGTAAATAGGCCAAGTCAGCTCGGTTCCGATATAGCTATAGGCAACGGTCTTGCAGTTGTCGCTTAGCACGCCAGCTTCTGATAGCGCTTGCATCCACAGTTCCCAGTCTTCGCCGCCCATGACAGTCACTGTATCGGCAATTTCTTGCTCTGTTGCCGGTTCAACACTGGCTTCGATAATGGTGTCTTTATTGGTATCAACCGCAGTAGCTGTATAAGTCTCACCGATAGGTTTTAGTGATGAACGTACAAGCTCACCGCTATCTGGCATTTTACGCACTGGTGATGCTAATGAGTAAACCACCATATCGACTTGACCAAGGTCTTGCTTGATAATCTCAATGGCTTTCTGTTTAGCTTCATGGCTGAAGGCATCACAGTTGATGCTCTTAGAGTAAAGCCCTTCCGCTTTAGCAAACTTATCGAACGCAGCAGAGTTGTACCAACCAGCTGTGCCAGGTTTAGTTTCGGTACTTGGCTTTTCAAAAAACACGCCTAATGTGGCGGCATCGCTACCAAAAGCTGCAGTAATGCGTGAAGAAAGACCGTATCCACTTGAAGAGCCAACGACTAAGACTTTCTTAGGGCCATTAGCAATTTTACCTTTAGCTTTGGTAAAGTTGATCTGTTCAAGGACATTGGCTTCACAACCAACAGGATGGGTCGTAGTACAAATAAAGCCACGGATTCTAGGTTTGATGATCATATTTTTTGATTCTCTTAAAAAATTGTCTCTAGGATAATTAAACCGACACCAAATGGCACTCGTTTTTCTTGAAAATCGGCTTTTTTATCAGTGGTTGGAGCAGTTTACCCGTTGCAAACAACATGGTCTTGTATGTTGCCGACAGACATAAGACACCCTCTTCATCTCTGAAGGACAAATGTTGTGAGTACCATTAATGTAGAAGCAATTCATGGCTTTGCTTCAAAATAGCTAAACTCTGATTAAACGAATACATCTTTATAAAGATTAGTATTATTTTTTACGCGTAAACAGGCTTTGCTCTTGAATTAACCTTTGGGTGTACTCATGTTGCGGCTGATTAAATAGCTGCTCTGTTGTTGCCTTCTCAACCATAACCCCTTTTTTCAGCACCATGATTTTATCGCTGACATGACGAATGATATTCATATTATGGGATACGAATATATAAGACAGCCCCATTTCTTGTTGTAGCTCTAACAGCAGGTTGAGGATCTGTGATCTTACCGAAAGGTCCAGCGCAGTTAAGGCTTCATCCGCGATGATAATTTTAGGATCAAGCATCAAGGCGCGAGCGACTGCCACGCGTTGTTTTTGTCCCTCTGAGATCATATGGGGATAGAAATCGGAGTGCTCTGGCAACAGACCTACTTTTTTCAGCTTATCGATGACCTGAGCCTTGCGCTCACTGCTGTCTAGGTCGGTATTGAACTTCAAAGGCTCATCTAATAACTCACCAATGGTCAACCTTGGATTAAGTGAGGTATTTGGGTCCTGAAAAATCATCCGAATAAGGCGGCAGCGTTGTTTAAGATCATGCTTATCTAGTGGCTCACCTTCAAAGAAGATCTCGCCGCCACTTCTGACCTCAGCTCCCACCAAAATACGGGCAATAGTGGTTTTTCCTGAGCCCGCTTCCCCAACTATCGCCAGTGTTTCACCTCGATTGAGTTCAAAAGACACAGGCGATAATGCATGGTTATATTGGCGCTTAAACCGCTTGTAGCCGGCGTAATAGCTTTTGCGGAGATCATTAACTTTAAGAAGTGGTGTCGTCATTACATGGCTCACTGTGATAAGGAAAATGACAAGCAAAATAGCGGTCTTTTTTGTGGCATAGGCTTGGTTTACTGACGCAGCGCTTTTGTGCCTGCGGGCAGCGCGGCCCTAATCGACAGCCTATAGGCAAATGCTGCAAGGCCGGGGCGGAACCAGGCAAGGTTCGCATTACCGATTTATGGGCAAGGGCACCGGAATAGTCAGGCATATTGTCCAGAAGTGCTTTGGTGTACGGATGAAAAGGTTGTTCGAGTACTTCGGCTGTAGGGCCTGACTCCATCACTTGGCCACTGTACAGAACCGTGAGTTGATCACACCAACCAGATAAGGTATCTAACTCATGGCTAATCAGAAGGATAGATACGCTGTGTAGCTGATTGAGCTTGCCTAGGAGTCTAAAAATTTGTGCCTGAGTACTTAACTCCATCGAGTCTGTTGGTTCATCGGCAATTAACAATCGCGGTTGGTTGGCAATCGCCATGGCGATCATCACTTTTTGGCACTCACCCGCAGAGAGTTCCCATGCATAGCTGCTCATGACCTCTTCAGTATTTTTTATGCCGACTTTATGTAGCCATTTTTGCGCGGTAGCCTTACGTGCCTTGTTACGCTTCCAGAAGGGAATTTGCTTATCTTTTGGCATGGCTTCGATAAGTTGACTACCAACTGAGATGGCTGGATCTAGGCTACCAGTGGGATCTTGGAAGATAACGGCAATATCGCTGCCCATTAAATTTCGTCGCTGCTTAGCCGACATATCCATTAGGTTTTGGCCATCCCACATCATGCGGTCAGCAGTAATACTCCAGTTATGGCCTGGTACCCCTAAAATGGCACGAGCCAGCAGGGTACGGCCTGAACCTGATTCACCCACTAAACCATGTAGCTCTCCAGGGTTAATGGTTAGGCTTACACGCTCCAATGCTTTGACACGTCCATGGGGCGTATCAAGTTCGATGGTAAGATTTCGAATATCGAGTAAGGGCATAATATTAGTTTCTGATGGGCGATAACGCCGATCTCAATCCGTCACCAACTAAGTTGATAGCCAACACACTACATAATATAGCGACACCTGGAATCGTTACCGTCCAAGGGGCGGTCAATAAGTTATCGAGTCCTTGTGACACCATGGCTCCCCACTCTGGACTTGGGGCCTGAGCGCCAAGGTTCAAAAATCCTAGGGCGGCAATGTCCAAAATAGCAGCAGAGATAGCGAGTGTGGTTTGAATAATTACTGTTTCCCATACGTTAGGCATAATCACGTACCAGAAGATCTGAATTGAGTTGGCGCCATCGAGTTTCGCCGCAGTCACATAATCTTTTTGCAGCTCCTCATGTACCGCTTGATGAATGGCTCGTACAAATTGCGGAGTCAAGGCGATACCAACGGCCCAAAACACGTTTTCTAGACCAGGTCCCATGACGGCAACAACCAAAATGGCTAAAAGCAGTGACGGAATTGATAATAAGGCGTCCAGTAGGTGGCTTAATATAGAAGACTTAAGGCCCTTCATCATGCCGGAAATAGAGCCGATGATAAAACCAACCACTAATGAGGCGAGTACGATTCCGAGTGCCATGCCAAAAGTCAGGTGAGCGCCATGGAGCAGGCGGCTGAAGATATCTCTGCCTAAGTCATCGGTGCCAAGGAAGTGCTCAACCGTACCGCTTGCATCCCAAGATGGCGGCAACAGCAGCGCTAACGGGTCTTGTTGCTCTGGAGAAAAGGGGGCTATCCAAGGACCAAAAATCGCTAGGGTGAGCATACAACACACAGCCCAAAGGCCTATCAGTGCGAATGGATTATCGGAAAACGCCTGCCATACCTTTTGTGTCGGTGAGAGAATATGGTCTTCTTGATAAATTCTAATTCGCGGCATAGATCTCTTTCCTGCTTAGCGGATTATAAGCGTTGTGTATGACTTCAATTAAGATACTCAGGAATATAATGGTCAATGCGACCCCTAACACACCACCTTGAATAACCGTGTAATCTCGCTGGTAAATACCAGATACCAACCAACTTCCTACGCCTGGCCATGAAAAAATCACCTCAACAATCATGGCATAGCTGGCAAACGTACCTAACATCAGGCCCATATTCTTTAAAACAGGGATCAGCGCGTTTGGCAGTGCATGACGCAATACAATAGTACTGGTATGCAAGCCCCTAGCTTCAGCGGCCTTAATATAGGGCAGCTCCATGATATTTAGCATGGCTGCACGCGTAATACGCACAACCACAGTAAAGGGCAATACTGCCAACGTTATCGAGGGCAAGATGATATGAAATAGTGCATCTTTAAACGCTGAGAACCGATAGACAGAATCCCAAAGTAAGGTATCGATAAGCATAAATCCGGTAACTGGTTCGATTTCGTATAACAGATTATTTCGCCCTGATACGGGAAGCCAACCCAGCTTAACCCCAAACCATAAAGACAGGGTCAGTCCTAACCAAAATACAGGAATGGAGTAGCCTGTTAGGGTGATCGCCATGATGCTGTGTTGGGTAACCTTGTTTTTACTCAGTGACGCAAACACCCCTAGCGGTACGCCGAGCACCACCGCAATTAACCCTGCAACTATTGCAAGCTCAAAAGAGGCTGGAAGCGCCTGAGTTAGCTCATCAATGACAGGGCGCTGAGATGTGATAGAGACACCTAAGTCACCGCTCAAGCGGTTTTTTGCGTAGGCAAAAAATTGCTCCAGCTGGTTTGAGTTTAACTGGTATGCTTCTTCGATATCTTGTATTTGCTCCGATGTCGGGGCTGTAATACCGGTTAGCGCAATGAACTTATTGGTAGGGAAATAGCCCGTCGTGATGAATAGAACCGCTATCAAGACAAAGCTGGTCGCTAGAAATAGATTCAATCTGCGAAGAAGATAACGACCCATTATTGCGTTTCCTCTACTGTAATTTTCTTAGCACGTTCAAATGAGATCCCACCAAAAGGCGTAAGCTGAGTTTGCTTAATATCCTTACTCTTAAAGGTCAGCTGTGTGGCATGAGCAAATGGCATCATAGGAACATGTTCGATAAACAGCGACTCTGCCTGTTGGTATAGGGCTTTTCGCTGCAACTCTGAAGTTGTTGCTTTGGCCTGCGCTAAGATCCTGTCCATCTCTAGATTGCACCACTGGGCACGGTTACTCGATGATTGTAGTGCATCACAGCTCATCATAGGTGAGAAGAAGTTATCGGGATCGCTATTATCGGCATTCCAACCGATTAGCACCGAATCATAGTCATTACGACTGAGCTTTTGGTTAAATACACTCCAATCATAGGTGACGATATTGACGTCTACGCCGATATTGGCCAAATCCGCTTGAATAAGCTCGGCGGTTTTTAGAGCGTTGGGATTATAAATGCGTGCAACAGGCATCGCCCAAATATCGATGCTGAGCTTATCTATGCCTGCTTCATCCAATAATGCCCGTGCTTTTTCAGGGTTATATTGATAAGTGCTCTTATTATAATGATAGGCCCATGATTGCGGTGGTAGCATACCAGTCGCTTTAATTGCCGTCTCTTGGTACACCGCGCGCAGAATATTTTGCTTATCCACGGCATAGGCCAATGCTTGACGCACGCGTACATCATCGAAAGGCTTTTTCTTGGTATTAAATGCCCAAAATGCAACGTTGAAGCCCAATTGAGTATCTAATTCCAGATTGGGATGCTCTTTGATGACGGGTAACTCGCCAGCTTTCGGCAGTGCCGATACATTGCAGTCACCGGTGATTAACTTGGTTAATCTCGCGCTGCTTTGGGGCGTAATATTAAAGACTAATTGCTCAAATTCCGGTAGGGTGCGCCAAAAGTTATCATTGCGGTGATAGCGAATGAGTTCATTCTTCACGTATTTGACCAACTTAAACGGCCCCGTGCCGACGGGCTTTCTATCCAATAGCTCTGGTGTACCTTGGGCGAGAAGGTTATCGGCATACTCTTTAGAAAGAATAACAGAGAAACCTGTGGCCAAGTTTGAAAGGAATGAGGCATCGCTTTGGTTTAGGTGAAATACCACTTCATCATCGGAGACTTTTTCAATTTCGGTGACACTTTGTGCGAAACCGATACTCTGAAAAAACGGATAGCCTGTTTTTGAGATCTTATGATATGGGTTATCACTGTCGATAATTCGATTAAAAGAGAACAACACATCATCGGCATTAAAGTGACGAGTCGGCGTAAATAGTGGTGTTTGATGAAACTGTACCCCATGGCGCAATTTAAAGCGGTAGCTTAGGCCGTCATCAGAGGTTTCCCAAGATGTAGCAAGCGCTGGTACTATTTCACCAGAAACAGGATCGTAATCAACTAGACTGTCGTAGAGTTGTTGCGAGGTCGCATCAATCGTGGTTCCTGAGGTCACCAGTTGAGGATTAAAGGTCTCGGGATTGCCCTCAGAGCAGTAAACTAGCCCTGTAGGAACTTGCTGTGGGCCACAGGCGGTGAGTAACAAGTTAATCGCAGAGATCCCAGTGATTAACTTTATTCTCTTTAGCAGCTGTTTCATTAAGCCATCATTTTTGAGCTGAACGTTATTAGCTATTTTAACAGTGCCCGCTAGCTAACAGCAATTATTTATCCAGCAAGTTGTATTTCTTTAAGATCCCGCGCAGTTGATGATAGCTTAGGCCCAGTAGTTCAGCGGTTTTCTTTTGATTAAATTGCCCAGCTTCTAACGCTTGTTTTAAGATGCGTACCTCACCTTGCTCACAGTGGGTTTTAAAGTCGATAGGAAAGCTTAACGAGGCTTCTGTTTGTGGGCCATTGTTAGCGCTCACTTCAGTACTGCAATCGGCTACAGTAGGCTTGGCATCGTTTGATGGCGTTTGTTGGCGTTCTTTTGTTTTAACGCGTTTTGTTGGTCGATATGGTGAGGCGAAGGGATCGATAATGATCTGTTCAATGGCGGCATGAGTATCGGCATTTCGATAGACACTACGCTCCACTACGTTTTTAAGCTCACGAATATTGCCCGGCCAGTGGTACTCCATCAACTGATTGATAGCACTACTGCTAAAGCCTTCAAATAGTTCAAGCTTTAACTGCCTAGCCATACCAACTGCGAAGTATTCTGCTAATGGCATTATATCCTCGGAGCGGTGCCTGAGTGGTGGTAGGGTGATCACATCGAACGCAAGTCTATCAAGCAGGTCAGCTCTAAACTCACCGGCTTCAGCTAGGGTGGGGAGATCTTCGTTAGCGGCACAGATAAGGCGAACATCAGTCTGTACAGTCTTGCTGCCACCAACTCGTTCAAACTCACCGTACTCAATAACCCGCAGTAATTTTTCTTGAATAAGGCCAGAGGTATTAGCCAGTTCATCTAAAAATAGTGTGCCACCATCGGCGCGCTCAAAACGGCCTTCATGTTTTTTATTGGCGCCAGTAAATGCCCCTGCATCATGGCCAAATAGTTCACTTTCTAGTAAGTTTTCACTTAAGGATGAACAGTTGAGTTTAATAAAGCTCTGATCCCAGCGCTTGGACAAATAGTGTAATCGCTCGGCGATAAGTTCCTTACCTGTGCCGCGCTCACCAATAATTAATACAGGCTTAGATAAAGGCGCCACTTGTGAAATATGTTCAAGGACTTCCAATAGGGCATTGGACTGTCCGATAAGATTATCTTGCTGAAATTGATTGGTCACAGTAAGTTTTAGTCTTTCACGCTAATTATTGGTGAAAATAATAATATGATGCTCAGTTTATAAATGAAAGAAAAAGTTAAAAAATTGTTTAAGTGTCTGTATAATAATTAAAAGTTAAAGTTGGCACGGAATGTGGATTGTAATTATCGAATCCAACGTTAATTTAGAGGAAATCATTATGGGAATCTTTTCACGCTTTGCAGACATCATTAACTCGAATATCAGTGCATTACTCGATAAGGCAGAAGATCCAGAGAAAATGGTGCGTCTGATCATCCAAGAGATGGAAGATACGTTAGTTGAAGTACGCTCTACCTCTGCAAAAGTTTTAGCCGAGAAAAAAGAGATCATTCGCCGTATCGCAAAAGTGCAGGAGCAGGTACAAGATTGGGAAAGCAAAGCCGAGTTAGCCCTGTCTAAAGACCGTGAAGACCTTGCTAAGGCGGCGTTAGTTGAAAAGCAAAAAGCTAACGACCTTGCACAAAACCTAGCAGCCGAATTGGTTGTGGTTGAAGAACACATTCTTCGTCTTAAAGAGGAAGTGAACTTACTGCAAGAGAAGCTAGCCGATGCAAAGGCGCGTCAAAAGACTATTATCATGCGTAAGCAGACTGCTTCATCACGTTTAGAGGTGAAAAAGCAGCTTGATTCAAGCAAGATTGATAATGCGATGAATAAGTTTGAGCAGTATGAGCGCCGTGTTGAAAATCTAGAATCTCAAGTTGATTCTTATGATTTAGGTAACAAGAAGACGCTTAATGATGAATTTGCAGCCCTAGAAGCAGAAGATTCAGTGAATGCAGAGCTTGAAGCGCTTAAGGCGAAAATGAAGGGAAGCAAAACCAAAGCTAAGTAATAAACGAGATCAGAGGTAAGTTATGAACATGGATATTTTGATAGCCCCAATTATTGTTTTTCTGGGATTTGTGGCTCCGATATGGCTGATACTTCATTACCGCAGTAAGCGACAGGTTAGCCAGGGACTTACTGAAGAAGAGTTTAATCAGCTAAATGAATTAATCGCTAAGGCTGATAAGATGTCCCAGCGCATCGAAACCTTAGAAGCCATCCTAGATAGTGAGGCGCCGCAGTGGAGGAGTCGTAATGATTAAACATAATCGATTCACTGCAGTAGGTAAGCATTACTATTTAATTAACTAACAAGGAGGAAGTAGAGATGACCGAAGGTAATAGAACCTTATATCGAATTCCTCAGTCGGGTAAAATTGCGGGTGTTTGCGCAGGCATAGCAGATTATTTTAATTTCGAGACTTGGCTAGTTAGAGTCCTAGCCGCTTCCATCTTTCTATTAGGTGGGTCGGGGATCGTACTGATTATCTATGTGCTGCTTTGGATGATATTGGATATCAAACCCGGCACAGGGAAGAATGATTCTTTAAATAAAGAAATTGGACTAAAGAAGAAAGTTTGGCAGTCTGGCGAGCCAGCTAAAATGGCATTAAGGGATGTAAACAGCCAATTTAGAGCGTTAGAGGTGCGTTTACAGAACCTAGAGCGTCATGTGACTTCTGATAACTACGATCTTAAAGATCAAATTAACAATTTATAGTCAATCATCAATAGCCAATCATCTATAGTTCACTGACGGGGCAGGCTATACTGCCCTAGAACTATCTCATTACGGGTTTCACTTCATTTTATGGCGAGTCTTAAACAGTCACTTAGAAAACTCGGTAAGAATACTCAAGCCGTCGCGCTAAGAACCACAGATAGAAATTTACGATTAGCGGTAACAGGGTTAGCCGGAGCAGGTAAAACGGCCTTTATTACCGGCTTAGTCAATCAATTGCTCCATTCTGGTATTGCTGAGACCAGCTCACCGTTGCCTTTATGGCGAGTAGCTAGAGACGGTAGACTCTATGGTGTTAAGCGCGATATGCAGCCAGACTTGACCATTCCAAGTTTTAATTATGATGGGGCGATAAAGTCTTTAACCACTGATCCTAAATCTTGGCCAGTTTCCACCCGCAATATTAGTGAACTACGACTTGCCATTAAGTACCGTCCAGCAAAAGGCTTGTTAGCTAAAGTCACTGATAGTGCAACTCTCTATTTAGACATTGTCGATTATCCTGGTGAGTGGTTATTGGATCTACCTATGCTAAAGCTATCGTTCCAGCAGTGGTCCAATACTCAACTCGAGCGAAAATCTGTATTTGAACGTTCAGAATATTTTAGCGCATTCTCCAAGGCACTCGATGATGTGGAGCTTGCCAGTCCCGCCGATGAGCTAAAGTTGCAGGAGATAGCAGACCTTTACCAAAAAGTTTTACAGGACTGTGTCAGTAATCATGGGTTTTATTATGCTCAACCGGGTCGCTTATTACTGCCCGGAGAACTCGATGGTACGCCTGTATTGGCGCTGTTTCCGCTGCTTAATATTGGTGAGGATGAGTTTTTATCACTGGAGCAGTCTGCGGAGAATAGTTTCTATCATACATTAAAGAGACGTTACAAAGAGTATGTAAAGCGTGTGGTTAAACCTTTCTATCAAGACTACTTTGCCAAGTTTGATAGGCAACTGGTGCTGGTTGATTGCTTTACACCGCTCAATCGGGGCCGTGCTCAGTTTGATGATATGAAGTCGGCAATTCATGCTGTGATGGAAAGTTTTCACTTCGGTCAATCGAGTCTACTGAAGCGATTATTCTCGCCCAAAATCGACAAGCTACTGTTTGCTGCCAGTAAGGTTGACCATGTGACGCGAGATCAGCAGGCCAATGTATTATCGCTCTTGACTCAGCTTGTGCATCAGAGCCAACAATACGCCAAATTTGAAGGCTGTGAAGTCGAGACCATGGCGATCAGTGCCATTAAATCAACCAATCACGGCATGGTGAAGCAAGATGGCAAAGAGATTGAAGTGGTCCGGGGCTGTGAGCTTGGCCAAGGTCAACCCGTGACGCTGTTTCCCGGAGAAGTGCCTAAGTCTCTACCCGCTGCCGATTTTTGGGATAAGCAGGGATTCGAGTTTATCAACTTCGCCCCCGCGACTAATCAAAATACCCAACGCAGTAATGCCGATTTTGAGCACATACGTTTAGATCATGTGTTGCAGTATTTGCTGGGGGATAAGCTAAAGTGATTTTGAGTAAGTGAGTCATTATGTCACACGATAATAATTCCATAAGAAAGCAGCTGCGATTCGATAGTGATGCTAAAGAGCCTGAACCTAAGCTTGCCCAAGGCATCAGTTTCGAATCAAAAGTTGAGTTTATTGAAACTGAAACGCAGGCGGAACCTGAACTTGACTCGCTTGTCGATGAGCATTTCTCCGGTTTCGACCCCGTTGATTTAGAACAAGATAAACCTGTAAAGTCTAAACGCAGTTGGCTAACCAAACTGTGTTTAGCTGGCGTTGCTCTCGTCATCGCTGTAGAGGGCTTTTTGGGGCTACAGGCCGCATTTTTACAAAGCAGTTGGTTATTTGGGCTTTATGCTTGTGTGAGTGGATTAGTGTTACTTTTGGCGGGCAAAGTCACTTTTGTTGAATGGCGTAAGCTTAAAGCACTTAAACATATCGAAGATAGCCAATCCATAGGTAACCGTTTAGTGCACAGCATGCAGATGGGGGAGGCGGACCCTTTCATCGATGGGATTACTGCCAAGCTGCCAAAAACTAGCGAACTAATGAAGTTCGAACAAAGTATCACGCCAGAACAAAATGATGCTGAGAAGTTGATGTTATTCGACTCTATAGTCTTAACGGAGCGAGACTTAGCCGCTAAGAAAATTGTGCGTCGTTTCGCGCAAGAATCGGCACTACTCCTCGCAGCTAGCCCGCTAGCAGCATTGGATATGGCAATCATTCTTTGGCGTAACCAGAGCATGATTAATAAGCTCGCCGCTTGCTATGGGGTGGAGTTAGGCTATTGGAGCAGAATAAAGTTGATTCGCAGTATTATCGGCAACATCATCTATGCAGGTTCAAGTGAGATTATTACTGATTTAGGCACGCAGTTATTGTCGGTAGAGATGTCAGGTAAACTGTCGGCGAGACTCGGTCAAGGGTTAGGTGGCGGGCTATTAACTGCAAGACTCGGTTATCAAGCCATGGCATTGTGTCGTCCGCTTGAGTTTAATGCCCAGTCTAAGCCTAAGCTCTCTGGGATCCATAAAGAACTGCTGCTTAGTTTGAAAGAGCTCTCGGCGAGCGTACTGTCTAAAACCGTGAAAGCCGAAAAGAGTAAAGTTCATAAAGACTAATGCTTATCGAAATCTAATTGATATCGAAGCGGCGTATCTAAACTAGAGCTCACTATAGCTAGAGCTAATTACAAAAAGTCCAGTTCATCATAGGCCGCCAAACAGCGGCCTAATCATTGTCTATCCTGCCCTTGCAATTCATTCGTTTGTAACAATCGCTTTACAACTGGATTGAGGCAAATCGTATTCAAATAGTATGATCTTTATCCAGAGTAGTTCATCTTGGTTGCGGAACTCACACCAACCTTTGCTGTTTCAATTGTTCTTCTGAATGGGTTGGTTAATTCAGCCAAAAATATTTGCAAAGAACTGATATCAACAACTATTAAAAGATCAGTCGTCATCAAGTTGGGAGAGCATTATGCAAGATAGATGGCAGCTTGCCACAAAAGTGATCCATGCGGGACGTGAACCTAATGAGTCCGGTGCACTAGTGACGCCTCTGTGCCAGAGTGCGACATTCGTATTTGAAAGCGCCGAGCAGGGTGCTGCGAGGTTTTCGGGGAGTGAGCAAGGTTATATTTATACTCGTTTAGGCAATCCGACAACGGCGGAACTTGAGCGTAAAATTGCCGCTCTAGAGGGCAGTGATGCCGCCGCTGCAACCGCTTCTGGGATGGCAGCGGTATCGGCAGCCTTATTAGCAAACTTAAGTCATGGCGATCACTTAGTGGCATCTCATGCCGTCTATGGTTGTACCTTTGCTTTAATGACTTCTCAACTGGCTAAGTTTGGTATCGAGGTTACTCTGGTTGACTTTATCGATGAAGCCGCCATTGAAGCGGCGATAAAGCCCAACACTAAAGTTTTATTTTGCGAGACGCCTGTTAATCCTCATCTGAATGTTTTCAACCTCGATGTTATCGCACGAATCGCTAAGGAGCATAATCTAGTTAGCATAGTGGATAACACCTTTATGACGCCTCTGCTGCAGCAACCGATTAAACATGGCATCGACATTGTTATTCACAGCGCAACAAAGTATCTCAATGGTCACGGTGATGTGATAGCTGGGATTGTGTGTGCCAGTTTCGAACAGATGGAAGTGATTAAGTTTGAAGTGCTTAAGGACGTTGGCGCGGTGATCTCGCCCCATGATGCTTGGTTGATTTTACGGGGGCTAAAAACTTTAGATGTGCGCCTCGAGCGCCACTGTGATAATGCGGAGAAAGTGGCTAGCTATCTTGAGCATCATCCAAAAGTGTCAAATGTGTACTACCCAGGGCTTGAAAGCCATGCAGGGTATAAACTACTAGGCTCACAGATGCGTAGAGCGGGTGGGGTTATCGCCTTTGAGTTAGATGCGAGTCTTGAGCAATCAATCAAGTTTATAAATCAGGTATCACTGTTTTCTATTGCGGTAAGCCTTGGGGATGCAGAGTCATTAATTCAGCACCCGGCATCCATGACGCACTCACCCTATACCGAAGAGGAACGAATTGAGGCTGGGATCACCGATAATCTATTGAGGATCTCTGTCGGTCTCGAATCTGTGGAGGATATTATTCAGGCTCTTGAAGATGGTTTAGCAAACTTGGGCTAGATCCGAGAGTTGAGCTACTGCCTAAATTAAGCATGAGAAGAAAGCCCTGCCAAAGAAAGGCAGGGCGATAATACGCTAAACTTCCCAGAAAGTATGGGCGATGATATAGAGCACGACCATGCTGATAAAGTTGATGATCACACCCGCTTTCATCATCTCAGATTGCTTGATATAACCTGAGCCATAAACAATGGCATTGGGCGGCGTCGCAACAGGCAACATAAAGGCGCAAGAGGCGGCGATACCAATCAAAACGGATAGCATTACAGGAGAGAGGCCGAGAGCTTCGGCAATTGCGGCGAATACAGGAACTAACAGTGCTGCACTGGCTGTGTTACTGGCAAATTCTGTCAGCATCACTACGAAGGCGATTACTGCAAAGGTAAATAGTGCCATATGAGTGTTGCCGAAAATGTCGGTGATCCAGTGAGCTAAGAACACACTTGTGCCAGTCGCTTTTAACACAGCGCTTAAGGTTAATCCGCCCCCGAACAGGATAAGAACCCCCCAGTCTGTTGTCGACTCAATTTTTTTCCACTTAACTAAGCCTAGACCAGCTAAAAGCACGACTGAGCCGAGTGCCACAATAGTATCGAATTTTGAGATTCCACCTAGGGCTTGAGAAATGGGTTTACTGAAGATCCAGCAGCATACTGTAGTGATAAAGATCAGTAGCGTGAGTTGTCCTTGAAAAGTGAGTGATTGCTTCTCAGTTTTAACTTCGCAGATCATAGAGAGATCTGGCTTAAAATACAGGTAGAGTGCAATGAGCATCATCGGCAGCATGATAGCAACGGTGATCAGACCAAACTCAAGCCAATCGGCAAATGAAAGACCCACTTGAGCCGCCGCGATAGCATTTGGTGGACTGCCAACTAAAGTACCAATACCGCCAATATTTGCGGAGTAGGCGATACCTAATAGCAAGAACAGATAGGTACTCTTATGTTTCTTGATATCGATCTGGTGCAAGATCCCAAGTGCTAGTGGTAACATCATCGCAGTCGTAGCGGTGTTGCTGATCCACATAGAAAGAGCCGCGGTGATCCCGAATAGCATCAAGCAGGCGACAGATAAACGGCCTTTTGAGGCTCCCAGAACTTGTTGGGCAATTAATTTATCTATACCTTGGTGGTTTAGCGCAGCAGCTAGCACAAATCCCCCGAAGAACAGATAGATAATGGGGTTAGCAAAGTTGCTCATGGCTGTTTGGGTTTCGAATACACCAAATAGCACAGCTAGAATCGGAATTAAAATAGCGGTGACACTGATATGGATTGCTTCTGTTAACCATAATATTGCCGCGAACACCAGCATTGCCAAGCCTGTGTTGACGCCCTCCTCGAAAGGAAGGAAGTTATACATCAAAAATAATAGCAGGATATCTGCAGCGAGAATGACTAGGTTTTTCTGCTGCTTTGACATTTTGCCATCAGTATTATCGGGTACTTTTGTTGATTCAAATGACATTGGAATGTCCATTATTATTTTAGGTTGGCTCACTCTAGTCGAGGTTTACTTAAGTTCAAAATTTTAAACTCGGTTAAAAACTTTCAAGTTTGACTCGCTTGAAATGTGCTATTTATCACGCTTACCCCGCAATTTAAGATGCATATCACCTTGGCTTGTTTTGTTATTTCGAAATTAATCTGTCAAAGGGGCATTTAATACAGAAGCCATGCAAGTTACTGAAAGTTAGCCGTTATGCTCTAGCTGTGATCGCGATCACTTTAGTTGTGGGTGCTATGTGATGTCGGTCTGCTATTGGCTAAAACCGAGGTCATGATCTACATTAACTTTGTGGCCAAGGAAAAGGGATTGAGGCCACACCTTTAAGGATAAATAAAAGGAGATATTCATGAATAAAGTATTTTTGTCTGTTTTATGCCTATCTAGTGTATTAATGTTCCCCGCTTTAGTGGAAGCTAAAGTAGCAGGCGTGCCAACCTCTCAGGGGCAAGCCAAGCAGTCCAAAGCTAAGCAGTCAGTAGCTAAGTCAGAGTTGATTAAGATTAATAGCGCGACGGCAGAGGAGTTATCGTCTCTCGATGGTATTGGTGAATCGAAAGCTGCTGCAATTGTGGAGTATCGAAAAACCCACGGGAATTTCAGTTCTGTCGAGCAACTGACTAACGTAAAGGGGATTGGTGAGAAATTGATTGAGAAAAACCGCAGTCAATTAAGTTTGTAATGATTTTCGCTTGTTAATACCCTAAAAGCCCTTTTTAAAAGGGCTTTTGTTTATAGAATCATCGATCAAACCAAAACAGGGCCAAGTTGGCTGATTATCACTTGATTGATAGCGGTGCATGGTAGATAATGCAGCCGTTCTTTGGAGTAACACTCCAAAAGAAATCAGTGGTGACCCTAGGGTCCCCCCGCAATGATAACTTGTGAACTCGGCCAGGCCTGGAAGGGAGCAACCGCAGCAAGTGACTCATGTGCCGGGGTGCGGCTCTAGGGGAGCCTCCAAACTAAAGTCTAATCAAAGACTTATCTCAGAAAGACCTCAGGTGATACACTTGGTGGTACACTCGATGAGAAATGGTTTACATAAAACTCCCCCATATTTGTTTCAATCTCGTCATGGCATTTGGTATGCGCGTATAGTCGTACCCGAAGCTCAACAAAGCTCCCTTGGTAAGCGTGAAATCAGAAAGTCGTTAGCGACTAGAGACCGTCTTGAAGCCGTTCGTAAGTCTTGGCAAGTGTTGAGTCAGTTACGCAGTGTTGCTGAAGGTGGCACTCAAGGCACTACTGAGACGGTTCATACTCAAGCCTGTACGCAAGAGACCTTAAGACCAGTCAAGGTTTCAGCTGCCACTATTACTATCCCAAGTAACAACAGTCATCCTAAGCTCCCAAGACTCAGTCAAGTAGCTGAAGAGTTTTGCCAAGAGAAACGTAAGCAAGGCGCTTGGTCATCGCATAGCGAACAGGTTAACCGTCAGACCTATAAAGATATGATTGGGCTTCTAGGTGATATACGTCTTGAACAGTTCACGCTGGCTAAGGCATTAGAGTACAAGCGACACTTCTCATCTAAAGCTGACCTTGCAGTCTCTACAGTTAATAAGCGGCTGACTCGAGTCTCTGCACTATTACAGTGGGCAGCTATTCATTACGGCATCAGTAACCCGATGGTTGGCTTAAGTATTAAGGTGTCGGCAAAGGTTAAAGCCTCTAAGGCTCGAGATGCTTTGAGCGAGACCAAAATCAGACAGCTATTTAGGGAAATCCCATCAACTACTGAGCATAAGATGCCTTATCGTGCATGGTTGCCAAGGCTTGCTGCTTATACTGGTGCAAGGCTAGGGGAATTAGCTCAACTATATATAGATGACTTTACTGTTATTGATGGTTACCCCTGCATCCACATTAGAGCGACACATCCAGATCAGTCCATTAAGACCGCGACCAGTGAACGTGTCATCCCTATTCACCCTAAGCTAATCGCTATGGGCTTCCTTCAGTTTGTTGATAAGCAACAGGCTAGCGGCCACGAGCGACTATTCCCAGAACTCAGGAAGATATCGACTCGTGGTTATTCACATCAGGTCTCTAAATGGTTCTACACCTTTAAGCCTAAGTTAGGCTGGGGTGAGCGAGACACCTTACATGGTATTCGTCATGCTGTGGCTACTCAGCTCAAACATAAAGAGTACAGCTCAGATATGGTCGCTGGTTTGCTTGGTCATTCTCATGGCTCGATTACCTTTGACCGCTATGGTAAAGAGTACAAGATAGAGAACATGTTGAAGCTGGTTAGGGCGTTGGATTGGGGGGGAGTTTATTAATCTTGTGCTAAGCATCGGTCAACAGCAGCACTTTAAGAGTTGAGCTTCTTGTTTCGGGGGGGGGGGCTCTATTTTTACTCATCTAAAGAAGAACTGATTAAACGATGCTTGGTTTGCTAGTCATGATAGATTTCAGTGTAATCAGGGTCTAGTAAGTAGACCATCTCAGATTCGTACATAAACTCTAATCCAAGCTGTCTATATCGTTCCTGTTCGGCAATATAGTCTCTTTCTCTCAATCCCTTACCTTTAGATAGTATTGTGTCATCATGGAAAACAACTACATACTCAAACCCTCGACTCCAAAGCTCATTACTAACAATGGCCTGTTTTACTGCTGAATGGTTCCAACCAAATTGTAGCTGTAGCCACTCAGGGCTAATTCTGTTGCCTGCATATGCTTGTTTGTTATCCTTGAGGTATAGTCCGTCCCCAATTGACACTGTATGGTTTAGTTTATGGCACTTGAATTCAATAACAGTTTTGGTTTCGGGATGGTAAAAATCAGCTTTAGCCTTAAACATTGAGCCGCTATTGTCATCAAAGTCAAAACCTTTAAGAAGGAATTTATTATCGATACTCATTAGGTTTGCGTTCCTACCATGAAAGGCTTGTTCAGCTTTGCTTTGATACATTAAACAACCTCCCAAGGCGGTGTCATATTCGCTTTTGGTTTACCGTTAATATCTAGTTCGGAAATTGTAGCGTAAGGGCTTAATATTGAGCCAAATGCTGGTATAGGGAGGGCTGCTATTTGATACTTAACCCCACAACTCTGTGCAAGCTCTTTTTGAAGTTCATGTGCTCTAGTAATAGCCAGTTCGATGTTAGGTGAATTGGTACTATCAAAGTAGATAAAGTATTCAATAACTTCAGTTTCAATGTTGTTGACCTTAACCGTTTTTGCTACTTCGGCAAGCTCTAAACCAAGCACTAAGTCCAACTCTGAAGCAGAGAGAAGGTCGGTTGTTTCACCTACAGATAGCTCATCTAGTGTTATTGTTGATATGAGTTTCGTATTGGTTAACTCTTGTTGAGTTGCTTCATGGTGGTTGATTGCAGTCCACTTAAAAGCTTGTAGGCTGTTCGATAAGTCTTTGATTAATGTATCACTAGCTTTAACGATAACAGTTTTGTGTTCATCGACGACTTTCTGGATACAGCCTTTAAACTTATTTTCAAAGTTTAAAAGTAGGGTATCTAAGAGAATATTTCTCATCTTTTGGGTTCCTCAGTAATATGTAAAGGACTGATTTGTCCTAAGGCTCGGACAGATGTGTCCGCCTAAATAAAGTTAATAATAACTATAATACGCAGCGCTATCGCTTTGGGCTAAAGCCCTCCGCTTAGCTTGCTTGCACTGAAAAAGGCAAGAGCTATCCATCCCTAATCTCATCTTCTACCTCTTCAGTGTCTTCAACATAGCTGTCATAAAAGTCCGCATTTTCTACGTAGTCAGGCAAGTCGATAATTGCAACATTACACCTCGCCTCTACTAGCTCTATCATTGATTTAGGCATGAGTTCGTAACTATCAGCATCCAACACAACAAACTTACCAAGCTCTTGTATATAAGGTTTTGTTATACCTAACTCAGTCAAAGCCTTGGCTAAGCGTCCTACATGAAAAGGTTCTTTTAGATTAATGGGTTTTACTTTATTAGATATAGGTTCTACTTCTTTAGTATCTAAAGGGGCTGCTTTTGGTTTCCAAGGAAGGTAAGTATCGACTAGTTTTCTACTTATTCCATTTTCTTTTGCTTTGTTTAACCGTGTAATTATCTCAATTTTGTCTGTGTAAAAGTAATCACCAACAGGAGATAGTGGCACAAGGTAGTTGGCGTTATCCCAGTTTGGGAAGGTGACTAGTAATCCGCTCTGAGGAATCCCCTAATGATTTTGATAAAAATCATAAATTTAAGGTAGATGCACATCTTGTCATGTGATCAAATGGTTCTGAGAAAAATCAATAACCAGACAACAAGATGTGCGAACTCGATATTTTACACGACTCTCTTTACCAATTCTGCCCTGAATTGCACTTAAAACGACTCAACAGTTTAACGCTGGCTTGCCACGCATTACTTGAATGTAAAACGCTCACTCTTACCGAACTTGGTCGTAACCTGCCAACGAAAGCCAGAACAAAACATAACATCAAACGAATCGACAGATTGTTAGGTAATCGTCACTTGCACAAAGAGCGACTCGCTGTATACCGTTGGCATGCCAGCTTTATCTGTTCAGGTAATTCGATGCCCATTGTTCTTGTTGACTGGTCTGATATTCGTGAGCAAAAACGGCTTATGGTATTGCGGGCTTCGGTGGCACTACATGGTCGTTCTATTACTCTTTATGAGAAAGCCTTTCCGCTTTCAGAGCAATGTTCAAAGAAGGCTCATGACCAATTTCTAGCCGACCTTGCAAGCATTCTACCGAGTAACACTACACCGCTCATTGTCAGTGATGCTGGCTTTAAAGTGCCATGGTATAAATCCGTTGAAAAGCTAGGTTGGTACTGGTTAAGTCGAGTCAGAGGGAAAGTGCAATATGCAGATTTAGGTGCGGAAAACT
>NZ_BPET01000012.1 GCF_019654915.1 Shewanella sp. MBTL60-007 | reverse complement strand
GGCCTTGGATTTAATGCTAAGTTATCGTATTTAACCATACTTTCGGATAGGTTTTTGAATTTCGGGTCTAATAGCTGTTTTATTTCACTTTCTGAAAGTTGATTAAGTTGGTTTGTTAACTCAAAAGTAATACTGCTTTCAAAGTAAATCATTAATTTCATTTCTGGTTCTGTGAGTTGTTCCTGTTTTTGCATATATTCGAAAATGTGTAGGGCAATAGTTAACGCTGGGTAGATTACTTCAGCTATATATTCTTTAGCATCAAATTTTAATGAGTTATGCGCGAAAGCAGGTTTGGATTAACTTATTGAACCTATGGCTATGGATAACCCTAAGAAATGTCTTCTGCTTAAACTCATAATTTTGTTGCCTATAAAATAATAATGACTAACTATAGTTGCATAGGATTGTGGGTGTAGGTTTATTTGCAAATATAATCCTGTCTACAGTTCTATGTCTATGTTGTACTCCCTGCTTATTGTATATAAATCAAATGTATGAATAAGTAGTCTTTCTGAGCCACTCTATTACGATTGCCCGCCGAATACTTACCAGCCTTGATAGTTTTCGAGTAGCCTCTTCAGAATGTCCTTCTGCGCATCATCGAGTTGCATGCACATGTCGCCAAATTGAGGGGAGCGGAAACCGCGAGCAAGCTCCTCTCGTTCATACTTGTTGGCAAGGTCAATCTTTGTAATTTCAAGTGATTCACTCTTATCAGCAAGGCTCTGAGACATCATTAGCTCAGTGGTGTCTCGCGTGTTGTAGCAACTTGCTAATGCATAGCTCAAAAGCTTGTCTGCAGAGCCTTTGCTGTCAAATATGAGCTTTCTTATATCAATGTCGATTTCATAAATGTCTTGAACTTGGCTAAGGTTTTTTCGGTGTGGGGAGAGGGTGTAGCCACGACCTAAATAAATCAGGCAGTCTTTGACCGCATGTAAAAACTTAACTTGTTTAGGGGAGTCTTCTCTAACAGGTAAAAGTCGCTCAACAAGCATGCCTGTTAGGTTTTTCTCTGTATTCTCGATACCAGGAATTGCTACTCTGGTATATTTAGCCTTTCCTGCTTTAACCCACCAAAAACCAGTGTAGCTATTGTCATTAGAGTAAAGGCCAAACTCAGTATGTTCAATCCCAAAAGTTGATTTTACAAGCTGAGGTAGTGCTTCGTTGAAGCTTTGCACGCTATGAATACCGTTACCCCAACAAATGCATTTCATGGCCTCTGCATGGCTTAGAGATTGTTCCTTTTCAAGCTCTTTTGCATTGTCTTTTGCTTGCTCAAGCGTTAAGCCTGTTGGAAAAATAAGTACATTCTCAACTAAAGAGAATTTAGTTAAGTGGTGTGTCGCTTCAAGTCTACCCTCAGCTTTGAGATAAGGGGGCTTTACTGCAGTGTTAATTTTGCTGTTCATAATAGGTTCCAGACACTTGCAACCGTTACTTGTAGTTGTTACTTACAAATCGATTTAGGCAAGCGTAAAAGTCTCTGCCGCATATATTGTGATGACGGCAGAAGAGTTAATAAGTAAAAGTGTTTGTTGTTTAGGCTCAATAGAGCCTCGGTCACTAACCGTCGTTACGTACGATTTGCCTTATCTACACCGATGCAAAATGCTATTGATGTCTGTCTATTAGCCTAATTTTTATCCGTGTTACTTAACCTAGAGAAAGTCTAAAAAGCCCAAGAAAGCGAGCCTAATGGCTCGCGAGTTGTTGCTATAGACTGTCCTCTAATTTTTGTGTCCAATGTTGTTCAGCTATGTCGAAGTAAATTTCTGGTGGCAATCCAAAAATTGCCTCAAATTCATCATCAAATAAGCCGCAGAAGCTTTGAATTTCCTCTTTGAGCAGTAGTAACACCATGTACATATCCAAATCTTCCAGATACTGACTATCAAGCTCTGGATGCTCTTCTTGTATCGATTTACTGATACTCATGCCTAAAATCCTCCCTGCAGAATCCCTATGTTGATAGATGTACCGACTAAAACTTAATTCGATATCATCGTCTTCTGTTACTTGGTGTCCTGCCAGTAACAAAACGGTGCTATGGTCGCGCCAGGGCGACTTAGATTGCCTTTGATACTCTCTGATAAAAGGTGACTTCTTATCGCTCATAGTGGCTCCTAATTGACTAAAGGCTTGTCCTCATCAGTAGTTAGGGTTACCACTTACGAATTATTGAAGTGTTGGCGAAAAAACGTGATTACCTGTTCTTGCTGCAGCGGTAATACGTGTTTTTTGCTCAAGTGTTTCCTTATGGCGAACTCTAAAAAGTTGAGCTCCGTTTCAAGCGTATATAGCCGTCTATCGACATACTTCAGCTCTTCTACAATGCAGCTTGATATCTCATCAAGTAAGTTCACCAAGGTAGTTAACTGGTATTGATAACTCGCCTTCATCGACGTTCTCCTGTTGTTTTTGATGTTCAACAACTAGGTAGGAAGTGAGAAGGCGATTTTTAGGTAAATGCTACATATGCACAGAGCTGCCATAAACTTTAGCCGGCATAATATGAGCTAGTGATTCAGAGTAGTCATACATATCGTTACTGTGATCATCTTGGATCACATGAGAATAACGCTCTGTTGTTTTTGAGCTTTTATGACCTAAAGCAATTTGAGTTTTGCGGATGTTTTTAGTTTGCTTGGTATGTCTAGTGGCAAATGTATGCCTAATGATTCTAAAGTCAAAATGGGCAAAGCTAAGACGCTTTCTAAAGCTAGCCTGTGTTTTCTTGTAGCTAGTAATATGGGAACCTTTGCTCTTTAGGCTTGGGAATAACCATTGAGTAGCAGTTGTTTGGTGACATGAGTGTTTTAACCACTCTTTTAAAATCCCTTCGATTTCAGGCGTGATCTCAATGTATTGGTCGTTTTTTATTTTTCCTACTGTTGCGCGAATTTTTAGCTTTTTATCGGCAAAGTTGATATCGCTCTTCATTATTTGTAGTGCGTAGCTTGGGCGTAGTCCTGTTTGGAAACACAGCAGCGTTAGTGGAGTGAAGTAATCGGAATAGGTTGAATCTGTCATTCTTCCTTTAAGTCTCTCTTTATCTCTCGCGGCTAACATAGTGCGGATCTCTGCTATTTCTTCCTCTGTATAGTATTTATCTTCGGTATTGTTAACTTGCACCTTTAAAGGTTTGCACAGTAGCTCTTCATCGAATACGAAAGGGTGGCGAGGATCTTCAGCGGCGGCACGTATTGCAGCTCTTAAAGTACTCATTGCGCCCTTTATTGTCGACTCGGCTAAATCATAAGGCGACATACCTGAGCTAAGCTGCTTACTTGTTAACTTGATTGTATGAGATCTCAGCCATTTTAATAGGTGACTTTTCGTTATTTGATTAATCGGGGTTGATAGTAAATTTGGGAAGTGATGCTCAATCAGCTGAGTTTTTGATGCCGCTGTTTTCGGGTTGTTTGAGTAAATTAAATTTTGGTACTCAGGTAAGTATTCTCCAAGCGTTGGCATGGGCTTACTGGTGTGAATATTTCGACCATTTTGATGAATTGCTTGCTGAGTGGAAATTGCATCTAGCTCTGATTTAACTTTTGACTGCAGTTTTTTACCAGCCGAAAGATCACAAATCTTTTTCTGGGCTGCGTGTTTTTGATTAGGCAACCTAGCACGGCTGTAGAAGGCGATTGCCGAGTTTAAAATAATCTTTAGCTCTTTGTTCTCACCGTTAAACCCATTTCGGTACAGGCGTACATTTAAGTTATCGATACCGAGAATATTAATTTCGACATAACTAATTTTTTTGTTGAACCAATCATTGAGCTTTGCACGAGTCTTCTCTGCTTTGGTTTCGCCAGACATCTTACCTAGCCCGTAGACAGTAAAGTTATTTAGAAATTGCTCAGAAATCTCGCTATCAAGAGCTTTATAAAGCTGCTTTATCATCGGAAGAAGCATATTAATGATTAAGTTATTTAACATGTATCGTCTCTCATTTTCACTGGGTTTAAGTGCTTGTTGAGTAGATGATGGCAGTAAATTTTTTTTTAAAAGAATTGTGGTTAAGCTGTAATTACGCTTTTTGATTAAAAAAATGGCTGAATTTAAAAGTATCGTTTATAAAACAGTGCCTTACATGTTTAAAATAATTTTTATTTATTTTAAATAGCTACTCTCGACGATAATGAGTACAGTTGTTTTTTACTTTTAATGTAAATGTATTCAATTACTTATGTTCGCTAGGTTGACCTGTTGTGTGACAGGAGATTAGAGCTTAACCCCCGATTTCTGACTTTTTATTTTTTTATTTAAAGTTCGGTTCTTCTAATAGAGGAGTTACCGAATGCGCCAAGAAATAACAAAGCTACTATTCACAGAAGTCGAAGCGGCTGAATACCTCAAGCTCTCTGTTAGCACCTTGCAGAAAAGTCGAACCAAAGGCGACACTCGGATTTTGAATGGTTTGGCACCGGCTTTTGTGAAGCATTTAGGTGGGGTTCGCTATAGTGTTGAGACCTTACGTCAATTTAAAGCTGAAAAGGGTGCTAAGGATTTCTACACAGATCTTGAGACTCCCTGTTTACTAAACCGAAGTGAAGCGCCTTCAATTTCTACTTCGCTTGATATTGAGCAGGAAGAAGATCAATTTGACTGGTCTGTGCTTGTTGGGTCATCAGCGACAGAAAGTGTGAGGATTTAAATTGGAGCTAGATGTGCACAAGATTTAACTCCACATTAGAGCTTAACCATAATTTTTTGGAATTTTTAATCTAGCTTAAAATTTAAGGGTGTCTAGAAAGGAGCCCTTAAAATGTTAGCTATTGCAAACCAAGTATTATTGACTGAAGTAGAAGCCGCTGAAGTGATTAGTTGCTCTTTGAGTGCCTTGCAGAAAAGTCGCTCAAAAAAGTCGACCAAGATAGATGATGGTCTGGCTCCTCGGTTCATTAAAGACAAAGGGGCTATTCGATACTTGCTAAGCGATCTTGAGGAGTTTGTGAGTAACTTAATGCAACAAGATATAGTAGAAAATGATAATGCTTGTGACGGGGTGGATATTGCCGCTGTGGTAGTTGATGTTGAAACTACTGTGACAAAACCAGCGGAAGATGATGTATTCGATTGGTCAACGTTGATCTAGCTAATACTCATTAGTTCATTATTTAAGAGCGTTCACCGGAAGGTGGGCGCTTTTTTTGTTTTTATCATCTGGTCATTGTTTGGCTGAGGAAAGTGTTCGGACTCAAAACTTGAATCGAAAACAAAAAGGATTAGTATTGAAAGTGCACCCCTTTTGCACTGGGTTGCATGGTTACGTGCGATATGTGTGCGATGGGTCCTAAGTTCAAAACTCGCAAAATAGCAGTTCTTGAATTTTAGGTACAAAAAAGCCCATTGAATCAATGGGCTTCTTCGTTTTAAATTGGTGGCCCCTCACGGACTTGAACCGTGGACCTAACGATTATGAGTCGTGTGCTCTAACCAACTGAGCTAAGGGGCCGACTTAAGATAGTCGTCACTATCGAAAGCGCAGAGAAGTATACGAGGTTTATTAGCGCTTGTCACCAGCGATTTGATAAGAAATACCGTTATCTATGTTCAACTGCTTATCTGTTAATCAATGCCGATGGGGTAGGTTTTGTTTGAGCAAAAAAAAACTGCCTGAAGGCAGCTTTTTTATTTGGTTTAAAGCGTTTTCAGACTATTTATTACTCGTCTAGGAACGACTTTAAGATCTCTGAGCGAGAAGGGTGACGCAACTTACGTAGCGCTTTAGCTTCAATCTGACGAATACGTTCACGTGTTACGTCAAACTGCTTACCTACCTCTTCTAGCGTGTGGTCAGTATTCATGTCGATACCGAAACGCATACGCAGTACTTTAGCTTCACGAGCGGTTAGACCTGCTAACACTTCGTGAGTGGCGTTCTTCAAGCTTTCGCCTGTCGCTGAGTCCAATGGTAGCTCGAGGGTGGTATCCTCGATGAAATCACCTAAGTGCGAATCTTCATCGTCACCGATAGGGGTTTCCATTGAGATTGGCTCTTTAGCAATCTTAAGTACCTTACGGATCTTATCTTCAGGCATTAACATGCGCTCTGCCAACTCTTCAGGAGAAGGTTCACGACCCATCTCTTGCAGCATTTGACGAGAGATACGGTTAAGCTTGTTGATTGTCTCAATCATATGTACTGGGATACGGATCGTTCTTGCTTGGTCAGCAATAGAGCGAGTGATCGCCTGACGGATCCACCAAGTTGCATAAGTCGAGAACTTATAACCACGACGGTATTCAAACTTATCTACCGCTTTCATCAGACCGATGTTACCTTCCTGAATAAGATCCAAGAATTGTAGACCACGGTTGGTGTACTTTTTCGCGATAGAAATTACTAGACGTAAGTTCGCTTCAACCATCTCTTTCTTTGCACGGCGAGCTTTTGCTTCACCGATAGACATACGACGGTTGATATCTTTAATAGCACCAATTGCGAGACCAGTTTCAGTCTCAATAGCGTCAAGCTTTGCACGACAACGTTGAACATCAAATTCAACCATCTGTAGACCTTCTACATAAGGCTTGCCTGATGCTAGCTCGTCGTTAAACCACTCGATGCTGCTTTCATTGCTGGTATAAACTTTGACGAAGTTTTTCTTCGGCATTTTGGCTTGTTCAACACAAAGCTTCATGATCAAACGTTCTTGAACACGGACTTTGTCCATCATAGAGCGCATGTTTTTAACTAAGCGGTCAAACTGCTTAGGCATCAAACGGAACTCTTTGAAGATCTCGCCAATTTCGAAAAGTGCTACAGTCGACTCTGGGTGACCACGACCTTTCTCCGCAATGATTCTTAATGCGTTTTCATGGGCAGTACGAAGTTGAGTGAAGCGCTCTTTGGCTTCTTCTGGATCTGGCCCCTTTGGACCATCTTCGCCTTCGCCTTCACCATCATCATCGTCATCATCGTCATCATCGTCGTCATCTTCGTCATCTAAGTCTTCATCAGATAACTCTGAACCAACGTGAGTCGCGGTTGGGGCAACATCTTCTGCATTTGGGTCAACAAATCCAGAAATAATATCAGATAGCCTTACTTCTTCGGCTTCGTAGCGATCGTATTGCTCAAGGATCATCGCAATCGCTTGCGGGTATTCTGCAACAGAGGCTTGAACCGTGTTGATCCCTTCTTCGATACGCTTAGCGATAACAATCTCGCCTTCACGTGTCAGTAGCTCTACCGTACCCATTTCACGCATGTACATACGTACTGGGTCAGTTGTACGACCTAATTCAGCTTCTACTGTCGCAAGCGCAGCAGCAGCTTCTTCTGCAGCATCGTCATCGGTGCTGTCTTCAGACATCATGATTTCATCAGCATCCGGAGCCTGTTCGTAGACTCGAATACCCATGTCATTGATCATCTGGATAATATCTTCAATCTGGTCAGAATCGACCATGTCTGCAGGTAAGTGATCGTTCACTTCTGCATAGGTTAAGTAACCTTGCTCTTTACCTTTGGCGAGCAACAATTTAAGTTGCGACTGCGGAGTATGATCCATAGATATCATCCAAGTTGGGAAACTGTTAAAACGACGGGCAAAAAACAGCCACGCAAGTCGTCAATTATAGCCTTCGGCGCTTCTCTGTGCTAGTCCAAGTGTTTACTTTTGAGGCTGAAATTTTAATTAAGCCTTGTTTTTAATCACTGAAATTAGCTTACTAAGCTGTAACCGCTCTTCTTTCGTAAGGTTCTTCTTCATACTCAGTTCTTGGTATCGTTGCTCAAGATACTGGTTGTTCAACCAAACGAGGGTTTCTTTTAACTTTTGAAGCAAGTTTTCATCCGCCACTTGATGATCCCATTGGGTCAGTTTCTTTAGGGTGCTGAATTGGTTATCGCCCCTGAACTGTTCAAGTAGTTGTGCGCTGCTTATCACTTGTCCGCGAGTTAAATCTAATACAAGGGTCAGCAAGTCAATGCCGGCCATCTGTATATGTTTTAGCGCTGGTTGTTCAGGTAGTTTTTCTCCTAAACGCGGATGCTGTACCAACAATGCGATGGCTAGTCGTAGTGGGGTACCGCGTCCTTTCAACGCTTTGTGCTGATTTGGCTTTTCAGCCGTCTTAGCCGAAAAGTTGAACTTTCGTTTAAGTTCATCAGCACCGTTCATTCTTAGCTTGTGTGCTAAATCTTCGAGTAACAGGCTCTGTAGTACAGTATCCTGCACTTTTTCTATTAGTTTAATGGCATTCTTTGCCAATACACTTTTGTCTTCGTTGCCGTAGGTTTTTGCTAGATTTTCAAACAAAAACTCCGGTAGTGCCATAGCTTGATCTATTCTGGCTTCGAATTGTTCTTTGCCTATTTGCCTTACCAGAGTATCGGGATCTTCCCCTTCAGGTAGGAACATAAATCGAACTTGGTTCCCCGGCTTTAATAACGGCAAAGCGGTTTCTAGTGCACGCCATGCAGCTTCTTTACCGGCATTGTCGCCGTCATAACAGCAGATAACTTCTTTTGCACTACGCAGCAATAACTGGAACTGATCCGCCGTTGTTGAGGTACCGAGAGAGGCGACCGCATAATCAACGTCAAACTGTGCCAGTGCCACCACGTCCATATAGCCTTCAACAATCAGGACTCTTTGTGGGTCTCGGTGACGCTGTTTTAATTCGTATAGACCGTAGAGCTCATTACCCTTATGAAATATGGGCGTTTCTGGAGAATTCAAGTACTTTGGTGTACCGTCTCCTAAAACTCGTCCGCCGAAGCCGATAACCCGTCCGCGTCTATCACGGATCGGGAACATCAATCTGTCACGGAATCGGTCGTAACGCTTACCGCTGTCATTTTCGATGACCATGCCTGCGGTTAATAGCTTGGCTTGTGAATCTTGATTTTGGCGGTAACGGCTTAGTAAGCCATCCCAGCCATCGGGGGCAAAACCGATATTGAAGTGCTCAACCACTTCTTTAGAAAGGCCTCGAAGTGCTAAATAATCAAGGACTTTTTGTTTGTCTGTGTGTTGCCTAAGTTGGCTTTGATAGAACAGGCTTGCCTCTTCCATCAATTGATATAAGTCTCGGCTAAGCTCTTGATCTCGTGGCTTGCCAGTGCCTTGTTCCCTTGGGACTTCCAGTCCGAGTTGTCCGGCGAGTTCTTCAATGGCATCAACAAAGTCGAGTCGGTCATATTCCATGACAAAGTCGATAACGTTGCCGTGCGCGCCGCAGCCAAAACAATGGTAAAACTGCTTGTCTCTGCTTACGGTGAAAGAGGGAGATTTTTCGCTATGAAAAGGACAACAGGCAGAGTGATTTTTACCCGCCTTCTTTAGGGGCACTTTGGGGTCGATTAGATCGACTATATCAGTGCGAGCTACTAGCTCATTAATAAAATCACGAGGTATCGCCATTAGTGTTGTTAAATGCCGCCTTTATTACGTGAAATCAAAAGTTACTCGAAATCAAACGTTTCGTGAAATCAAACGTTTCGTGAAATCAAACGTTTTGTGAAATCAAATTTGGGAACTTCGAAAACAAACAAGCCGCGCAGAAGCACGGCTCATTCATGCAATAAAACTAAAGTTACTTGAGTTTTGCACGGATCATAGCGCCAATTGCCGCCATGTCAGCTCTACCCATTACCTTAGGTTTTAATGCTCCCATTACTTTACCCATATCCGCCATGGTGGATGCGCCCATCTCAGAGATGCTTGCATCAACTAGCGCTGCAATTTCCTCTTCGGAAAGAGGCTTAGGCAGAAAGTCTTCAAGAACTTGAATCTCTTCTGCTTCTGCTAGCGCTAGTTCACTACGACCTGCTGCTTCATATTGAGCAATAGAGTCGCGGCGCTGTTTTACCATTTTGGTTAAGACCGCTATAGCTTGGTCGTCAGTCAGAGTTTCGCGGGTATCCACTTCAATCTGTTTAACGGCGGCTAGTGCCATACGAATAGTCCCCAAGCGCACTTTTTCTTTCGCGCGCATGGCTTCCTTCATCTGGTCTTTTAGCTGATCAACTAGGCTCATAATGAGATTAGTATAAACGTACGCGACGTGCGTTTTCGCGAGAAAGCTTCTTAGCTAGACGCTTAACTGCAGCGGCTTTAGCACGCTTACGTGCAGTAGTTGGCTTCTCGTAGAATTCACGAGCGCGAACGTCAGCTAGGATACCAGCTTTTTCACAAGAGCGCTTGAAACGACGTAGAGCTACGTCGAATGGTTCGTTTTCACGTACTTTAATAATTGGCATACGCCATCACCCCTTAGGTGTAGGTTGTGTGAGACAATTACTTGACTCAGATAATTTAAAAATGGTGCGAAATTCTATACCGACTCGCCCTCTCTTGTAAACCCCCTTAAGCGATCAAAATGAGGCATATTCGGCGATATTATCCGCAGACCGCAATAGGGCTATGGAGTAATTAAAGCACAGCAGGTAGAATTGGCGTTAATTATGTCAACTGAAGACGAGAAATAATGCGGGTTTTAGGTATAGAAACATCCTGTGATGAGACAGGTATTGCGGTTTATGATGATGAAAAGGGCTTGCTGTCGCACACGCTTTATAGTCAGGTTAAATTGCATGCTGATTATGGTGGGGTGGTGCCGGAGCTTGCGTCTCGTGACCATGTTCGCAAAATTGTACCTCTAATACGCCAAGCGTTAGCTGATGCAGGTATGACTATCGATGATCTCGATGGTATCGCGTACACAAAGGGGCCGGGCCTTATTGGTGCCTTATTAGTCGGCGCTTGTGTTGGTCGTGCATTGGCTTTTTCATGGGATAAGCCTGCAATTGGTGTGCACCACATGGAGGGTCACCTTTTAGCACCTATGCTTGAGGATGACGTACCTGAGTTTCCATTTCTTGCGTTGTTAGTTTCTGGTGGTCACTCGATGATCGTTGGCGTTGAAGGTATTGGGCGTTATACGGTTCTTGGTGAGTCGGTCGATGACGCCGCTGGTGAAGCATTCGATAAGACGGCGAAGCTGATGGGACTTGATTACCCTGGTGGCCCAAGACTTTCTAAGCTTGCCGCTAAAGGCATGCCTAATAGTTACCGTTTCCCACGCCCAATGACAGACAAACCAGGCCTTAATATGAGTTTCTCTGGTCTTAAAACCTTTGCGGCAAACACCATTGCTGCAGAGCCTGATGATGAGCAAACTCGCGCCAATATCGCTTGCGCCTTTGAAGAAGCGGTTGTCGATACCTTAGCAATTAAGTGCAAGCGTGCCTTGAAGCAAACTGGATATAAGAATCTAGTTATTGCAGGCGGCGTAAGTGCCAATACCCGTTTGCGTGCATCACTCGCCGATATGATGCAAACCTTAGGTGGCAAGGTATATTATCCACGCGGCGAGTTTTGTACCGATAACGGCGCAATGATCGCCTATGCGGGCTTGCAGCGTCTAAAGGCTGGACAAGTTGAAGACTTGGCGGTAAAAGGTCAGCCGAGATGGCCACTCGACACGCTAGAGCCAGTTGATTAAGGTTTAGTGTATATTAAAAACGGCGCTCGTTGAGCGCCGTTTTTGTATATAAAATTGGTCTGCTTAGAAACCGTGATTAGCGTTACTGACGCGAAACCAGCCTGCAATGCTGTAGCGATTGACTTCGGTGCGCAGCACTTCATGGGGGAAGCGTTCACTCAAAAATACAACCCATTTGCCAAAGTTAGGGGAAATGGTTTCAAGTTTATTATCGTTTTCGTCATAAACGATCAACTCACCGCCATGCTCCGGCTTCCAATCGTGGTTGAGAAACAGTACTGAGGTCAAAATGCGGTTTCTGGAACCTTGTAGTACATCAGAGTGCTTTTTATAGAAAGCCCCTGGCTCATAGATGGCGTAGTGGCTTTCAAAGTCAAATAGCCCCATGAAGAGTCGCTTGTTCATGCCTTCTCTAAGTTGTGTCATCAGTTCGAGATAGAGCTTGTCGGCTGTTCGCTGCTCGGATAACCAACGAATTTGGTCACTGCGAATGCTTTCAACGAGTTGCTGCTCACCACCACGGCCGATCGCGGCTGGGCGAAAGTCATCCCAAGTGGCATTTTTAGAACTGAGTAATAACTGTTCACACACCGAAGGCGGTAATGTGTCAGGCAGAACGATATAACCGGTTTCAACCAATGCATCGGCAATGGTATCCATCACGGCTTCACTTAATTGTGGAACCATAGCAAGGTACTCAAAAGAACAAAACACGATAGCTTTACTGGCAGGCTCTGAAGGTGGGGAGCACTGTATTCGAGGTAGTGTCAGAACAGGTTGCCTACGTGGAAAAACGGGCTACCCAATCAAAAATCGGCGCAATTATAAGTTGTGTTTACAAAAACGCAATTGGAGAGAGTGATAGGTGGTATTTGTTAAAACACTATTTAGGCGAGATGAAGAATTGCTGTGAATAGTGCTAGAGGTGGGCGAAGAGGTCACAAGTTAAAGGTAATAGCCTTAACTAAATTAGTAAGGCATTGATTTTAAGGTACGCTTCGGCTATGACTTCTTACGAGATACCTTAGACTCTTCGCCTTTAAGTAAGCGTTTTATATTATCTTTGTGGCGGATCACTATGAGTGTCGACAGCATAGCGACGGGAATAGTAAATCGGTCATCTAGCCACCAAGTATAAACGGGAGCAAGCATTGCGGTACAGATGGCGGCAAAGGAGGAGTAGCGGGTAAGTAAGAGGATGACAACCCAAGAACCCATAAGCCAAAGTGCTAAGTCATGACCGATGGGGGCCATGGCACCAAAAGCTGTTGCAACACCTTTACCACCTTTAAAGTGAAAAAATATTGGGAAAATATGCCCAAGGCAGGCGGCGATGGCGATGACACCCAGTGCAATCGGGTCGACACCGAGTCTAAATGCAAGATAAGCCGGTGCTGCACCTTTAAGCATATCGAAAAATAGAACCAATGCAGCAGAGCTTGCACCGCCGATGCGCAGTACATTGGTTGCCCCGGGATTGCCTGAACCTTGGCTGCGTGGGTCGGGAAGTCCGCGCATTTTACAGACCAAAACAGCACTCGATATTGAGCCTGCCAGATAGGCGGCTAATATCATCACTATGGTTAGTACTGTTACGGTCAAATTGGTTTCCTTATTCGTCTTAGGGTATCATCGCGCCACATAATGTCGGCGTGGCTATTTTTATCACGCACTTATGACCAAAACGGCTAATGAGCCAGTTAAATATTGTTTTGGTAATGCTGCGTTAGCAAGCTTGCCTAGTAGGCTATAGCTTTTTAATAATTCTTTATATAGCGAGACTTATCCTACTTTGGTTTGGTCTCGTTAGAAAGAGCATCAGGCTAATATTTCAGCTTTGTGGCGGATTATATCCTTTTTGTTCGTTTTAGCTTATCTGACCTCAGCGTCATAGATTAAAGTTTTGGAGATATCATGGATAAAGTACTGATTAGAGAGCTTAGAATTGAAACTGTTATCGGGATCTATGAGTGGGAAAAGCAGATCCATCAAAGCTTGCTAATTGATTTAGACATGGCTTGGAATAATCGCCCTGCAGCCGATAGCGATGACTACCAATATGCGCTCTGTTACGAAACCGTGTCGAATCGATTGACAGCACTTATCACCGAAAAGCCGATCGAATTGATTGAAACTGTCGCTGAAATGGTCGCGACTTGTGTGATGAGCGAGTTTAATGTGCCTTGGGTCAAGGTTAAGGTGATGAAGCCCGGCGCAGTACCAACAGCTGCCGCGGTGGGTGTTGAGATTGAAAGAGGTTATGCATAGATGGCAAAAATCTTTATTAGCTTGGGGAGTAATATAGAGCCAGAGCGCCATCTTAAGGCGGCTTTAACTGACCTTAATAACTACTTTAGCGCATTAGAATTATCATCTGTGTTTGAAAGTGAAGCGGTGGGCTTTGAGGGAAGTAACTTTCTCAACATGGTTGTTGCCGCACAAACCGAGTTATCGATAGCTGAAGTGGTGAGCACTTTCAAGCAGATTGAACAGGCCCATGGCCGAGTGAAAGGCGCGAAAAAATTTGCACCTAGAACCTTAGATTTAGATCTGTTGCTGTATGACGATATCGTTAGCGAGCAGCCGATTGAATTACCGAGAGCAGAAATCCTTTATAATGCCTTTGTGTTATGGCCATTGGCGGAGATCGCTCCCTCTTTAACTCACCCCGTTGTCAAACTGTCATATCAAACCCTTTGGGAGAGTTATGACAAGAGTCAACAATCACTATGGCCAGTTGAGTTTAGCTGGTCTGCGTAAACCTCTTTTTTAGTTAGGATAGTTATGGATACCTTTCAGGTGATTATATTGGCTCTTATTCAGGGCCTCACAGAGTTTTTGCCGATCTCAAGTTCTGCTCATCTTATTTTGCCTGCGCAGCTTCTTGGCTGGCAGGATCAAGGCCTATCGTTTGATGTTGCGGTTAACACGGGCTCTTTCTTAGCGGTCGTGATGTATTTTCGCCGCGAGCTATTGTCGATGTTTACAGCCTGGACCGGCAGTATCGTTAGCCGTAAGCAGACCCAGGAGAGCAAGCTTGCTTGGTGGATCATCTTAGCTACTATTCCTGCGGTCATTATTGGTTTTAGTGCTAAAGGTTTTATCGAGACTCACTTTCGTAGTATTGAAGTCATAGCGGTAACAACCATTGTATTTGGCCTACTGCTCTGGTGGGCAGACAAAATGCAGCGTGAAGGCTTTAATGAGTTTCAAGTGGGCTGGAAAAAGGCGCTCGTTATCGGTATCGCTCAGGCGATGGCGTTAATTCCCGGTACGTCTCGTTCAGGTGCGACCATTACTGCGGCACTGATGTTAGGTCTTAGTCGTGAGGCGGCAGCGCGATTCTCATTTTTGATGTCGGTTCCAGTGAGCCTAGGTGCGGCAATCTTAGTCACCAAAGATCTGCTATCTAGTGGCCAAGTCATCGATTATCAGGCATTAGGTCTAGGCGTGGTGGTGTCGTTTATTGCAGCTTATATCTGTATCCACTATTTCCTAAAGATCATCAGCAAGATGGGTATGACACCATTTGTTATTTATCGCCTAGCGTTAGGTGCGGTTTTATGTGGGGTTATCTTTTTATAACCGTAGGGCAAGCCAGCCTATAATTTAAACCATTGTTCTAAAAATGAGCGTGTCATGAATAGTATTTATCTTTGCCCTGTTTGCCAATCACCACTTATGGTGCATCAAGAGTCCAAGGGGCTGCATTGTGAAAACAAGCATCACTTCGACATTAATGAGCAGGGTTATTGGCTGTTTAGTCAGCCCAAGAAACCTAAGGCTGACTCTCGTGCAGTGATGCGCGCTAAGCGTTATGTGCTTGAGTCGGGGATTTATATTCCATTGGCGCAATCTATGGCGAAAGTGATTGCAGAGCTTCCTCAAATCGCTAATGCCGATGCTCTGTCTCAGCTCGACTTCGACTGTGGTGAAGGCTATTTCCTGCGGACACTCAAGGGAATTTTAGCTCAGTTAAAACCTGAGCTTACGCTGACGCAAACGGGGATCTGCGAGGCTGAGAATGCGATTTTTGCCGCAGCTAAGGCCGAGGTGGGACCAGCTTATATCGTCTCAACGTTGAAACATTTACCTTTTGCCGATGAAAGCTTCGATTTAGTGACGCTAATAGATAAGCCACTCAAAGGGAAAGAGTTGACTCGCGTATTGAAGCAAGAAGGCATTTTGCTGCAAGTTGCTGCGGGGCCGAGACACCTTTGGCAAATTCGTGAGTTTATCTACCCAGATTTATCGGAAAAGCCGGTGAGCGAGAATTTGCCAAAAGAGCTTGAACTGCTCCATAGTGAGCGTTTATCTCTGACGGCAAGTGTATCGGGTGAGCAGGCTATTGCGCTGCTAGAAATGACACCTTATGCATGGCGCGCCAATGATAGAATGAGACACCAAATTCAACATACCCAGTTCGATAGACTAGAAATTGACTTTGTCATTAACGTGATGACTAGAAAATAATCTGTGCTCAGGGTAACCTTTGCTTATTGAATTAAACGGAAACTGAAAATCGATGATGCGTACTTTGCTGTTGTTCATCTTGGCATGTTTGCCACTGACTTCGTTCGCCAATGTTTATTCAATTCCTCAAGATGGCAGTCGCCTAGTCGGGGAGTTGCAAGAACATGTTGTGCAGAAGGGCGACTATTTCCAAACAATCTCTAAGCAATACAATATTGGGATTTTGGAATTGATGCAGTCTAACCCTGGGGTTGATCCGTTCTTGCCGACACCAGGCACTAGTCTGCTGATCCCAACTCAGATGTTACTCCCGGATGTGCCACATAAAGGTGTGGTGATAAACCTTGCTGAGTTGCGCCTCTATTATTTCCCTAAAGGAGGTAAAGAGGTTCATGTATTCCCAGTTGGTATCGGCCGTGTCGGCCGTGAAACACCTGAGATGGTGACTAGGATTAAGTCTCGTATTCCAAACCCCAGTTGGACGCCACCAGCTAGCATTCGTAAAGAGCACTTAGAAGAGCGCGGTGAGGTATTGCCACGAGTGGTACCAGCAGGCCCCGATAATCCACTGGGTAAGTTTGCTATTCAGCTATCTTATGGTGACGGCAGTTACCTTATTCACGGTACCAATAAAGATTTTGGTATCGGCATGCGCGTAAGCGCGGGCTGTATTCGTTTAAACCCCGATGACATCGAGTGGCTGTTCGATCAAGTGAAGTATGGCGATCAGGTTACTATTATCAATGAAACCGTTAAGACCTCTACAGAGCCAGACGGTCGTGAGTTGATCGAGGTGCATTCACCTTTGTCGACCGCAAACGGCGGCAGTGATAACGTCCGACAGATGAATCGTGGTGTGGTTGAGTTTATCGGTAAAGAGCAGGTCGATTATGCCAAGGCTAACGATGCCTTGCTGACTCAAGCGGGTATTCCGGTCAATATTCAGAGCCTGTCAAACGGCTAACCAGTCGCTGACTGTTTAATAAAGGCGTCCATTAGGGCGCTTTTTTATTGTCTTAGTTTGATAAGGTTTAAAAGCTTGGGGGAAAAGTGAGTCTGAGAAACAGAATATAGTGGATAAATTAAAGGCTTGGTCAAGTGCAATACTCGAAACCAAGCCTTGGGAGTCAGCCGTTATAGAATAAGGCTTAATTCCTAAACAATATTACTTCTTGTAAGAAGAAGCGATGTTGTCGATGCGTGCGTTAGCACGTTCTGCTTCAGCAACGCCAGCTACTGCTGCTGCAGTTGCATCATCGATGTCTGCAGACATTTTAGCGTGATCTGATTTTAGAGAGCTAACTTCAGCTGAAAGCTGGTCAACTTTGTTACCTAGGTTTGCAACGCTTTCTTCAAGAGCAGTAGTGTTTGCACAGCCACCTAGTAGGGCAGTCATTGCTACACCAGCAATCATAAGTACTTTTTTATTCATCGGGAATTCCCTTTATATAGGTTGGTTTAAATAAGCACAGCTGCACATTACAACTGAACTGGTTAATTATGTCACAGCTAAAAATTATTGCTATGGATTTTAACGCTAAGCTCTGAATAACTTGGTGAAAATTTGAGTAATTGCAAGCTAAGTGTAAATTATCCAAAAATATTACACCTCTAATACTAGCCTAGAAATGCGACTTTTTTAGGTTTTTTATCTGGCATTATTAGCTTGTAACCCTTTAATCACCTGTACTGCAGCCGTTCTCGCTTTACCTAATTGCTCACGGATCTCGGCGCCTTTATATCCTTGTGCGATAATAGCCTGTACTTCAACAGCGGACGCTGCGGCAAAGCACTGCTTAAGGTAATCAGCCTGGGGATAAGGGGTTAACTCGAGTCCGGTGCGTCCTTTACTGTCGGCTTCACAGGCGATGAGTAGTTGTTCTAGTCGGTGAGGCTTACGCCAAAAATCTGCTTTATCAAACAGTTTGATCAGAGTATCAGCCCTAAGCTCGGTCACTTTGTGGATGTTTTGATGTTGATCGCTGACCAGTAGCGCTAAGTCACGATACTCATTGGGTACCCTAAAGCGCTCACATAAGGACTTAATTAAGGGTAAGCCTTTTTGCCCATGACCATGGTGTTTTGGTAAGTGCTCTTTAGGGCTTAATGCCTTACCTAGATCATGTACCAAAGCAGCGAAGCGTACCGAGTTATCATCGGTTAGCTTGGCAACTTGCTTAAGTACCATCATGGTATGAACTCCAGTATCGATTTCTGGATGCCACTTCTCAGGCTGAGGAACACCAAATAGTGCCTCAATTTCAGGAAATAACACTGCGAGCGCACCACAGTCCCTTAATACTTGAAAGAATACTTGTGGGTCATCTGTTGCAAGCGCCTTATCGAGTTCTAAATAGACACGTTCAGCGGTTAAAGCCTCAAGCTCGCCACTTTGGCTTATCTTAGCCATTAAAGTCATGGTTTCCGGTGCAATGCTAAAGCCTAGGTTGTGAAAACGAGCAGCAAAGCGGGCCACTCGCAGGACTCGTAAAGGGTCTTCAATAAATGCAGCGGAGACATGTCTGAGGGTGTGTTTTTCAAGATCTGCCACGCCGTTATAAGGGTCGCAAAGTTTACCCTCATCGTCTTGAGCTATAGCGTTGATAGTTAAATCTCGGCGCATTAGATCTTGCTCAAGGGTAACGGTTGGCGCCGCATCGACACTAAAGCCACCATAACCCGCCGCGGTTTTTCGTTCGGTACGTGCGAGCGCATACTCTTGGCTGGTTTTGGGGTGTAAAAATACCGGGAAATCCTTACCAACCTGATTATAACCAAGAGCGAGCATCTGCTCTGGTGTTGCACCTACGACCATATAGTCGTGATCTTTTACTGGAAGGTTGAGTAATTTATCGCGGACGGCGCCGCCAACAAGGTAAATTTTCACAAGATTTCTCACTTAATAACTTAACGGCGAGTGTAGCATGATTCCATTGTCTCCTAAGTGAATTGTTAGATGTTCTCATACTCAGGACTTGGGTACAGATAGTAATATATCGCGATCAATTTGATATTGGGCTTACTTTAGTAGAATAAGTTAAAGCAAGTTTTGACAAGCATTGCCCTTGGCTTTAACGTGAGTCTTAATTCTAGATTTATGCCGAGGTTTGGGCCGAAACGGAACCGTTTTGTCCATCCACGAAAATTGAAAGGCATCGACTGGCGCATCAAGGTAATATAAACACTCGTTGCGTGTGTATTTATAGTGCATAAGAGTTTCTGCTCTGTAGGCGTTAGTTCAACATGGTTTTAAAAGGATAAAAGCTCGCATGTATAAGGCTTTCTTTGGATTAAATGACAATCCGTTTTCTATCGCACCGAATCCTCATTATCTGTTTTTGAGTGATCGCCATAGAGAAGCTTTGGCACATCTTACTTATGGCTTGGGCGAAACTGGTGGCTTTGTATTGTTAACTGGTGAGGTGGGGACGGGGAAAACCACCGTTTCTCGCTGCCTGTTAAAACAACTCCCCGATAATACCGATACCGCATTTATCTTAAATCCGTCATTAACAGAGTCAGAATTGCTGGCGACCTTGTGTGATGAGTTAGGGATTTCTTATGGTGACGAGCCCAGCCTTAAGCAGCTGACAGACTTGATCAGTAAGTTCCTGCTTGAGAATCATAGTAAAGGCCGCAATACGGTATTGATTATCGATGAGGCACAGCATTTAAGAGCCGAAGTGCTCGAACAGTTAAGGCTACTAACTAATTTAGAAACCGATACTAAAAAGTTGCTGCAGGTCATCTTGATTGGTCAACCCGAATTGCAGCAACTACTTAAAAGGCAAGAGCTACGCCAGTTAGCCCAGCGCATCACTGCTCGTTATCATCTTCTGCCATTAACGGTTGAAGAGGTGGCGCTGTATGTGCAGCATCGTTTACAGGTCGCCGGCCGCCATGAGCCACTGTTTCATAAGAGTGCGATTAAGGCGTTACATAAATATAGCGGTGGTATTCCAAGATTGATTAACCTGTTGTGTGAGCGCGCTTTGATGGCCAGTTATGCGCAGTCAAAAGTACCTATCGATAATAAGATGGTGCGTTTAGCCTCTGCAGAGGTATTAGGGGAAGAGCCTGAGAAGAAGAGCCTGTTGCTGCCAGCCAGTATAGCGGCATCGCTGCTTGCTACCTTCGGTATCGCGTTTTATCTATTTAGCCCATCGGCTACCACGGCGGATACCGCTGCTGTCAAAGCACCTGCACCTGTCGTTGCCTCTGTGAACACGGTAAAACAAGATGCGAGCAGCAATGCTTTAAATAACAGTCAGCGTGTGCTCCATGGGGCTATCTCCCAGAGCCGTGATATCGACAGCGCCTACGCCAGTATTTTAGGCTTATGGGGCAAGGTGCCCTATATAGGATTGACAGCGTGTCAGTCGGCTAAACAGCAGGGGCTTGATTGTTTTCAGCAGCAGGGCAATTGGCACTCTTTAGTGCGCCTTAACTATCCTGCTGTTGTCTATCTGGTCGATGATAAGGATCAAGCCTTCTATGGCACTGTGGTGTCACGTCAGGGCGAGCAAATTTTGCTACAGCTTAATGAGCAGCAGCTTTGGGTGAGTCGAGATTGGTTTACCCGCCACTTTACCGGAACCTTTGAACTTCTCTGGCAGGCACCTCAAAATCAGCCAAAGGAGATTGGACAATCGGCTAATCAAGCTCAGCTCCAGTGGCTAGAAAACAGCCTAGCGCGTATTGATGACAGAGCGCCGAGACTGGTTGATTACTTTGACCCTGAACTGGAGCAGAACTTAAAGGCGTTTCAGCGTCAACATGGTTTGACCGCCGATGGTATTGCAGGCAGCCAAACACTTGTGCAGCTTAATCTGTATTTAAGTGATGCTGGGCCGCGACTCGGTCAAAGCAAGAGGTTGTATTAATGTCGATTTTACTCGATGCTGTGACGCGAGATAAACAGCAATCTCAAGGGATAACCCATGACGTGGTGTTGACTCCGAGGGCGCAATATAGGGCGAAGCAAGACAGTGGAAAAGGGCTTAAATATGCCGCGGGTGTTGTCTCGCTACTACTGTTGACCGTCTTAGCCGCCTGGCTTTTGAGTAAGGTCTTGTACCCGGAGTCGAAAGGGGGGAACGGACTTTGGGAAGCGACGAGTGTTAACTCTAGTGCTAATCCGACGCCTAATCAGCACGAGTTCGCGAAACAAGAAACAGCCCAACAAATGAGTCAGCAAGAAGCTGACTCAACACCAGAGTCGGTGCCCGAGATCCGTCTTGCAGGAAAGGTTGTACTGCCAATCGCTAAACCTATGGCGGTAACTCAACCGGTAATGGTTTCCACTTCACAGCCGTTGGTAAACAGTGCAGCGTCAGAGGAGTCTAATGATCTGATGGCCGCGGTGTTGAAGGCGCAACGAAATGTTGAGAATAACAGTGTTGAGAATAATCATGAGCCAGCTTCTAACCCCGCCTCAAATAAGAGCCGAGTGACAAGCGATAGTGAGCCAATTATTCTCGGTGCCAATAGCAACCAGCGTGGTGAGGATCTGCTTGAATCGCTCAAGGAACAGGTCGAAGATGCCGCTAACGATGTAGGCTTAAAAAGCTCGGAGCCAGCGGTAAACAATAATCTATTAGCGGCATTTGAGGCAGCTCTTAAGGATGTTGAGCGTGACAATGCGGTGGCGACCCCAGTGACAGAGCCAAAGCTTGATCCCATTCCTACTACACCAAAGTCGGATGATATCCCCAAATATGGTCAGCTGCCAGCGGGGCTACAATTACAAGTCCCCGAGTTTAATATCAATGCCCATGTCTATTCGAGTGCGCCAGATAATCGTTGGCTTAATGTCGATGGAGCCGAGCTGCAAGAGGGCGATAGCATTCAGGGTAAGCTGACAATCGTTGAGATACGGCCTCGAGACGTAGTGTTAGCAATTCAAGGGACAGAGTTTAAAGTACCAGCGATTTAATTGAGCATTAATTAAAATCTATGTCAGTCTAGAAAAGGCCTAACTCTGTGTTAGGCCTTTTTTGTGTCATGGTTATGCTAATTGTAAAAGTGGTAAGCTAATAGCAGGGTCAAACCGTATCCTAAGCTATAGCAAAGGGTTAGTGCGGGAACGTATTTAAGATAGCTTACAAAGGTGATCTCGCTAACTTTACTCATGGCGATAATGCCAGCGGCAGAGCCGATGACTAATAATGAGCCTCCAACGCCAACGGCGTAAGTGAGTCCTAGCCATTGTGCAGTATTTAGTGCTGGCTCAGCTTTAAGCAGTGCCGCAGTTAATGGCACATTGTCTAAAATTGCAGATCCCATACCACTGACAAAGTTCGATATATTGGGGTCAAACTGAGAATAGACTTGAGTCAATAAGTCTAAGGTGCCGATCTCCTTTAGCATACCTACAAGCAGCAAAATACCGAGGAAGAATAGCAGGGTGTCATACTCAACCTGGCGGATATATTCCAGGATTTGCAACTCCTCTTGGTTTGTCCTTGAGGTGTGTCCCACCAAAAACATGACCGACAACCCTGTTAAGAAGGTTAACACAGGTGGAATACCAAATAAGATATTAAGCGCCATCGTCATGACGATAGTGCTAAAGAAGATGAGCGCAATGACCATATCGATGGGGCGGACGCTTTTCTTTATTGACGCGGTATAGACTTCACCTTCGGTTTTTAGTGAGAACAGCACAGCAAGCAACATCACGCTAAATGCTGCTGGAACAAATAGCATCAGTAGTTCAGACATGTCTACATGGCCGCCTAAGAAGATCATCAAGGTGGTGACATCCCCAGTAATTAACGCTACGCCGCCGGAGTTGACGGCAAAGATAATCAGTACTGCCATGCGGCGCCGTATATGGGATTCAAGCTTGAAGGTTGTTAGTAGCCCGAGGGAGACTAAGGTGGCAGTAACATTGTCGCAAATCGCGGACAGTACAAGGGAAAACAGGGCAACTTGAAGCATCAGCATGCGTACAGACACCCTTTGGGGGAAGAGCTTCTGCACTAAGATCTGGATCATGCCTTTGGCGTTGAGGTATGCAACAAAGGTCATGGTGGACATTAGAAATAGCCATAGGGTTGCGATTTCTAACAGGTTTTCATTAAGTTGGTGTTCAACAATTTTTTCGTGACTAGGATCGCCTGCAGCCATAAACAGAGTGATCCAAGAGATACAACCAAAGAACAGAGTGGTTTTGGCTTTATTGAGGTGGGTGATCTCTTCAAACACAATACTGAGTAACGCCAGTACCGCGAGTGAAATCAAAAATGCGTACAACATAGGTTAACTCACATAGCTGATGTTATGGCGTACTTAACCCCAACTCAGTCGCCAAATTAAGGTTATTTTAAGGTTGGGCGGCAACATGAAACCACAGAGATGGGTTTGTCACAACTGTTAACTATGTCTAATTTTGTGTAGAAGTGTGATTTAAAGCTGCTTTAGTGTGTGTGGTGCAGATACTTTATCTGAATTGATTTGTCTTATTAGTTTTTAATACTTATTAGGTTAAGCTTTTACTAATTTTATAGAACTTACTAGCGAATTAAGCATAAAGCAGAAAATAACTAAGCGAAGAAGGTTTGGTTGTTAATGAGCAAATTGCGCTTTGAGTGGAAGCAGATATAAAAAAGGAACACTAGTTAGTGTTCCTTTAATGTTTTAGTTATTACGTTTTAAGGCAATTGCGTTAAACGTAATTAAGCCTTAGCAAGCTTAGCAAATACGCGATCCGCTGCAGCAAGTGTTGCTTCAAGCTCTTCTTCACCGTGAGCAAGTGATAGGAAACCTGCTTCATAAGCGCTAGGAGCAAGGTAAACACCCTCATCTAGCATCATGTGGTAGAACTCAGCAAATAGTGCTGTATCACACTTAGTCACTTGAGCAAAGTTGGTTACCGTCTCTTCGCTTGTGAAGAAGAAACCGAACATGCCACCAACGTAGTTGATAGCCATTGGAATGCCGTGCTTGTTAGCTGCTGCTTTGAAGCCTTCTGCGATGTATTGAGTCTTAGCGGCTAGCTGCTCATATACGCCTTCTTCACAAAGGGCTTCCATCTGTGCAAGACCTGCAGACATGGCAATCGGGTTACCAGAAAGCGTACCTGCTTGGTAAACAGGACCTGTTGGCGCAATAAACTGCATCACATCTTTGCGACCACCGAAAGCACCCACTGGCATACCGCCGCCGATAACTTTGCCTAGTGTCGTCAGATCTGGTGTTACGCCGTAGTGACCCTGTGCGCCGCTCTTAGATACGCGGAAACCTGTCATCACTTCGTCGATAATCATTAGTGCGCCGTACTGATCACAGATAGCACGTAGGCCTTGTAAGAAACCGTCAATTGGCGGAATACAGTTCATGTTGCCAGCAACTGGCTCGATGATGATACAAGAGATCTCTTCTGGGTATTGCTCGAAGATAGCCTTAACAGAATCTAAGTCATTGTAGGTTGCTGTTAGCGTGTGCTTAGCGAAATCTTCAGGAATACCTGGAGAGCTTGGCTGGCCAAGTGTTAGTGCACCAGAACCTGCTTTAACAAGCAAGCAGTCAGCGTGGCCGTGGTAGCAGCCTTCAAACTTAAGAATTTTGTCACGGTTAGTGAAGCCACGTGCCAAACGAATTGCGCTCATGGTCGCTTCGGTACCTGAACTCACCATACGAACTTGTTCCATTGATGGAACCATTTCGATAACTTTTTCAGCCATAGTGACTTCAAGTTCTGTTGGTGCGCCAAAAGATAGACCATTTTCTACAGCTTTTAACACCGCTTCACGAATTTTTGGGTGGTTGTGGCCTAAAATCATTGGGCCCCAAGAGCCTACATAGTCGATATATTTCTTGCCATCGGCATCGAAGATATAAGCGCCGTCAGCTTTTTCGATAAAGCGTGGTGATCCGCCCACACCAGAAAATGCACGTACTGGAGAGTTAACGCCACCTGGGATGGTCTTTTTAGCTTGTTCAAATAGTTCGTCAGAACGAGTCATTTTTAATCCTTAAATTTGTAGCCGACCTAGAGATCAGCTTTTCGTGAATACCAATTAACAGGACGTTCGTATTGCTCAAGTTGAGAGTCAACACCTAACGTCAGTGCAAACAGTGCCATGCGGATCAACAGACCATTATCGGCTTGTCTGAAGATAGCCAGATTTGGATGGTCGTTAAGATCATTATCCAATTCATTTGCTTGCTCACGGGAGTCTCGTGGCAGCGGATGCATGATCACTGTGTTTGACTTGCAATGCTGTGTATAAATACTTTGGTTTAAACGGAACTTACCTCGGTATTTGTTCGCTTCTTCTTGAGAGGGGAAGCGTTCTTCTTGAATACGCGTCAGATAGAGTATATCAGCGCGATCTAAATTGCCTTCAAGTTGATCTGTTATTGTGATCTTATGGCCAGCATTTTCAATGTCACTGATCACAGAGTCAGGCATTGCCAACTCTTTTGGTGATACGAGTGTGAAGCTGACATCTTTATACATGCATAACAGGCGAGAAAGCGAATGTACGGTGCGGCCAAATTTTAAATCGCCCACCATGGCGATATTCATACCGCTAATATCACGGCCACCGGCTGCCAGCTCTTTTTGGATGGTGAATAAGTCGAGTAAAGCCTGAGTTGGATGCTCGTTTGCACCATCGCCGCCATTGATTACTGGTACACGGCTGCCTTTGGCAAAGTCACGCACTGAGAAAGATTCTGGATGACGCATAGCTATCACATCTGAGTAGCTCGATAGTACGCGAGCTGTGTCGTAAAGTGACTCGCCTTTTGATAGCGAAGATGACGCCATGCCAACGGTTTCGTTAACTCGGCCGCCCAGTAAACTAAAGGCACTGGCAAAGCTGACGCGAGTACGGGTGCTAGGCTCGAAAAATAGGTTACCCAAAACGGCACCATCTAACACTGTGGTACGTTTTTGTCTTAAAGCATAAGGGGTCATGCGGGTAGCAACGGAGAAAACGGTTTGAACGGCTTCCAAGTCAAGTTGGTTTACCGACAGGATGTGCGAACCTTGAAACTGAGTCATCAGCCTTTATTTCCAATTTCTGAGGGGCGAATAGCTTTGCTATAGCCCAAGTTTATGTAGGGTGGCTGAGGCGGCACTATAGCAGAATCTAATGGGCAGATAAATATAACAAGTACAGAACATTGGATTAAATCATCCAGATTTTTGACTTATAGGTGAGGACTGAAACATTCTGTTGCCGCAAATTTCGCTAAAACCTTGCCAAAAGGCTGACTGAAGCGTAAAACAGCCCTTGAGTTATCATATTTTCGATTCAAAACAACCGATTTGGAAGGCTTAGTTTGGAGCATTTTATTTGGAATATTGACCCCGTCGCGATAGACGTAATGGGGTTAAAAGTACATTGGTACGGGATCTTGTTTGCGCTGGCGATTGCGTCAGGCTTTCAGGTGATGAAACGCATTTATATTAAAGAGAGTTTACCGGTCGAGTCGTTAGACAACCTTTTGATGTACTGCGTGGTGGGGATTATTGTCGGTGCACGTCTGGCGCACTGTCTTTTCTATGATCCAGCTTATTACTTTAGTCATCCATTGAAGATTTTTGCTATATGGGAAGGTGGTTTAGCCAGTCATGGTGGTGGTCTAGGTGCAATTTTAGCCCTGTATTACTATCAGCGTCAGGTGAAATTACCTTTCTTATTTTTACTTGATCGCTTAGCGATTGCCACGGCGATTTTTGGCTTCTTTGTGCGTATGGCTAACTTTGTAAACTCAGAAATCTTAGGTTTACCAAGCACTGTGCCTTGGGCGATAGTGTTTGAACGTGTCGATATGTTGCCGCGTCATCCAGCGCAGTTATATGAAGCCATTGCTTATTTGTTGATTTTTGTATTGCTATGGGCGATATACAAGCTCACCGATATGAAGCTCAAGCACGGTGCCATCTTCGGCTTATTCCTAGTGTTAGTATTTAGCTCTCGTTTCCTGATTGAGATGGTGAAGGTTAAGCAAGCTGTTTACGCCGATACCTGGACCTTCAGTGCTGGCCAGCTGTTAAGCATTCCATTCTTAATTGTCGGTGTGGCGTTACTTGCCATGCCTTATCTGCGTAAAGCTAAAAGTTAATCACTGCAGAGCTGCAATAAAAAGCCGTTAGCGTAGTTAAATACGCCAACGGCTTTTTTATTATTTAGTGCTTACAGGTAAGTGTTTAACAGTATTAAAACGGTAGACTGAAACCAACCGTGGCGGTGCGCCCCATCCCCTTGAAATAACGGGTATCTTTACCAACCGTTTGCGAATAGTAAGTGTAGTAGTCTTCATTCAATAGGTTTTGAATACCGATACTTAGCGTGCCGTCGTAAACTGGGATGGCAATTGATGCATCAACAGTGGTGTAGCCATCAAAGTTGGCATAGACGTTGTTGTTTTCATCTTTAAAGTCTTTATCCATATAAAAGTTAGCTTGAATATGGGTTGAGATATCATTGTCGAAATTGTGGTTCCAAAATAGATTAATACGGTTAGGTGAGATATTGGCACCATCGAGATCGGTATCTACCTTTTGGTCATCATTTGAGTCGTATTCACCGTTTTGAATCGCAAGGTTGATACCAACGTCATCATTGCTTCCGATGTAAGCAGTTAGGTTTGCCTCAATTCCTTCGATTAAACTTTTTTCGCGTTTAATCACAAATGAGCCGCTGCCATCTCCTTTATCGACCATACGTGCGCCGTAGTCACTTGACGAGCGGTAGTAGGCAATCTTTGAGCTAAAGTATTCACCTTGATAGTCGGCGCCAAACTCGATGTTGTCTGTGACAATTGGGTCTAGTGCCAATGTATCTTCGATACTTGGGTTCGGTCCTTGGAAGTTGTCACCATCGCGCAGTACTCGCCCGACGTCAGGCATACCAAAGCCCTGATTAAAGCTGGTATAAACCCTTAGAGCAGGCGTTATTTGATAAGAGGCGCCAATATTAAATAGGGTCTCATTAAAGTCAGGGCTGCCACCTTCAACATACTTATTGCCGTAGCCATACATGGTCTTGTAGTCGTCTACATTTAGTTTGGCATACTCATAACGTATCCCACCTGAAAGGGTTAGGTTGTCAATGAGGTCATAATCTATTTGCGCAAAGGGAGCGATATTGTCATAGGTGCTTTCAGGCACCCAAGAAATGCCACTCATCACCATATCTTGCTCCGTTGTGTCACGGAATATATCTAGACCATAGGCGATACTGACACCAGAGTCGGCAATATTACTTGCCATCATAGAGGCTTTCATGCCCCATTTTACTGACTTGTTACGTGACTGCTCATAGTAAAGAGACTCGCCGTTTTCGCCAGTGCCACACACGGTTACTTTATCGCTGCCTTCCATACTTGGATCATAAAAATCTGACCAACAGCCCCCGCCATAGACGGCTTCAAAATTTTGATTGAAAAACTGTAGATTCAGCTGCTGGCCGCCAATATCTTCATGGGTATAAGTTAAGCTGGTGGTCGTAACCTGGTTATTGGCTGCATCCCAAGGTTGATCTTGCTTGATAGCTCCAGTTGGTATGTCGTTCTCTTTGTCGCCTTTAACGGCCATGTAGTCGCCGTTATTTTCCATATTGTAATGGTTCACCATTAGCTCAAGTCGAGAGTTGTCAAAGTTATGTCCTAGCTTGATAAAAAAGTCCATGCTTTGACTGTCCATCGACTCGCCCTGAGTGGTGTCGACACCAATCATCTCATCGTTAGCATCGTAATAAACGCCGTTATTGCGATAACTGACAGCACCTATCATATCCAAACTTTCTGATTCACCAGAGAAGCTATAGCTGGTACCAAAACTAATGCCATCGGACTCAAGATTGTTGGGCACGGTCACATCAAAGCTAACGTGGTGTTCGTTATCGCCACTGGGCTTTTTGGTGATGTAATTGATAATACCGCCTTGGGCACCTAAGCCATGCATTGCATTGGCACCATGGATAATTTCAATACGTTCAATCATCGCAGGGTCAATTGTTTGGCCAGAACGACCGCCGCTGCGTAATGGGTTAGACTGTGGTACACCGTCAATCATAATCAATGGGGTACGGCCACGAAGCGTTTCGCCGGTATTGCTCATCTTTTGGCGGCTAGGGGAAAAGCTCGGTGCGAGATTACCTATGATAGCGGAGAGATCTTGGGTTGTTCTAAGTTGTTCATTTAACTGCTCCTGATCGATAATCGTCACAGTGTTTGGAATGGCGCTGACAGGCTTGTCCATTCGACTTGCTGTAACTGTGATAACTTCGATATCGCTGTCTTGTGCAGCGACTAGGCATGGAAAAATAACGGCTGAGATTGATAGCGCAATAATGGAGTTCTTAAACTGCATGAAAGATCCCGTTTAAGTGGAAACACTGTTATGTTTTATGTTTCCGTCCAGTGGAAATCGATTCCTAGCGTGTCTACCCACAAATATAAATGATAATGATTAGTGTTTGCAGGGTATAGGGGATGTGTGATTACTGTCTATGGTAAGTTCAAATAAATAGTTGCGAATGCGAAGAGTTGTGATTTAGATCTCTGGGGATGTAAGAGAGGTGTTATCGATAACGGGCTGTTCGATGGCAGTTGCTCAATCTGCTTAACGGTTGTAAGTTTTCGTATCTAAGCGCTTGTCTGTTACTTATTATCTTTTGTTTGTTCTTGTTCTTGTTCTTGTTCTTGTTCTTGCAGATTTATATAGCAAGCTGTTTATATGAGGTGTAGGCGCTCAAGCGGTAACCGACGCCCTCCCGATAGGAAAAGCGTCAGTATAAATGTAAGTAATTAGTCTGGCCTTGGGATTAAATGCAGCGGCGCAGCATCACTTAAGTAGGCTTCATCGACTTGATCTAACTTGTTGTAGCTAATCATCTGACGTATGCCATCAATATAGGCTTGGCCTCGCTCAGAGTATTTATCTAAGGTGCCAGCCAGTTCCATGCCGGTGATCGGCTTATTGTCAGCGCGTAAGCTTGCTCTTAATTCCCTAAGCTTCTTATAGGCGTTGTTAGTGTTGAGGTTCAGCATATAACCTTCTACAGACGCCAGCGGCGTATCGAAGCGGGCTAAACCATAGTTGCCTAACTCTTTACGCTGCTGTTTAGGGATCATCCCCTTGCCGCTAAAATCCCACTGCCCGAAAAACGCATTACCTTCAACCGTAAAGCGGGAGGTTGCCCAGCCACTTTCTTCCGCTGCTTGGGCAAGTACCAATGAAGGCGGCATGATATCGACTTCCTCAAGCAAGGTTTGCCTTTGCGCCTCAGTTAACGCAGTGTCTGCGTCAGGAGTGATTTTGTACTTTAGGGCAATTCTTTGTAAAACAACGTCATCGAGCGGTGCTGTTTCAATTAAGCGGCGTTCCAGAAGAATATTCTCATTAGCAACTAAGATTAATGGCGCGAGCAATCGGAAAAACACCATCTTCTTCTGTTGCACAGGGATTTGATTCGAGGTTTTTTGCCAGCGTTCACTGACTGACTCGAAGGTCAGTCTTGGGACTTCTCGATTACCTTGCTGCCAGCTTTGAGTGTTGTAATTTAATGAGTCAAATAATGCCATTAATTCATCGAGAGAGTCGATGCGTACATCCTTTGGTGCCTTGGTTGGGCGCTCATCGGAGATTTTAATAAAGCTGGTTTGTGTTTCATCAGAATCGGGTGGTGTTGCTAAATCGGCAGCGACGGTTTTGGGTGTTTGTTTGATGGTGACCGTGTCACTTTCTGGATTAAATTGAGAGTTTGCGGCATAGAGAATTAATAGGACGGCGAGTAGGGTAAGAGCGATAAGAGTTTGAGGTTTCTTGAGCATACACAGTCCTTTAAATCTGGCGCTAATCAACTAAAAACTCATCTTACTATACTTGGCTTTGTTATTGAATTGTTACTATTGAGCGGGAGGGGGTCACAGTGATTTGAATCAACACCACAGGCCTAAAGAAAAAGCCCAGATAATTAAACTATCTGGGCTTTTGCTGATACCTATCGGGCTTAGGATGAATATTAAGCGCCGATTAGGGCTATTTACTCAAGTTCGATGCGGTTTGCGTCGAGTAGTAATAAGCGATGTCTTTCATTTGGGTTTCAGACAACATACTCGCCTGACCTTGCATTAAGGGGTCGCTGCGATCACCACGCTTAAAGTCAACCAACTGCTTGAATAGGTAAGCGGCTTTTTGGCCTTTAAGATCTGGGTAAGTCTTCATCATGCCAAGCATGGCATCGCCATGGCAAGCGATACAGCGTTGATTTGCTAGCGTTTCACCTTTGCTTGCATCGGCTTGGTAATTCAGTGCACTAGACTCAAGTTTTAACCCTTGCAGTGCAAGGGTATCTTTAAAAGATGTATCTTGAGCTTGTACCGATGTGCTTAGTGCCATTAAAGATAGACTGGCGGCTAATAAAGACTTCGAATAATGATTTACCATCTTAATTCTCCTTAGTCGAAGTTGGCATTGGCGGCATCTGGTCGCTATCTAACGGCTTACGTCTAAAGATCTTCATGTCGATCCCCGTCTCGTTGTAATAGGTCGAGAGGTAGTCGAGTACTGGATCCCATGTATCAGAAAGATCCCATAAACCTTGGGTATCAACCATCCACTGAATGGTATCGCGCCAAACTTCACGGTTACCCTTGTTCTGCGGGATAATCAAACTAGTATGGCAAGCGTTACACTGATAGTTCACCATCTCCCAACCCGGTGCCATAATTAGGCCTGACTCGGGGTCAACTGGGTAGCTTTTGGCTGCATCGGCAGCCATCGCAGGAGAGAGGCAACTTAAGGCAAGCAAGCTTGCCGTTAACAGAGTCTTTCTCATTATACGACCCTTACTGCCACTCGGTGACAGCCGTTGAATAGGTAGCCTTTCGGGTTCCACTGTGGTTGAACCATAGGCTGGGTGTCGCCCTTGGTATCAGTTGCACGAGCCCAAATCTCATAGTAGCCAGCTTGTGGTAACTTAAGATCGATATTCCATTGTTGCCACGCTGTTGGGTTCACTGGCTTAGTTAAAGCTGCTGTCTGCCAAGTTGTACCGTAGTCGTAGCTCACTTCAACCTTAGCCACATCACGCATACCGGCCCAAGCATGGCCGCTCACAGAAAGTGTTTTACCTAAAGCTAATTCGCTACCCGTTTGTGGTGCTGTGATTAGTGACTTAACAATCATCTCTTCGATGATCTTAAAGTCTTTGTTATCAACTTTTTCACCTGGTGCAACTGGATACTTTGGTACTTGGTAAGCTGGTGATTCCATCTTCTTACCGTCGTGTACGCGATCTCGAACACCCATACCTGTTGCACATTTCTGTGAAACAGAACCCGGGCGGCCGCCGAATACGATACGTAGTGGGTAGCCGTGCATGTATGGAATATCTTCGCCATTCATGCCCCAAGCAATCATGCCATTTTCATTCATGGCAGCATCAATAGGTACGCCGCGAGAGATGGCTGCGCCTTTACCACTAATGTGCTTATCAGCACCGTAGTGAGCGGTATAAACCGCATCGCTCTTCACGCCACAATCGGCAAGAACGTCTTTAATCAATACGCCAGTCCACTCTGCGCAGAATACAGCTGTGTTACTCCACTGATTACCCTTAGCATTCGGGTAGAAGTTCTCGCGGCTATTACCACCACACTCTAGAACGAGTTGCTGCGTGTGAGTTTTGAACTTCTTCTTTAGCTCTGCAATGGTATAGGTCTTTGGCGTTTCGATTGACTCACCGTCAACGGTGAATTCCCAAGTATCTGGATCAATCTTGTCGAACTCGGGCATCTTACCGTTCCAGCGAATAAAGGCGACATCGGCTGGTGTTTTTACTGGTGCGAGCAGGTGCTCAGGTGGGAAAGCGTTCAGTGGACTTGAGTTTAGTACTTTGAAGTGACTTGGTAAATCATCAACACTCTTCCACTTCACCGCTGATACGTCCATCGGCTCAATACCCGCAGGGCGGTTCGATGCAAAGGCCCAGTTTAGTGGCAGCATGGCTGTTACAGAGGTCGCTGCTGCGCCCTTTAAAAAATTACGTCTATCGATAGCCATTAGTCTTGTTCCTTACCCGTATTGAAATATTCCGCCATTGCCTGCATCTGTTTTTCGGTTAACAGTTTGGCGACTTTACTCATAGTCTTATCGTGGCGTTTTTCTGCTTTAAAGTTTTTTAGTTGTACAACCATGTATTGCACGTTTTGTCCCTTTAAATTAGGGATCGAAGCAAAGTCGTTACTTCCATCAACTCCGTGACATGCGATACACATGTTGAGCAGCTTTTGATAGTCCTCTGCTACGGCTTGACCGCTAAAGCCAACCGTTGAGGCAGAGAGCAGGACTAATGCTGCTAATTTATTATTTAATACACTCATTGTGTGCCCTTTTCGGGATGATGTTGTTTACTCTTGGTTTAGCGCCACATGAAAGGCTGCTTTACCTTTACATCGGGTTATTGGATGTGGTCACCCAGTTACGACCCCGCAACGTTTTTTTATCAATGCTTTCGTGTACTGGTTTTCGTTATTCGTAAATGAAAGCGTTTGAGGTCGTAAAACTACCCAAAAGTGTGATGATAAGCCTGTGAAAAAATCTAAAAAGTTGTGAAAATGATGAATAAACAATCAGTTTGTCTGTTTTTATTTCAATTAAGAGGTGGGAATTTAAGCTCGGGGAATTGTGTGGCGATTGTTGCTTTATTATTGTTCTATGGTTTTGTATTTGATGACAATAAGTTTGCTTACATAAATCGCCTAAGGTTTGAGCGGTTTGTGTCGTTTAAGAGGTGAGAATATGCGATTAATCGTGGCAGAGTTGTAAGCTTTTTCGATTGTTAATTTGGCAATGTTGAGTGCTATTTTAACAGTCAATTAGCGATGTAAGCGGAATTAAATAATAGATGTTAAAGATGATAATTATGGGTTGGTAATTTTTAAAAAGTGCTTCTTTCGCCTGTGACTGTTATATACGGCACTGACTTCTGTTTTGAGTGAGCGCAGCCAAAAAGCATCTAAATAAATAGAAAACGGGAGCAATAGTTAATCGCCTAGCTGCGGATAAAGTAACTTTCTAGGTGGGCTTATACTGAGTCCTTGTTATCAGTATCCCTTAATAAGGATAGGTAACGATAGCCAAGTTTATACTTGACCTGAACGGATCTCTTTTCTCAGCGAAACCCAGTTAATCACCCCAACAATCTGATCGGTGGACTCTTGATAGATATAGACCTCACCTCGGCGCTCTTTAGCAAGAATCGCGTAGACCTCATTGAGGGTTGATGTATCGGGAAGACCTTGAATAGGGTGGCGGGTCAAGGTGGTGTCTTCATCTCTGGCTTGCAGTTCAAGTTGCAGCATATCCACTTTCCCTTGGCCATTTCTAACCAGTACTGAACGACCCTCTGCACGCTTGAGCACTTCTAGCAGCAGTTCGTCATTGTCGGCGACAATTACGAAACGCTTGTCCATAAGGTGGCGAACACCAACTTTTTGTAGCCCGAGGTTTACTGGTGCAACTTTATAGCCCAGTCCCATGATCTCAAGCTGCTTGAAGAAGATAGACTTGGTCTTGAAGCCTTGATGGGCAATTAAAAAGGCAGGGATCACTACGAACATTGAGGGCAGTATGATGGAAGCATTATTGGTCAGTTCAATAAGCGCCACCAATGCGGCTAACGGGGCACTTAAACATACTCCCATCATGCCAGTCATGCCGATAATGGTATAAAGACCAATATAGGGAGCAATACTGGGGAATATTAGCGCGCTCACCAAAGCTAAAATGGTACCGAGAAGGGCGCCTATACCATAAAGAGGGCCGATGAGCCCACCGGGGATCCCTAGCCCGATGGCGGCGATAGTGGCGATGATCTTACCGATTAAAATAGCGCTTAAGAATAAAATACTTGGATGTTGGTTAATGGTTTCGGCAATGGCCAGCTCGCCGCTACCAATCGCTTGCGGTAATACTAGGCCAACTAAAGTGGTCACTGTACCTGCAAGTAATAGTCGATTGAGAAGAGGCCACTTTTGGCCGATGGCGGTGATTTTTAATAGACTGGAATTAAAGATTGCTGCGATACAGCCCAGAACTACTCCGAATATTGCAAGTAATGGATATTGACTAAGTGGGATAGCAGCTACGCCAATTTGATCGAATTCATGGACGTCACCAAATACCAATTGGCTACTGAGCGCGCCGCAGATGGCTGAAAGCATAATAGGGAAGAAGTAATGGATCTTATACTCCCTAAGGACGACCTCAAAAACAAAAATGACTGCTGCTAATGGCGCGTTAAAAATGGCGGCAATGCCGGCGGCGATACCACTGGCACACATGACGCGGACACTGTTGTCGGGCAGTTTAAATTTTTCGGCTAACACGCTGGCACTGACGGCTCCTAAATGGATCGCTGGGCCTTCTCGTCCTACGGAAAAGTTGGTGGCAAGTGCAAACAGGGCTTGGAAAAATTGTCCCGGTGCTGACTGCAATGGAATTTTTCCGTAATGCAGCTTAACTCTATGGATGACATAGGCGATACCCATACGTTTATAACGCTGAGATCCCATTTTTGCGACACCCCAGATTAAAAATGCCCCTAAAAGCGGTAATAATACTCGCCAGTCATCGATGATCTCCGTAAAATTCAGCTCTTGGGTTTCGGTGAAGGTGTCGCACCAGACCAACAATATTCTAAAAAGAAGAATGACACCAGATGCGAAGAGTGCAAAAAGCAAAGCGAGCAAACAGAGTTGTACACTGACCTTAGATTGAGAAAGAATATCCTTAAGGTCGGTATGTAGGTATTTTTGAAATTGCTCTCGCTTCTTAACGATTGTTTGATGCACAGAAATTTCCAAAACTTATGTTTGTCACATTGATTTCAAAATGTGGCATTTTTTATTAAGGGGCTGTTACTTAATGCCAAATTATCATCGTTGGGTCGATCGCTTGCAAGTGATTGAACGACAAATTAGACCCTCCAGCGTTTATTTATTGCTTTTGTTTATCGTTGCCTTTGCGCTAGGGGCACTTTGTTACGATGTGGCGAAGGCGAATTATCTGCCCAAAGCACAGACTCAAGCGGATAACAGCGAACAATACATGCAAGAGCTGCAGTTACAGGCGCAAACATTGGCAGCACGCAATATCGAACTGGCATTAGAGCGAGAAGCCAATAGCAACATGCAGGCGATGTTCGTTGAGCAAAACGCTAAACAAAAAGAGTTGGAACGTGAGCTGGCCTTTTATCGCAGCGTGATGGCGCCAGAAAATAATGCAGACGGTGTAGCCATTAACGGCTTAGAGTTAACCCCTAGCCTCGAACCAAGACAGTATCGCCTCAAGTTGGTACTGACACAATTAGAGAAGCGTAAGCGCTCTTTGTCGGGGCGCAGTGAGATCACCCTCGTTGGTTTACAGGAGGGGAAAACCGTTACTCTTAAGTTATCAGATTTGAGTGATGCCTCATTTAAGTTCAAATTTAGGTATTTTCAGGTGCTAGAGGGCGAATTTACATTGCCTGAGGGCTTTAGCTTGTCTAGAGTGAAGGCCAAAGTGATTGTGCCAGCCAGCCGCTGGACTAAGGGATCACAAACTGAACAGGAATATAGTGCACAAGATTTACTTGTGGATGAAAAAGAGCAGGGCATATTACTTGAACAAAGTACTCAGGTATTAGATAATTCTGCACAGCAAACAGAAGTAAGAGGTAGTAATGACTGAACAAGCTGAAGATGCTTTGCCTATCCGTTTCACCGATGCGGCGGCTTCAAAAGTAAAAACTTTGCTCGAAGAGGAAGAAAATGACGCACTTAAGTTACGTGTATATGTAACGGGTGGCGGTTGCTCAGGTTTCCAGTATGGCTTTACCTTTGACGAGAAGGTGAACGAAGGTGACTTCACCGTAGAGAAGCAAGGTGTTCAGTTGGTTGTTGACCCAATGAGCCTGCAGTATCTTGTTGGCGGCGAAGTGGATTACACTTCAGGTCTTGAAGGCTCACGTTTCTTTGTTAAGAATCCAAACGCAACGACTACCTGTGGTTGTGGTGCGAGTTTCTCTGTTTAATCAACATTGATTAAAAACTAAAAAAAGCCGTCATATGACGGCTTTTTTGTATCTAAAATATAGGCTTAGCGCATGATGTTTAGGTTGATTGCTCGGCTAAAGTAGTGACTGACTTTTGGTGTAAAGGCTATCCAAACTTGCACGAATGATATGAGGATAAGCACGCCAAACACCAACCAATCAGGTAGCTGCATGCTAAAGCTGCCTATGGCATAGCTAGATGGCTCTGAAGGTACCATGTTGTCAGGATCATGCAGTACTAAAGGCATTGCACTGGCTATTATAAATTGCAGTGAGGTATAAACTCTTAGCATGAGCAATCCAGCTTTTTGTTTACCTATAATTGCTAGCACCATAAATAGGGTTAAGATACAAAATAGCACGCCTTGTTTAGCCATTAAGCCACTGATAGAAACCACGACTAAAAATATCAGCAAGGCGATAAGGCGCTTAGGCATGTTGATTTTTTCAACTTGGGCGTCGACAGTGCTATTAGTGGCTTTGCTATCTTGCAAGGTGTTGCTAGGTGCAGATTTGGCGGGATTAACAGGTTTTTCACTATCCACTTTTTTTATTCTCTTTATAGTTTTATTAGTAGATAAAAAGACCGAGATGGCAAGCGAGCATAGCTTGCCATCAAAGATTCTTAATGATTAGTGACGTTTTTTAGGTGTAAGGCGATCTTCAAGTTCGTGTGGTGGGATCACTACGCCTAAGTCATCTTGTACTGGGAATACGGCAACGAAAAGGTCGTCGTCCTGCATACCAGGAACCCAACGCTCTAACCATTCTTCAACAGGGATCGCTAATGCTTGGCAATCTTGCCAGTCATCCACTGCCCAAAGTGCAGCAGCTTCTTCAGTTGGCCACATAGGAATGCAGTCTTCCTCTTCGGTGGTCAGCATTACGCAGCCATCTAAATCTTGTAATGACCACAGAGTCTTATGCTCTTTAACTTGTTCTACTAGGTAGTCGTAACGAGACTCTGGTGTCATTTCAGTGATTTGTTTAAGGCTTTTGTTTTTGTTGCTCATGGTTTACATCTCTTAATATTAAATGAGGCGAGCCTTGAAACAAGGATAACGCGCCGATTAAACGGATAATAGCACCTAGCAGGCCATTGAAAAAGAAAACAGAGCCGCTTTAAGCTCTGTTTTGTTTATGCTGGCTATTCTTTAGCGTCGAAGACTTTATAAATCATTCCAGCGAGTATCGCACCAACTATTGGTGCAACCCAAAATAGCCAAAGTTGTGAGACTGCCCAATCGCCGACAAATAGGGCTGGAGCAGTGCTTCTAGCTGGGTTTACAGAGGTATTAGTCACGGGAATACTGATTAAATGGATCAAGGTTAGCCCGAGTCCAATGGCTATCGGCGCAAAACCTTTTGGTGCACGAGAGTCGGTAGCGCCAAGGATGATCAGCAAGAAAAACAGGGTCATCACGATTTCACAAATCAGCGCTGCGGTTAAGCTATAGCCACCTGGAGAGTGCTCACCGTAGCCGTTCGAAGCAAAGCCGGCAGACAGACTAAAGCCATCTTGGCCTGATGCAATTAGGTATAAAATCCCTGCGCCAGCGATGCCACCTGCAACCTGAGCGATAATATAGGGCAGCAACTCAGATGCAGGAAAGCGCCCCCCGCCCATAACCCAATCGAAACGGCAGGATTTAAGTGGCACCCAGAGATGTGGCCTATAGCAAATGCCATGGTGAGCACGGTTAAACCAAAGGCAAATGCTACCCCAAGTAAACCAATGCCAACCTCAGGAAAAGCGGCGGCTAAGACGGCACTACCACAGCCTCCTAAAACAAGCCAAAGTGTACCGATAAACTCGGCAGTCATTTTCTGGTTCATATTCATAAAACAGTTCCTTGTGTTTTCATTATTCTTTAGGCCGTCAATAGGCTCGCACATTCAAAGTAGAAAAAGAGAACTTCTGTCAAACAAAAGCAGTAACCTGATAGCAATGAAAACGACAGTTTGCTGTGTCCGCTGTACTATGTTTGACACTACTTCACCTTATAGCGTGAGTCCCGTACCATCTGGATTAGCGTCGCGGCGATTTCGATATTGTCTTTATGTCCTCGAAAATACAGGGCGCCTTGGCCATAGGCGTAAATTGGTACGTCGATAGCGTCATGTCCTCCGGTCGTCCATCCAGTATAGGTCAACTTATCAATCGCTTGTTTGAGAACATCGGTTATTTGCTTTTCACGTTGATGGTGAGATAAACGTGAGTTGAGCTTTTTTCTTAGCCCGTCTAATTTTCGGTCTTCAAAAGCAATGCTGATATGAGGCTGCAAAAAAGCACTAAATGTGATTAAGTCATTGAGAACTTCAGGGCTGGCAACAATCCGCTGAGCAATAGTGCTGGGTAGGCTGTGAACTTGGTGCAGCAAATGGCCTTGCCACTGATAAGTGCCTTCACGGCCTAAGGTTAAACCACCTGTTGAATGATCCGCTGTAGCAATGAGTAAGGTGTCCGGGTGGGTATCGACATAACGCTTAACTAAGCTCAAGGTATTTGCAAAATCGTGCATTTCATTCATTGCGCAGGCGATATCGTTGCTGTGACCGCACCAATCTATTTGACTTGCCTCAACCATCATTACAAAGGGAGCCTCTTGATTCGATAGTAGAGAGAGAGCCTTGCGGGTCATGGTTGTCAGCCTGAGCGGATCTTGGCTTTCAATCGCATAGGGTAAACCTTTGGGGGCAAACAAGCCTAGGGCTGGTAAGTTTTCGATGCTACTGAGATCGCTAAGGCTGTCGATGTACTGGTAGCCATACTCTTGAAATTCTACGGTCAGATCTCGATCATCGCGCGCGAAATACTGAGCGCCGCCGCCCAGCATGAGATCAGCGATGGGACGCTCGTCGATGAGATTACTTAAATAGCTATCGGCTATTTGCTCGTAGTTTCGGCGGCTTTCGTTGTGGGCTAAAAAGCTGGCAGGGGTGGCATGATTTATCTGTGATGTGACCACCACTGCAGTGGTCTTGCCTTGGGCTTTTGCCATCTCCAGTAGTGTCGGGAAAGGCCCACCTTGATGGTCTACCGAAATCGCGCCGTTATAGCTCTTATAGCTGGTGGCTAACGCAGTCGCGGCGGCTGCAGAATCGGTGACATAAGTGTCATCGTCTGGATAGGTACTCGACATGCCGACCAGTAGCTTATCGAAGATCGTCTTCTCGACCCTTTGGGTTTGCGGGTTATCGCTATAGTAGCGGTAGGCGCTGGTATAGGCTGGACCCATGCCGTCACCAATCAAGTAGATAATATTCTTAGGTAGATATTCGGCTGCAATAATGGGGCTGAAGGGAGCGTGAGTTTCAGCCGCAGCCTCTTTGCTTAACAGGGCGGTGCTGCATAGGCTGGCGCAAAGAAGGCCTGAACAAATTGTAAAGAAACGAGTCGTCGAGGTTAAGTTAGTCATAATCTGGCTATCCTTAATGTCAATAAATCGATGGCTAACTCTGTTAACCATCGGCTTTTTTAATGAAATGTCACTTGTGATTTATCCGGCTGGTCAGGTGAGAAGTGGGCACTTCCTCTGGCAAGTGTTGGGCTTTTCAGGTAACGCTCTAGCCAGTTTTCTTGCTCCCATAACATGTGCATAATCGACTCTTTAGCCTTATAGCTATGGCTCTCATAGGGGAAGGTCACTAAGCGAGCTTGCCCTCCTAGACCTCTTATCGCCTTGAATAGTCTGGCCGATTGCATTGGGTAGGTGCCTGAGTTTGAGTCCATTTCGCCATGCATCAGCAGTATTGGCTCATCTATCTTGTCGGCATGGGTAAAGGGCGACATCTGCTGATAGAGGCTAGGTGCCTCCCAGAAGTTACGTTTTTCATGCTGAAAACCAAAGGGGGTGAGCGTGCGGTTGTATGCTCCGCTCCTTGCAATACCTGCGGCAAACAGATCGGAGTGTGCCAGCAGATTCGCCACCATAAAGGCACCATAGGAGTGGCCGCCTATGGCAACACGTTCCCTGTCGGCAATCCCCATCTCCACTAATGTGTCGATGGCTGCTTTGGCATTGGCAACCAACTGACGGCGAAAGCTATCGTTGGGTTTGTTACTGCCTTCACCCACTATCGGCATGGCAACCTTATCGAAGATGGCAAAACCTTTAGCTGTGTAGGCTACAGGGCCCTTAGTGCTAATTTGATTATATTGATTGGGCGAATAGTTAACTTGGCCCGCGACTTCGGCATTTTTGAATTCTCTGGGATAGGCCCACATCAACACAGGTAATGGCCCATCTTCAGCGCGGTAACCTGCGGGCAGATAAAGCACACCCGATAATGGTAAGCCGTCATCACGTTTGAAGTTTACCAATTGGCGGGTCATGCCTTGATATGCCTCTAGCTGATGGGGGTTTTGATATAGTAGTTGCTCGTTACCAGACTCCACCTCTAGCATGACTAGGTGTGATGGCGTATCAGGGCTTTGCCTGCTGATAATCAGCGTGAGTGGTTCAAGCTTAACAATATATTTCACCCTTTCTAACTGTTCCTTTGATGACTGCCAGAGGGTGCTTGGCTTAGCGATGTTTTGCTCCCCCTCAATAGAGGCCAGTGGTGAGGACTTTAAAAAAGGTTGATAACCCTGAGGTGAAGCTCCAAGACCATAGTGCAGTAGGTGATTGTTATATAGCTTGAAGACTCGCCCCAAGTGTTGGCCATTGAGCTTGGCATTCTGGCGATAAAGACTACCAGGGGCATTATAGGTGTCGCGGATCGCTTTTTGATACCAAGTAGATAGCTGTTGGTCGCTGCTAGGTGAGGTATCTAGCAAACTCACGCGCATCTGCTTTTTATCTGATTGTCGCTCAGTGATAAGGGCTGTGTCTTGTTCTCCCCACTCTATTTTACTGATCCGCCATGGGGTCTTGGTTAGTGGCACAGGCTTTTGATTAAAAGGTGCTTTTAGCTGTAGTAGTTGATCGCGGTAGGCGACTTTAATGCGGCTGTCGCCTTTATCGAGGGCTTGAACAAAGGCGAGGGTGTCGGGTTTATCACTGCGCCAATGGATCATGCGTGGACCTTGGCGTACCGAGTCGCTCCCTGGTGGGCGGTATTCACTACTCTCTAACTGCGCCAATGTTTTCAGCTTGTCACCCGTATGGCTGTACAGTTCTACCGACTGAGCAAAGTCGTAGTATTTCACCATATAAGAAAACGGCGCTGCGATACGTTTTACCACTAAATATTTATCGTTTGGCGACAGACTGTAGCTGATATTGATGGCGGGATTGCCGATGGGCTGAACATCGCCATTAAGTGAGATAAAGGCCAACTGGCTTGTGGTTAGGGCGGCAAATTCGGCTTCATCTTGTGGATTTTTAAGCAGGTCTTGATAGGTTCTGCGTGGCGCTTTCTTACCTGAGGTTTCGCTGATGTTGGGCGCGATGGCAACTTGTTCTTTTGTTTTAAAAACAGGCGTTGCAAGGTTAGTGAATACTCCCTTGCTGTCATTTCTCCAGATATATTTAAGGCCAAGGGTGGCATTGAGCTTTGCTGAATTGAGTTTATGGCTTTGCCGTTTTACGAGATCGTAAATAAATAGATCGGCGCCTTGCTCGGTTAAGCCCATATAGCTCAAGTATTGGCTGTTAGGAGAAAAGCTGACATTGGCCAATAGCATCCCGCTTGGTAGTGGTATGGTAATAGGCTTTGCATTAGCTGTTAGCTGATTTAGATTAATTAGCTCGACACTCAAATAGCTGTACTTGATTCGGCTTGGGATTAGTTGTTCCGGTGAGACTCTAAGGCCTGCAAGCTTGAGTTCGCTCTGGGCTAAGGTTTCGATTGAAAGGTGTTTTCTTGGCGTTAATATCGCAAGCCATTTTTTGTCTCGAGATAAGCGAGTGCTTACATTCTTTGTTTGCTCCACGACATCTTGTAGAGCTTGACTTGGTAATTGGTAACTATTGCTCATCGCATTTGAGCTGAATAACAGCAACAAGTTGATGGCTATCAGGGCACACATTAAGAGCGAGTTTCGAGACATTCTTATCTCCTGATAATAGGAAAGATAGCTGCGGGAAAAATAAGCGCCCAAAATTGGGCGCTTGTTTCTCGTAATAAAAGGGAGATTTACTCCCAAACAAGTTGAGTTCAATGCCTGCAACTTGCTTGGGAAATAACGAGATTAGAACTTCTGTGAGTAACCAAAGAAGACACTGCGGCCGACTGCTGAGTAGCTACTGTTGTCCTCTTCATAGAAAGGCCAGTCATTATGCTTGTCGTTACGGACATCGTATAAAGGTGGCATCTCATCGGTTAGGTTTTTAACACCAGCGGTGAACTTACCATCCCAAGGCGCGTTGTAGCTCAATGTAATGTTGACGATTTGATAGGCGTCTAAGGTATCGGTTTCCATAGACTCAACATCATCACCATTTTCATCTAGGTATTCGAACAGGTCGACACCCTGTGCTTCTCCAGTGTAGTAGTAAGCAACGGTTGCACTGAAGTCTTGATAGTTCCAGCTTAAGCTTGCATTACCTTTCCACTTAGGGAAGTAATCGGTTTCTGTCTGCTCTTCAATTTCACTATCAACACGTTCTTGGTACTCTTTCTTGATTAAGTAAGAGGCGGCAACTTTAAATTTAAAATCACCGATAGTCGTTTCAGGGAACTGATAGTTAAAGCTGGTATCGATACCTTCAGAGGCTTCATAGGCGCTGTTGATGGGGCCTTTACGCATACAGGCGATGTTCTCGATATTGTCATCATCAAATTCAGTTAGGTAACCGACGACATCCATCTCTTCACAGCTGTTGTAATTACCAGTTTGATAATAAGCTGGATCGGCTAGCATCTCATCGGTTGAGATAGTCTTTACCGCACCTTCAAGCTCAATGTTCCACCAGTCGACAGTGATATCGGCATTGTCTGTAATATTAGCCACAAAACCTAGGTTCCAGAACTCACCCTTTTCCTCTTCAAGGTTCAAGTTACCTTGAGTAATTGAGCGGTAATCATCTTCATAAATCTCATTGGGAATAGTGGGATGTGGGTATTCGGTTCCACCAAATCCAATAGTTCGACCTGCATATAGGCGGTGCATGTCCGGTGCTCTAAAGCTCTTACCCCAGTTAGCACGAACCATGACTTCATCTATTGGGCGATATGATAGCCCCACCTGTGGCGTGGTTGCGCCGCCAACATCAGAATCATCTAGGTATTGGTCGTAACGCAGCGCTGCAGATAGATCTAATGACTTAACCCCTGTGATGTCGGCAAGTAGTGGGATTTGTACTTCACCCGCTACGGCAACGCGATCACGATCGCCCTTACCACCTGTGCCACCCATACCGATTAAACCGCCACTTGATGTGACTTCATCTAGTGTATCTTCGTAGCTTTCACGAGCCCACTCAGCAGTGGTTGCAAAGCCTACAGTACCTGCTGGCAGCTCCATTAAATCACCAGTAAATACCGCTTGGAACTGGTGCATGCTTGAATCTGAGTTTTTGGTCGAATCAGCTATTAACAAGTTGGCTTGCTCGGCAGTTAGCTCGTTATGTGGATACCACTTTGATGGGTCGGCATCGTTTGGGTCGAAGGTCACAATATCGAGTAGTGCATCGGCGCTTACCATATGGTGGTTTTGCTTCTCATACTTGTTGTAGCTGCTTGACCAAGAAAGATCTAACTCATACTCGCCAATAGTTCCGTCGGCGCCAAACGAGATTGCAGCTTTAGTGTTTTGGGTATCATAGGTACGCGGCCCAGGATACTCTTCCATTCTACGAGCAAGATAGAAGCGGTTGTCATCTTCAAACTCGTATTTGTCATAACTGAGTGCACCGGTTGCTTCATCTTGATAAATACTGGTGCCGAAACCCTTTTCATCTTTGTACTTAGTCGACTCTTTATAAGAGGCGTTGAGCATGCCGTAGAGCTGCCAATCATCGTTTAAGTCGTAGGTCGAGTTTAGAACGAGGTTGACACGGTCATATGCAGACTGAAGGCCGCGGTCTGCATACTTGTCGTAGTAGCAGCCATATCTGTACGCGGGTCTATAAATCCCTTTATCGCCAAAGAGGTCGCTACATTGTTGCTCGCTGAGGTTAACGTACTTATCTTCGTGATAAACCTTGCTGTAATCGGTAATCCTTGACGACCAACTTGAAGGCGCTGCATCGCCGTAAGGGCCTGCACCCCAAGTAAGGACTCCATCTTCATTTTCATAGTAAGCAGGGCTATACAAGTCATCACGCTGATAAGTCTGAATCGACTCGACTTTCTTATATTCAAGCATCAATAAGGTTTGACTCTTGTCGGTATTAAAGCCTTGTAGGTAAGATAGATCTAGCTGTTCACCGCCACCTTGAGTGGGCTCGGTATACTTAGCGGCGACTTTAGCGCCTTCATAACTCTGCTTTAAGATGATGTTCACTACACCACCGACTGCGTCAGAGCCGTAAATAGCCGATGCGCCGCCAGTTAAAATTTCAATACGCTGTACGGCTGCTGTAGGGATGTCTGAGACGTCAACAAAGTTTGATGTGCCACCTGCCGCACTAGGGAAAGAGGCTTGACGACGGCCGTTAATTAATACCAAAGTTCGGTTTGCGCCCATACCGCGTAAGTTGACAGAGCTTGCGCTATCGGTATAACCATCGCTTTCGCCGTTTAATGAACCGCCAGTGTTCGCAACAGATGATTGCAGCACTTCTGAAATTGAGTTGAGGCCACTGTTGGCAATATCATCGGCGGTAATAACTGTTACTGGTGCCACGCCTTCGAAGTCGGCACGTTTAATACGTGAGCCTGTAACCTCAATTTTTTCCATCTCTTGTTTAGCGTCACTCTTGTCTGCCGCTTCGGCCGCAAACAAGGTTGAGGGGGTTAGCGCTGCCATACTGATGGCTAGGCTCAATGCTGAGAGTTTTGTTTTCATTGATTGCAGTCCTTATTTTTATAATTTCCCTAAACACCCAAACCGTATTTATCTATTGTTAAGCCGATTAAAGTGAGTCATTCCTAGGGGGAATACTGTCGAGTTTCCAATTGAAATTCTGCTGGTAGTCAACTGCAGCCAGTTGTAATTTATTTGTTACTTTGCAGCAATCGAAGGCGGGTCGTTTATTTGTTGTTTATATGTCTATTTAATATCTATTGTTTATATTTTCATTGACTTAGTGTATGTTTTGTGTGCGAGTCAATAGTTTTATCTATGTGAAATAGATGTGAAGCATCCCTTCTGTTGATGCTAGGGGATTAAAAAAGATAACGATAGATTGGGGTTCAGATGCTAGAGATAAGAAAAGAGGCGCCGTTTAAATTAGGCCAGTGTGAGGTTAGCCCTAGCGACAATAGCCTTAACTTTTCTGATGCTACGTCCAATACTGAACCTTCTAACAAGGTCTCCATTCAACCGAAATTTATTGAAGTATTAAGTTACCTTGCGCGGCAATACCCAAAGGTTGTGACTCGAGAGGAGTTAATTGACACTATTTGGGAGGGGAATCGTTATGTGGGAAGTAAAGCGTTAACGAACGCTATCTGGCATCTGCGTAAACACCTTAATCAAGGCGCTAGTGGCGAGCAAGTTATCGAAACCGTGCGTAAGATGGGTTACCGTTTACTGCTTGAACCTGAGTTTAATGATGCTGACTTGGTGGATGAACCGGATCTGTTGCAGCAAGCGCAGCAAAAAATCAAACAGCTAACTCGGCTTAATCGAACATTCACCTTAGCTGGTGGGTTATTTGTCTGTGTGATTACTGTGGCTTTAGGCTATCACCTCTACCAAGACAGTATTCGGTATGTTCCCACCACCAAGCAGAACTTGACCACCGCCGCGGGATCAGAGCTTTATCCTGCGGTTTCTCCCGATGGTCGCTGGTTAGTTTATGGTAGTCGTGGCAGTAACAGGTACGCGAGCCTTTATCTTAAAGATCTGCAAAACCCCGCAGAAACCCCTAAGCGACTCACCTCGACAAAGACTGCCGAGATAAGAGCCGTATGGAGCCCTGACGGTAGTGCACTGTATTACGGCTCCGAGCATAGGAGTGAGAATAAGTGTTACCTGACTAAGCTCAATTTAGATAGTAATGAAGCACTAAAATTGGGTGAGTGTTACACCTACAGCTCGGCTATCGATATCGCTCCCGATGCAAGTCGTTTAGTTTATATTTGGGATGCTAGTGAAGGTTTCGGCTCAGGCTTGTATGAGCTGTCTCTGGCTAACGAAGGCGAAGGGCCTAAACGCTTATCTTGTACTGAAAACTGTAGCTATCGCGACCGCGATATAGCCTTCAGTCCCGATGGAAACTGGCTCGCGGTTGCTCGGCGTTTCGGTAACATCTCCGAAGATATCTTTATATTGCATACTCAAACAGGTGAGGAGCAACGTTTAACCTTTGGTTTAGAGGATATTCGCGGACTTAGCTGGCATCAAGACAGTGAACGGCTGATCTTTAGTACCGAAAATTCAGGGGTCAGAAACGGCTATATTGTGGGTATTGACGACAAGCAGATCTTGCCGTTAGAGGTGGAAGGCATGAGTTACCCTCGTTCAATCCCTAACAGCGATGAGTTGGTGTATTCCAATTATATGCGGGATTATCAGGTGGCATCGTTTGCGCTGGAGCAGTCTATCCCCACTGCGACTTTTCCACTGTTACAGGTCGAATACAGTTATCGAAATCCCGATTACTCTTCGGTTACCCAGCGTATCGTCTATGTATCCAATGAAACTGGTTTTAATGAGATTTGGTCCAGTGATGCCGATGGTAATCAAAGACGCCAGCATACGGATCTTAAGCGTCGAGTAGCGTACCCTAGCTGGTCCCATGATGGTACTAAGGTCGCTTTTTTAGCGCCGGATGATAAAAATGAGGGTAATAAGATCCATGTGCTGGATATGAGAACCTCTAATATCAGTATTCTTGCGACCCCCTATCTCGATCACAACCGCCCAAGCTGGGGCTGGAATGATGATATGGTGCTGGCTAGCAGTAAAGACGGTATCACAGAGTTCTATCTCGATAACCGCTTACCTAAGGTCATTAGCCCTATCGATATGCGTTTGGGTAAGATGATAGCCGAAGATAAGTTAGTCTTTACTCAGCTTGGCAAGCGGGGGCTGTGGATGTTGTCGCTATCGAACCCTGGTCAGCCAAGTGAGCTGATTAGTGCTAACTATTTTGGTGAAGGCTACAACTGGGTTGCGGCCGATAAAGGGATCTACTTTAGAACGAGTCGCAGTGGATTTCAGTTGATTAACTTTTGGCGTTTTAACACTGGGCTTATTACACCTATCTTAAAGTTACCATCGGGAAGTATTCCGCGCTCAGGAGCCATGAGCTATGTAGCGAGTCGCAATAGTCTGCTGATGACTCTTTCCCAGAACTACAAACGTGATGTGATTAAGCTGCAGCATAAGCTATTGTATTAGCTTATGCTGCATAATAGCCCTTAATTCGTAGGGTTAAGCGGCTGGGAAGAAGGCGCCAAGCACTGCTTCTCTAGAAGCGCCTGTGACAGCGGGGAGGTTACCCGGCAGGCCTCGATAATATCGCATCGCTAGCCAAGCAAAGGCGATACCCTCGACCCACTGGGGATCTATGCCAAGTTCTGAAGTGGTGACGACCTTATAGTTTGGCAGGAGTTTACGTAGTCGGTGCATCAATTCACAGTTATAGGCGCCGCCACCACAGACATAAAGCTCACCATTTTCAGATAAATTAAGCGCATCGTTGGCGATGCTGTAGCAGGTTAAGTCCAGTAAAGTCGATTGAATATCAGCCTCACTTAAATGGCTGAATTCAGATAGCTGCTGCTCAGCCCAAGCTTGGTTAAATAGCTCGCGACCGGTGCTCTTAGGAGCGGAGAGAGCAAAGTAGGGGTGAGACAGTAGGTGTTGCAACATCTTTTGATCTGTGGTGCCCGACTTAGCCCAAGCCCCATCTTTATCAAATGGCTGCCCAAGTTGATGCTGGATCCATGCATCGCTCAATCCATTACCTGGTCCGGTATCAAAACCTGTGACATCTTGGGTGTTTCCCGGCAGGTAAGTGACATTGGCGATACCACCAATATTGAGAATGATGCGCTTGTGGTTTGGGCTGGCAAATACATGTTGATGGAAGGCTGGGACCAGTGGTGCCCCTTGCCCACCTAGAGCGACATCTTTGCGTCTAAAATCAGCAACGACATCGATACCCGTTTCGATGGCGATGGTATTGGGATCGCCAATTTGCAGGGTAAAGCCCATCTCAAGGTTGGGCATATGGCGTACGGTTTGACCGTGGCTGCCGATGGCGATGACTTGTGATTTATCGACCTGAGCTTTTTCCAGCAGGGCATTGACTGCTTTAGCGAAAAGCTTACCCATGGCGCGATCTAAGTGACCGAGACGGTTTATCTCATCGTTTCCTGGCAGACAAAGCTTTTGTAGACTGCTCAAAAGCGCTTTTGGAAGCGCCTCGGTATGAGAGGCGATAAGGCTTGGCTTATCGCCTTCAAAATTAACCAATACCGCATCGACACCGTCCATGCTAGTGCCGGACATCAAGCCTATGTAAAAACTGTTATTCATGGCATTAAACCTATCAATCGCACCGAGTAAAGTCAGAAGCTTTTGCAGCATTACTGCGCAGCAAGTTGCACCTGTTTGTTATGTTCAAGCTCTGCCATCATGGTTTTACTAAGCGTAGCAAACTGGGCTTTTTCTTTCTTCGCGATAGGCTCAGACTTTGGCAGCTTGATGGTACGAGGGTTGCGGTGTACGCCGTTAACGATAAACTCATAGTGTAGGTGTGGTCCCGTTACTCGGCCTGTTGAACCTAAGGTACCGATGATCTGCCCTTGCTTAACCGATTGTCCGGTCTTTACCTTGCGCTTAGTCAGATGAAGATACTTGGTGGTATAGGTGTCGTTGTGTTTAATAAATACATAGTTACCATTGTATTTATTGTAGCTCGACTTGATGACTCGGCCATTACCTGCAGCTTTAATTGGCGTGCCTACTGCCGCAACATAGTCTACGCCGCGATGGGCTTTAACTTGGCCTGTAACAGGGTGAAGCCTGCGTGGGTTAAAGCTTGAGCTAACATATTTAAAGTCGACAGGAGAGCGTAGGAAGGCTTTGCGCATGCTGCGGCCCTCTTCAGAGTAGTAGTTACCATCCTTGTATCTTACTGCTGTGTAGCGGTCACCTTGGTTGGTAAACTCGGCGGCGAGAATGTTACCATTCTTTAGAAACTCGCCATCGGCATACTCCTCTTCAAATATCATCGCAAATTGATCGCCCTTACGTAGATCTAAGGCAAAGTCGATATCCCAGCCAAAAATAGTGGCTAGTTGCATAATTTGGTTTGGTGTGAGCCCTGCATTGACACCTGCGTTCCAAAAGTTGTTTTGAATTGTGGCGCTAGCAAACTTGGTACGCGCTTCTACTTTCTTAGTGACGATCTGCTCGTGATAACCGCTGTCTGTATGAGTAACGATTAAGGTGGTGATCTTGTCTAGGTGATAGGTAAGCTTAGCCAGCTTGCCATCTTCAGTCTTAGCGATGACTAAATCATCGCCTGGCATGATTTTCAGTAGGTTCTTCTTAGCTTTAGGCAGCTGAGTCACATCGTAAACATCTTTAGCCGTTAACCCAGCGCGCTCAAATAGCGCTGCTAAGGTGTCACCACTTTTTACTTGGAAGTGTTTCTCTTTTAATTTTGGCGCTGCCGCTGCTTGTATTTCAGGCTTGTCGGTCGCCTGAGTCAGTGCTTGTTTGCTTGGCTCGCGGTTTTGGCTCAGGGGCTCACGGTGAGTTCGTTGTGATGGGCTTGACTCGCTTAATGATGCAGAAGGTGGGGTTGGGCTTCTAAATGCGAGTGGAACCTCATAACGGGTATTAACGTCATATTCACCGCTGGCAGACGGCGTTTGTTTGGATGCTTGCGCATCATCTGACGGCATTAAGATAATAATTAACGTGACAAAAACTAAACCGCACAAGAGCATTTGATGTAATTTTGGCAGTAATTTAAATAAAGTTATAACCTTTCCCATTGACCTTGATACCAAATTAGCCCTTTCTTAGTGATCCCTTTAGTGTACACACTTTCATTTGTGCTTGCTAACAAGTAACATGAGTGCCCATATTTTTTTGATTAGGCTCCCAGGAGTAACCGCCGATATGGCTGATTTAGAGCAAGCATTAGCAGAAATAAGACGTGGCACCGACGAGATATTACTCGAAGCGGATCTGCTGGAGAAGTTGAAAGAAGGTCGCCCATTAAAAATTAAATTAGGCGCTGACCCAACCGCGCCTGATATTCATCTTGGCCACACGGTTATTTTAAACAAGATGCGTACCTTCCAAGAGTTAGGTCATGAAGTGATCTTCTTGATTGGTGACTTCACTGGTATGGTCGGTGACCCAAGTGGTAAGAACAGTACTCGCCCGCCATTGACCCGTGAGCAAGTACTTGCCAATGCTGAAACTTATAAGCAGCAGGTTTATAAGATCTTAGATCCAGCTAAGACACGTATCGAGTTTAACTCTACCTGGTTGGAGCCATTAGGCGCAGCGGGCATGATCCGTCTTGCTTCACAGCAAACTGTGGCACGTATGATGGAGCGAGACGACTTTAAGAAGCGTTACGCTTCGGGTCAGTCAATTGCTATTCATGAATTCATGTATCCATTGCTACAAGGTTACGACTCGGTTGCACTGGAGTCTGACGTTGAGCTAGGTGGTACCGATCAGAAGTTCAACCTGCTTATGGGTCGTGAACTGCAAAAATCTGCAGGTCAGAAGCCACAGACAGTGATCATGATGCCACTGCTTGAAGGCCTAGACGGTGTTAAGAAAATGTCTAAGTCTGCTCATAACTACATTGGTGTGAGTGAGCCTGCTGGTGAGATGTTCGGTAAGATCATGTCAATTTCAGATGATTTGATGTGGCGTTACTTCGAACTACTCTCTTTCCGTCCTCTGACAGAGATAGAGCAGTTTAAGGCCGATGTAGAAGCAGGTGCTAATCCACGTGATGTGAAGATTGCGCTTGCGAAAGAGATCATCGCACGTTTCCACGATGAAGCGGCGGCAGAGGCTGCACACCAGGAGTTTATCAATCGTTTCCAAAAAGGTGCGATCCCTAGCGATATCGAAGAGTTAGAGATTGCAGCTGGTGAAGGTATTGCGATTGCTAACCTACTTAAAGAAGCTGGTCTGGTAAATTCAACCTCTGATGCGATGCGTATGATTAAGCAGGGCGCAGCTAAGATTGATGGCGATAAGATTGAAGATACTCGCCTACAGTTGACTGCTGGTACCTCTGCGGTATTCCAAGTGGGCAAGCGCAAGTTCGCTAAGATCACGCTAGTCTAAGTCGATTAAATCTCGGCTTAACTAGTCGAATTTAAGCGCTAATCACTAGCAAAAATTGGCTAGTGATTATTAGAACAACGGTCTGTACCAAAGTGCAGGCCGTTTTTACATTGCCAAGTTAATCTTGCCGCATCTAACTTCCAGCGATTTTTCTGCTTCTCCATCGAAAGAATCAATAGCATCTTAGGGTGTTCTGCACTCGCGCCACTGACATTATAGGTCACCACTTTTCCTTGGTACTGTTTAACTTTAGCGAGTTGAAAATTGCTGCCTGCATAGTGGGCTGAGATAGATTCTGGCTGTTTGCTCCAACTGCGCTTTTGCTGCTGGGCGAGTTCGAGTTTTTGATTGAACTTAAGGATGGGTTGGTCGGCAAAAGAGACCACGATCGGTTGCTCAATGGCCGTAGCTGCACCACAAATGAATATTGATAAGATAATCAGTGAGCGAATCGCGTTTGTAAAACCCATAACAACCTACCACAGATAAGGTACTTAATAGTTTGACACGCAAGCGGCAAAAAGTTTCCTGTACTCGTAGGATTTTGTGATCTGAGTCGGTGGGAAGTGTGAATGCTTATTAGGACTACTGGTTGCAAAGAAACGTAGCAGTCCACCAAATTGAATTGTTATTGATTAGGGGTTACTGTACGGCGAGTTGGTCGGCCATGGTTTGGTAATCCATCAGATCTTGATGTTCTTTAACCCTCTGATGGGTCATGTCTAAGCGCAGTGTCGTCACGCCAGGAATCGCGATGTCAATGATACGCCCAGGTTTACCAAATAACTCGCCAGGTCCTTTATAACGGTAGTTACCGATAAGCACGACTAAGGAGCCAGAGTTAAACATATGCTCGATATTAAAGTTGTACTCAAGTACGCCGCGATGAGCACGCTTTAAAAATTGTAAAATATGGCGTCTGCCAGTGTACTTTCGTCCTGCTGTTCTATCGTTAAACACGCTGTCACGATTATAAAAAGCACTTAGGCTAGTGTAGTCTTGGTGAGTTAGCGCTTGAATATACTTAATCGCCAGCTGCTGCTCTTTGGGCATATCACCGATATTGGCGAATGCCGGAAAGCTAAAGAGTACAAATACAAAACTAAATAAAGCTAATCTCATTATTGTGGTGTCTTTAAATCAAAAGCAGGTAATGACAGGTGCCAACGAATAGCGGCTAATCTAATCACGAGTGCGGTACCCATTGCAAATAATAAGGCAAACATCTCGGCCGCTCCCCAATGTAGGCTTATGGTGTAACAGATCCCACCCACTATCGATGCAGTCGCGTAGATCTCTGTGCGCAGTACCATAGGTACCTGCTGACAGAGTAAGTCTCGAATAATACCACCACCCACCCCAGTGATTAAGCCCATTACCACGGCTGTCATGCCACTGAGTTCTAAATTTAACGCTTTTTCTACTCCAATTACAGTAAAGAGCGCTAAACCTAAGGCATCGGCAACGGGTAAGATGTAGCGTGGTACTCGTTTAGGTTTACGGACAAAAATAAAGGTCAGTATAACGGTAACTAAAATCACCGTGATGTAATTGGGGTCTTGAATCCAAAATACCGGCGTTGTGCCGAGTAATGCATCTCGAATACTGCCGCCACCAATGGCGGTAACCGAAGCCAGCACCAAAACTCCAAACGGATCCATCTTATGTCTGCCCGCCGCTAACGCACCTGAAAGTGCAAAGACTGCGGTGCCGCACAGATCGAAGAAATAGATCCAGTCGATCATCTATCCATCTCTTTAAGGTGAATGTTGAGGGCATCCACCGAAATACGAATTTCGATAACAGAAAGCAGTAGAGAATAAAGCAGTAAGAATAGGCTGCAGCCAAAGATAAAAGCGCCCACCTTATTAAAGCCGATATAGATAAAAATCATGCATAACACACACAAAGCAAAGCTCAAAGCGCCTGACTCCTGCATACGTCTAATGATGGTTATTCTCCGGCGTAGGTTTTTTAATTGACTATTGTTGATTGGCTTTCCAGCATTACTCAAGTTACGAATAAGCGCCGCTAAGGCAAAGAAGCGATTGGTATAAGCCAACAACAGCAAAGAGATAGCGGGAAAGAGTAGTGCAGGCGTTGTTAGTGATACATGAATATTTTCGAACAATGGAATCAGCCCTAAACGAGTCAATATACGATTTTAGGAATCATACCAATGCCAATAATTTATACAAGATGATTACAATCTACTGGATAAATAAGTAGCGCATAAAGGAGATTATCAAACAAAATTCAAGGTATTAGCAGCACTTGGCTGCGGCTAACCTTGCATTACACGCAGCAGCCCCCAAATACTCGGCAAGATAACGATAGCAAGCGCCCATAAGCTGAAGGCTACAGAGTTAAGTTTAACTGCTCTCAATAAATCGTTCTCATCGGGGAGTTTGCCATAAGAGACCTTCGGCATATCGACTCTTTCCTCTTTAAACTTCACTGGGCCGCCAAGCTCAACTGCTAACGCACAGGCGACAACCTCACAGGTTTGATACTCATTCAGTGGTGTTGCGGTAATCTTAGGCACAAACAGTCTTATAAGGGTCTTTGGCCCCCCTTGAATGGCGAGAGTAAGACTCCAGAGTTTTGCTGGAATATAGTGCATTAAAGTAGAGAGTACATACACTGGCATACCAAAATAGCGGTAATGCGGATTATATACCGGCCAGCAAGATTCAAGTTGTTTGATCATCCTAGCGATGATTAGTAAGGGGACGCCGCCAATAATAAAAAAAACAATGGCAGACACGGTGCCGTAAATTGAAGTGGTCGATAGTCTTTCAATGGCGGCCTTACACAGGCCCACGTTTGAAAGCGATACCGTATTTCGAGTTAACCAAGGCGCCAACAAGCTGCGAGCCCTGAGTTTATTATCCCGTTTGATAGCGATGATGACTTCGTTGGCTATATACCTGAAATGATCGTCTTGTAAGCAAAGGTAGATAACGATGGTTTCGAAGAACCAAGGGAATTCGGCCAGTTCAATCAAGAGGCTAATCATCGCCCCAAAGGGGATGATTAGCAGTAACATGGCAAGGGTGCCAGCTATTAGCTGCTGTGAGGGCGCGCGGTTAGCACGGTTGACTTTTGCACTTAGATTTTTAGCCACTTGAGATAACCACTCAAGCGGCTGTAGATTACGCGGCAGTGGTGCGATCCGTGCCAATAGAGTGGACACCAATAACACCAAGGCTCCAGTGTAAAGCTGACTATCTTGGGAAAAGATTTTAGTAAACTCTGGAACCATATTGCCGCGCTATCCTTGTGTTGCTTTTAAAACTCTTTCGCTTAAAGCTGCTTAAGCAGAGCGATAACCATCAATGCAGAGTGGTGGCCTGCTTTTACAATGTACTCGTCAAAGTCTACAGGCGAGTCGTTGTTAGCATTGTCTGACAGTGAACGGATAACTACAAACGGTACACCAAATTGGTGACAAACCTGAGCGATTGCCGCGCCTTCCATTTCACAAGCAGCCATAGTTGGGAAGTTTTCTAGCATGGTCTTGGTACGAACTGGATCACAAATAAAGCTATCGCCAGTACAGATTAGGCCTTCTATCGCCTTCACTTCGCCTAGGCTTGCAACCGCTTTTTGCGCCGCAGCAACAAGCTTGGCATCTGGGATAAATGCCGCTGGTTGCTGCGCCATTTGACCAATCTCATAACCGAAAGCTGTCACGTCAACATCGTGGTGACGCACTTCAGATGAAATTACGATATCGCCAATGGCTAGCTCATCGGCAAAACCGCCTGCAGAGCCAGTGTTAATAATCGCATCAGGCGCATACTTTTCAATGAGTAGCGTAGTCGCAATACTAGCAGTCACTTTACCAATACCAGAGCGAGTGACGATAACCTCTTTACCCGCAAGTTGACCTGCAACAAACTCGATACCGGCGATGGTTGTAGAGCTTGGGTTTTCCATCGACTCAACTAAATGCGCAACTTCTGGCTCCATAGCGCCAATAATACCGATTTTCATTTTATGACCTTTTTAACTACCTGAATGAATATGGGCGCTAATATACCACGGTGCTTAGCGTTAGTGAAAAAGCCATAGAGTTAAGATGAGAGATAGCGTGTAGATTGTTTCAATTTGATCACAGTGCTAGGTTAATAAGGTTCATCGCAGTCAATCATTTCCACCTTGCTTGGAAAAAGGAATTTAGCGAAATATGTTAGCATTTCCACAATTAGAGACCGAAAGGCTAGTATTAAACCAGCAAGTACTAGCGGATTCAAAACTGCTTTTCGAGATGTTTTCAGATCCCGAAGTGATCAAATTTTATGATTTAGATTTTAGTCATGAAGCACAAGCGATCGAGTTAATCAATAATGATGCTAAGCGCTATGAGCAGTGTGAGGGGATTCGATGGGCGATTCGCGATAAAGTCACCCATAAGCTTCTGGGGGGATGTGGGATTAATCGCTTTGAATGCAGTAACCACGTTGCCGTTATTGGATATGAGTTCTTTAAAGCGTATTGGGGTAAGGGCTATGCAACAGAGGCGATCGCTAAACTTATCGAGTTTTCATTTTCTGAGCAGTGCCCTAAACATGTCAATAAAATCGAAGCTTATACCATGATGGGTAACCATGGTTCGGAAGCTGTATTGAAAAAGCTAGGTTTTAAGTGCGACGGTATTTTAAGAGAGCATGGTTATTGGAAAGGTGCTTACCACGATTTAAAAGTATTCTCTTTACTAAGATCTGATGTTGTTAATACCTGAATCATCTTTTTAAGTAAAAAGAATCAAAAGACTAAAGTGATTTTTCAACTCGATTACAAGGAGGTTGCGTGAATCTAAATCAAGTGACTTTGCCCGTACACGATATGGCCCAAGCCCTACAGTTCTATTTAACCTTAGGCTTTATACTGATAGTCGATACGCCGCATTATGCGCGCTTCGAATGCCCCGTTGGAGGAGCCACTTTTTCGCTCTCTCTAGAGGATGAGGCTGGCAAGACTGTTGGAAAAGGTTGTGGCGCCATTATCTATTTTGAACATGAGAAGCTTGATGAGTGGGTCAGTTCGCTGAAACATGCGGGCATTGAATTTGACCAAGATCCGACGGATCAAGCCTACCTTTGGCGTGAGGCGATACTGCACGACCCATCGGGCAACAAGATTAAACTCTATTGGGCGGGCGAGAACCGACTGAATCCGCCATGGCGAGTATGAAGTTAGATTGAGAACGAGAGAAAAATGCAAATCAAACTAGGCTTAATTCGTGATGATAAGGTGTTGGCGCTATTAAAAGAACACCATGAAGATATGTGCAGCCATTCGCCGCCAGAGAGTGTGCATGCGCTCAATGTGTCTGGGCTGGAGGCAGATGATGTTACCTTCTGGAGCCTATGGAGCGAAGATGAACTTGCTGGCTGCGGTGCGCTAAAGCAGTTAGGTAGTAACCACGGTGAAATTAAGTCGATGCGTACATCCACTGACTTTTTACGTCAAGGCGTAGCCCAACAACTATTAGGCCACATCATTGCAGAGGCAAGATCACGGGGTTATCAGAGGCTTAGCCTTGAGACTGGCTCTATGGAAGCCTTTATTCCAGCCCGTAAACTCTATGAGCAGTTTGGCTTTAAAGAGTGTGAGCCATTTGCTGATTACAAGCAGGATCCCTACAGTAGCTTTATGAGTAAACAACTTTAAAGATACAACACTTAATCTGCTTGGATCTGTCCTACCAAGAGTACTGGGGCGGCATCGAGTTCTTCTGCGTCCATCATGGCCGCGATGCGCTCAACTGACGATAACAGTTGGCTCTGCTCCCACTGTTCAAGATTTTGATAGCGGGTGATAAAGTGTTCTTGCAGTGGCTTAGGTGAGTCACTGAGCAGGGCTTGGCCATTTTCACTCAATGATAGATGTACCTTACGCTTATCGGTTTCGCTGCGGGTTCTAATGACTAACTCGCGACTCTCTAGCCTGTCGATAATGGTGGTGACCGTGGCTGGGCTTAAGGCAACTTCTTTGGCGACCTCTTTTGCTAGAGGTGACTCAAGTTGTTCGATACTGTGCATCACCATCAACTGTGGTCCAGTAAGGCCTGACTGCTTGTTGAGCTGGCGAGAATGGATGTCGATCGCTCGGATAACTCGCCGCAGTGAAATCAATAGCTGTTCATATTTTTCCATCTGTTGTCCTTAGCCAAAAGGTCTTTGCCAGTGTCGTTAGGTTCTCAATGAGTATACTTGTTGTTACAAGCGCTTTTATCGCTGCGATTAAAAAGTGCGGCATAACGACCAGCGTTATACCGCACAATTTAGTTTAGGAGCAAGGTTGTTACTTGGCTGGCGTTAAGTCCTTTAGAAGTTAAAGGTTCTTGCAACCGATAGTACTGCACGCGTATCGGCAGTATCTATGTCCATGCTGGTATCTTCAACGGCTAGGTTAAAGTCAAAGCCTTTCCAGCTTGTCATGTACTCTGCGCGATAATGGTTATAGGCTTTGTCGCCATCCCAAGACCATTTGTTTTCATCGGTAGAAGTAGAACGGTCAAAGCTGATGCGAATGTCATGACCTTCGGCAATGGTAAATGTGTGCGCTGCCATCATGATGTAGTGACCCGCGTCTACGCCGAAGTAATCCCATGTATACCAGAAGTTGAGCTCTGTTTGGCCAACAGATGAACCATAACCAAATTTCGTGTAGATCTCTGGATACTGATATTCATCAGAGAACGAATCACCATGATAAGTGTAGTAAGCAATACCCGCATCCAGTGACACGCTTTCGCTTAGCTGATAGAAGATCCCGCCGTAAAAATCCAACTCTAGCCAAGTGTCATCACCTGAGCCGTAATCTACGTTTGATGCCCAAGTACCTACATACCAACCGGCATCGGCGGCGTAATCAAGGCTTGCCTGTAGTGCAGGGCCATTATCTGTTTGGCTCACACCGTTAAAAGTGTAATCAGAGGTTGCAGTCACAGTTGAGCTCAGGTTAGCCATTGCCGTTGTTGGTAATGCGATTAGACCCAGTAGCGCAAGCTTTTTAATTGTTGTTTTCATCATTTCCCTTTTTCTTTTTAGTTAGCTAATTCAATTTTGCTAAAGTCGATTTTGTTTTCAGTTGGTGAGCGCTCAATAGCCGCCACCTTCTTGTATTTCGTCGCTAAAATGTAGCCAAAGCAGGCTAAGATGAGGCCAATAGCCAGTGCGCCAACCCACTGGATCTCCAGGAAGTTAAGTTGAAACAGTAGGGTGAGGCCGCTCATCAAGGCGAGATTGCCTATGATGTATTTAGTCTTACCGAAGCGCTCAACAGTCAGGTTGAGGTTGTCGGTGTACAGGCGAATTAACGAGTCGAGGGAGTTGACTACGAAGGTGATCCCCACAAATACCATGGCAAGATTGTAGAAGCCAGTCGTGGCGATCTCATTGGCGCTGTAGTAGTAAAGCACGGTGAACCAGACGGCAATTGGCAGTGATGGGAATACCATCATGGCAATCAGTACTTGATAGGTTTTCAAGCCCCCCACAAAGCGTGAGGTGAACTGACCAATCATGATGCTCCAAGCAAACCACCAGAAGAGGTAGAATTCGTGGTAATCGTTCATCGGTAGGACGAAGTGGTGAATATTGCCAAAGTAGTCGCCAATCAAGGCGAAGGTGTTAACAAACTCGCCCATAGCCGATTCTTTTGACATAAATGCACCGGCCCACATCAACACGATAAGACCTAAGAATAACCAAGTGCTGGCTAAGCTAAGAATACGTACATAACGTATGCTAGTACTGGAGTAGACTGCGGCCGCGATAATCACGAATACCATCAGATAGAAGCTGCTTACTACAGACTCGCCATCACCCATCTCTGGCAGATACCAAGGTAAGTTGGTCAATAGCAGGTAAGCGGTAAAGGCACAGGTGCCGATGATCACTAAGTTATTAATAAACTTGATCACTGGGATTTCGAAGAACTTCACTCTTGGCTCAATCACACAAAAATAGAAGCAAGTTAAGAAGTAAAATGCCCAGATTAAAAATGCCCAGAAGCCAAACTCAATTGCTAATGGATTGGTAAAGCCATATTCCGGGCTGGCACTTAAATCTGCATAGCCAGCGAACTCCGTTAGCGGGAACATGATTAAACCTACATCCAGACCTGAGGTAAACAGGATGGCGATAAAGGTAAAGGTGCGTACCGGCGTGACACCGATACACTTGACGTTACCCCAGCGATAAATCACGAAGGCAATGGCGGCGAAAGTAAATAATATCCCTATAGTTAGCCAAGTAGTCATTATAGAACTCCTGACTTTTCTTTATTAAACATGGTTTAGTCCTTGTTTTTATTATCGTTATGCCCGCTTTCAGCCAAATTTTGGCCGCAAAAATCCCTCAAGCCTTAATTGCCGTTTTCACATCAGCTAAGGTTTGATAAATTAAACGTGGCGATTAATGCCATTTAGCCGCAATGGCCTAGGCTGGCAGGGCCTATACGTAAACAGTTTGAAGAGGCGGCAGAAGGATTGCCGATCATCTTCATTTCGTTTGTGGTGGGCTAGGCTTAGCGCCAGCACTCGTCAGTGTCATTGACGCGTGCTTTAGCTAAGCCGAAGCGATTATCTTGCTGGTGGTCGTTGCCTTTGTTGCTGTTGCCAATCCTGACTAACAACCACTTCGGCAGCACTTGGCGCGAGTGGCGTATTGCCTAAGATCAAGTCGGCAGCACGCTCGGCGAGCATGATGGTCGGCGAGTTGAGGTTACCGTTTGGAATGGTCGGGAAAATAGAGGAATCGACCACCCTAAGTCCCTGTATCCCATGTACTCGCGTTTCTGAGTCCACCACGGCCATCGGATCTTCACCCATCTTGCAGGTGCAAGAGGGGTGGTAAGCACTCTCAACCGCGCTTCTTACGAAACTATCAATCTGCTCATCGGTCTGTACTGCTATGCCGGGCTGAATCTCTTCGCCGCGGAATTCATCTAGCGCTGGCTGATTGATGATCTCTCGTGTTAAGCGAACACAGGCGCGGAAACCTTCGATATCGTCTTGATGAGACAGGTAGTTAAATAGAATGCTGGGTGCCTGTTTAGGATTATCTGAGACCACTTTGACACTGCCGCGACTCTTAGGCTTGTTATGACCGATATGCACTTGGAAGCCATGACCAGCAAAGGCCTCTTTGCCGTCATATCGCATTGCCGCAGGTAAGAAGTGGTATTGCAGATCTGGCCACTCCAGCCCAGCCTTTGAGCGAATAAAGCCGCAAGACTCGAAGTGATTGGTCGCGCCTAGGCCTGATTTGTTTAAGATCCAGCGAGTACCGATGAACAGTTTATTCAGTGGGTCTAATTTGCCGTTAAGGGAAATAGGCTTGAGACACTTAAACTGGAAGTAAAATTCCAGGTGATCTTGCAGGTTCTCTCCCACACCAGGTAGCTCATGTATTTGCTCAATACCAGCCTTGGCTAAGGTATCTGCTGCGCCTATTCCTGAGAGTTGCAAGATATGTGGTGAGCCAATTGATCCTGCCGATAACACCACCTCTTTGGCGGCATTAACCTCCAAAATTTTACCTTTACGCTCAAAGCGCACACCTACGGCTTTGTTAGCTTCACCTTGCTTGGTTGAAAACAGTACCTTGTGCACTTGAGCATGGGTGATAACGGTTAAGTTTTCACGCTTCATGGCAGGCCTTAGGTAGGCGTTAGCCGTTGACCAACGCACGCCATTTTTAACTGTCATGTGCATCGGGCCAAAGCCCTCTTGCTGGGCGCCGTTATAGTCGTCAGTGGCTAAGTAGCCAGCATCGATGCCAGCGGCAACAAACGCCTTATACAGTGGGTTTTTCATCTGGTTGCCGTTGTTGACACCAAGAGGACCGTCAACTGAGCGATAATCATCTTCACCAAACGCCCAGTCTTCGGCTTTCTTGAAGTAGGGCAAGCAGTGGGCGTAATCCCAGTTTTTCGCTCCGTGTTGCTGCCACTCATCGAAATCGCGAGCATGGCCACGTACATACACCATGCCGTTAATCGATGATGATCCCCCTAACACCTTGCCCCTTGGGCAATGCATGCGGCGGTTATCCAGAAAAGGCTCGGCTTCGGTTTCAAACTGCCAAGCGTATTTCTTAGTGTTCATGGGGATCGAGAGTGCAGTGGGCATCTGAATAAAAATGCTCCTGTCGCTGCCGCCAGTTTCAAGTAATAGTACGCGGTTATTTGAGTCGGCTGATAAGCGATTAGCTAGCACGCAGCCTGCGCTACCAGCACCAACGATAATATAATCGTATTGAGGATGAGTTGTGGTCATGTCAGCTCCTTAAAATGGACTTTCAAGCGGCTGCATACCTACGTATACGGCTTTGATTTGAGTATAAGCCTTTAGCGTCTCAGAGCCGTTTTCTCGGCCAATCCCAGACATTTTATAGCCACCAACTGGCATTTCTGCAGGTGAGGCACCATAGGCGTTGATCCAGCAAATACCTGCCTGCATCTGATGAATAACTCGATGAGCGCGGCTGATGTCTTGGGTAAATACGCCTGCGGCTAAGCCTAAGCGGGTATCGTTGGCGCGGCGTATGACTTCCTCTTCATCACTAAAGGGTAATACCGACATCACTGGACCAAAGATCTCCTCTTTGCTCAGTGTCATCTCGTCAAGGCAGTTACCAAAGATAGTCGGCGCCACGAAGTAACCATTTGGGCTATTTTCAGGCTTTAGGGCATGGCCACCAATGAGTAGCTCGGCGCCTTCTTTCTTACCTATCTCTATATAGCTCAGAACCTTGTCTTGGTGTGCCTTAGAGATCAACGCGCCAAAATTGGTTTCAGGATCCATAGGGTCGCCGCATACGATATTGTTTTGAGTGCGACTCACTAGTTTTTCGATAAATTGGGGATAGATAGCTTGCTGCACAAATACCCGAGTACCGTTAGTGCAGATCTCGCCTTGAGTGTAAAAGTTACCCAACATAGCCGCCGAGACTGCGTTATCTATATCGGCGTCATCGAAGATGATTAACGGAGATTTACCTCCTAGCTCCATGGTGACTTCTTTGAGTGAGCTTGCCGCCGCGGCCATCACTTTCTTGCCTGTACCGACTTCGCCGGTGAACGAAACTTTAGCAATCTCATCATTATTGGTTAGCCATGCGCCGACTTGACCATCTCCTTGAACGACGTTAAACACACCGTCTGGCAGACCCGCTTCGGTAAAGATCTCAGCCAGCTTTAATGCGCCTAAGGGGGTCTCTTCCGATGGCTTGAAGATCATTACATTACCGCAAGCCAGAGCCGGAGCGGATTTCCAGCAAGCTATCTGTAACGGATAGTTCCAGGCACCAATGCCAGCGCAGATCCCCAAGGGTTCACGGCGGGTGTAATAAAAGTCATCACCCACGGTTTGTTGGTTGCCTTCGATACTTGGCGCAAGGCCTGCGAAAAACTCGATTGAGTCTGCGCCTGTGACAATATCGACCACTGAGGCCTCCTGCCAAGGCTTACCCGTGTCTTGTACTTCGATGGCTGCCAGCTCATCGTTGCGCTCCCGCAGAAGGGCAACAGCTTTAAGTAGAATGCGGCTTCGCTCCATTGCGGTCATCTTCGACCAAATTGCAAAACCGGCTTTAGCACTCTCGATGGCGGCCTGTTGAATTCTTTCATCGGCAACTTCGACTAAATAGCTCACCTCTCCATTGGCTGGATTGATAACTTCGAAGGTTTCTCCAGTGGTATTTCTGAGGGCTTTGCCGTGGATATAATTGGGGTAAACGACTAGTGACATCGGTTTTCTCCGTACTGCATGATCACTGCCTCGATAAAGGCTTTAGATAGAATTTGGGCCTGCTCGAACTCTTTCTCTGGTGTTGGGCTTAAGGCACTGCGCAGCCAGAATCCATCGATCATCGCTGCGGTTTGTTTGGCTGCGGCAATGGCTTGGGCTTTAGGGAGAAGCTTTTTAAAAGAGAACAGCAGGTTGCTATATAAGCGCTGGCTATTGATGTGTTGTAGTCTGGAAAGGCCTTGCTCATGCATGGCTTGTGACCAGAAACATAACCAAGTTTTGGTGGCAGGCCTTGAGCGTTGTAGCTCGGTAAAGTTGGCTTCCACAATGGCATGTAATCGCTCGAGTGGCAGCATGCTTCTTCCTTTGGTGCGGCTCAACAGCGCCTGTTTAAGTTGATCCAGCAGGTATTTCTGTGTGGCCTCAATAAGGCCCTGTTTGCCGCCGAAGTAATGGCTAATGAGTCCGGATGACAAGCCTGCTAAACCGCTAATGGTGTTGATGGTGGTGTTGTGTAAGCCGTGACGTTCAACAGAGACAAGAGTGGCGTCGATGAGCTGTTGTTGTCGAACGGTTTTCATTGGCGGGCGCGGCATAAAGAGCAAATTCCTGAGTACAGAGGTTGAATGTTATTTTTGGTGTTATTTTTATTGTCGTTTTGTTTTATTTATTGTTAATTGAGCGTTCAATTAATAACAACTCTAATGGTTAGAGTTGTAACGATCAACCTTTATCGAACAGTGTGACATACGTCGCGGAACGGTTTTGGCAAATTGTGGCAGGCGCGAGTTTGTTGCAAGTTATTGTTTATCTAAAGGTAAAAGCGCTGCTTTAATTTTGTTCAGGCCGGTTAAGTGAACCGTAAAAAAATTTGGGATGAAAATTAGTTTTAACTGTAATCTTTATCAAAATGACTTAGTTTGAGTTTCTGGAAGTGCAGGACAGCGGTTATCGATATTAGCTGCTATTCGCCTTTTAAAGGTCAGATATTAAGCTTTTGCTGTGACGGGGAGTCGGTGGTAGGGAGAGTGGAATAGGGAAAACAGAGTGATAGAAGAAGCGACAATATCACTGCCAAAAAAAGGCGCTCCATTGGGAGCGCACAATCACAAGCAACTTTCTATAAGTCTTTCTTGAAAACGTTTTTAAAAACAGCTGATTAAGCTAGCTTAAAATATTAGTCTTCGAAGTAATTTAAAATGCCCATGGCCGCATCACGGCCTTCGGCAATGGCGGTAACCACAAGGTCTGAACCACGCACCATATCGCCGCCAGCAAACACCTTAGGGTTACTGGTTTGAAAGGGATTGTCGGATAACTTTGGCGCTTTCACTAAGCCCCATTCATTGAGCTCAATATTGTGATCCGCTAACCAATTTGCTGGGCTGGGCTGGAAACCAAAGGCGATAATAAGCGCATCCGTATCAAGTATTTGCTCGCTGCCCGCTATCGGCTCAGGGCGGCGGCGACCACTTTCGTCTGCTTCACCTAATTTAGTCTCGATACACTCGATACCCACTACCTTACCATCGATAGTTTTGATCGCCGCTGGTTGGCGGTTAAACAGAAATTCGACTCCCTCTTCACGGGCATTTTGCACCTCTCGGCGTGAGCCCGGCATATTCTCCTCATCGCGGCGATAGGCACAGGTCACTTGAGTCGCGCCTTGACGCACCGCGGTACGCACGCAGTCCATGGCGGTATCCCCCCCGCCGAGGACCACAACACGCTTTCCTTTAAGGCTGAGGTAAGGGTTATCTAGGCACTCGGTGCCCATCACGTTATGGGTGTTACCTATAAGGTAAGGCAGTGCCTGATGAACTCCTTGTGCATCTTCGCCGGGAAGATTAGCCTTCATCGCGGTATAGGTACCCATGCCGAGGAATACAGCATCATACTGCTCGATTAACGCTTTAAAATCGATATCCTTGCCAACGGTAACCCCAAGCTTAAACTCGATCCCCATGCCTTCTAGCACGGTGCGGCGAACTTGCATCACCTCTTTATCAAGTTTAAATGAGGGAATACCGTAGGTGAGCAGGCCACCTATCTGTGGGTTCTTATCATAGACTACCGCTTTGACGCCGTTGCGGGCTAAGATATCGGCGCAGCCAAGACCTGCAGGCCCTGCGCCAACAATGGCGACGCGCTCTTTACGGGGAGTCACTTTAGACATATCTGGACGCCAGCCCTGTGAGATGGCGGTATCGGTAATGTACTTTTCAACGTTACCTATGGTTACCGCACCAAACTCATCGTTAAGAGTACAGGCTCCTTCACACAGGCGGTCCTGTGGGCAAACGCGACCACAGATCTCTGGCAGGGTATTGGTTTCATGCACCAAATCTGCCGCCTCCATTATACGGCCCTGTTTGGCGAGTTTAAGCCAATTAGGGATGTAGTTATGCAGTGGACATTTCCATTCACAATAGGGGTTACCGCAGTCCAAACAGCGATCGGCCTGATCATTCACCTGAGGCTGTGCAAAAGGCTGATAGATCTCAATAAATTGTGTCGCACGTTGCTTGGCGGCGTGTTTAGTCGGGTCTTTACGGCCAACTTCAAGAAACTGAAAATCATTGCTCATTTTGTGTTACCCCGCTTTAACTGCTATTGCAGGTTCTGATTGCTCTAACTTCAACAGATCGCTTAGCTCAACATTTTTAGGTTTGACTAAGATGAAGCAATCTAGCCAGTTCTCGAAATCGCTTAAGATCATCTTGGCATGCTCACTGTTAGTCTCTTTGACATGTTGTTCAATCAAATCGCGAAGATGTCGTTGCTGGATAGGCGATTGGACTTTATGGGTGTCGACCATCTCAGTATTCACACGGCGATTGAAGCGGCCAAATTGGTCAAATACATAGGCGAAGCCGCCAGTCATACCTGCACCGAAGTTAACCCCTGTCTTACCTAGTACTACAACGATACCGCCTGTCATATATTCACAGCCGTTATCACCTAAGCCCTCAACTACGGCGATGGCACCTGAGTTACGGACGGCGAAGCGCTCACCGGCTTTCCCCGATGCGAATAGCTTGCCGCCGGATGCACCGTATAAACAGGTGTTACCTAAAATAGACGAGCGTTCACTCCTAAAGGGGCTTCCAAGCGGTGGATAGACACAGATCTTACCGCCAGACATACCTTTACCCACATAGTCATTGGCATCACCGCAGAGCATCAGCTCGAGACCAGGAGCATTCCATACACCAAAGCTTTGGCCTGCACTACCGTTAAACTTCAAGGTGATAGGCGCCTTGGCACCATCACGGCCGACGTGGGTGGCAATATAGCCGGAAAGGCTAGCACCTACAGAGCGGTCGGTATTGTTGATATTAAACATCTCGCAAATTGACTCACCCGCTTTAATTGCTTCTTTGCAGTCCTCAACGAGACGCTGGTTTAACAGACCTTTATCTGATGGCTGGTTAATTTCACGCCAAGTGATTGCAGAGCTTTCTGGTACTTCTGGGCGATATAGGATTGGTGCTAAGTCAAGACTTTGCTGCTTAGCCGTTTCACCTTCAATGCTTGTTAACCAGTCGCTACGACCTATCAACTGTTCAAACTCCGTGACACCAAGGGCTGCCATTTGCTCTCGGATCTCTCGAGCGACAAACTCAAAGTAGGTCATCACCCGCTCTGGTAGACCGTGATAATGTTCATTACGTAGGGTTTGATTTTGGGTGGCGACCCCAGTGGCACAGTTATTTAAGTGACAGATCCGCAGGTATTTACAGCCGAGTGCAATCATAGGCACGGTTCCGAAACCAAAGCTCTCGGCGCCCAGTAGCGCCGCTTTGATAACGTCTTTACCAGTTTTTAGGCCGCCATCGACTTGTAACCTGATCTTATGACGCAGGCCGTTTGCAACCAGTGCTTGGTGGACTTCGGCAAGTCCAAGCTCCCATGGACTACCAGCATATTTTACTGAGGTGATAGGGCTCGCACCCGTGCCACCATCGTAACCCGATACGGTGATCATATCGGCATAAGCTTTAGCTACGCCCGTTGCAATGGTGCCAACACCAGGTTCTGAAACCAGTTTCACAGACACAAGTGCTTTGGGATTGATCTGCTTTAAGTCAAAAATTAGCTGAGCTAAATCTTCGATGGAATAGATATCATGATGGGGCGGTGGTGAAATTAGAGTAACCCCCGGCCTTGCATTACGCAGCGCGGCAATTTCTACACTGACCTTATCGCCGGGAAGCTGACCGCCTTCACCTGGTTTTGCGCCTTGAGCGACCTTAATCTGTAGTACTTCAGCGTTAACTAGATAATGGGCGGTGACGCCGAAACGCCCCGATGCGATCTGCTTGATGGCTGAGTTACCTTCGGTACCAAAACGGCGCGGATCTTCACCACCTTCACCTGAGTTTGACCGGCCGCCAAGGCGGTTCATGGCGACCGCTAAGGCTTCGTGAGCCTCGGGGCTAAGGGCGCCGATACTCATTGCCGCACTATCGAAACGAGGGTAGAGAGTGTTAGCCGCCTCGACCTGTTCGAGTTCAACTGGGGCTAGCTTGCCTTTGACTTGGATTAAGTCACGTAAAGTGGCAATCGGGCGCTCATCTACAAGCTCGGCGAAACGCTTGTATGTCTCGTAGTTTTGCTCCTTTAGGCTTGATTGTAAGGTGTTGACCACATCAGGGTTAAAGCAGTGATATTCACCGCCCTCTACGTATTTGAGTAGCCCGCCTTGGGGAAGTTGCTGATGAGCCCTAAAGGCACTCTTGTGTAAAAGCTGCTGGTCTTTTTCTATCAGTTCAAAGCTCGCACCTTGAATACGGCTAATCACGCCGTTAAAGCAAAGCTTAACCACTTCATCTGCAAGGCCTACGACTTCAAACTGCTGGCTACAGCGATAAGATGCGACAGTACTAATGCCCATCTTAGACATGATCTTACGTAAGCCCTTGTCGATACCGTAGCGGAAGTTCAGCATTAAATCGCGGGTATTTTCGACACCATTTCGCTGAGCGAGATCTGAGATGCACTCATAGACAAGGTATGGGTAGATTGCGGTGGCGCCAAACCCGAGCAGCACGGCGAAATGATGGGGGTCTCTTGCCGATGCGGTTTCTACTATGATGTTGGTATCACAGCGCAGGCTGTTATCAACTAATACCTGCTGCACGGCACCCACGGCCATTGCGGCAGGGATCACTTGCTTTGACTTTGCTGTTGCGCGATCTGATAGTACTAACAGTGTAGTACCAGAGCGAGCCAAACGCTCTGCTTCATCGCAAATACGTTTTATGGCGGCTTCTAAGCCTTCACTGAGATCATAATTCAAATCCACCGTGTTGGCGCGATAGTAGGTGCTATCGAGAGCCATCAGCTGATTGAAATCACTATATAGCAACACAGGCGAGTTAAACATTACTCGATAAGCATGACCCGTGGTTTCGTTAAATAGATTCTGCTCGCGGCCCGCACAGGTTGTTAGTGACATCACGTGTTTTTCACGGAGGGGATCGATAGGTGGATTGGTGACCTGAGCAAACTTTTGACGGAAGTAGTCATAGATGGTGCGAGACTTTTTCGACAATACAGCCATAGGTGTGTCATCACCCATGGATCCAGTGGCCTCTTCACCCTTTTGAGCTAGAACCCAGATAACCTGCTCAAGCTCTTCTCGTGAGTAGCCAAAATGCTTTTGGTATTGCAGTAGCTGTGCTTCATCAAATTCGCGTTTGCCTTGTTCATTTGGACCAAACTCTTCAGCAGGCTTAAGTACCTTACTGTTTTTAGCCATCCACTCCTTGTATGGGTGACGACGTTTAAGGTCATTATCAATTTCAAACGAGGAGTAAAGTTGCCCATTTAAGGTGTCTAGAACCAATAACTCACCAGGGCCTACGCGGCCTTTTTCAATGACTTCGTCTGGCCCATAGTCCCAAATACCCACCTCTGAACCTAAGGTTAAAATCCGGTCTTTGGTGATCACATAGCGTGAAGGACGTAGACCATTACGGTCAACGGCGCAGGCGGCATGGCGACCATTGGTCATCACGATACCTGCCGGGCCATCCCAGGGCTCCATGTGCATGGAGTTAAAGTCATAGAAAGCTTTTAACTCTTCATCCATCTCTGGATTACTCTGCCATGCTGGTGGAATAAGTAGACGCATGGCTCGGTAAAGATCCATTCCGCCAGCGAGTAACATATCCAGCATATTATCGAGGGATGAAGAGTCTGATCCCGTCTCATTTACAAAAGGAGCGGCTTGCTGTAAGTCTGCTAATAATGGCGCTGTAAACTTATAGGCACGGGCTCTTGCCCACTGACGGTTACAGGTGATGGTGTTGATCTCACCATTATGGGCCAGGTATCTAAATGGCTGGGCTAGTGGCCACTTGGGTGATGTATTGGTTGAGAAGCGCTGATGGAATAAGCAGATTGAACTCTGCATGCGGATGTCTGCTAAATCGCTATAGAAAGCGGGGAGATCCGCAGGCATCATCAGCCCTTTATAAACGATGACTTGCCCAGAAAGACTGGCAACGTAGAAGTCTTTATCGTGGGTGAGTTGCTGTTCGACCCGTCGTCTTGCCATATATAGGCGGCGCTCTAAGTCTTTTTCTCGCCAGCCGATAGGTGCATTAATCAATACTTGTACTATCTGTGGTTGGCTGGCCTTACCTATAGGTCCGAGTACATCTGCGTTTACCGGCACATCTCGCCAGCCCGCAACACTTAAGGTCTCTTTTTGCAGTTCTTGTTCAATTAGCTTCATGGCTTGCGACGCTAAAATGGCATCCTGACTGAGGAACAGCATACCCACAGCAAAACGGCGGCTAAGGTGCCAGGCATTTTCTTCGGCAATCGCTTTAAAGAAGTTTATTGGTAATTGCATTAATAGACCACAGCCATCACCAGTTCGGCCATCGGCTGCAATACCACCACGATGCTTCATTCGGTCTAGGCCGTGGATCGCGGTACGTACAATTCGGTGACTCGGTTCACCGTCCATCTGGGCGATTAATCCAAACCCACAATTGTCCCGCTCAAAACTTGGATGATATAAGCTCATTACTACTCTCCCTAACCTCGACTGATACTACTCGGGAAATAAAGCAAAAAATCAATAGATATGCACCCGAATCAATCAAATTAACCCCAAGAGTATTAAAGGTCAAACCAAATTATTGCATAAAAAGTAACTGATTTGTGTTGTTTTATACGCATGCACCAACAGCTTTACCTTAACGTAAACTGTAAAATAGCTTGTATAACCTTATGAATAAAAAGAATTTTAAATTGCACCTCTTTGTTTGTTTACTTTGTTGTAACAAGTTGGTGGATTATAACTGTTTTCAGTAAAGTGATTTTTATTGCAGATACAGTGAAATGATAATCACTTTTGCTTGTGGGTATTTATGCACTAGTAACCGTAAGGGGTGGCTGCTTAATCTCGAGTTATCTATCTGTGCGGTATTACGGTTATTTGAGCTAGCGCTAATTAATGTTTTTTAGAACTGGTTAAAATAGCGCAAATTTTTTGGCTTGGATGATAGTGCAGTTGGGACTGGATAGTTACGTTAATACCTTTGGTGGTGTGTGCAAACAAAAATATGGCGAGCGGATCCGTAAGCTGACAATTGATGCAAAGTTTACCTGTCCGAATCGTGATGGCACGCTAGGCAAGGGAGGGTGTACCTATTGTAACGTGGCATCATTTAGCCATGAGCATAAGACCGAGTTGTCTATCCAAGAGCAGCTAGCTCAAGGCAGAGAGCGCCTGTCATCAAAGTCTTCGAAGTACATTGCTTATTTTCAGGCTTATACCAGTACTTATGATGAGTACTTGGTCCTAAAGCAAAAATATGATGAAGCGATCCAAGATAGCGATATCGTTGGCCTATGTGTAGGTACTCGGCCTGATTGTGTTCCCAATGAGGTTCTCGAGCTATTAGTGGGTTATCAAAATGACGGGGTAGATGTCTGGTTGGAATTAGGTTTGCAGTCGGCAAATGATGCAACGCTAAAGAAGATCAATCGCGGTCATGACTTTGCAGCTTATGAAGATACGGTTATCCGTGCCCGCAAGTTAGGCATAAAAGTCTGTACTCACTTAATCTTGGGGCTACCAGGTGAATCCCATGAGGATTACCTGCAAACGCTCGATAAGGTATTGAGCGTCGGCGTTGATGGCTTGAAGCTGCATCCGCTACATATCGTTGAAGGAAGCACCATGGCCAAAGCATGGCGCAATAATAAGATGAGTCTACTTGAGCTTGAAACTTATGCCTATAGCGTCGGGGAGTTGATCCGCCGTACGCCTAAAGAGGTGATATTCCACCGAGTGACGGCTTACGCGAAAAAACCTATGTTGTTAGCGCCTGATTGGTGCGCATATCGCTGGAATGGATTAGTCGCGATTGTTGACGATCTTAAAGCGAAAGGCGGACAGGGAGCTTACCTTTAAGCGTAAAATGCAGCAGTGGACCCAATAGTTGAGTAAAAAACATTCACGACTAGCTAGTGAATCGTGAGGCTTATAGTGAGTTTGTGTAACTTACTGTTATTAAAAAGTTAAATTAGCGGTAATTTTACTTTCATCTGTTACTAGCTATTGCGCCCGTGATTATAGCGGGTATTATGTGGTAAAATTGATTTTTTGTATAAACGACAATATTTTGAGAGGTGCCTAAATGGCAGCAGCTGAGCTAGATTCAATCCTAGATCTTAATACACTGGAGCAATATTGCAGTGCAATTGGTGCAGGTACGCTACTTAAAAGCGTCGTTTTGTTTGAACAACTTATGCCTGAATACGTAGGCAATTTAGTCAGTGCGCAGCAAGCGAATGATAAAGATACACTTTGCAGTGAAGCGCATAAATTTAAGGGGGCAGCGGGGTCTGTGGGCCTTAAACGTATTCAACAGTTTGCTCAGTTATTGCAGCATGGCGAAGAAGCGAGCTGGGAGCAAGAGCATCAAACATGGCTAAATGAGATTGTTGAATATGCATCGAAAGATCTGCAGCAATTAAAAGAATATTTGGAGTCTAAGGTTTAATTAATCCGACTCCAGTATTTAATAGCGCAGCTTGGATCTCCCACTGCGCTATTTTTTTATCCTGAATGGCGCTTTGGTAGCAGATTATCTTGTACATTTTTGATTCAGTTCACAAACTAACCAAGTTACTTCAAGGCTCACCCAGTTATTTATGGTAGAGTTAGATTGAGCTATTAGATAAATAATGTCACTGGTAATCTATTTTATGAAACATCTCCCCAGTTTAAAGAATCTGTTCTATTTAGTGAACTTGCACCAAGAGCAGAACTTTAATAGAGCCGCCAAAATCTGCCATGTTAGTCAGTCGACCTTGTCTAGCGGTATTCAAAATCTTGAAGAGCAGTTGGGGCATCAGTTAATTGAACGTGATCACAAATCATTTATCTTCACTGCCATAGGTGAGGAGGTGGTAATGCGTTCACGCAAGTTATTGACCGATGTCGATGATCTTGTTGAGCTGGTAAAGCATCAGGGAGAGCCGATGACCGGGGAGATCCGTTTAGGTTGTATTCCAACGATAGCGCCATTCCTACTGAGTAATGTCGTTCAGCACTGTAAGCAGGTTTATCCAGAACTGACGCTATTTTTAAAGGAAGATACTACTGATAGGTTGATCGATGCACTGGGTAAAGGTGAGCTTGATCTACTATTACTCGCACTGCCAGTGGATACCAGTGGCTTCCACAGTATGAAGGTGGGTATCGACCCATTTAAAATGGTGGTGCATAAAGACTTGACCGATGAGATCCATGAGCCGATCGACTATCAAGATCTGCCTGATGAAAGTATTTTCCTATTACAAGCCGAACACTGTATTACCGGTCATGCGATTACGGCATGTCAGTTAGGCGAAAGCGTTAAGATTAATCCGTTTGCTGCAACTAGCTTACATACCTTAGTACAGATGGTGAACTGTAAGCTTGGTACCACTTTCTTGCCACAGATGGCAATTGATGCAGGTATTTTGAATAATACAGAGCTAACCACTATGGAGCCGCCGGGAGAAAGCCCTTATCGTGATATAGGCTTAGTCTGGCGTCAAACATCCAGTAGAATTCTCACCTTTAGGACGCTGGGATTAGAGATCCAAACCTTATTAGATCAAGCCGACGATATTTAGCGTTTCAAGATAAAAAAAGCCGATATGATTATCGGCTTTTTTTATCTGTATTTGGTTTTTAACCATTAACTATTTTTTGGGGTAACACCGAAAACTTCGATAGAGTGCTGTTTCCCCTTAAGCTTAATAGGACCTAAGCTATTCAGGTTATACTGGGAGTCACTGTAGTCGAGCCTTGAATGTAAAGAGCCAGAGATCAGCATTCGTTGACCAAGTGGATTACACTGATCTTGTAATCTCGCTAGCGTATTCAATACGTCGCTGAAGAAACTGATCTCTTGCTTCTGTACTCCAACGACTGCAGCTACAACCTGTCCACAGTGTGCAGCGGCTTTGAATTTAGGGACAAAGCCATATTGTTCCTCGAAGTACTGCCTCTGCCAGCTAAGCTGTTGGCTAAACTCATGATAGATGTTGAAGCAGCGATCTTCTTTAATACCATCCTTCAGCGGCCAATAGATCAACACCGCATCGCCCATATAACGATAAATTTCTGCTTCATTATTGGTAACGGTATCGGCGAGTAGGCTAAAGCTGTCTTGAATAAGACGACTAAAACGATAATCACCAAGAGATTCAGCATGCGTAGTAGACGCTACCATATCGAGGTAGAGGAATAAGCGTTGCTCATACCTTGGTTTATGGTACTTACCTAATCCGATATTAAATAGCACTCTTGGACCTACGAGTAGCGCCATCTGCTCTATAAAAGCAAGGCCTACACGGACCACAACCAAATAGACAATCAAAGCTTGGAATGATGGACTATAGAGAATGTGCGCAGTTAGCATTTGGCGCAGGGTTGTCATGTGGTTTTCAATTGCCCACATGTTGAGGTATTGGGTGATATAAGCCAGAGTTGTGGCACCGAGCAATAAAAATAGCCCTTTGAATATCACTGAAAAAACATAAGGTAAGCGGTTAATTGCACTAAAATCTGCAATCAGATTCGACATCCAATGTAGGCTGCCGAAAATAAGACCCATATAAATAGAAAGCGTGGCTAAATCAGCGGAACCAATGGCCCACTGTGGCAATTCAGGCGTTTGTGCGTATCTAAAAAATACGAAAGCCGCCATGGCTGCAGTCCATGCGAATATAGCAAAGGTTAATTTCTTCGCTTGTATACGTGCTTTCACTATTTAAGGGGATCCAAATGCTACATAAATTTAGGAGGCGCTAGTTTATAGAATAAACCCCTACTTTTACCAGCAGTATTTGTGATCTAAGTCAAATGAGTGTGAGTTTTGGCCAAAAAACGACTTAAAGTAACTGTGAAAGTATTTTTTGGGTAAATTGCGTCTTCAAATAGAAGCCTCTGGGATTGGTCTGAGTGAGTTCACCGTCTCGACCTATGCTATCGGTGAGCACTTGACTATTTGCCGCTTTGGGGCGAAGTTGCAACACTTCACCGTGACGAGCGGTTACTTTATCGACCTGTCCCATAGAGATAAACTCCATAATCTCTTCCCAGTCTTGTTTAAGTAACGCACTCTCTTCTGGTGATGGTCGCCATAAGATGGGCGAACCTATTTGGCGTTGGGCTAATGGTATATTTCTGTCGCCTTGCACAGGGATCCACAGGACTTGTTGAAGTTTATGGCAAACGACACTCTCTTCCCAAGTTAGTCCTTGAATATTCGTTAGCGGAGCCACAGTGACGTAGGTAGTTTCTAATACCTTGCCGAAACCACTTACCGGTATGGTTTTAAGCTCTATGCCAAGGTGAGCAAAATCTTGCTCAGGTTTTGAGCCCGCCAATGCACCGAGTTCGAGTTCAATCAGCTGCCCGACCCAACCTTTATGTCGTTTTAGATCGTTAGGGATTTGGATTTCATGGTAATTCGCGAGCTGTCCTAAGGTCAAACCCGCCATAGATTCAGCACGTAGCATCAACTCTTCGATGCTATTTGGAGAGTGGAGTGATTTCTTCATAGAGCAATTCTACCTAATTAAGGGCTTTTATCAAACTGGTACAAAAAATGAACACCGATTCATTTTGTTGAGGATAACTTTAATAATGCTATCTAAGTTAATGAATTTAAGGATGATCTTTTAGTGACGTGCTAACTATTATCGATTCACTATACAGTTACACCAGTTCTTTCCCTCTTTTTCCAACATAGTTATCCACAGATTTATTGGATAACTCCAACTTGTTCTTGGACTACTGCAATAAATGTGATCTGTCAACGCAATTTTTTAGCGGTTTTTGGCTTTTTTCTAACGACAAACTATTGCACTTGTGAATAACACCCTTCGTTCATTTATCCTTTTTATGGTTTTAATTTTGCTGTTCAAATAGTGAGCATCACCGTCATTGTTCTGTTGGTATATTTTGGTGGTTAGATTTAAATTGCTGTTTTTAATGTGTTTAATTGCTTTTTTATAATAGGTTCTAAATTGGGTAATTTAGCTTAAAGCGACAAGTTATTAGACTTTAACCGAGTTTCCAACAGAGATATCCACAGTTTCTGTGGATATCATGTCTTACTTACCAGTTGTTCTGTTGATAAGGTTGTTGTTAATGGTAATTTATCCAAAGAATTGTACGTAACAGATATTTGCCGCCGGACACGCTTTGTGAAACAATCAAAAGATTAATAGTTAATAGTTCGGAGTCCATGTGATTGATAGTGACGGCTTTCGCGCGAATGTGGGCATCATTATCTGTAATCGCTTTGGGCAGGTTATGTGGGCAAGACGATTTGGCCAACATTCCTGGCAATTTCCTCAGGGTGGCGTTGACGACGGAGAGTCAGCAGAAGAAGCCATGTATCGTGAGTTATATGAAGAAGTAGGATTAAAGCCAGAACATGTGCAAATTCTAACATCGACGCGATCATGGTTACGCTATAGGCTACCTAAGCGGTTAATCAGACAAGATAGTAAACCCGTGTGTATAGGGCAAAAGCAGAAATGGTTTTTGCTACAATTGAAAAGTGCCGAAAATGCCATAGATCTCAACGCAAGTGGTCATCCAGAGTTTGATGATTGGCGTTGGGTGAGTTATTGGTATCCAGTAAGACAAGTCGTTTCTTTTAAAAGAGATGTTTACCGAAAAGTCATGAAAGAGTTCGCTTCGACTACGCTGCCTTTACAGGTAAAAGAGTCGAATAACAGAAGACGAGGTATGCGTAGAGGCTAAATAGGGAGGTTTGCGTTAGTGCTCAAAACACTTAGAGATATCACACAAGCAGTTGCTTCAGCACGCGACCTTCAATACGCGTTGGAGTTGCTGGTTAAGCAAACCAAACAAGCCATGATGACTGAGTGTTGCTCTATCTATATTATAGAGGAGCAACAGCTTATTCTATCTGCGACAGATGGCTTAGATCCTTCAGCGGTTAATCGTGTCAAACTCCCTGTCACCCAAGGCCTTGTTGGGCTGGTAGCCCAAAGAGAAGAGGCTATTAACTTAGCCGATGCGGCGTCACACCCTAGATTTAAATTACTCCCCGAAGTCGCAGAAGAAGCCTACAGCGCTTTTCTTGCTGTGCCCATCGTCTACCAAAAGTCTGTGATTGGCGTGATCGTGGTGCAGCAGGTTCAAGCTCGGCAGTTTAGTGAAGGCGAAGAAGCTTTTTTAATGACACTTGCAGCGCAGCTCGCCGTAGCGATTAAGGGACTCACCCATAAGGTTAAGAGTGGGGATAGCTTACAGCAGCGTTATTATACCGGCACCCAAGCATCAAAAGGGATTGCGATAGCAAAGGCGTTAGTGCTGGGTGGGCAGATTTCATTTGATTTAGTCGAGCAGCAAGCTCAATCGACATCGGATGAAGAATTGCGCCTTCAGGTAGCTATGAGTCGATGTAAAGATCTGCTTGTTGGGTTATCACAGCGTTTCGACAGAGAGAAAGATGAAGAAGCTGCATCTATTTTTAATGCCTTGTTGCTACTGCTTGAAAAAGAAAGCTTAGGCGGCGAATACATAAAAGAAGTTAGAGCTGGTTGGTGCGCTGAAACGGCAGTTTGCCGCGTATCAAAACGTTATATCGAACATTTTGAGGCGATGAGCGATCTTTACCTTAAAGAGCGAGCTGGTGATATAAGAGATTTGGGGCAAAGGGTACTGAGGCAGTTAATTGAGCCAAACAAAATCTATTTAGAACCCGAAACGCCAGTGATCCTGATTGTTCGAGAGGCAAGTACGACATTGCTGGCAGAGTTTCCTAGACAGAAGCTTGCAGGCATAGTAACAGAGTTTGGTGGTGCTAACTCTCATGCGTCTATTCTTGCTCGTGCCATGGGGGTGCCGGCGATAATTGGCGTTGATGGGATCTTGAGTGCCAATATCGAGCAGTCTCTGCTTATCATTAATGCCAATCGTGGCCAAGTAATTATTGAGCCGTCCGCCCTTGTGCTGTCTGAATACCAAAGCTTAATTGCTGCACAGGAAGAGCAGCAAAGGCAGTATGCTCAAGAGTTATCATTTAAAACGGTTACTCAAGATGGTAAGCGTATTTACCTCTACATAAACAGCGGTTTGCTTTCTAGCGTAGATTCTGAGACCGGCACAGATTCAGACGGCATCGGGCTTTATCGCACAGAGATCCTTTTTATGATTAAACAGTGTTTTCCCGGTGAGATCGAGCAACTTGAAATTTATCGCAAGGTTTTAAAGGCGGCTGGCAATAAGCCTGTCGTGATGCGAACCCTAGATGTTGGCGGCGATAAGCCACTCGACTACTTTCCTATCATAGAAGATAACCCCTTCTTAGGATGGCGTGGTATTCGTTTATCACTGGATCATCCTGAATTGTTTTTGATCCAGTTGAGAGCGATGCTGCAAGCGGCGATAGGCTCGGAGCAGTTACATATACTTCTTCCTATGGTCAGTAATCTCGAAGAGGTTGATTTAGCGCTTATCTATTTGGAGCAAGCTTGTCAGGAGTTAACCGCAGAACTTGGCAAAACAATTACTATGCCTAAAGTGGGCATCATGCTTGAAGTTCCTGTACTTCTGTATCAGCTCGATGAAGTTGCGAAACGAGTGGATTTTGTCTCAGTTGGCTCCAACGATTTAACGCAATACCTGTTAGCTGTCGATCGTAACAACCCGAGTGTGAGTCCCTTATTTGATAGTTATCATCCTGGAGTGCTTAGGGCGCTTAAGTTTGCAGTAGAGCGTTGTAACGAATATCAATTACCGATTAGCGTCTGCGGCGAGCTCGCGGGGGAACCTATCGGTGCGATTCTGCTCATTGCTATGGGTTACGATCAGCTAAGTATGAACCAAGCGAACTTGGCTCGGATCAATTACCTCTTACGGCGTGTTTCCCAATCAGAGCTGAACCTGTTACTGGCGCAGGCGTTAAAGCTCAATAGTGGCGAAGAGGTGAGGTTGCTCGTGGGCCAATACTGTGAGCAAAAGGGACTCGCGCCAGTATTAGGTTAAAAGAGCATATGCTCTATGAACTCCATGTTGATTGCTTTAAGCTTGATAAATAATAACAACTAAAGGTAGTGTTTGTGGAAAGCTGGCTATATATATTGTGCATCTGTCTTATTCTAGGTGCGGGGATCGGTTTTATGGCTGGGCTGTTGGGGATTGGCGGTGGCCTGATAGCGGTTCCTGCGTTGCTGCATATTCTTCCCCAAGCCGGTATTGCGTCAGATAGTTTACCTCATGTGGCGATTGCAACCTCTTTAGCTGCCATCATCCTTACCTCTCTTTCATCTGCTCGTGCTCACCATAAGCGACAGAATATTCCTTGGCCGTTATTTAAGCCTATGTTGCCCGGTTTTGTGTTAGGTGCACTTTGTTCCGGGTTTATATCAGAGTTGATAGCCGCCAAATCACTGCAGCAGATTTTTGCGCTATTTGTCATCTTGATGGCAGCGCAAATGGCTTTTCCATTTAAAGCCGAATCAAATAGAGCTATGCCAGGGCCAATGAGCTTATTTTTTGCCGCAACATGCATTGCGGTTATCGCGGCGTTGATGGGAATAGGTGGTGGAGTGCTCTTGGTTCCATTTTTAACTTGGTACGGCCTACAGATGCGCTTTGCGGTGGGTTTTTCTGCTGCCACAGGGTTACTCATCGCTCTGTTTGGTAGTATTGGTTACACCTTGGCTGGCTGGAACGCGCCAAGCTTACCCGATTGGACTCTAGGCTACATTTATCTGCCAGCACTTATTGGCATCGTGTCGACATCGATGTTGATGGCACCTTTGGGCGCAAGGGCGGCTACAACATTGCCCACAGCAAAGTTAAAGAAGCTATTTGCTGTATTTCTTGCCCTTGTCGGTTTGAAACTTGTTTTAGCATAATGTTCTACAGAGCAATTATTGGTAGTATTTCCGCGTTTAGCGCTGAGAGTAATCTCAGCAACTCTTTTTTAAAGGTAGATAATCATGAAACAGTATTTAGATCTTTGTCAGCGCATTATTGATGAAGGAACATGGGTTGAGAATAGCCGCACCGGTAAACGTTGTCTTACCGTGATTAATGCTGATCTAGTCTATCATGTTGATAAAAATGAGTTTCCCCTAATCACCACTCGTAAGAGCTTTTACAAAGCGGCTATCGCTGAATTATTAGGTTATATTCGAGGTTATGATAACGCTGCCGATTTTAGAAAGATCGGCTGCAATACATGGAATGCCAACGCTAATGATAACCAAGCCTGGTTAAACAATCCTCACCGTAAAGGTGTTGATGATATGGGCCGTGTATACGGTGTTCAGGGCCGTGGCTGGAGTAAGCCGGATGGTGGTAGCATCGATCAGTTGCGTAAAATTGTAGATGATTTATCTAAAGGGGTTGACGATAGAGGCGAGATCTTGAGCTTCTATAATCCTGGTGAGTTTCATATGGGTTGTTTAAGGCCGTGTATGCATACCCATAATTTCTCTTTAGTGGGTGATACCTTGCATCTAACCAGCTTCCAGCGCTCGTGTGATGTTCCACTAGGGCTGAATTTCAATCAGGTTCAGGTATTTACGCTTTTGGCTTTAATGGCACAAATTACAGGGCACAAAGCGGGAACTGCATTCCATAAAATTGTTAACGCCCATATCTATGAAGATCAATTGGAGTTGATGAGAGATGTGCAGCTCAAGCGTGAGCCTTTTACTTCGCCAAAGTTAGTGATTAACCCTGATATCAAGTCATTAGAAGATCTTGAGACCTGGGTGACAATGGAAGATTTTGAAGTGATTGGTTATGAGTATCACGATGCCATCAGTTATCCATTTTCCGTGTAATAACCCTTCATCATATAAAATAAACCTTTAATGCTAAGACTCGCCTTTTAGGCGTGTTTTAGCAGCTTTCCTGTTTGTATCACCTATTTACAAGCTTTGCTCTTCTCTTCTAATTGAACTCTCGCTCGGTTACAAAACGAACAATTGCTCGTTATTTTCGAGTCGGGTAAATTATTAATTTTTGATGGTTAAATGCTTGTGCTGAGTTGTTATCTAATATAGATATCTTGTTTTGGTAACTTAAAAAGTGTGATCTATAGCGCTTTATTGTTATTACTACCTTATAAAACGTGATTATTCTTCTCATGTTTGATATTTACTTTCCTTATGACTAGACTTAATACTTCGGATATCCCGATGTTTATGGCTGATGCAAACGATTATTCAGGTTTATCGTATTCGGCTACACTCGCGGTATTGAGATTTTATGGAGCGTAAAAAATGGAACGGGCAATTAGGAATTTTCTAAGCCAGGAATCGGCAGGCGGCATCTTATTGATGATTTCCGTCGTGCTTGCAATGTTATTAGCAAACTCACCGTTATCGGGTATGTACCAAGGCTTTCTAGAAACAGAAATGCAAGTGCGTGTTGGTAGCCTAGATATCGATAAGACACTTATTCACTGGATCAACGATGGCTTGATGGCAATCTTCTTCATGCTTATCGGTTTGGAAGTAAAAAGAGAGTTGCTCGAAGGTGCACTATCTAGCCGTGCTCAGGCATCTTTACCTACATTTGCGGCTATCGGTGGTATGGTTTTTCCTGCCGCGGTATACCTGATTTTTAACTATTCAGATCCAATTACTCAGGTGGGCTGGGCCATTCCTGCTGCGACGGATATCGCGTTCGCTTTAGGTATTATGGCGTTACTAGGAAGCCGTGTGCCGGTCGCGTTAAAAGTGTTCTTGTTAGCACTAGCTATTATCGATGACCTTGGGGTAGTTGTTATCATTGCACTGTTTTACAGTAGCGATCTATCGACGGTTAGTTTAGTCGTAGCTGCGGTTGCTATTTTGGGATTAGTAGGCCTGAATCGTAAAGGTGTAACAGCGCTTGGTCCCTATGGTGTTATAGGCCTTATCCTCTGGATAGCTGTGCTTAAATCTGGTGTGCATGCGACATTAGCTGGCGTTATTATCGCATTCTGTATTCCGCTTAGAGCAAAGGATGGCTCATCTCCATCTGAGAGCCTAGAGCATAGTCTACACCCATGGAGTACTTTCATTATTTTGCCAATCTTCGCTTTCGCTAATGCCGGCGTTGATTTGAGTGGCATGAGCTTGAGTTCACTGCTATCGCCAGTACCACTAGGTATTGCACTGGGCCTATTAGTGGGTAAGCCGCTTGGTATCATGTTGTTCAGTTTTGTTGCCGTGAAGCTTAAGCTCGCCGTTTTACCTGAAGGTATGGGGTGGAGGCACATTACACCTGTTGCCGTGATGTGTGGTATCGGCTTCACTATGTCTATGTTTATCTCTTCGCTTGCTTTTATAGGTGAGGGACAGATCTACGGTGATTATGCAAGATTAGGGATTTTGTTGGGGTCAATAGCATCAGCAACTATAGGTTACTTCTGGTTGTCGAAGGTGTTACCTGAGAAAGGAGAGAAAGCATGAGATTAGGATTGTTTGCATTAGTTATTGGTCTGGGCTTTAGTGCAGTGGCATCAGCCAAGCAGATTGAAGTTTGTAATCAAGATATCAATAGTGTCGTGTGCCAAAATTATCTAGAAGGTGTTGTTGACGGAGCCTTAATGTACAAAGGAGCTGCAGTAGGTCAACGATTAGAGACGGATGGTTATGAGTCTCGAGCACTTAAATACCGTGGTGGTAAACGTTTTCAAGAAGCTAACCGTGCATTTTGTCAGGATCGAATCCCAGATCGCGATTCGCTCGTTTCTGGATTAGCAGAGTCGTTCTCAGCCGGAGAGATTAAAACTACTGATGATTTAACAGCAGTAATGTTTGATTTAATGGACTGTCAGCGTCTTAAGTAAACTTAAAAAGCTAACGAGGCAACTGAATAAGTTGCCTCGTTTTTATTTACTATAACGGTGATCCACCTATGGCAAATCTAAACTATAACCATCTTTACTATTTTTGGATGATCCAGAAGAAGGGCAGCGTAGCAAAAGCCGCCGAGGCGTTATGCTTGACTCCGCAAACTGTCACCGGTCAGATTCGTGTGCTCGAAGCCAGTCTTAAGGGCAGCCTTTTTAAACGAGTGGGGCGCTCGCTAGAGCCTACCGAACTTGGAGAGTTAGTTTTTCGCTATGCTGACAAGATGTTCAGCCTTAGCTATGAAATGCTCGACTTACTCAACTATCAAAAAGATGAAAATATCTTGTTTGAAGTGGGGATTGCCGCTGCGTTATCTAAGGCGCTGAGCAGCAGAGTGTTGCTTTCTGTACTTCCAAGCGATGGCTCGATGCATTTAGCCTGCTATGAAGCGACACATGAAGAGTTAATGGCGCGACTACGTGAGCATAAACTGGATATGATTCTCTCAGATTGTGCCGGTGAGAGTCTTAAATACCCTGAAATTCTTTCTAAGCAACTCGGTGAGTCTGGTGTGGCTTTTTTCTCTGCCGAGACTTACTCCAAGCCTTTTCCACAATGTTTAGAGCAGGGCAAGCTACTTATTCCTGGAAGACGAACCTCACTGGGCCAGCAATTAGTGCGCTGGTTCGATGAAAAAGCTCTGAATGTGAGCATTTTGGGAGAGTTTGACGATGCAGCGATGATGAAGTCTTTTGGTTTTTTCAAGCAGGGGATTTTTGTTGCTCCTTCGATTTACAAGCAAGATATTTTAGCCCATGGCATGACCTTACTGGGTGAAACCTCAGAAATTAAAGAGGTATATCATGTGATGTTTGCCGAGCGAATGATCCAACACCCAGCGGTTAAGAGCCTATTAGAAACTGATTTTACCGAGTTGTTTGCAGGCAACGACTTAAAAGTGCAGCAGTTGTAACACCTTCTTGATGACACAATCGTTGCAGCCTACTCGAGTTTGGTATCGATAATAGCGTGTAGCAATTATCGACACTAAGGCTTGGCAGCTGGTACACTTAGCCGCAATATAATGATAACAGTTTGGAGTTTGTACCTTGTCTGAATCAACCCAAGAACCGATGAAAATATCGAGAGTTAAATGGGCTTGTCGTAGAGGCATGCTTGAGCTTGATGTGTTATTTCAACCTTTTGTTGAAGCGCATTATGAGGCGATGTCGGTAGAAGATAAGAGCGTATTTGTTAAGCTTCTCGAGTGTGAAGACCCTGAACTATTTGCTTGGTTTATGGGACATGAAGTCTGTCCAAACCCAGCTTTTGCTGAAATGATTATTAAGGTTCGTGGACGTCCAGCAGCATAGTTTTGATGTTCGCTCTTCAAACGGTCAGCGACTCTCTCTGGCCGTTATTGCTGTTACTTGCTTAAGTTCCTTTCTTATTTGGCCCTACGCCGAAAATACTTTTTATATCTGGATCAAGTTCCTCGTTTTTACGGCTTGCTGTGGCTTTTTTATCTGGCAGTTCTATCGCTTAAGGTATTGGCGTTGCCAATTTGTGCTTAAAGCTGACGGCGGGGGTAAGCTCGACCACTGTATGGATTTTGTGATAAGCGGAAAGCCAGTTATTACACCTTTTGCGGTGATGTTTGATATCGCCGTGATGGGGAAGAAAAAGCGTCTGGTCCTGTGGGCGGATATGTTAGACGACACAAATTACCGGCATTTGTGTCGTCTACTTCAGTTAGCTTATCTACGCTAGCTGCATATCTAGTCGGGCTGCAAAATAGTTGGTTTTGGTGATTCATCCTTATTGGGGTGATCGATATTATAGTGTAGGCCTCGACTCTCCTTGCGCTCCATGGCACAGCGAATAATCAGCTCGGCAACTTGCACTAAATTGCGCAGTTCTAGCAGGTTATTACTCACCTTAAAGTTACTGTAATACTCTTGAATTTCCTGCTGCAACATTACGCAGCGACGCAGTGCACGTTCAAGGCGTTTATCCGAACGCACTATGCCTACGTAATCCCACATGAAGAGACGAAGTTCATGCCAGTTATGGGCGATGACAACCTCTTCGTCAGAGTTAGACACTTGGCTCTCGTCCCAAGCGGGTAGTGAGCTTGGCATAGGGATTTTGCCCAGTTGGCTCTCAATGTCTTCCGCCGCCGCACGAGCAAATACTAGGCATTCAAGCAGTGAGTTACTGGCTAATCGATTGGCTCCGTGCAGGCCTGTATAAGCCACTTCGCCAATGGCGTATAAGCCGTTGAGATCAGTTTGGCCATGCAGATCCGTCATAACACCACCGCAGGTATAATGCGCCGCAGGTACCACTGGGATCGGTTCCTTGGTGATATCGATACCAAGCTCTAGGCAGCGCTTATAGATAGTCGGAAAATGTTTGATGATAAAGTCTGCTGGCTTATGGGTGATATCCAAGTACACACAGTCAGAGCCTAAGCGCTTCATCTCATAGTCAATGGCGCGAGCAACGATATCGCGTGGTGCAAGTTCGGCACGCTCGTCAAAATCTGGCATAAAGCGTGAGCCATCGGGGCGACGTAGATAAGCCCCTTCACCACGAAGCGCTTCGGTCAGAAGGAAATTTCTGGCATCGACATGATACAAGCAAGTTGGATGAAACTGATTAAATTCCATATTGGCGACACGGCATCCGGAGCGCCACGCCATAGCAATGCCGTCACCAGATGCGATATCAGGATTAGAGGTATATTGATAAACCTTAGAGCTGCCGCCAGTTGCTAGCGCGACGAAACGCGCCTTAACCGTTTCAACTTGCTCTTCGTCTCTGTTCCAAACATAGGCTCCCTGAACACGGTTTCCCGGACGACTCAATTTACGAGTCGTAATAAGGTCGATAGCGTTGTAGCGCTCTAAGACTAGAATATTGGGGTGATTGCGAGCCTGATCCTGCAGGGTGACTTGCACCTCTTTGCCTGTTGCATCTGCGGCATGTAGAATGCGTCTGTGACTATGGCCGCCTTCACGAGTTAAGTGATAAGGCGCTTCCTTTTTACTGCCAGCGGGAACTTCTTCTTTATCGAAGGCCACCCCACAATTAATTAACCATTGCATAGCTGCTTTGGCATTTTCGGCAGTAAATTTGACCACGGGTTCGTCACAAAGCCCAGCTCCGGCAACTAATGTGTCGGCAACATGGGACTCGATCGTGTCCTCTTCATCGAAGACTGAGGCGATACCGCCCTGGGCATAATAGGTTGAGCCTTCGCTGAGTGGCCCTTTGGATAGCAAAATAACTTTTGATTTTTCAGCAAGATGCAAAGCTAAAGTGAGACCGGCAGCACCACTACCGATAACCAAAACGTCAGATTGGTGTTCAACTACTTGTTTCATCAGGTATCATAGAGTTATCTGGGAGTCCGACTATGTTAAACCATGGCGTCGAATATGGATACTTTCATCGGTCGCATATAAAAAATCAAAGCTTCCGTAAAAGAAAATCACATCTTTGCAAATTTTTTTAGAACTTTTTTGAAACGCGCTAGTCTACATAAGTGAATATGATTCGAGCGGCTGAGAAATCAGTATTAGATTTAGGAGTAGTCGGCTCGGATGAGTGGACAAATAAGTGATCAACAATTAGTTGAGCGCGTACAGCGTGGAGACAAAAACGCTTTTAACCTTTTGGTACAGAAATATCAAAACAAGGTCGCGAATCTGGTATCTCGTTACGTACGAAATCAGGCCGATGTTGCTGATGTTTCGCAGGAAGCTTTTATTAAAGCTTACCGCGCATTACCAAACTTTCGTGGTGAAAGTGCGTTTTATACTTGGTTGTACCGCATTGCAGTGAATACTGCGAAGAATCATCTGGTCGCTCAGGGGCGTCGCGCCCCAGCGAATGATGTCGATGCTGAAGAAGCTGAATATTATGATGGCAGTGATGCACTAAAGGAGTTTGCCTCCCCGGAGCGTCTGGTTTTGTCAGATGAAATTCAAAAGGTAGTTTTTGATACCTTAGACACGTTGCCAGAAGAGTTAAAGATGGCTATTTCTTTACGAGAGCTCGATGGTATGAGCTATGAAGAGATTGCCAATGTCATGGATTGCCCTGTGGGTACTGTAAGATCGCGGATCTTCAGAGCTCGAGAGGCAATCGATAAAAAGCTTAAGCCGTTGCTAGAACGTTAGCATCTTAGATAAAGATAGGTGAATAATGGATAAGTTAGGTCAGGAATGGGTATCTGCTGCTGTCGATGGTGAGATTGACGAGCACACGTTAGCTGAGTTAGTCGCTGACGCAGATTCACATGAACAGTGGCGTGATTATCATATGATTGGTGATGCGATGCGTGGTGAGTTACCAAAGACAATGTCTTTGGATCTTAGCGGAAGCATTATGGCGGCCATTGACGAAGAACCTGCGATTGTGGCGCCTAAGCCTAGCACTGTGGCTAAGGAGTCAAATAGTGCTGCAGCAGGTAAAGTTATTCCACTGTTCAAGCAATTTGGCCAATATGCGATTGCTGCGACTGTCGCTATGGTTGCTGTCGTAGGTGTACAGAACTATAACCAAGATAGCTTAGTGGACAATTCTCCACTGCCAGTACTCAATACGCGTCCATTAGTTGGTAGCGCTTCACCTGTGAGCTTGCAAACGGGGGCGGTACAACAGAATCAAAGTTATACCAATGATCAGATGGCTGACCAGCGTCGCCGTATCAATGCCTATATTCAAGATCATATGTTGCAACAAAGATTGAATAATGGAGTGAATATCGACGACAATAGTGAGGTCGATACTACACCTGTTGCTCAATAATGAGGAGTTAGCTTGCGTCTAATCCTATTGGCTATTATAGCCATGAGTTTTCCCGCGATGGCGCGGGAAGACATGCCCGCCAAAGCTTGGCTAGAAAATATGAGCCAAGCCCTGCGAGAACAAGAATTTAAAATATCTCTTATCCAACTTCAGGCAGATCATATCCGGCCTCTGGTTTATATACACGGTAAAGTTAATGACGAAGAAGTGGCCTTTTTAGAGCATCTAAATGGACCGCCAAAAAACGCTGTGCGTGTGGGGAATACCGTTACTTTTATTGAGCATGATCAACCTGCTTATAGCGTGCATTCTAATCGTATCCAGGGGGTTATTCCCGGTGCCTTTGCCGATGACATCTCTAAGTTAGAAGCGGGCTATCAGTTTGTACTGGGAGGTCGCAGCCGAATTGCAGGTCGCCCAGGTCAACTTGTGCGTATCATTCCAACCGATGATAACCGTTATGGATATCAGGTGTGGCTGGACATGGACACCTATCTGCCACTGCGTTTTGACATGATAAGTGGTGACAAACAGCTATTAGAGCAACTTCTAGTGGTTGAATTGTTGGTGCTTGATGATGTTCCTGCAATTCTTAAAGAAGCCTATAAACAGGAGTGGCCGCCGGTATTGTCTCAGTCTGATAGAGAGGGTGGTGAAGATTGGCAGTTTAGCTGGTTACCTGCGGGCTTCAAGGTATTGATTAAAGATCAACACAGGCTGATTGGCAGCAAAGAAGCGGTAGAATACATTGCCATAAGCGATGGTTTAGCCAATATTTCGGTTTACGTTGCTAAAGCGGGTGAAGCTCCTCTCCCAGAAGAGTTAGTCACTCGTAACGGCTTATCACTTGCGACAGAGCGAGTTGGCAATGCTGAAGTTGTTGCTGTGGGTAAGGTTCCTGCTGAGACCTTGAGCCGTATAGCCAAGAGTATCATGTTACAGTAATGAAGGTTTTGTCATGATGGAAGAGGTCGCCAGAGTTGTTGCCAATAGCAACTCTGGTTGGGTCGTGGTAGAGGTCGAAATGAAGAGTGCCTGTAATCATTGCGAAAGCGGTGATACGTGTGGCACATCGGCCGTTTCTAAAGCTTTCTCATCTAAGGTTCAGCGTTTCTCTATTCAGAGTGAGCGTCAGTTTGTTAAAGGCGAGCGACTAAAGCTAGGTTTGCCTGAGAGCGTGATTCTTAAAGCGGCTGCTTTAGTCTATATTTTGCCGCTTATCGGTTTATTTATCGGCGCCTTTAGCGGTAATCAAGTTGCTGGCTTAGCCGATACCCACTCAGATCTACTATCGATTCTTGGTGCGTTATCTGGGGCCCTAGCCTTTTGGGCTATAGGTAAGCGAGCAGCAAAGAGATTAGAAGAACAGGCACAACCCGTCATAATCAAGTCTCTTGGCAAGCCGATAGAGATAGTTAATTAGCGATATCTAGAGTCCAACTGTTAATTTTCCACCCTAATCGCACTATAAAAATTGGTATTAAAGCTGCAATCGGGTACAATTCTGCACTTTAAAATTTTTATCAACTTCGAGTTAAGTCATCCCAGCATAATGAAGCATATTAGAAACTTTTCGATTATTGCCCATATTGACCACGGCAAATCAACACTATCAGATCGCCTTATTCAAGAATGCGGTGGCTTAACCGATCGTGAAATGGCTGCGCAAGTTCTCGACTCAATGGATATTGAGCGTGAGCGTGGTATTACCATTAAAGCGCAAAGCGTAACCTTGGACTATTTAGCGAGCGATGGTGAAACTTACCAGCTAAACTTCATTGATACTCCTGGTCACGTTGACTTCTCCTATGAAGTATCGCGTTCACTAGCGGCATGTGAAGGGGCATTGTTGGTGGTTGATGCTGGTCAAGGTGTTGAAGCACAAACCTTAGCTAACTGTTACACGGCGCTAGAGATGGATATGGACGTTGTTCCTGTCTTGAACAAAATCGATCTACCACAGGCAGATCCAGATCGCGTAGCCGAAGAAATTGAAGATATCGTGGGTATCGAAGCGACTGATGCGGTTCGTTGTTCTGCTAAAACCGGTATTGGTATTAGAGACGTACTGGAAGTTATTGTAGACCAAATTCCGCCTCCAGAAGGTGATCCAGAGGCGCCGCTTCAGGCGCTAATTATCGACTCTTGGTTCGATAGCTACTTAGGCGTTGTGTCTTTAGTGCGTATTAAAAATGGCGTACTGAAGAAAGGCGACAAGTTTAAGGTGATGTCGACTGGCCAGACTCATAACGCAGACCGTGTAGGTATCTTTACTCCTAAGCAGACTGATACTGCGGAGCTGAAAACCGGTGAAGTAGGCTTTGTTATCGCGGGTATTAAAGAGATCCATGGCGCACCAGTCGGTGATACCTTGACTCATGCTAAGCATGGTGCTGAAGCGCCATTGCCAGGTTTTAAGCGCGTTAAGCCGCAGGTTTATGCGGGTGTATTCCCAATCTCTACAGATGATTACGAAAACTTCCGTGACGCACTGAACAAGCTTAGCTTGAACGATGCATCACTATTTTTCGAACCAGAAACATCATCGGCATTGGGCTTTGGTTTCCGTATTGGTTTCTTGGGTCTGCTCCACATGGAGATTATTCAAGAGCGTTTAGAGCGTGAATATAACCTAGAGCTTATTACTACAGCTCCGACAGTAGTGTATGAAATCGTTAAGACAAATGGCGAAACTATCTACGTAGATAACCCGTCAGATCTGCCTGCGGTTAACAATATTGCTGAGATGCGTGAGCCGATAGTTGAGACCAATATCCTGGTACCAAAAGAGTATTTGGGTAACGTTATTACACTATGTGTTGAAAAGCGTGGCGTGCAGACCAACTTGGTTTACCACGGAAACCAAGTGGCGCTGACCTACGAGTTACCAATGGCCGAAGTGGTAATGGACTTCTTTGACCGTTTGAAGTCAACCAGTCGTGGTTATGCGTCTCTTGAGTATAACTTTGTTCGCTTCGAACCAGCGGATATGGTGCGTTTAGATATCTTGATTAACGGCGACAGAGTCGATGCGTTAGCAATGATTATTCATAAAGGCTTGATCCGCACTAAGGGCCTAGCGCTTGTGAATAAGATGAAAGAGCTTATTCCAAGACAGATGTTCGATATTGCTGTTCAAGCTGCTGTTGGTAGCCAGATTATTGCTCGTTCATCGATTAAAGCGATGCGTAAAGACGTAACTGCTAAGTGTTACGGTGGCGACGTTTCTCGTAAGAAGAAGCTGCTACAGAAGCAAAAAGAAGGTAAGAAGCGCATGAAGCAAGTGGGTAACGTTGAGGTGCCACAAGAGGCATTCTTAGCGGTACTTAAGCTTAATGATTAAGCTAGATCGTTAAGATTTGTTAATATATCGCTAGACTGTGCGCCGCAATTTGCGGCGCTTTCATTACTGGCGTATAACCATTACTGACCTTGGCGCTATCGCCATAAACCGATCATGTTTGGCAGGAGTTAATTTTATAATGGCAGCCTATTTTTCTTTAATTTTGGTGTTGGTTACCTTAGGCAGTGGCCTAATCTGGATGGCCGATGCTGTGTTTTTCGCACCTAAGCGCCGTGAAAAGTTGGCAATGGCTCAAGCAGCACAAGCAGATTTAAGTGAAGAAAACGTTGATAAGATCATGCGTGAATCGGCAATTGTCGAGACATCCAAATCAATCTTCCCTGTTATCGCTTTTGTGTTGATCCTGCGTTCTTTTATTTACGAACCGTTTCAGATCCCATCAGGCTCTATGATGCCTACATTGCTTGTGGGAGACTTTATCCTTGTAGAGAAGTTTAGCTACGGCATTAAAGATCCTGTTTGGCGCACTACACTTAAAGAAACTGGCAAGCCTGAACGTGGCGATGTGGCAGTATTTAAATATCCGGTGAATCCGCAGATTGATTACATTAAACGCATTGTTGGCTTACCTGGCGACCGAATAATTTATCGTAATAAAGAGCTTTATATCCAACCAGCCTGTAAAGAGGGTCAAAGCCCCTGTCCAGAACTGAAGATGGTAGATAGAGCCCTAGTTAACCGTGGTGAATTCTCGCAAAACGGTACTGCCTTGATCCGTTACAAAGAGCAACTAGGCGATGTGAGTCACGACATCTTAATCAATCCGACACGTCCAGATATGATTAGTCACTATTTCCGTCAGGATAATGTACCGCTTACTGAGTTCATTGTTCCTGAAGGACAGTATTTCGCTATGGGCGATAATCGTGATAACAGTCAAGATAGCCGCTACTGGGGCTTTGTACCTGAAGAAGACCTAGTGGGTAAGGCTGTGGCAATTTGGATTAGCTTCGAATTTGACAGAACGCCTGCAGACTTTTTACCGACTTGGATCCCAACTGGGGTTCGCTTTAACCGTGTAGGCGGAATTAAGTAATATGGAACCGATTAAAAATATTCCACGTTTGTGCCGTACACTAGGGTATGAGTTCAGTGAAAAATCATTTTTAGATCAAGCACTAACTCACCGCAGCGCATCTAACAAGCACAATGAGAGACTGGAGTTCTTAGGAGATTCAATCTTATCGATAGTGATTTCCGATGCGTTATACCACCAGTTTCCAGCGGCAACTGAAGGTGACTTGAGCCGTATGCGGGCAACACTTGTTTGCGGTAAGATGCTGGCTGAAATTGCTATCGAATTTAAACTCGGCGATTACTTAAAGCTTGGTCCTGGTGAATTAAAGAGCGGCGGATTTAGACGTGAGTCGATTCTTGCCGATGCAGTAGAGGCGATTATCGGTGCGATCTATCTCGATTCTGATATCGAGAACTGCCGTAAGCTAGTGCTTAATTGGTATGAGTCGCGTCTAAAGGTAATTGAGCCTGTAAACCAAAAAGATCCAAAAACACTGCTGCAGGAGTACTTGCAGAAGTATAGAAAGCCACTGCCAATTTACAGAGTGGTCCATACTGAAGGTGATGCTCACGAGCAAACTTTCACCGTTGAATGTATTGTTGAAGACTTGAGCAAAGCCGTTATCGGAGTAGCGAGTTCACGCAGAAAAGCGGAACAGAGTGCTGCTGCTCAAGTGTTGGAGTTAATTAAGAAATGAGTGACAACAAAGATTTACCTGAAAGCCACGAGCCAAGTTTAGATGAACTACTGGCGAATATGAACAATCCGTCGTCTGCGGTTAAGTACGCAGTGACCTATTGTGGCATGGTTGCGATCGTTGGTCGTCCAAATGTGGGTAAGTCAACGCTGCTGAATAAGCTACTTGGTCAGAAGATCAGTATTACCTCTAAGAAGCCGCAAACAACGCGTCACCGTATCATGGGTATTCACACCGATGGTCCGCGCCAGGTGGTATTTATTGATACGCCAGGTCTTCATATTGAAGAGAAGCGCGCGATTAACCGCTTGATGAACAGAGCCGCAGCGAGTTCGTTAGCGGAAGTCAGCTTAGTGGTATTTGTCGTCGATGGTATGAACTGGACACCTGACGATGAGATGGTTCTGCGTAAACTGCAGAGTCGTGATGATGGCCGTAAGACGATTCTTGCTATCAACAAAGTTGATAATATTAAAGATAAAGAAGCACTCTTCCCACACCTTGAAGAGTTATCGAAGAAGTTTCCTTTCGATGAAATTTTGCCGATTTCTGCAACTCAAGGTACCAACGTACAACGTATCTTAGATATGGCTGTCGACTCGGTGCCAGAGTCGCCACATTACTTCCCAGAAGATTATGTGACAGACCGTTCGCAGAAGTTTATGGCGTCAGAGATCGTTCGTGAAAAGCTAATGCGTTTCTTGGGTGATGAACTGCCCTATGATTGTACGGTAGAGATCGAACAGTTTAAGATGATGGAAAACGGTGTTTATCAGATCAATGCGTTAGTATTAGTAGAGCGCGAAACGCAAAAGCGTATGGTGATCGGTAATAAAGGCGAACGCATTAAGAAGATTAGCTCGGCAGCTCGTGTCGATATGGAAGTCTTGTTCGATAATAAGGTGTTCCTAGAGATGTGGGTCAAGGTTAAGTCTGGCTGGGCCGATGATGAGCGTGCACTACGCAGCCTTGGCTACGGTGACGAATAACACTAAGCCTTAAGTTCTAAGCTCTATCGAAAATAGTGCCTCTTTTTAGTGATAAGAAGAGGCATTTTTATAACCAGTATATTAACGAGTTCTCCGCTTTTAAGTTTACAAACGGCTTGTTGGTTTTATGATACTGATTGGCATTAACTCTATTTTGCAAACGGAATAAGATAATCATGGAGCGTGGATACGTTCTTCACAGCAGGCACTTTCGCGACTCGAGTGTCATCGTTAACCTACTCGTTGATGGTGTGGGGCGAGTCGATGCTGTGGCGCGTTTAGGTAGCGCTAAAAACTCAATACGCAGTATCTTACAGCCGTTCCAGCCACTGATTTTTCAGTTGCACGGCAAAACCGATCTAAAAAACCTAAAGCAAGTTGAAGCGGCCAGTCCAGCTGTGCCACTTAGTGGCGATTGTCTATACTCCGGACTTTATCTCAATGAGTTATTGATCCGCAGCTTAACGGTGCAACACAGCGCGGAGAGCCTCTTTTATGAGTATCATCGTACGCTCATCGCTATGGCGACTGAATTTGAGCAAAGCCAGCTTAGATACTTTGAGCATGCGCTGTTAAAAGAGTTAGGCACCATGCCATCTCTGGATTTTGACCCCAGTGATGCGCCGATAACATCTAATGGTTTCTATCGTTTAGATCAAGACCATGGCTTTACCCCTGTGATCACAACCGAGTTTAATCGACATAAGTTCTTCACTGGAGAGATGTTGGTGGCGTTAAATCAACGAGCCCTTAGCGTTGAGCACTTTCTTGAGGCTAAGAAGTTGATGCGACTGCTGTTAGCACCGGTACTTGGGGATAAACCACTTCATTCAAGAAGCTTGTTCGTCAAGCGACCCAAGGTGTAGCCAACCCTCTTTAAAAGCGCTAAATGATTTTAATTTGACTCGCTGGATAAACGCTATAGCTACCAGTACAATAGGTTTTTTTTATCTGTGTTGAATTTTTAAGGAATAATCATGAGCCGGATCTTATTGGGCGTTAACATCGATCATATTGCGACTCTACGACAGGCACGCGGGACCAATTATCCAGATCCAGTTCAAGCAGCAGCGGTCGCCGAGCACGCAGGTGCTGAAGGCATTACGATTCATCTGCGTGAAGACCGTCGCCATATTACAGATAGAGACGTATATATTTTAGCTAAGACGCTAAAGACTCGAATGAACTTCGAAATGGCAGTCACTGAGGAGATGCTGGATATTGCCTGCGATATTAAGCCTGCTTATGTGTGTTTAGTACCTGAAAAACGTGAAGAACTGACGACCGAAGGTGGTCTAGACGTTGCGGGTCAGCAAGATAAGATTGCTGCAGCGGTTGAGCGTCTGACTAAGCTTGGTATTAAGGTCTCTTTGTTTATTGATGCCGACAAGACTCAGATCGATGCTGCTGTTGCCGTTGGCGCACCAGTCATTGAAATTCATACAGGCTGTTACGCCGATGCCGAAACTGATAGCGAACAAGCTGCTGAACTACAACGTATTACCGAGATGGCAACTTACGCCCATGGTAAAGGCTTGGTGGTTAATGCTGGTCATGGCCTGCATTATCATAATGTAAAAGCGATTGCGGCTATCCCGGAGCTGTATGAGCTTAATATCGGTCATGCGATTATTGCTCGTGCCGCTATCGATGGTTTAGCCACTGCCGTACGTGATATGAAACAGTTGATGTTAGAAGGTCGTAGAGGCGAATAAGTTTTTAGGTCATCATTACCGATAAGCCGAGGCATGAGTTCTCGGCTTTTATTTATGCCTATAAATTAGGTATTAGAAATAGTGGGTAATGTTGCTTAGGCCAGTTAGCTAGCCTGAGTTAGTTTAGGGTTAAATAGGGAAGCATTATGATTGTTGGTTTAGGCACTGACATTGTTGAAATCGCGCGAATTGAGGAGCGTATTCCCAATGCAGGCGATGATGCGCTATTAAGCTGTCGTTTAGCAAAGCGAGTGTTAACCAAAGCCGAGTTTGCTCTCTTTATGGCATCGAGCCAACCTGGGCGATATCTTGCTAAGCGCTTTGCGGCTAAAGAGGCTGCAGCCAAAGCATTAGGTACAGGCATAGGCCGCGGCGTGTCATTTCAACATATAGAGATCAGCAATAATGCCAATGGTGCCCCATTAGTGACCTTTAGTGACGGCGCCGCTCAGCGCTTAGCTCAGCTTGGTGGAAGCCGGGCACACCTTTCCATCGCAGATGAGAAGCACTATGCAATGGCTACGGTGATCTTAGAAAGCTAATGTATGACTAATCGCCGAATTGCTCTAGAAAGGCTTTAGATGGCATAAAGAACAGGCAGCCAGTCTTAGCCTCTACAAAGTCGAGTAGACGGTCGTAGTGACCCTGTTCATCCGCATTGATCATCTGGCTTAGTGAGGTTTCAATGATCGATGGCGTGGCGGCGAAACCAACAAACATGGTGCCATGTTCCATGGCGTTACCGTAGGGGCGATTTTGTCTGAGCATTTTAACTTCTTCACCATCGATCTCCACTTTGCTTTTCGCGTTGTGAGCCCAAGCGGGTTTAACGTCATCACTTAGCTCTACGTTATCCATCTTGGTGCGGCCAACCACTTGCTCCTGATATTCAGTGCTTTGTTTATCCCATTGACCCTGACGGTCGACATAGCGCTGAACATGTAGGTAGCTACCACCTTGATGCAGTGGCACATCGTCAGTAACTAATACGGCCTCGGTGCGTTCCTTGCCGACTGGGTTTTCCGTGCCATCGACAAAATCAATCATGTCGCGATTATCTAGGTATTTATAACCTTGGATATCTTCAATTAAGTTAGCAATATCGTTAAAGCTATTGCGAATATATTTAGCTGCCTGAAAATTAAGGTCGATACGCTCGGACTTTATCATGACGAAGATATCGCCAGGTGTCGAAGGGAAGTGGCGTTCGCCATTACTCATCTCAGGGAAGGCATGCAGCTCGCTTGGTATTGGCAGATTTGGGAACAGCTTCGGCCAGCCATTCGCTGAAAAACCGATGGAAATATTCAGCCCCGCAGTGAGATCTTTTTGGTTGATTGATTTTTCTATGCCAGAAAGACTGGCAATGCAGTCGCCGATAGCATCGGCACACTCTACTTGGGGGAGCAGTGAAAAGGTGAGGTATTCTACATGTGAGCTAGGGTTGGACAGAACGCCGGGTTGGGCAAGTGAATATAGCTGTGTCATTAACTGTGTCTCCATAGGATCAAATTAGGAGTGATGATTGCTTTACAAAGTGTAGTGGAATTCATCGAGCTTAAAAAAACTATACGCCTTTGGTTAGTAATGTGAAATGAACTCTAGTTAATCTGGATTTTAGTGATGCTGGTTATGAATCTGCCGATAAAACCAAGACTTCAGTGTATGTTGTTTGTGAACGGCTCTCCCTCTGTGTATCCTGCAGCAGTTTTATCTAAGCTTATGTTTTATAAGATGCTAATAAACCTAGATTGTTGTCTATTTAAATTTAATTACAAGAGTAAGTCAGATGCCGTTTATCACTAAAACAAAGTGTAATACCTATCTTATGGGGCTGATGATCAGTGTTGGTTTACTATCGGCGTGCAGCGGTGATATACAGCTTCCTATTAGTGAGGACGACTTAGAGCAAACTACCTGTGACGCGCAATATCAAAGTGATTGCCCCGAGACTTATCGAGGTGAGTTATTTACTGGCATTGCGACCAGTTATGCTTATGGCAAGGCGTTTTATAGAGCGACTCAGTATCAAGATGGGCTCGAGCACGGCTATAGCTTCTCGACGCTAAACAATCAACTCAATGAAACTGCTTGGTATAAGGCGGGTAAGTTAGATGGTAAGCAGATTAGTTATCACTTTTCGACCACTGGAAAGCCGCAATGGGTGAGGCTTTACCAAGCAGGCGTAAAAACGGAGCATTGGCTTTATGATGAGCAGGGCGTAATCCTCAGCTATAAGCGATTTGAAGGCGACAAAGAAATCGAGAGCATTAGTTATGAAAAAGGCCGAGAATGGCGTCTTTACTATTTTGTGGATGGCGAAAAGCGCCAACGTCACAAAGGCTATTATGCAGATGGTCAGCTTGAGAGCGAGAGTGAATTCATTTATGCCGATTATAAAAAGCTCAATGAGAAAACTTACTATCGTAATGGCCGCTTAAGAAGCAAATTTAACTACGATAGAGTAAGCAAAACCGGTGTGTTAGAAACCTACGGCTCTGATGGCAAACGGCGCTCAGAGCAACATTATGGCTATAATCCACTCAATACCCTCCATGGGGTGCAGTTAACCTTTTGTGCTGAAAATGGTCGAGTTGATTCTCGCGAACATTACAATATGGGCGTAGAAGATGGCGAGTTTGCTAAATATCACTGTAATGGCCAGTTAATATCCAAGCGTACCTATGTCAACGGCGTGGTGACCGATAAACAGATTAAAATCTATGATGAGAATGGCCTGGCTGTGGTGATAAAAAAGCTTGATGGTAAAGGTAACATCATCCAAGAAAGCTACTTTGATGACGACTTATCTAAATGGGTCACTTATTCAACAGCAGACTAGTCACAAGCGGACAATCCCTTTGCGAAGAGGGCAGAGATATAGCATAAGCTGCTTTATAGCAGAATAATGCAGCTTAAAAGGCTATTTTAACTTTTACTCTATTAAAATGTGACAAGATCTATTAGGTTAATATTTGGTTAAATAAGATGGGCTTTTTAAACTGACTAGCGCACTTTTAGTTGTTGGTTAAGGCTGGGAGCTCGTCAAATCATGGACTAACGTTTAACAAAGTGACTTGAAAAAGTGCTTATAGAGGGCGCTTATAATGGAGAAGAGCAGATGAAATCCGCCGAAGAACAACTATCTACCTACAAGAGTGTGCATTTAAACCCCAAAAATATTAAGACCCATTTTGTTGGGATCCCGCTGATTATCTGGTCGCTTTTTTTATTGCTGAACTTAATCCCTGTTAATTTTGCCATATCAGATGATCCGGTTATTACCTTTAACGTTGCCACAATCTTTACTGTTGGGGTGCTTATTTACTATGTGTTTTTACACGCTAGGTTAGCGGTAGGTTTAGCATTGTTTATTATTCCTGTGCTTTATACTTCAAGTTTAGTGGCGCAAACATCGAATGCATTGTGGATAGCGCTAGCGGTATTTTTTGTCGGCTGGGTGATCCAGTTTATTGGTCATCACTATGAAAAAGCCAAACCTGCCTTTATTGATGATTTAAACCAGCTGTTGATTGGCCCGTTTTTCCTGATGGCAGAAGTGTATTTTATGTTAGGTATGGAAAAGAAACTCTTAGCAGATATAACGCCTATGGCGAGAGATAAACGCAGAGCCTTAGAGGCCGCCAAGAAGTCGACATAGTCGTATGAGTACTCCCCACCAAAAGAATGTCCCGTCCTGAAATAGGTTGACGGTTTTTACTAGACCAGTAGCTTCTGCTGCTGGTCTTTTTTATGCACTTGATTAGGTGTTTTCATACCCAAGCTTAAGTGCGGCCTCAGCTCATTGTATATAA
>NZ_BPET01000011.1 GCF_019654915.1 Shewanella sp. MBTL60-007 | reverse complement strand
ACCGCTGCATTCTGACCAACATTGAGGAGCGAACCCTGCTCGACCTGCTGGCCACCCGCCGCCAGGACGTGGTGACCAACTACCTGATGAAGCTGAAAGACCGGCAGAAGGTCGAGATCGTCAGCATGGACATGTGGAACCCCTACCGGGCAGCGGTCAAGGCTGTGCTGCCCCAGGCCCGTATCGTGGTCGATAAGTTCCATGTGGTGCGCATGGCCAACGATGCCCTAGAGAGTGCGCAAGGGCTCCAGAAAGGAGCTGAAACCGTCCCAGAGCCGGACTCTCAAGGGAGACCGGAAAATCCTGCTGAAACGCGCTCACGAAGTCTCAGACCGGGAACGCTTCATCATGGAGACCTGGACAGGCGCATTCCCGCAACTGCTGGCCGCCTACGAGCACAAGGAACGCTTTTACGGCATCTGGGACGCCACCACACGACCCCAGGCAGAAACCGCCCTGGACGACTGGATAGCCACCATTCCGAAGGGCCAGAAGGAAGTCTGGAGCGATCTGGTCAGGGCTGTGGGCAACTGGCGCGAAGAGATCATGACCTACTTCGAGACGGACATGCCCGTCACCAATGCTTACACGGAGTCCATCAACCGACTGGCCAAGGACAAGAACCGTGAAGGGCGAGGTTACTCCTTCGAGGTGATGCGGGCACGAATGCTCTACACTACGAAGCACAAGAAGAAGGCTCCGACTGCGAAGGTCTCTCCGTTCTACAAGAAAACCATCGGTTACGGACTGCCGGACTTCGCAGAGGAACTCAACTACGGGGTCGATCTATCAACCATCTGAGGGTGGTATCAGGTTGGTGGGGTGAAGGTGCCCCATCAACCATTAAATCCGTATACCCTTTCTTTATAGCGTTATTCGCTATACCTGCAATTGCAGAACACCCCACATCGTTCAGTCAGGCAAAACGATTTGCCCGAGAAATTTACCAAGACAACCAGAGTACGTTTTACTGTGGATGTAGCTATAGCAATGATGGTGCGATTGATGCTGCATCTTGCGGATATGAACCAAGAAAGCAACCGAAACGAGGTGAACGCTTAGAGTGGGAACATGTAGTCTCAGCTTGGGAAATTGGCCATCAACGCCAATGCTGGCAAAATGGTGGTCGTCGGAACTGCGAAAAGAATGATCCTGAGTTTTCTAAAATGGTTTCGGATCTCCATAACCTCGTACCATCTGTAGGAGAGCTCAATGGGGATAGGTCAAATTTTCGATTTGGCATGATTCCGAATGAACCAAGATCCTATGGTCAATGTGATTTCGAAGTTGATTTCAAAGACCGTCGAGCAGAACCACCAGCTAACCGTCAGGGTGATATTGCTAGAATTTATTTCTACATGCGAGATCAATACGGCCTAAGACTCAGTAGGCAACAAACTCAGCTATTTGAAGCTTGGTCAAGAATGGACCCTGTTGACGAATGGGAAAAAGTGCGTGATTTTAAGATTAAAACTATTCAAGGTAACTCTAACTGCCATGTGTCAAATAGCTGTTAATTGAAACTAGCTGAGACAAACTTGTTGGACAAGGTTCTTTTAGCGAAAATCAGATTAACATTACTAAAATTAATCTGATAGTCGGCAACTGCCAAAGTGGACGTTCGGATCTGACTCGCTTTTGAACCATCATCAGCTTTGTCGAATTAAGTCGAATTTTCAATCAATCGTAATTCCCCCAAATTTCTCTCGTATAGCGTCGTTAATATCTATGCATTTAATAAATTGTCAGAAAGGAACCCTAAGTCACTTTGGAAAGTACCCGTTTATCGAAATTAGCGTAATAGCCTATTGATTCGCACACCACTAATAGTTCACGCCACTCATCGCTTTGGAACAAATGCGCCATAGAAAGTTAATCTTATTCGTATTGTTAAGCATCTATTTGGCGCTAATTTGGCTGGTAAATTAATCTCTGTTTTGCCATTCTTCAACGATTGGCTGCCAGTTTACTTCACGAGGCTCACCTGTGGAGTTAGACCATACGTCCCAAAAGTCAGGATCATCAGACTGAGGCCTTTGCTCTTCACTAAGTTCTTTCATTCGAACTAACACCGGTAGTTCTGAAGCCCATCCGAGTAAAATTGCATGTCGAGATGGTAGCGATGGTAGCTCTCTTAATAGCCCCCTCATGTTATCGGGAACAAGCCTATGAACTTGTTCTTGGTCTCTATCATTGCTAATTCTGTGCAGTAAAAAAGTATTACATTGAGAAAGAACAGTAGGAGATAACTCAGAAGGTCGTTGGGATGATACTACTAGTCCCAAACCAAATTTACGCCCTTCGCGAGCGATTTTTTCAAATACTTTGCAGCACACATCAGAAACTGATTGACTCTCACTTTCTTCTTTGTATCGTTTGATAAATGTATGAGCTTCCTCTGCAACCATTACTGTTGGTAATGGTTTTCCATTCATCTTCCGATATCGTTGAAGAGCTTCAAAAGTCACTCTAGAGATTACTGCTGTTACAAGATGGATAATTTCATTGGGAACTAGTGATAGGTCGATAACAGTGATAGCACCATGAGTATCCTTCCCAAGAAAAGTATCTAGCCAATCAGTTAAACTTATTGGTTCCTCAGAATCTTTAGTAACTGCACTAATTCGGGTGTCACCTAGCATTGTGCGAATTCGAGTCAAAAGAAATTCCATGAACTGCTCAGTTCCCGTTTCTTGTGCTAAAGCTTCGAGATAGGCGACGAAGTCATCACCTTCAAAGCGAATAGGCGTATCTTCACTTTTCGGGAGAAGTTCTTGTTCATCACCACCAAGTGCAACATGAGCTTCTTTTAACTCAGAAATCAACTTATCAGTATCACTGACTTCAGGCTTAGCAGGCCACTGTGCTCCTCTTCTGGAAGATAGGTAAGTATTTATCGTGCTTATTACACTATTGAAAGGTTGGTTGTGGATTTTTTCGTTTAATGTTATGAGGCTAGTTTCCCATGACGTTAAACTTTCAACTAAGCCTTTGGCATGACCACCATTCACATATATCTGCCCTTGACTTGCTAGTTGCCTTATTGAAACTAAAAGTATTCCGCAAAAATGTTTTGCTTGAATTGTCACATCATCTTCTGACAACACATCATTTCTCATCGCCCTCAAAGCTCGTCGTAGTAATGGGAGTTGAACTTTTGAACTTGCCTGAGTGAACGCCCCCCATTCTGAACTGTTCCATAGCCATGATGGTACTTTAAGTTCTAACTCACCATAATCAGAGTTAGCCTCTACGCGCAATAAATTCCCCTTATATTTTGACTTTGGACCAAATGCTCGGCTGTACTCCCCGTTAGGATCAAGTATTATAAATCGAGCGTTCGGAGTTTGGCCCTGTTGTAAAACTGCGTCCAGTGACCATTGAATTAGTCCCGCCACAGAGCAAGATTTACCACTACCTGTGTTGCCTAAAACAGCTATATGTCGCCCAAAAAGCTTATCGGGGTCGATTTTTATTTCTGCATTGTTAGCTAGAGGACTATCTCCTATTTTAACCCTTCTGTTTTCACCTGATTCGATTATTGAGTTTAATTGTTGGTCAGTAGGTAAAAGCACTGAATCACCAACTGAAGGAAATGCATCTGTTCCTCTGGTGAATTTGAAACCATCGTTTTTTCTATCGCTTCTCAATGTACCAACGGGGTTGATACTGAGCTTTTTTAGAGGAAAAGGTAAGTCTATCAAGCCAAAATCTTGCAAGCCTCTTCTTTTGGGGTATGGCGAGTGTTCTACTGCGATCCACTCAACTTGACCAACTAGAAATCCATCATCACTGTTTATAAGCACATAACTGTTGATTCGAGGAAAGTTGCGAGGTGAGCCTCCTTGAAGAGAGACTGAGTCTGGGGAATCAATTTCTAAGGAAACTCTAATTTCACTAGGCGATACAAAACCAACGGTTCCGATTCGTAACTGTTCCAGTCTTTCTATAGGCAAGTAACTCATGATGTTACCTCGGTGGTAGTTGCATTACCTGAGTGTTCTGACTGGATAAAGCCTCGCTGTTTTAGTAATTCGGCCATCTTTATTGATGCTTTATCTATGGCTGGTTTAGGTAGATAGTTATCAACCAAAGTTTTTAGATCCCCCAAATGGTCACCCATTAGTAAAGTGATTTGAGCTTTTCTTCCACTTTTACCAATGAAGTTCATAATTCTTTCTAGCGGATCTCCGAAAGCAATGATGACTAGATGGGTAGATGGAACGGTAAGCATATCTTCAATTACTCTGTTTATATGCTCATCACCAAAGCTATAGCCATACGTGACTAATGTACTGTTTGGACGGCTAGTCGCTGCTGCTAAGTCTCTAAATAACTCTACATAGGGGTACTCAGCGGTTTCTCTATCTTTGACTGAATTAGGGTAAATCATAAGTTGTTCATAACTATCGCTTTCGTGCCCCTCTGCTTCTAGAAACGGTTCAACAGAGCGAGCTCCAAAAGGTAGGCCAAAGCGCCTAATCGCACCATCTTGTTCGTGCCAATCTAGAGAACCGTGAAGTTTGGTAAAACGTGCCACTCCTTCCAAATATCTTGGTTCACCACGTATTCCCGGAGGGTTATAGTGATAATCAACTTCTAATCTTGAGGATCTAAAAACGGGAGCAATACTTCCAACAAAACGGTCTATGAGTCTTAAACCAGCAAGTTCAGCACCAACCTCGATAATTCGGTCATAGTTCGTTGTAAAAATATGCAATCTGTCGCGTGTAGCGGTTCTACTTGCAAAGCTCATTAAGAAACTCACAAGATAATTGAAAGTTTCCTCTTTTCGTTTTTTTTCAGCACTTTTAATTAAGTGTTCTCCTGTACTGACAGATTTTGAAAACTCACCTAGACATCGAGACAATTCCCCCTTAATTGCAGCTAAATCAGCTTTTAGGTCTCTATAGGCTGCATATGGAGCCGGGGGGTTTTCAGGTTGCGGGCTATCCAACACTGTTAAAATTTCAAGACCTTTGATAAGTTCATTAATAGCTCTAATTTGATCTTCTATATTTCCTTGTGCGCGACCAGCCGATTTGGCAGCTTTTGTAGCGAATTCATTTATTTCGCTTTGACAGACCGCTAGATCACTGATCCACCCCATTCCAACGGGTGGCACGCCTGTAGCCGACATTTGAATAGACGTACTTAAACCCGCACCGATCAATAGATTTAAATGTTCGGATTGAAAAAGTGCTGTTAACCAAGGCTCAATATTTTGGCGTAATTTCTCTATTGATATTTTAGAACCCTGTTCTCCCCATGAAGTATTCGTTGATAGGATAAAAGGATAAGAATCACTTTGCTCATTGGAGTTTGGTGTTAGCTCAATAATATCAGGAACACTGCCAACTTTAATTTGCTGAATAGTCATAAATACACTTCTCATATTTGTGTGAAAGATATAGCGTTGGGGACACAAACGTCTGCCATGAATATTTACAACTTAAGCCGTTGGCATTGAATCATCCGTCACAACTATCTGAAATCCTTAGTACATCTTCAATCTCGACACCAAGGTGTTCAATCGTGCTTTCGAGCTTAGCATGACATTTTACAATACAGAACGTTTGCATACATATTTGAGGTATCCAAGCCCAAATATGTATGAATTAAAAATGAAGATATTGAGAAAAGTGGCTTAGCTGGGTTGGTCGATTTTGGTTGGCCACGTCAGTTCCTCGCTCATAGCTATCTGTCCGATGTCCAACTCTATTTATCGAAACTACTACAAACACATTTTTGCAAATTTGTCGCAGTTACATAAATGCATATTGATTATTTTTTCTGCTCCATTAGTCCTGCAAAACGGGGCTAACGGAGCAATTTATTCTAATTGTTCCCCGAGACTTCTTCCGTTGCCTCCTGGCGAAGTTTCTGGGCATCCATTCCGTTTAGCCGTTCAATGGCTCTATCTGCGGCACTCTGACGATTTCCATCAACGTTTAGCGTACTTCCTGAGCCTGTGAGTCGTTCCAGATCCAGTGACGGTACTTCGGGTAGGTTGCCTGTTATCGACAAGATACCTATCCATTCATCGAGATTGACTTGGCTCCAATCTACCTGGTTTAACTGACTCGCGGTCAAACCTTCACAGTTTGGTGACTTGGCACTGCCCCAACCAAGGCCCAATTGAGGGCGTACTTGTTCTTGAATGATCCGTGAAAGTGGCGAAGTAAAACAGCAATATGACTGCCGTTTTTCAACACAGGCACCTAAGAACTTAGACTTGCAGTAAGAGCCTACATAGTGGCAACTCTTCAATACCCGCTTGGCGTTCATTTCAAACTCGCTCTGCTCACATTTCCAGATAAGCTGAATGAGGATCATAGTGACTGAATAAATCATGTAGGCCGTCATAACCGTACTCAGAACCGCGCCCGCAGCGCCCCCCAGGGCAAAGTTACCACCCGAAACGACACCATCGGCTCCAACCGCACCACCAACGTTACTAAACAGTGCCGATTGCGCCCCCGAACCAAACGTAGAGCCTACCCACTCAGCCGTTTTGTTGGTCAACACCTGCATAAAGCCAGTCGCAGCTTGCTCCGCTCCCGCGCCAGCAGCCGTTGATGGCCCAGCCCCCATGAGAGAGTCCCATGCAGACACAAAAGGCTCTTTAACCGCACTCCAGGTACTGGTGATTGGTTCCCTGAGCGTATTCCACGAACCATAGATTGCCGAAGACGGATTCATGGCCATGACTGCCGTATCAAGCTTGTTGACCGCAACTATCATCGTGATGTAATCCGATAGCGACACGCCACTTGGCTTTTCACAGCAATCCACTATGCCGCCAACGGCTTTTTTGCACTGGCCAGCATTACCTTTAAAGACCGTACACTCGACGTTATCTTGGCCATCAGCTCCTGTGCATGACATATCATTGGTCATAAACTGCGCCGCATTAAGCATCGCAGCGGCCTCTGCAAAGTTAGCCTGCTTGATTGACTCTGGCTCTAAACAATCTGTGCCCATACAGCGAACTGGCCCCTCACAGTTGTATTGAGTTTCCATTCGAGCGTTTTGCACTTCAACGCTTTGTCCGCAGTCATACACCAAACTTTGGATATAACAGAAGCCTTCATGACCAGCCCCGCCCTCAGTACATTCGGTTCTGACGTACTGGCAGGCCGGATTTTGCTCTAGCGCGGCACACGTATTGGTGGTCGTGTTTTGTCCGTTATTGACGATGGTTTGTGTATTACCATTGGCATCTACCCAGCTATCTGAGCTGCCCATGTTGAACTCTGGGTGAGCAGTCGAGGCATTATAGGTCGCTTTTGCCCTCCAGCATGAGAGCCCCAGTCCATCAGAGCTGCCACGACTGGTTAAATGAGCAGGAGACGAAACAACAGCCGGATAAAGACTTCCAAGCTTCGCCAACTCGCTACTACCAACCGTTAACCCGTCGATTCGTTTTGTGCCCGTATCCAAACACTGCCACTGCACCGCAGTAAACTGATCCGTTTGCATCAAGCATTGGTCTATGCCCGGATCACTTGATTGATGAACAACGTCTTGCTCTAAGTACTTGCCGGAGAAGGTCAAGGAAGCACTCAGTTTCGCAGGAGCCAAACACTTCTGAACTTCTCGGCTGCAAGTGTCGAAATCGACTTTGTTCCAGCCGGAATCGCATCTGGAACGAGTGACCTCCTGGGGTTCATGCCACGAAATAATCGAACCATTGACGACTTTACACAATGAGCCAACCAAGGTTCCTTTTGGACAGGTCATTTCAGGGTATTTAATGGACGGTTTCGTCTCAGTCACCGTCTCCTTATTGCCCGTCAATGAGAGTGTCGTTTTCCAGCCATTTGCCTTGGATGGCGACTCGGTGATTTTTATCTCAGTATTTTGATTATCAAAAATCCTCAGCGTAGCGTTTCCAGTTTGCATAGTACTGCTGTGCTGTGGAACAAAACTGAGCGTTTCGGAGCTAAAGCAACCACGCTCAATGGACCAGCTTTGTTGATGGGTTTCAGCGGATACACGTCGCTCTAACTGACACTGAGTAAGCGTGCTGATCTTCTCGCACACCTGGTAATCGGGTACATGCTTGGTTTCAGTAAATGGCGTGATCGTCTGAGTAGGCTCACAGGCTTCAAAACTACTCGGCATAAGATTGGATACCACACACTTTGGATCGCTGGTTTGCAATCCACAGTCATAGGTATCGGTAAAACGAGTGCATTCACCTTTATCATTGGTCTCGGCACATTCTGACGACATGAATCCACAGGAAGGATTCGCTTCAAGCACTTGGCAGGCCTGATTTTCAATCCCTTTATAGCTTTCATCATCCACACTCACTTGCACACGACGACACAAAGGCGATATGCCAGCCACTGGGCTTGGGGCAAAATAGGACTCACAAACTGAAACACCATTGACCACCGTACATCCGTTGGTTGAAGAAGGCTGATCCGTGCATTGAATGCTGTAGTCTGAAAACTTCGTCGGGATATCCGCTGCTTGTTCGATACAGGATTGTGGCGACCAACTATCATTCATCACCACCTTGGTTGGATCAAAGCGCACCTTGATGCGTGCATACCCCTCACCACTACCCGTAACCGATACGCGAATTTTTACCGGCACTTCTAAACCGGGTTCTACCGCTTTTAGCCTGGCAGTGAGATCGGTATTTGGATTGCGCTCCCAACTGGTACTGAGCTCGCAGCGACCTGACGTTTCTGGTGGAAAGTTATTGTTCGGCCCAGACCAGACTTTCTGATCGCCAAGCCAAACTTGCATGTAGTCATCCCATTTAGCGTACTCAAGAACGGCTGAGGTAATCGCATCGGGGTTCACGACTTTGAGTGTGATGGCCTGTTCAAACACTTTACAACGGCCACTCCAGTAGTTGTCGCCAATTCGTCCAATCCAAACTTCAAGACACCCCTCACCACAAGAGCGAAGGTTCATCGGTCCAGAAACATGCTCAATAATGCCTGCCGTGTAATCGTGAGTAATAGTGCAGCTGTTAACCGCTGTATTGAGCCTGTCACATTGCTGGTAATTTGGGCTGCCTTCACCTTGAGACTCACAGCCGGGGAAGCTTTGGGTTAATAGATTGGGGTCAGTTTGAACCGCATCAGTTAATGCCCAAAGCGGATCATTGACCATATCTGGCCGAGACCTGTCTTTGATTTGCTGTAGCGAACGAAATGCTTCACCCGTAGCGCCACTTTCGGATGCCATGCTCTCTTGGCGCTGTGTCCCCAATTGATTCATGCTGGCATCAGAGCCATAAACGCCCGTTAAGACATCCAATGAGCCCTGATCCATACCAGGGAAAAGCTCTTGCAAGTTAATGGACTCATTACCACTGCCATTCGGCACCGACAATGTATTGCCATTGAGTGCGGGCATCGTCCAGTTTTGCAGCAATTGCTTACCTTCTTGTTGTCCGCTTAGGCCGGATTGGCGCTGCACATCAGCGGCCACACCATGTAAGGGCAGGCACGCCATAGTGATTGATAAAATACCCGCTAAAACTCGGGTAAAAAGTGTTGGTTTCATGGTTAACCTCCCGAGTTACAGCAGTCTTGCCAGCGCCACAAAATGTAGAGCGCATCTTCACCGGCACCGGGGATCGTTCGCCACTCTCCCCATTTCATGGTGCTTTCACCGATGACATGCGCACTTTCAGTTTCCGGTACAGGGAAGAACATACTCATCTTGTATTGGGATTTCGGCAGCATGGGTTCGATAACAGGTCGGCATAGCGCACTGTTCCCCATTGTTCGCCTAGCAAGACCACGCCTGTGTTGAGCCGCGATTGCACGCGCCGCTAAATGGCTGGTGTTTTCTGCTAATGAGCCAAAGGCTAAGGTGTGGCCAGATAACGGGTAGAGATGGCCCCAACTGCCAGCACACCAAAACAACTGATCGATGGGTTTACCAAGCGTTGATGAAGCAGCGTCAGCGGTACAAGCCGAAATAGCCAATGGATTAGCAACAGCAGCCGCTTCAGGCTGAGTAAAAAAGGCCAGTTCATCGTTAAGCCATGTTGGGTCCAATTCCGACAAATACATCAAGTCAAAGTCCATGTAACCATCGGCATTGCAATTGCCATCCATGAACAAATCAAGCATGACCAAAAGCGGAAAGGCGTAATAATGGTAATGGTAGAACGCAAGATCGCCGGTATCGTATTCACCTTCACCATGACCACCTTGCAGTCGTCTATCACCTAACGGTAAACGGATCCCTCCCATGGAAGGCGAACAACCCGGCGTTCTGACCAATTCAATCAGACGCGCTGGCTCCCACATGCTGGTAACAATACCTGGCCTTGGCACGCCTAAGTTGTCTTCACACAAGCAAAATGACTTGTTTGATGCGCCGCTTGGGACATTGCCAGAGCCAAGAGGAAGCCCTGCAACCCGGATAGGAAAAATGCATGACCAGCAAACATCCGTCAGCAACTTGCCAGACAATAAACCCGCGTCTGGGCAGGTCAGTTCGGCTTTTGCAGGAATAGATGCGCCCAGGACAAGCATGACAACGAGAGTCCGCATCAGACGATACGTATTATTGAGCTTTTGCATGAACAAGCTCCTTTGCTGGAATTTCTTCTATTTCAAACGCGAGCCCCTTTGCTTGAACAAACGACGGGGTGACTTGCAAATCAAAGCGCTGCTTTAGCGAGGCATTGAGAAGGTAAACCGGACTGTCCAATGTCTTTTCGAGCGCATTGAGGCTATTCCAACCTTGAGCACGGTCGAGCTGCGTGGTGATAAGCGTAATGCGGCGCAGTGTCCTATCTTGGCCCTCAAGCCAATGCGAAACTGCGTCCACTTCTTCAGCGTCCGACGCATTAAACACCACAAGCTGCTGAGTAAATGGCAAGGCTTTGAGCGGGTTAATACGCGTTCCTGCTGGGATCAATGTTCGGCCATTGGCATCCAATAGTGGCCGCTTCATGACGATGGTTGGATCAACCATTCTTATCCGATACTGCGTGGCTTTGGGTAAGTCAGTGAAAGTTTGGCGAGACCAGAAACGCTCAATGGCTTTTTTCTTTAACGCGCCCAGGTCAAGCGACTGTAAACGCTGCATCGCCACTTGCATCAAATCCGGTTCTAAAATGGAATGAATCGGACCGCGTTGACCCAAAGATCCGGTATTGCCTGTTTCAATTTGACGTTGCAACCAGTCCTTGCTGTAAACCCCTAGTGCACTTGCAGTCACCTTGTCATCTTCTATGCGGAAAATGGCAGGCACGCTAGTCACCCGCCAGTGCACAAAGGCTTTCGGATCGATTCGAACCTGAGGAACAGGATCAAGTCCCGCCATCAGGGTATGCCAATCACGGATAGCCGCCCCCAAGGTCTTTCCTTCAGGAATTCCCCGAAACAACACAATAGCGCCGGTAGCACTGGCCTCTTTAAATAGCTGCATCAGTGAGGAATCCCCCAGTGAGGACGACGCAAATATCAACCATTCATCGTTGTGTTTGAGCGACTTAGGTTGTTCAATCGGTGAAAAAGGCTCGATAAATTCAGATGAACCATCCACAGCACTTTGTAAAATGCTGCGGCTCATTTCGACGATCTTTTTGTCCTCGTCAGACAACGGATAAGGCTCTTGTGCCCAGGACACTTGACTAAAAGCCAATGGCGCAACCAACAAAAATAAGAGGCATAGTCTTCTCATCTTCCACCTCCTACCAAAGCGGCCAAGCGCGACCAACAATCTGCTCGCGCTTAACGGCATTCCAATAGCGGGAGTCGAAACTCGTAGCAGCCTCGCCGGAAAACCAATATTCGTTTTCTTGCAGCGTCAATGAGCGGCTAAATTCTGTTTCAGCCACACCAAGACGCTGGGCTAATGCCATGCCGGTTGAGACTTCAGCACCGTTCACCAGCACATGCTCAGGCGTCACATTGACTTCATCCCCAGGCATCCCTGTTAGGCGTTTCAACATACGAGTACCGTCGTTATATAACGGAGCGAGTCCTTTTGAGTGGAAGGCATACAAACCATCCTTAACGGGCTCTTTATTCCATAGGTCAATCAGATACACCGTGGTATCAGGCAGGCAGCGCTCTTGCTGGGTATCAATCCCTATTCGGTAGCGCATCATGGCGTAGGTGCCTACCAAGGCCATGATTAACGCAAGAATGGTCAAACGGATGAGATATGGCCGCCAAGGCATTCTTTTACGGAGTATCTGCATGAGACACCTCCTTTGATCCTACTGGCACGAATACAGAATCATCTGCACCCACCACCGCTTGGGCATCCAGCACGATAAAACCGGCTGCTTTTAGCTTTTCAATTTGCTGATTGGTCTGAAGCAACCTGGATTCGATGTCTTGTTCGCTGGCATTGGGGCCAAGTGACAACACCGCCTCCCCAAAATCCACGACAGCAATGGGCGTACTTAACGCCAACTGGCTGTGGATGGGGTCGAGTGTTTTCATTAAGAGCCAGCTGGTCATTAAACCGCTACCAGCAATAGACAAAGTAATAGAAGCCATAAATGGCCAAAGCGTGGTCTTATTCATAGCCTCGCTCCTTTAACAACTGGGAGATGGCATCAGCAACAGAAAGGCCTTTGCGCGTTAACTGCTTAATCGCGTTTACATCTTCTGCACGGGAAGAGTACAACAGCTTGTGAAACGGATCGACGATGAGGCGGCCAATCCCGGTGCCCATCTCGGTAATAAAGAAAATTTCGGAATAGACACCCGTGACGGTATGAACGGTTTTCAGGTACTCATAACCGCCTTCACCGAGTGGCAAGCGGCCTTCTTTTTTGAGCGCGTTGATGGTTTCAGCTTTTTGGCCAAGCAGGTACATATTGGCCGAGTTTTCAGCGATGGCTTTACCTGTAGGGCTGTCATACAAATCGTTGACCGACTGCGTTACCGTTACAGCACTGCCGCCATATTTTCGAAATCGACGGTAACCGGTCTCGATGAACTTACCGACATCACCTTGAGTCAGCAGATCCCAGGCTTCGTCGATGAACACAATCTTGCGACGATCCCGCTCACCTAAATACATCTCTTGTTGGATTTGGTAGATAAGCTGAAGCAACACCACTTGTTGTAGATGCTTACGCCCCTTTAGCTCTTCTAACTCCAGAACGGTGAAACGGTTTTTGAAGCGAATATTGTTGTGGCCATTAAAGAAGCGGCCATATTCGCCTTGTGTCGTAAACGGATAGAGCTGTTCACCCACGTCTTGCACACGACGGTCATCGTGATTTTTCAAAGCCTCTGCCACATCATCAACCAACATGGCACGACCTTTTTTCTCCCACAGTTCACGGGTCTGACGCTTTAGGTTGGCCATCTGAAAATCGGTTAATGACTGCGTAGGTGCGGCCATTGCGGCCAATAACCCAACTAGTACATCCGCTTCTTCGTCATAGTCCTCAACGATTTCAAACGGATTTAAGCAAATGCCACTGTCCCGCCCGAACTGTAAGAACTCACCGTCATAGACTTCACACAGCTTTTCATAGGAGCGGCCAACATCAATCACCCAGCATTGCCCACCTTCAGATAAGTAGGAGGAGATGATTTCGTTCACCAGGAATGACTTGCCCGACCCAGATTGCGCCGCGATGCAACAGTTGTAATTACTGCCCGAGTCATAAAGAGACACACTCATGATCTGGCCATTACGGGAAACAAAGTTAATCACTGGCGTGCCTGTACCTTTCCAATCCGCAAACAAAGGCAACAGAGGGATCACATGCCGTGTCGCCATGGTCTTGAATCGAAACAAGTCGTTCATCGCCTGGCGGTCAGCACCAAATGGCAAGGCATTCAGAAAAATGGGCAAACAGAAGTACTTGTCTTCCATCAGCTCAAATCCGAGTTCTTTGAAATAAGTTCGAGCATTTGAAACAGAGCTGATGGACGCTTCTTCAGTTGGTGAAAACAGCGTTAAGGTCATGTTTGCCCGAATAGGACGATCACCTTCTTGCAAGGCTTCAAAAAGAACATCAAATCCCTTTTTCTTGGCTGCAAGCACCGGCACAAACTTGAGCATCGGGCCATAGGCCTGATTGACCGCCCATTGACGCTTCGTCTCTAAACGAGATCGCATCGCCTCAGCTGAAGGAAAGTGAATGGTGACATTCAGCAAAAAGCTTCCGCGTAAACCGCGACTGCCCGTCATCATATCGCCCGCAAAACTTGCGGCATGACCAAACCAGATCCGCTCAGGCAAGCGCTTAAACGATAAGGTTTTAACTCGGTAATCACCCAGCATCAGACCTTGGCTATCCACCTTGATAGCCCGGTCATAATCCAACACTTGCTCTCGAAGTGGTTTATCTGCCTCACTTCGAATTGGAGATGGATTACGCCAAGAAGCATCTTTCCCCCAGTTAAGCTGCGCACTTAATGCCGCGAGCCAGTTCCGGTCAGTCATCTCAGTAACGCGAAAACCAACCGTTGTCAGCGCCTGCGAGAAAGAAGCCCGAAGCGCGGATGTTCGACTCAACTCACGCTCCGTCGGTATAGGACTTTCCAGAGGCAATTTGCAGGTGACGATCAGTTGAAAGTTGCGTACCTGAGTCTGGGTCGATTCTTCTATCGGTTGAACCGTGCCGCCATCGAGGAAATCCGCACGTTTGCGTATCGACGCCCTGAGCAATGGATCGGATTGACGATGCCGCAAGCCCATCATGAGCTGAAGGTCGGTTTGAATATCAGGCGAGGCGTACAGGCCAAATTGCAGCAAAGTGTCTTTTGGCCAGTCGTTGTTAAGTAGAACATTAACCCTGTCTGCAACAGACTCATCACCACCCGGCAATGGGTCACATAGAAAACCAAAGCCAACACTCTGGTCTTCCATGAAAAACAGTTGCTCATCGTCGGAATAGGCCAATACTGGCAACAGCTCTGAAGCGCGTTGCCCTGAATACAGAGAGGCTTTCATTAACGCCCCTCCAACCAAGCAGAAAGATCATAAGGACGGCCTCGGCTGATGCGACCATCATTGGCGACGATGAAAGGTACACCTTGAATGCCCAGAATTTGAGCCGTCACCAAGGTACGCTGCATTGGCTCCAAGTTGCAGGCATCATCCTGTTCTAGGTTACCAATCCGGCCATTGAGCAATGCATCGGTGGCCGCTTTCTTATCACGCGCACAGCCAAGTTGGCGAACCTGACGCTCTGAATCTGGACCAAGCACTGGCACAGGGAGTATTTGGAAGGTGTATTCTTTGGTTAACGGTAAGGCTTGCTTCAAAAGCTCATGGCAGTGCGGGCATCGTGGATCAACAAAGACCACCACTTTCTTTTTGCCTTCGCCCAGCGTCAGTGGGTTCAAATCATCCATTTTTAAGCCAAGACGACTTAAGTCCAGCGTGTTTCCCGCTTCACGAATCTCTTCAAGGCTGGTAAGCGGCTTTTTCGACCAGGCATCATAGAGCGTGCCATCAATGACGAACCGGCCACTGTCTGACATGAAAACAATACGGCCATTGCTTTCGACCGCTTTCATACCCGTGACAGGTAAAGAAACCATGCCGTCAATTTTGCCAACGGGCGACACTTCAGACACAGGTTCAGCTTGAACCAAAGGAGACAGCGCAAGCGCCAGAATGATTGGAGATAGTTTTCGCATGAGGAGTCCTCGTTAATGTAAATCGAGGCTCCAGTCTATGCAGTTGTCCTATGTGGACTCGGTTAGATAGATTGAAGAAATCGCAATCTAACTAGTGGGCTTATAGCTCGTTGAGGTTTGTTATAAACGAATTACTCGGCGTTTGCGTTAACAAGCCAATCATCAAGCACTTGCTTCAATTTATCTAATTGCTCTTGGTGTTTTGCTTGATTCTTTGCCAATTTGTTAATGTTCTGCAATTTCCAACGAATCGCTGGCAAGTCTGCTGCATTAGGATAGTCAAACAATGCCCAGTCAGGTTGCCCTCTTTTGAATGACATAAGGAAAGCATGATCCCTTTCTGTGAAATGTTTTTGCAGCTCAATTAACATCATGGGCCTAACAGAGGCTAAGTCTTCGCATTCAACTTTTTCAAAAGTCATTCCGTCAAATTCTGCCTGAAATTTCTCATTCAGAGGCTGCCAGTTTGGCGACATGACTTCATTAATAGGCCGAGGGTGACTTAATGTATAGGTTAAAAAACCCACCAAAATCTCTCTCGAAATCCCTTCACTGCCAAGTAACATACGCACATCAAATAAGTCGCGAGGATGTTGGCGATCCATTGCAGCACACAATTTCCCACCATACAGATCGGGAAGACTGACTACCTGAATCTCAGCATAACCAAACTCGTCTTCAACAGACTCTTGAACTGGCATTATTTCTGCACTATGCAATGTACCTCTGGCGACGGGCGACACTTCAATTTTGATCGTCGCAACCGGACTTGATACAACTATTCTCAGTTCATCAGCTTTATTATCCTGAAATGCCGCTCTGATATCTGGTTGAGTATTGATTCTGTCTGTAATGCGCTGCAATGCAGCCCTGACATTAATCAAAGCCTCATCTCTTGGTTCAAGTGGAAGATAAGCAAGATCAATATCTACAGATAACCGAGGAAAATCTCTCACAAATAAATTAATGGCGGTGCCACCTTTAAGTGCAAAAACCGTCTCTGTTGCTACCACAGGAAGCATTCTTATGAGCAAGGAAACCTGTTTGTAATATGGGCTATCTTTATCCATTATGTTGTTCACCTTTTTTGACGCTTAATATCTCTGGCACTGTGATTTGATATCGCTCATCAAAACGTCCTTTTTCGACAACCTGCCGCTTTCCTGCCCCCAATTTAATTCTTGTTTCATCTATGCGATTGACCCACTGGTGATCGTAGTATCGACCCAGAAATAGAAATATTCGGTTTGCCTGAACAGAGCTGCTTCGCTCAAGAATATCTTGTACTTTTCTAGGGCTAAGATTGACTAAACCCTGAAATAATTCTGCGACATGCTCAAATGAAATCAGCTTCCCAATCGCGTCTACCACTTCATAGGCAGCAAGTTCTGCACAGCTGACAGTGAGTTCTTTCTCTTTAACCGTGATCCTTTTCAAATCTTTCTCGGGATTCACTTCAAGCTTATGGTTTCCACAGTAAAACCAATTCTGATAAGGGAATTCACGAAACCATTTTGGTAAGGACGACTTATTTTTAACGCAAATCCAAACTTGCTCTTTGTTCAGCTGTAAATAGTGACTCAGTCCTTGGTGAGTTAAGCTGCTCAATCCAGCCAAATGAACTGAAACGCCCAATTGCACATCTAATGCTTGAATGGCATCAACCCAAGTTGGCTTTATATCGCCCTGCGCATCTGGACGATAGTACACGCCAGAACTAAGCTTCTTCAGCCAACCGTTCTGCGCGTACTTTTGAGCCAGGGAGTAGCTCACACCGTTTTCAGTCAGCCATTGCTGAAGTACTAGCGCACCAGGAGAAGTATGAGCAACAAGCCAGTTTATCTTAGATGACATTTTAACACCCCAAGTGTGAATATCACGAACAGTATAAACCATTTAGTTTATTACGATAGGGATTTTAACACTTTAGGTGTTAATATACCAAATACTGTAAACAAAGCCCGCTAATGCGGCGTTGTTGAAATGAAAAAGTCTACACAACATCACCAATAACCCGATGTTGTGTAGACCTAAGTTTGATTGCCTTAAGTGAACTGACTACTATGGCTCACATTCAGGTGCCCAGTAAAACGGCGCTGATTGCTGGAACTGCTGTGCCAATGACTTCTTGAGTGCTGGCAACAACAGGTAAAGTTGCAGACATGACACTTTCAACGACTGTTGGCGTATTGTAGAGACCCATACCGCCACCAATGCCCAAGGCAAAAGCCATCAAGCTTTGGCGAGCGATACCGCCCACAATACCCACCAGTACCATGGCTCCCGCTACGATCCGTCCCAATGTACCTTGGGTCCAGTCTTTTAGGGTATCCCACACATCAGTGAAAGCATCACCACCGGTGCCCGCAAATGAGGGCTCCGAAATCATTAACGCCATCAAACCAAGCGCACCAATGGTCATTAGGCGCTGAGTTTGAATGGTGCGAACTGCATTTGTCATTCGTTAGTTTCTCCGTAGATACTCAAGTTATCGCGCTTACCATCAGCTCCCGCTGAGGTTGAATCGCTCTGAGTCTGAAGTGGACGTAGCACAGGCGAAACCATTCGAGGTGCTGACACCCCAATATCCCACCGGCGCGGTTCAATTTCGGTAAACACGTAGCTGGATAAATTCAGATCTCCACGGTCATCCTCCCAAGGCGCAATCCAAATTCGCATCACCCTTGAAGGAATGCGAATAGGTGCAGATTGCTGCGTCTCAGGTAATGCTGGATGGCTCAGCAGTCCTGTCTCTAAATCAGATTGTGAATACCCAGAGGGAGAACCAATTCGAGTCGCCACAGCATCAATCGTCTTGGGTGCAGCGCCATTACTGGTAAGCTCATAGACTTCACGAGCGGATAAACAGCGCACACCGTCAGGCATACCTGGGCATCCATATTCACTACTCCCAAGACCCAATGAACTACAGCCAGACAATAAGGTTGAGCCGACTGCCAATAAAAGTAATCCAGCTTTAGACCACTGTTTTGACTGGTGCTTTGGGTTGTTCTGCATTGATGTCGTCATGGTTAACTCTCCTCTGGATACACATCTTATTGTCTGAAACGGACTTCGATCGGTTAGCAACATGCAGGATTTTTTCATCTTCTTGCACCTCCCCCTTGCGAAGTGGCCAACGACAACGAGGCCCCACGAGTGACTATGACTTCTATTTTCCTTGCAGCGTCTACCTCTATGACTGGGAACATATTTTCTGCCATGTCCAAATAGAACTTGGCCACTCGATCCAATGCTTTACCAGTGCCTTTAATCGCAGCGCCTTGTAATGCTTCTTGGCTCATGACTTGCTGGTACAACTGAGTATCACCGGCATTACCCGTCTGAATCGTTGGTACAGGATTCACATCAAATGCGCCTGCCAAGCCCTGAAGGAATCCGGCCATCATCGATTTGGCCACCAGCTGGCCTTGTTTCGACACTAATCGGCCACGAATACCGGCTTTACCGTCTTCACCCACGGCATAAGAATCCAGTCGCGTTTCAATGACGCCACCATCTTCTCTCACACATGAAATGGTCTCGCCTCGCAAATAAGCACGCTCAGAGCTCAAATCACCGTAACCTGCGGCGATCAAGAAACACTCTTTGATATCCGCTCTAAATCGGTTGGGTAAAATGGCTTCCTTTTGAATCCTCAGCAATGCAGGAAAAGGCTCGCGTCTTGCGGACTCGTGAGTAGGTGCATCCAAACCTGTGATCAAAGTACCTGAGATGATGCTGCCCGCCGGTAGATACAAAGGCGGCGCTTCTTGCACAACAACCTCTGGTTCAGCAACCACTTCTGGCTCAATCATACGAATCGTGATTGGCGGCAATGGAACATCTCGTGCTCGTGTACCTTGGCCATTGGCTGGCTGCTGATAGAGCGGATCAGGCAGCGGCGCATTGGCAAAATAGTCGTCTGGGTTAGACGGCAGAGGCTTTTCGTCTTTGGGTAATTCCATGGCAGATAAAGGCACTTCATAACGGCTATTTGTGCCTTCAACTGCTGCATCACCTCCTGCGCGAACATCATCAAGTTCCGCTCGAAGGCGGGCCAGCTCCGCATTGACCTCACTTGGTATAGAAGGCGAACCTGGGCTTAGCCGTCCTGAATCGACGTCACGACGCAAGCGCTCAACTTCACGACGTAACTGTTCATTGCGCTCACTGAGTAGTTTTACGTTCGCAGCCAAACTATCGACCCCAACATCACGAGTATTGGTATCCGTAAGAATGTGCCGGATCGTTTCCTGCCGGTTCCGACTGCTTGAGCCATCGTCAGGATTAGGTGAAAACACCATCACCATAAGGATGATACCACCAGCAATACCAGCAACCGATAGGCCCCGCTTCATGTTCGGGCTCATTTGTTCCCATTGTGCTTTCATCGTTATTCACCTCCCACAAGAAGCGAAGGTCGCAGACTTTCCATCGCTTCTTCACGATGATTGCGAACAACCACATACAACTCAGTCTTTTCACCCGGCAACAAGATATTGCGAGGCCAGTAGGCGCTTGCCACTATATCCGGTGCATGACAGGCTATTTCTCTGGCTTCTATCGGCTCATCGGCAAAGCTTTCAACCAGTCCTACATAGACGGTGAAGTAATGTCCCGTCACAATTTGCCCCTGCTTAAAACCAAACTTTAAGCCCGGCTGAAAACATTTCGGGCTTGTGTCGGTTTGGCCAGCCAAACGGATGTCATAGCCTTGTGGTAACTCATTTAGTGCAAGGCGTCTGAGTAAATCACGTAAGCTATCGACGTATGGCTGAGCCGTTTCCCAAGTGGCGGCTTTTCGGTTCACGACGCCCTTAATAGGCCACTGCTGACCATCAATAGCTAAGGTGATTTCACGCGGTGGAATACGACGAGGTACTAAGGTGACAGATAATGCGGGCGCTTCCTGACCAGGCGGAGTGATGTAAAGTGAAACCGGTGATTCTTTGTCCGTAGCCACATATACAACATTCCCCTTGATTTGCGTCTGAGCATCACTGGTTGTTCTCACCTGAGGCGATTCAAACGGCGTCACAATCCGATTCAGATGACCAAGTGCTACAGGGATCAGTTCATTAACCCCCGGTGTCATCAGTAACGTTGTTGGCGCATCCGTTGAAACCGTATTGCTTTGAACCGGTGGATTTGCAGTAGCAGACTGCTTCATCACACTGGCTGGCACAATCGGCAATTCCACGTCTGCATACGACGCTTGAGATAAAAGGACGCCACTCAAGCTCATTGCGATTAAGCTTGGTGTCATCCATCGACTAATTTTGGTTCGCATCATTCACCCTCCGGTTTTGCTCTTGGGTCAACTTTTCACGAACGCGCTTCGTTCTAGCTTGCCCCTCATACGTATCCATCCAGCTAAGTTTTGGACGGTATTGCTCAATATCGATGTCAAACTCATAGGTGCGAGTTTGGCGCTGCTCATCTCCAGATGGCCCAGAAACCAAGGAATAACCGGTCACAAAGACATGGCCGGTTTCATACTCATACTCCACTTGTCTAGGTTGGAATTTGAGCGTGACCCGGTCTTCGCGGATTTGTCTTGCCTGAATCTCCAGTGCATCGACCACTTGCTGGTACACCGCTGGAGAAAGTAGCGGCTCAATGGCAACCCGGATAAAGGACACATTACCCGGCGTCACGTTGCCCATAAGCTCAGCCAGGTAGAGTCCCCAGGATTCAAGGTAAGGTTGAGTAGCTTGGTTTCGTGACACTTCAGCCGTTTCAGACAAGGTTGGTGGTTGAATGGCCACTACGGTATTGCGAGAAAATGCCGCAACCGCAAGCAGCAAGTTAGATAGCACCAGCACTGCAATCAGAAACCGTTGCCATCGGTTCTCTAATTGCGTGCCTTGCCATGATTTTAAAAACACGTCGAACTTCACGGCAGATAGCTCCTGATAAATGGGTTAGGGATCGTCTTGGCTTTGGTTGGCAACAGTCCAGCCCAGTAGATGGCGTGAAGAATAAAACCATCTGGGCGACCATCACGAAAACGCCGATAGAGCTTGGTTGTCACCAACCCCAACAGGCATAAAACCAAGGCATTACCGGTAAAAATGCCGATCACTAGCCCCAACAGAATGGGAGCCATCTCATCGGCACTCCAAAGCAGGAAGTGCGGCGGGTCATCGATATAGGATGGAATATTTACAGGTTCCATAGTCACTCCTCGTTGTTTGAATTGAGAAGTGAAGGATGCCTCGGGATTGGCAGCTTCAGTGGTCAGCTAGATGCCGAATTCTTGAAGGTTTTGAGGGTTCTACTCAGACAATACTAACAATTGATCTTTTTGATGCGGTTGATATGATGAGGATATTGGTCGTGTCGAGACCAGCTGCCCACTTTAGCAAACCCGGATGGGACGACATGCATATCAAATTTATTTTTTGCTTAGGTTTTTTCTGCGACCTCGGCAGTGGGCACCGTATTCGCTAATAGGAGAAACTCAATGCAAATTACTAAAATCATTTCCTCTGACACGGTTGAACGTTTAAAGCAAAAAGCACGAAAGCTTAAACGTGAAAAATCCATTACACACACTCAAGCACTCGATGAAATTGCAATCTCTGTTGGCTTTAATCATTGGCATCAGGTTGTACAAGCCAATGACGTACTGAAGCCATCAGAGGTGGCGTTATCTTCTGGATGTGTCATGGCTTTTGATGTCAAAGATGGTATGGATGTCGATACCAGTGATGGGGTTTTAATTGAAGACCATTTCTTGGAGATGCTCACTGAAAAGCAGCTATTTGAAATTTATGCCAACTCCCATGATGAGGACGACGAACAAAACAGGCCGCTAAAAGAAACGCTATCAGATTCAGAGCTTCAGGAGTACTTTCGAGATGATTGCTCATTCATGTACTTTCGCCTTGCCGAGCCTCATGCAAACAAACCGCTGAAAGAAGTATTGGCTCTTATACGACAGTACTCGTTTTGGATGCCGCAATATATTTGGCTTCAAGGTCATCTTATTGATACTTATCATTTGCCAGCGGAAGACGAGAATGGCAATACCGTTGGCGTAAGGTTTTAGCTCTACAAGATGAGGCCTAACTGGCCTCATATCTTCTTCTGCAAGTGGCTTAACGCCAACCCTGCCATCAATGCCAAGCCGATGATCATCGACGGTAGAACCACCGGTGGAATAGCCAACGGGGCGAACAATCCCATAAACAGTAAGATGACGCCTGAACCCAGAATTATCATGCTATAGCGGTGAATGATAGGGCTCGAAAAATCAAAGGTTGTCTTCTTAATCTTCCAGGTCATCAAGCCATCCCACAACGCCGGTAACATGAGAATAAGCGCAAAGGGCAACCAGACCATCAGCAACGCAAATCGAGTGAACACTTGGTACAACACATCAAAAAATGCCTGAATACGGTCTTCTACCCAGACAAACCAAAAGCCTCCCATGTTCTCCATCCCTTTAGAGCGCAGTCGCTGCTCTTCAGTGGGGATGAGAAAATCTCGCACAGATTGCTCCATCTGCGTATCTACAACCCATGATTGATACCAGCCATGGCTAGTTTGACCAATCCAATAGCTTGTTTGTGCGCCCAATTGATTTTGGATCATCTGCTTCTCTTTACTAATAACCCGGCCAGTCCAATCACCGGGCACTAATACGCCAATGGCAATAATCTCCAGCATCAGTGCCAGACACAGCAGCCAAACCGACTTATGCTTGCTCATGCCAAACATCCTCTTCTACTCGGGCCAGCATGGCTGCAACGGTTGGCGTCATAATCCGGGCTTTAATCACTTGTTGAAGCCGCTTTGTCGTCGTATGACCGCTGACATAACGCACTTCGATGCGTCCTTCAGCCAGATACGCCATCCGATTTGGACGATTACGAATCCAGGAGTAGAAATACACACCATCTACGGCGGCCCACTCGAAATGGTCAGGATCACGCAGGCGAATCCCCGTTAAAGCACTGGCGGCAGTCCAGGTCAGTGCCTCAATGAAATGCCAAAGGCGTACACTATCATCATCACAACTGACTTCTTCATAACTGCCCAAACCATTACACAGACACAAATCAAAGATGGAATGGCCATCTAACGTGAACGCATCCGTTAAGTAGTCCGCCAAGCAATACACCGAGGCCAAAGCATGAGGCCAGTCGGTTTCAAGCAGTCTTAAGGTTTCCTTGAACTGGGGGTTATGTTGCTGCCACTGAGCGAGCATTTCTTTACTGGTAAGTGTTGTCATTTTCAGACAGACAGAATGATGCATACAGACTCCTTATGCTGCCTGTGTAGAGCTGGTTAAAATAGGAATGCGGCCTTTGATCACGCGGCCACCTGAAAGCTTGGCGATGTACTCCAGGTTGGGAAGCTGGCCTAATAACTGCGGTGGAAACATATCGCCTTCTTCCTCCATCAAGCGTTCGCCATGATTGCCGGTAAACAACGCGGGGCTGTCCGAGTTGGACGACATACCTTGAGTTTGCATGATGTACTGCAACCGAGTCTTAGGCAGATTGTCGGTAATGTACTGCTGCGTTTCGGCGTCCATCACCCGAAGAGCTATCAGGTTGTTGATGTTACCTAACACCTGACGGGCCTTAGCTTCGCTGCCTGTACGAGCTGAAAAATCAGCAAAGGTCTGAGTAGCAATCACACAACGCATTTTTGCGCCACGGCCTTTGTTGAGCAGTTGAATGAAGGGATCGTTGACGACTTCAGCAGCCTCATCGATGAAGATATTTACGGGACGATTTTCAACACCATAGTTATAGCGGTCACCGGCCACAGCGGTGAGATCGGATAAAAGCAACGAACCGATGGCGCTGCCAACCATGGCGTCAGTCAATGAATCCAAGCCGATATAGGCCACTTGGGCATTGTTGATAATACGGCCAGAATCCGTAATTAACCGGCTGTCATCCACATCGTTTGCAATCGGTGATAGCAATGGACCTAGTTCACTTGATGTGAGCATATTGAGCACCGGCATCAATGAGGCCACCATCTTGGAATAGTGGGTTCTATCGTGCTCAAACATGCTCAAAAGGCCTTCCAAATCGGTATTGGCGGCAACAGGCTGAATGCGTTCATAGTAAAAAAGCAGCATCGCCATAGCTTGTTTTGCCAAGGTATTAGCCTTTTCGGTAAAGCGCTTAATCTCCACACTAAAGTTCGGATACACCTGCTCCCCCCAGGCTGTGACGGCTTTTATAACTAAGCCTTCTGGGCCACCTTCCAAGAATCTTCTCAGGGTTTTCAGATCAGGACGTTGTGAAGTAAGCAGCAGACCTTGAACGATGTTATTCAGTGCCATTTGGCCAAAGGCTTTAAATGGATCAGCCCCGGTTTCGGATGGGATTAGTGCCGCAATACGGCTGGCAATTTCAGTGCCCCGGTTAAAGTTTCTCAGGGGATTAAGACGTACTGAATGCTCTGGAAAACCCGGATGAAAATACACAAAGCGCTCAGGACTACCGGCGGCAATACAGGCTCGCTGTGCATTATCCTTAAGCTCTTTGTCTCCCTTGGGGTCAATAATAATCACGGCTTCATTGCGCAAAATGGCCTGGGTGATCATCGCATCAAAGCATCGGGTTTTCCCTGCACCGGTCGTACCGACAATTAAGGTGTGCCCCTCAGTATGACCAACTGGCTGGTACACATCTTCTTCTTTGGGCTCGACACCATGAATCCAGGTCGAGCCCATTTGCTTGCCGTGACCCTGGTTAAGCAAGGTTTGCTTATCCCGCTTTAAGATTTCATAAGCGCGTTGGGCATGGCGTTGGTCCCACTCAAAGCCATAACCTAACCACAATTCATCAGGATGTTTTGCCATCACTTTTTGCAAATGCGAAAGCTCCATAAATGCCAAAGGTTTGCCTTTTAGTCCCTTCTGTAACTTATGAAGACGGTAAGCCTCGGGCAGGCGGTACAACGCCATGCCCGAGGAAATCCCCGTCATCCACCAAAATGGCTCAGGTGGTAGCTCAGTCAGCATTTCTGCGGCTATTGCCCCAGTGGCCCCTACCAGCCAACCTGCTGCTGCCATGGCTTCATAATTCGTGCGCCAAGGCATCTCGTATGCGTTTTCTTTCATTCATGCTCCGCAAAATAACCGTTTGCAATCCGATTAATTTCAAATGGATTAACGTTCAGCGTGAGCGGTAAACAGAACCGTTTCCCCCTCATCAAACTGGCATTGGTCACTGGCCGAAATCCCCCGAAGTAGCTGTCCGGCTGGAATGCCATGCGCATTGGCGATTTGGCGTAAGGTTTGAATTGTGACGCGAATACCATCGACACTATGATCCACGTCTGGGTAATCGCCATCGGTCAGTAAGATGGGCAAATCTTTCACAAAATTAACCATCTGTTGGCGCTGCGCGTGTTTGGGGTCTGTACTTGAGTTCGCATTGGCCGCAATCGGCTTTTGCTTACGCTCCGCTTTTGTGACGGGCTCTTTTGCTTGGGCATTGGTTGTCTCAGTTCGACTCGGACGCTGTGCAGCTACTTCATCCTTAATTTCCGCCGGTTCTTCGTCTTGATTGGAGAGATCTATCAGTGCAGTTAGCCCTTTAGAAATCGATACTTTCAGCAGTAACCCTTGCTCCTGAACGCCATCATTCGTAGTCACAGTTCTGGCCTTACGTGTCGGGTTTGCTGGATCTAGTTCAAGCCAATCTAATCGACTGAGTTCAGCAAGCAGTTTTCGGGGAGCGCACCAAGGCCTTACGGCATCGGGATAGCGGATCAGTATCTGTTCACCAACCATAACCAACGCACTGCTGGCCTCTGGGACCCACGCCAAAAATTCAGGCAGATTCAATGCTTCTTCATCGTGCTGGTTTACGTTATTTGAGATAGCGCCATCATATGAATTGTTAGGCTTTTCACATTCATCACCTGGAGCATTTTCAGTTGCCTGGGGGTTATTAACATCACTGGCATGACGAAGTTCATCATCTTGTTCGGACGAGTTTGTCGATGGCGACTCAGACGAATTGCCGTGTTCGATTGATGATGACGCGTCAGCCAAGCCTGGCTGCTCAATGGAGCGACTCTGTGGCTCTGCTTGTGTTTGCTGTGTTGCTTCCCACTCAGATTTGCTAAACAGTCTCACGCTACTTGGTACATTCGAGCTGAACAATAAATCGGCCTCAACTATATGTAGCATAGCTAACCAGATTGGCTTGTCGTCTTTGATCAGCACTTCAGGGGCAAGGCTTTCATATCGCTCATTCGAGGCGGATTTAGTGGCCAATCCTCGCTCAATAAGGATGTCCGCAAGGGTATCGGGATCTCTTGGAATGCCAGGTATCTTGTCTTTGGCCAAGAGCTCAATGATGTCCTTAGCCGCGCTTTTCCAAACCAGGTAAAGATGGGTTGATTGATTCGATTTTCGTATCCAAACTCTGGCATCTCGCTGATTGACTAACCACTGGGAACTGGCAAGTAATCGCCTCATGGCATCAAGTAGATAGCGTTCGACTGGGACACCAAGGGCATTGTCGTCAACGGAAATTCGTTGAGCTTTCAGGTCTCGCTGGACACTGGTTTGGTCAGCTTCAATAACCAATTTAGACAGGACATGCTCGGGATCGGTATTGCCAATTGCCTCCAGCATGGCTTGCAAAATCTCAGGGCCTGGCTGGGTTAACCAGGCGAGCAACTCTGGTGTCATCACCCGGTTTAAAACCAGAATTGAAAATTGCTCGTGCCGCTTGCACCGTCCGTCGCGCCAGCGAATGAAATAGCGTTCAATGCTGCTATTTGTGGTCCACTGGGATAATGTTTCTAAAAAAGGGTTCCACTGATAGCGTCCATCTTCGTCTGTAATAGACAAGTCTGAAACAGGCTTACCAATATCATGGAACAAACCGCCAAGAGCCGCCGCAACACGCCACCTTAGCTCTAGCTCTTTTTTCTCAACTGGGGTGCCACTGGCAACAAAGATGATCCCCTCAGCAGCTTGTGCCGCCCAGAAAGCAACTTCCAACGAGTGACGTAATAAACCACCAGCACCACTGTGATGATGATGCTCAGAAGCTGGCAATAAATGAACATAAGCAGCCAGATGATCAATGCAGGGCTGAATCAGCCTTTGAAACTCACGCTGGTTAAAGCCAAGTACCTGGCGAAGTTTGGCAATTAGCTCGTCTTGTGTGGACTGCAAATCTTCAGGTGATGCAGCTGGCAACCCCTTCAGGAATGGCGGGTAGCGTGGGATTTCTGCATCGAGTTGAGATGACAGCTCTGGTAGTGCTTTGGTTTGAAAAAATAGGTTTTTGAACATTGTGAACCTCCGACACGATAGTGTGAAGGTTCAACCCTGTACTAGATGACTAGATAGATTGATAAATCATGAAGAAGATCAATAAGTCTCATTGTCCTGTATCCAGCTTTACAGCATCTTCATCATCAAATTTTTATTAGCTTTTAAAGCTTACACTTAGTCTCAATAGGCAACCTTGGGCGCAAATCAAGAAGGTGAACATGTATGAACGCTTCACCTCCTAAAGCCTTTTGCACTCTTTCAGCCTCTACGGTCAAAAGAGACAACAACTCATCCGCTTTGATCTTGCGCTTTTCATCTGGATGTTGCCATTGACGGTCTTTTGCAAGGGTCACTAGCAAAGCTCCAGCCCTACAGTGTTCCGCCGCCATATATTTCCTGACCAATTGTCCTTCTATTGTATCGAGAAGCTCTTTCGCAGATCGATTGGCATTACCGAGCTTGAGTTCAATCACAGCTTCATGTTTCGACAGAACAGAACGCAGGCGTATATCGGTTTCCTTTTCGTCCGCTGTTACTGCTTCTTGATCGACAGTATAAAGTGAATTTGCCGCACGCCTAAGTTCTCTCGATATTACTCGACGCATTACCTTCTCATCAGATATCAACGCCCAGGCTTCTTTCGGTGAATCATCGTGCAATAAAAGGTCATCAAGATCAGAGAGCCGATCCTTCATTAGCGCGAACATGGCTTCATTCGTCGAGGCAGGAGCTTCCCCACTTCGATCTAGCTTTCCTGCTTGATCCTGATCAAATACCTCAGCATCAATCTCTTGCGCCCAACTCTCTTCTGCCACAGCCAAAATTCGGTCCTTAAAATGAGCGCACAAAGGATCTGCGGCCATCTCAAGCTTGGCAGCCAAGCCCTCTTCGCCTTTCGCGTTGAATAATGCCGTTACAATGCTATTCCGTGCCTGTTCCGCATGATCCCGAGTGTCCGGTGAATAGGACCCTTCGTGGTAAGCATCGTCTTGTATTCGAACGTGGCGATAGGCCAAACGAAGAAGTTTCAACAGTAGTTGCGGCGTGAATCGTTCGTCGTTCAAATCGACTCCGTCTTGGCGATCACCAAAGAGGCAGGCCAGCCATGTCACAGCTTCTGATAGTTTTGATGGTTCAACTACATCAATCTGATCTGCCAGCTTTTCGACACCCTTCTGAGGATCAATTCGCATTAAGGCCGACAACCAAACAAGGCGAAGCGAAAACGGTAATTGTTGTTCCAATCTTTGTAGAGCTCGTTCTTGAAGTCTCTTAATTACAGTCGCATCGCCGCTCTTCAAAATAACCCGAGTCACTTGTCGAACCCTTTCTGTTATTCCGGTCGTGCTATCAGTGCCATTAATCAGGTCCCCACTTTCATCTAACCAAGATTCGAGTCGTGGTAAAAATAAACGGGTAACCCTCTCAGGTGCATACTCAATTCCTTGAAGTAAGCTAGAATGTCCACGTTCACCTGAAGGCAAGTTTAGCTCCCACGACAATTCATTTCCGAGCGTCTGATCTACGGCGTTTGGATGAGTGTCTACGAGTGCTTCTATCCACGTAGGCAAACCATTCAGTTCAATCAGAGCGTATCGCGCAGCTAGTTCGGCTTCGACATCGTCGAGTTTAGCTGACCAGTCGGGAGACTCCGCTTCGGCGTAGATCGCGGCCAGACCAAACTGCCAACGTACAAGATATGTATTTCGTTCGCCTTCTGACCTTTCGCTGGGAAACGTTGGGCGATCATCACGCCAGATCTTCATCATCACTCTGCGAAGCTTGTCGGCCGTGTCTTGATTGAATTGCTCTTCAATAAATCGCCGGTTCCAACCTGACGATCGACTGTTTTCACCATCATGACTCATGGTGCGCCACAAGTTCCAAGCAGTGTTCCAGCTTTGCTCCTTCGAAAATGCGTTTTCAGGCTGATTAGCAACCTCTCGCCAGAACAGAACCCAGCTCGCTCGGTTCTTAGCCTTTCGTCGCTCTTCCTGCAACTTTCGTTCAGCTTCTTGTTTTTCCCAACGACGAAGCTCTTTGTCGTGTTTCGATGGCTTAAGACAGTCGTCAAGCCTTTGCACAAATAAGGGTTCATCAACTATGAGAGACCTAAGTCCTTCATTGTGTTTTTTCCATGACTCATTTTCTGGTGAAAGACGGATAGCTGCCTCCAAGAGCATTGCGCGTTCCTTCATATCCCGAGTCGCGTCACCAAGAGCTTCTTTCACCCAAGACAGATCCCTGTCCGGTCTTAGTTGAATCGTTCTATCGTGAATAATAATCTCTGCGAGCCGTGGCCAGGGATCGTTGATTTCATGGAGAGACTGCAACAAAGCGTCCTGAATCCAGAAAAGACGCTCATTGTCTGCTGCTTTCAGATTAATCAGCCGTTGGCGAAGTGATTTGATCGGTTCATCGTCACAATGGTCTCGGTGGTGTAATCGCAATGCAATTACACCTCCATACAGCCACTGTTCGTCCAGGCCTACTCCGAGGCCACGTTCACATGTTGCTGCAAGTGCTCCACTAAGGTGAGGACGTTCACTGACAATATGTGGCCACTCTTTTCGCCATTTTAGCCCCTCTGATACTAGCGAGATGAGACCATCACGAAGCTCCTCAAGGACAGGGAATTCAAGGGAGGCTTCAGCAATCAGGCGTGGTAATTGCCAACTAAGATCGCCTACATTTCGCTTCTCTCGCTTTATCCAGCGAAGGGTTCGACAAAGTTGCTCAACCGACATGAATTTTGGGAAAAGGGTTAGTATGGCACTGCGTGCTACTCTGTCAGACCAGAGATCATCAGCATCAGCTATCGTGGCAGAAATTATTCCTAATCTCTCATCAGCCAGGGCTACTAAAGCGTCGATAGCCATTATGCGCTCGACCTCAGGTGCAGCAATGTCCTGCGTGATATGAAATACGATATCTGCACAAGCTTTTATGCGACCCGCCTCTAAAAGGCTGATGAGGACTTGTCGTACATCTGGATTTTCTACTCCACTGCGCCAAATCCTGTCGATTTCTTCTGCCAACTCGTTCGACGCAAATCGGTGGACTTGAATGTGAGGCACCTGGAGACCTCTCCAACCACCAGGGCCATAACGCGTAGCATAGGCGCGAAGAGCTTGATTTCGCTGTTTCTGCGTTAGCGACTCTGGATCGCCTTCATCCAGAAGAACAGCAGGCTCATTGTCCCGCAAAAGTTCAAATATCCCGTCTTCTTGCAAGGCTAGCCAACCCGCCACTGGTCGCTTGGACGGGCGAACGATTGTGTTACCTTTTGTCTCCGCGAATAGAAGACGTTTGAGGGCTCGAAACGGCATGCCTTGCCTTCTAAGAGCTAATAGCCGTTCCGCAGCAAGATACTCGGTAACAGAGCGATGATGGAACCTCACTCGTCCGTAAGAAGCGAAGCCAAATAACGGACGCTCAAGCAGTGCTTTTCGTTCATTAGGCTGCCAATCTGATAGGATAATCGCAGGATCGAGAGCAGCATCTTTGTCGATGGCGTCGGACGCAGCACTATGACGAATCGTTATACGGCGTGTCATCTGAACAGCAAGTGCGAGTCGACTAGCACCTTCAATCGCCTTGTCAACAGATAACTCTGCCGGCTCAGCTCTGTCTTCGCGAGGAAGCAACTTCACACGAACATTAGTAGCAACCTGCTCACGATGTGTTCGGATGCGTTTATGCTCACGCCAGTCAGCGCATAACTCAATAAGGTCCTGAGGTCTACGAGCAAACTCTAGGGCATTGCGACGACGTAAGTCTTCAAAAAGAAGAGTAGGATCGCTCACTCCCTGATGTCGACAAAATTGGACGATCTGTTCGTCTGAAAAGGGCATTAAAGCTACAGTCTTCCAATCGGGCGATTGATTTTTGTTTCTGTTGTCGTGTTTATCACGATGCTCACGCATTGCGATTTTAGCAAATACTTCTTCATCGGATTCTGAAGAGGACGCTGTTGGAACAGGTAATAAATTTCGAACCAACTGTTCGTCGAAGGGGATTGGCCTTGTCGTGATCACAAAACGCGCCCGATGAAGCTGATCTCCGATACATTTTTTCAGTCGTTTGAGCGCCCGCTCAAATGAACCCATAGTCAATTTTAGTTCGTCAATCGAGTCCAGAAAAAATGTAGCCTCTTCAGACTGTGAAACAAGCCACCTATCCAAACGGTCTTCTTCATCTGCATCTAGGAGATTACGAAGGTCTTCTGTTGCCAACGCGGCCAATTCTACAAAGAATGCTGGCTCTCCCTTAGCCCACAGACGCTCGGATTGTTTACGGCATTCGTAAGTTTTTCCTGCACCTGCCTCGGAAATTATTAGAACACGTTTTGAACTTAGTAAATCATTCCATCTATCTCCTCGTGACCAGCCTAGACTTACCAAGAAAGATTGTTGGTCGGCATCATTATCTTTCCCATCTGGAATATCTTTGAAGGTCCTGTCTATCATGATATCAATGCCACCTATCAAACTGGCAATACACTATTAAATATTGCATGTAGATCAGTTATGACAAAAACATGCTGAAAAAAATTAAATGATGTCAGGGTAAACATACCTGTAATTACTCCATAAAATGGCGCGTCAAACGACACCTAATCAATTAACCCCAAGCGCTTTAAACACAGCATCGACGGGGTCTGCATAAAAGCTGATCTGGAATTTTGAGAACAACTCAGCAGGAACCGTTGGAATATCTGAGGCTGAGGCCATTGGGAGCAAAATACGCTTTGCGCCACTGTCCATAGCTAACTGAAGACTGCCTGCAAGATCTTGAACAGGATTGACGACACCACCTAAAGTCATCTCTCCCAAAACAACCATCTGCTCTTGAATCGGTCGGTTCATCAGAATTGAACAGAACGCAATTAATGCAGCGAGCGATGACTTTGTACTTGGCCCAGTATTGTGGAGCTCAACAACATGGAGGTGATACTCATGATCAGAAAACTTCGCCGACGCACTGATTCTATTCAGGTTACCTTTGAAATAATCAAAGCCAACACGCACAGCTTCTTTCGCTGCGGTATTCGAACCAAGGCCAGACACTGAGTGTTTACCAGAACCAGCCATCATCTGGGTTTCATAGCGATATAACCCAAGCTGCCCAGTACTTCCCTGAGTAACCAAGTGCACAACACCAGCGCGAGGTAAGCCCTCAGGAATTAGCTTGCTGCCACCTTGTTCCGGAACATTGACGAAGAATTCTTCTAATGAATCGTTATCGATGTAGCTAAAGTGCACATCAAAAAATTCCATTCCGCCAAGCTTTTTCAATTGCTCTTTGACCCTACGTCTAGTTTCCAGCGCATAGGTCAGGCAGGCTCTTACATCATCTTTTGTGTACTGTGCGTCGGGGTGTAGTAGCTTTAACAAGCCCGAAACAGTTCTGCGTACAGCAATTACATCACGCTGATTAAGGTTATTACCGAGTTTGAAGAACTTATCGATAGCATCCGCAAAACTTCTTTTGCGCATTTCACGCATGTATTCAGCAAGATAGTCTGTGATTAATCCGTAACTATTGGTGAAAAACTCAGGACGCATCTTCGGTATTTCCCATCCAGGAATATAGGAATGGAAACGGTCAAAAAAAGCAGTGTCAATCATGGCATCAGGAAAAGGTGCCAACAGATGACTGGTCTTCACCAGTGTCTCAACGCTTTGATTGATGTTACCGACGAATACCATGGAAGCCTTCGCTTCGATTGAATCACGACCACGGGCAAAAGACCCTGACGCCATATAATCTTTCATTATTTGGACGCCGTCTTTGTCTTTAAAGTTTATACCCGCTACTTCATCAAAGGCGACAACATCCCACATTCCGACCAACCCAACTTGGCGCGAGCTCATGTTATAGAACAAGTTCGCCACAGTTGTTTGTCCGCCCGAGACAAGCAATGAGTTTGGTGAGCACTCCTTGTAGACATGGCTTTTACCTGTCCCTCTTGGTCCGAGCTCACAAACGTTGTAGTTGTTTTCAACGAATGGGATCATGCGAGTAATAAGATGCCACTTCACCCGATGCTCTAAGTTGGTTGGCTCCATACCCACGGAACGAAGCAACACATCCATCCACTGATCGGTACTAAAATATCTTCTGGTTGAAAACACCTCATCCATGTTCATGGACGGCATTTGTATCGGTTTTAAACTCATAATGGAGAAAGGTGATGTCTTCTGACCTTCCTCAAAGAAATACTGGACGGTAATAATGCACCAGATGCCGCCAGTTAATAATTTTTCGTTGTCTTGTACTATTTTGGTCGGTACAAGGGCATCCTTGATACCCAGGTTCGACAACGCAGCTTCATAGACGTCTTTTTTCTGATTGAGCTTAACGCTTACTTTGTCGATGATTTTAAACGTGCCGCGTTCACGGATCAGTGACTTCACTTTCTCCGCTTCATCTGGTCGGACATAGTTCTCAGCCAAGATTTTTTTCACATTATCAAGGCCTTGCATTACAACTTCGTCGTCATCGGACGCACAATACATGCCTAGTAAATACTCAAGCACATAGACAGGGACGTTCGCGCCTTCTTTCAATTGCTTTGTCAGATCTTTTCGAACGACACGGCCTTTAAAATATTGGTTGAGCAATGCGTCTAAATCGGCGCTTTGCATCTGATTTTTTTCGTCTTTATGATCTTGTGAAAAATCAGTTGTCATGTTTCACCTCAGCGCCTTAGAAAAAATCATCTTGGAATGCCAAATCAATGGTTACCGCGTATTGGCTATAACGGGTTCTCATTTCCGCATTCTCAAGAACTAATGTGTATTGAGCGTTTCTGTCGAACTGGGAGCCAATAAGCTTTAACCTAGCTTCGCGAGTACGTTCATCCATCACTTTACTCACGCTATCAAAGTTAATCGTTTCACGACTGGAGACTTCATTACCTTGTGCATCGACGATATAGACATCCAACAACCGTGCGACGAAACGCTCGCCTACAGGGTCTGTCTGAATAAATCTGACCTTGTCGATATTGTTTACTAATTTGATGGGCTGAGTGGCTGCTACAACACCTACCGGTTGTTTCTCATGTTTTGCTGCTTGTTCTTTTTGTAGCTCTCGCACATGTAGTACCGGTACGCAGACTTCCTGTAGCATCGCTCCGCCATGCACAAACTTAGCACCACCAACGAAGTGGAAGCGTTGAGCCGCTTTTGGAAGCAGGAACTCGGTATCACTAGAGCCATGAGCCGTATCGTTAATTGAGCCTTTCCAACAGGCTTCATCTGAAGGCAAGTTATTACCAACGATATAACGTTTCTTGGCTTCTATCGCGCCAGCAGGTTTGGTTTTCAACGAGGTTTTGTCAGCCGCTACAAGTGCTTTTTGTTGGAAGAGGAAGCCATGGTCAGCAGTGATCACAACTCGGCTGCCGTTTAGACGGTTGATGACCCGCCCAACGAGGTCTTTTAGCTCTTCAATGGCACTACGACAGGCTTCAAACGTTTTCTCTTCAGTTGCTGCCTTATCACCAATCGCATCAATGGTATCGTGATAGATATAAACGACTTCTACGTCTCGAACCTTGTCACGCCCCTCCTGGTTACTCCAGCTCATCAGTTCCTTAGAACTCACTGCCATACCACCTACTTTTTGTAGGATGGAATTACGATTGTCTAAACCCTGTGAAGAAATACCATCCACATAAACAGCCGTGCCTTGCTCTGGCTGGTAACTGAGCGCCTTATGAGGCAATAATGCCGCCATCCCAAGTTGGGTATAACTCGGCAAAACGCCCAACTGCGTAGACACCTCAGCCTTAAATCGCTTCTCGTTATTAATGATAGCGCCAAGCTCATTCGCAATTTCAAAACGCAGGGCATCAGAGATGATCACAAACACTCGTTTTGTCTGTTTCAGACTCAGTCGTGTGCGAACTTCTTTTTCATAAAAGTCATACTGGTGAGGTACGCCAGAAATCTGCCACTTTTCAAGTAATTTTTCATTGGCCAAGTGACGATCCCAGGCAAGGCCAAGCTCATATAAGTACCAGTTGGTATAAATGCTTTCGACTTCGTCGTCGAGCTGACGCAGTATGTCTGCACCTTTACTCAATACAGAGTGCACATGCTCATTGAACAAACGGTAAGCCTGGTCAAAACGATAAATGTCTGTGGTATAGGCGTCGTACATTGCTTTCGCGTTATCAAAGTGGAACCCGTCCACATAGCGATTTCGCAAGTGCATTAACTCCTCAGCGTTGCGGATAGCTTCATAAATTGCGAAGTATTCTTTGCGTGACAATGTCCAGTGGCTAGCAAGACGTCTTGATAAGACCGTATCAAACTGAACCCGGTCTAGCGCTTTACTGCTATCGAGCAAATCACGAACTAAACCACGGATTATGGCCTGTTCCACAGCTTCGAACGTTTCGCATTCGATAAGCTCAACCGGATGGTACTGGCCAGCACGAGTCGAAATTTCCAACTGTTGGCTAAGCACCTTAGAGATGCTTTCGTAGTAAGCGGCGAAAGAGCGGCTGTCGCGCCAGCTCACCATAAACGCCAAGGCTGTCGCCCGGCCTGATGCGCTTTTTAGAACATTGTTAAGCAACCAATCGCGTTCAACGCCTTCAATTTGGCTCCAGAATTCAGTACAGAATAATTTCAACACGAAGTCTGAGAAGGCTGGCTCTTCGACTGTATAGCCAAAACCCTCACTCAGATATGCCCAGAGTGAGGTCTCAAGATCAAACTTTCCTAGCTGGCTCCATAAAGGTTGGCCAAGGCTTTCATCTTCGATATAAGCCGCATATTCGCGTAGTAACCCAAGCAGAATGTCCGACAAAGACGCAGAATCAGCTTTTACAACCACTGCCATCATCTTCCTGTCTAACGACAGTTCGTCTTCGTTCTCAGTCACCCACTTTTTTAAACCGGCTATGCGCTGTTTATTGGCAAAAAAGCTCTGGCGCTTACGAATGTGCGTGCGTAGCGCCATTTTAGGGATACCCAGCTCATTAAGCAGCATTGAGCTGTGATCAGCAAAAAACTGTTCACTATACAAACGCACGTCTAGCAACCAATCGCGGTCAGGCTCTGGCTCAGCGCTTGGAAAATAGATAAGGAATTTAGCTTCACGCTCATCTACTTCAATGCGTTTTTTCACTGCCAATACAGACTCATTGCCCATATTGAGGATGGTCAAATCTTTTGGCAGTACCCTAGCAGTTATATCTGTCGCTTTATCACCTGATTCTTTTGCAAGCGATAAAGAATTAGCTAAATGCTCAAGCTCTTCAGTAAAGCTTTGCTCTGGGTCATACCAAAACACAATGCGGCTCTGTTCGAGTTTTGCAGCGACGCCTTGCGCCAGTTCACTAATCTGCATTAGTTAACCTCCGGGGTAGAACCGGTAATGGCCTTAACATCAGCCAGCAGATCACCAAACTTGCCGTAATTCACTTTCACACCATCATCAAGATCCAGTGAAATACGCATATCGGCATAGTGTTTTAGCTTGTCATCAAACTCTCGTAGCTCAACCTGTTTCTTGATTAAAGCATCCAACTCTTTCTTGAAGCGGTTCGCTTCACTGGTCGAGTCTGCCGTTTCAATCTGCTTCTCAAGCTGCTCTGCATAAGCATCGTATTTGCCTAGTAACGGGGTGACATACTCGGTACGCATACGAGAAAGCGTGCCCTCGTTGTAGCGATGCAAATACACCAGACACTCAAAAGCCTTTTGTTTACCTGAGCTAAACAGCCAATAAATAGGGCGTTTTTTGTAAGTCTTCAGGTGGTCTTTGTAGAATTGAGTTGATAAATAACGGCGGATCGTCTCAAGAGCTGATTCAGATTTTTTCGGTTTAATGGCGTTTAGGCATAGTGATTCTGCGACAAAATCGAGATTTTCTTGCAGATGCTCTTCGCCCCATACAACCTGAACAAACTCGCGGAAGCGGTTGGTTACGTCGTCTTTGAACCATTCTTGCTCGTTGAGCGGAATGATTCCATCATCGTCTGCCTGAAAGGTTTTATATGCGTCATCTTCAACCAACTCTGAAAATCCCCTCCCTTGAGAGCGAGCATAAACAAGCCCCTTCCGGTCAAGAGAGTATCGTCCCATCATACAACCAATAGAGTAACTCAACAGCTCAGCGGTTAAATCTGAGACAAAAAGCACGTTGCTAGCGATCTCTCCTTTATAAGCCGAATAACGATATTCTGGATTACACTGGAGCGTAACGTCTCGTAAAGAAACATCTGGTTTCATCTCATGATGTAAACCATATCTTTCAAGCAAAATTGAGTTATTCCTATGCTCAAGATCTTTTAATTCATCAACGAGCACTTTTGATGCTCTTAAATGGTTGTTTACACTCTCTTGAATAGTGCTACCACAATCCAACAAACTATGTCGTAAAAAATCTCTTGAGATTTCGAATGAATCCCAGTCATTTTTCGCTATTTCTATGCACCTTTTTGCATTTTCCGCCAAACAAGCATCGTCACATGTCGGCTGCAATGGAAGCTTTAAGACATGCCCCAACTTAAAATCTAATGTCGGAGCCAGCATAGACATAAGAAATGTCGTTATTTTACAATTAAAGAACGCCATAAAAGGAAATAGGTTATCAGATGAAGAAAAACCCATAGGTCCCTTAGCGTCAAACATATAACCTTGAGGGACGTACCTTACCGAAAACCCTGCACTCGAAATGCCAGACCATGTAAAGCCCTCTCTAAAAGCATACTCTCCGTTATAGTTGTGCGAGCGAACTCTTCCTGTTATAGGGTCAATATTATTTTTAATTTCTTCACCATCATTCCCCCAATTAACGAGAAGATCTAAGTAGCCATACCACCTTCTTTCTCCGCCCCCTTTGTTATATGGAAACCATTTTTTCTGCCCAGCATTACCATTCAAATTTGCAATGGCATCATCATCAACTTCGTACCAACTACGTAGAAAGAGATCATTATTTGCAGTCGCGAGCCCTTCTCTCGTTTTAATGTATTGACCCGCAGAGTCAAAATTACTGAATGCATCATAGATTGCAGAGGAAGCCCAATATACAAAAGGACTTCCATCAATATTCAGAAAATCTACACATTTAAAATTGTACTTACCACTGCGAGCAATAAAGTTATCTTTCTTCTCAGCGCTATCACCATCTACCAACCTATGAATAGTTGAAACATGGTCTTTAACACACATGTTTAAATACACAAATGCCGTGTTCTGAACAACTTCACCTGTAATTTCAGGGAACGTGTTAGGCCCAAGATGCAACATGCTGTCTAAACTGTATTCTTTTAACAATACATGTCTATATTTCTCAAACCGAGAGATAAACATCCACGCATGCATATTGATTTGAGCATTGAATCCGCCAGGAACAAGAAGTTTGAACGCTCTATCCATGAACACAGAAAAAATATTCTCCTTGACCAATTCAAAGTTGGAATCAATATATTTTTTAAGGTTGTTGTTATAATAAGATCTTCCCATATAAGGTGGATTAGCAATTACAGCATCGTAACGAATGGACAGAACCAATGCCTGATGCACAATTTCAATCAATTGCTTCGCCGCAGGTTTTTGCATTGAGTCGCCTGACTCTTGTAGCTCGACTAGAGTGCTCAGTAAATCTTTTAGCTGTTCATGGTCATCGCTTGGTACATCAATCAATGAACCAAAGGTCTTGGCCTGAGTGAATCTTGCCAAGGTTCGCTTCAGCAGTTGGTAGCGGTTGTCTGCATTGAACGAGCTTAAATCTTGATCATCATCTGAGAACAAGCCTTGTGATGTGCCGCTTTGCCAACTTCCCGATAGATTGAGTGCTTTCCATAACGTTGGCAGGTCAATATGGTTACTTTCCTGCAATGACAGCACATTGAGTCGCACGTTACGGGTAAAAATACGCTTATCGTCATCTCTAGCCATCATCATCAACGCAAAGCCAGATAGCTGCGCTGCACGATCATCTATGTCTAGGCCGTAGAGGTTGTTCTCCAGAATCATCTTTGGAATGTCACGAGAGCGGAAACCACGTTCTTCGTAGATGGCTTTTAGCACGTTATAGGCTTCAATCAGTATGTGGCCCGAGCCACAAGCGGGATCGAGTACTTTGATGGTTTCAGGTTCAATAGATTCTGGCGTAATAGCCTTTAGCTGTTGGTTAACTTCGTCAGATTGTTCAGCAGGCTCAATGTAGTATTCCATCTGCGTTTTAATGGCAGAATCTGGATAGGTTTGCAGCCATTGACGACCGACTGAGTTTTGTACCAGGTACTTCACAATCCAGTTGGGTGTAAATAGCTGGGTGGCGGCAGGGATGTCTTCACTTTTGACCACCTTGCCCATTACCTGATCTTTCTTTTCAGAAATGTAGAACTGGTAAAGCCAGCCAATCACTTCTACCTGTTGCCAGTCCTCTTCAGGGATGCCGTCTACCAATCCACGTAGAATTGAGTCGGTACGTGTTAGGTTGTCTGGTAGAAGAAGCTCAGTTTCATCGTCCAATGCGTCAAATAAGAAAGGCATCGCTTCATGAAGCTTATGGCACTGGCCCAACAGCAGTTCACGATAAAGCTCTTCGTCTTTGTTGCCCGCTAGCTTGAGTTCAATTATGCGAGCTCTATCTAATCCGAGTTCATCCGCAGCATCTTGCGCATGATCGATAATTTCAAAGCCTTTAGGGTTGTCAGGGTGTGACAAAACACGAAAACCGTGACCTAGGTAGTCATGGATTTCCATATAGCGAATAGCACACAGACGGTTGAACCAGGTATAAGCTACTTGTTCAATAAGTTGTGCATACCCCAGCTTCTGGCTTCTGGCCACTATGCGTTTTCTGGGTTCAGCCAGTTTACCGTCAAAACTGTTACCGGCGATTTGAAGCACAGAACCTTGTAGGTTCGCTTCTGCAATTTGTAGCTCGCCTTTTTTATTTGCGGTGATACCAAAGGTGTTTAATCGTTTAGCTACCGCATCCATAAATTCGCGGCGCGCTTTTGGTGCGTATTTTTTAATGTTGTTCGTATTCATATGATCTTGCGCCTCTTATTCTTTCTCTACGCTGCTTGCGGGTTGTAATGCAGTTCTTATGCGGGCAAGCAGTGTTTCCTGACGCTCGCGGTAAAAATCCATAAACTGGTTTAGTTGTTCAGGTAATGTTGTTATGGCTTGCGATTGCAGATGTGCTTGTCTTGCATTCACATCAGGCCACTGCTGCGCATACCATTCATGGGGCATTTTTTGCCGCTTCTGATTATTGATAGTCCCTTCCAACAGCTGAAGGTTTGGCAGCTTGTTAGATGCTTCGATGAGTTCATCTAGCTGTTCAGCTGGGACACCAACTTTTGCAAGCTTGTTACGTGTAAACAAACCTTTGGGGTAAATGTGGTCCACATGAAAGTGTCGTGAAAAATCGAATCCTGGGAACAACAAAGTCAACAAGGCAAAGGTACGCGGATTACCATAATCCAACTGGGCTAGTTCACTAATTTCCTCTGGGTCAAAGCGCAACGATTTACCACGCTGTTGCATGGTCGCTTCAATTTTCGCTAGCGGGAAACCTGTATCACCTGATTGCTTGATGTCTGAGCGGAGCATAGTAAGCAGGGTGTCCAAACCACTTCCCCAGATGCCTGACGCTTTCAACAACGACCTAATGAGCCAGTTTCTGATACATTCTCTATCGACCGCATATTCAACCCTGGAAAGGTAGCTTGCCGTTAACTTTCGGTGGTGCAGGTAATACGCCAACGGGAGGATGGCACTTGTTGCTCTGAGGTTTTGTGCATTAAAACCAAAACTTGCAAGCAACTGCATTGAGAGCAATAACGCATCACGAATTGGCGTCCAGTTCTTTTCCAGAATCGCCATGTTTTCCTTGTTAAAGTTCTCAACCTTAAAGCCCACGCTACCGATGTCAGAGAGCATTAAGCCTGCTTTTAAGACGAGATCTTTTGATACGTTGAATCCATCACCAACACGGTTCATCTCATCTACTAATGCATGAATTTCTTCACGGGCATCTAACGAGCTCCACTGGGCTACTGCTATTGAAAGTAGTAAGTCTGAGTAGGACAAGGTAGTACCGCCGCTATTCATGCGGATAAAGATATTCAGAACACGTTCAAGGCTCTGGTCACTTTCTTCGTAAAACGAAATCTTGTCTTTGTCATGGATGGTTCGATACAAGTGACGAAGAGTTGAACGAGCCTCTTTGCGTTGCTCCGAACTCAACCTGTCATCATCAGCAACTTCATCGATAAGTGCATCCTCTTCCTCTTCCATGATCCGGCCTACACGGAACCAGTACTGTTCAGATGCATCCAGAGAGGCTTTATCGTCGGTTAGGAACTCAAAGTCATACATCGACCCAGTTTCTAAGTCGGGCTGGCTTAACAGATTTAAGTGAAGCCTGCGCACTGGGAAGGCGTCATCATTGCTCCACCATTTACCTGTCAGCTTCCACGCAAATGAGCCGCGTAGGCCGATGTTCAAAGCGGTAATCCGCTGCTGTCCATCTAGGACGGCAATGAACTCACGTTCCGGTAACTGAGTGACATTTTCACAATGGTAGTTATCTCGCTCATGGTAATGCTGCATGAACTGATAAAACTGATAGCTATCCCGGTTCTCTGGTTTTATCTTCCAGAATAGAAAGGTCCCAAACGGGTAACCTTGCAACAGGCTATCAAATAGACGACAGATCTGTTCTGGTCGCCATACAAACTCTCGCTGGATGGCCGGTAACAGGTATTCCTGCTCAGCAACCTTGTCGAGTAATGATCTTATTGTTCCACCCGCTTGATACATAGCTATCCGTTGCCTCTTACTTAATTCTTACTCGGTCGCCAGCTTTGACCGCAGCAATCAGCTGCTCTCTTAAAGCGGCAAGATAGGCATCAACTTCGTCTTCACTTTCAATGAATCCGGTTGTTACTGACTTTGCCATGGCATCAGTTGGGTTAATCGTTACGGTACGTTTTGCAACCGGCTGTGGCTGCATTGGTTCAGGGGCTGGCTCAGGTGCTGGAGCTGCCTTACCGGCTTTCGCTGCTTCTTCTTCGCGTTTCTTCTGTTCGAGTTCACGACGTCTTTGCTCAGCTTCAGCTTTTTTGCGTTGATCTTCGATAAAGCCATTCAGCAACTCATAGGCTTCGTCCTCGTAACCTTCCGCTTCAGTTTGCTCACTGATAATTTGTGGTATCGAAGAGGTTGCTTCAATGCGCTGTCGGCACATTTGTAACGGGCGCAGTGCTTGGTTCTGTAGTTCAGACGGTGCATGAGCGTCAGCTAGCGCTTCTTTTACACGTCCGATGCGCAGATCAACACGCTCTAAGGCATGAGTGCGTTTTTCTTCAACCAATGTTGAGTTAACTTTTGCCACCTGCTCGATAAGCGGATTAATGTGGCGCAGCTGCTCATACGGTGAGGGCATATTGTAAATGCGTTCTAATTCAGTGAGCGCTTTTAATGCTTCACTGTCTTTTTCTAACGCGGGTCTGTTGGCCTTAAACTTCTCGTTCAATGCGCCAGCAAGGGCTTGCCAAGTTTGAAATTGGCTATTGTAGAAATCATCAAGATCCTCAAAGTCCTCAGCAAACTCTTCAAGGGCATCAGCGTCTTCTAAGAATCGGGTGATAAGGGCGAAGCTTGAAGTTTGCTCAAGAATACCCGCTACCAATGCAAGACCATCGTCAATTTGAGATTTACCTGGGAAATGGCCTGTCTGTGACTTGGTTCTGAATGATTTAAGCTCTTCATTCCAAGCCAGTAATTCATCGCGCACTAATTCGTAGAGCTCCTTTTCACCAGAGCCGGTAAAAGTTTTTGAAAAGATCTCTTTAACAAGACCAGCAGCCTTTTTAATTTGGCGCTCGTCATGTTGCCTGATCTTATGTACACGGATCTCGCCGCGTTTACGCACACTGGTAAACGGCTCGTAAGCTTTTTTCAACGCCAGATCTGTGCCTTGGGTACTAAAAGATACCTTTCCAGCCAAGCCCAGCCTTGCAGTGAGCAATAAGATTTCATTGTCTGGCCAGCCATATGGGCGCTTGCCGAAGCGGGCAACGATGTCACGTAAGTAAACAGGCTCGTTACGCTCGACTTTTAGCGTTACGTACTGCTCAACCTCACGCGTAGCTTCTGGGTTACATTCATCCGCTTGAAGATCCAGTCCAATCTGAGCAATATCATCAGCAACAAGAACGGCCTGTAGCTCACGCAAAACTTCACCAGGCGTTGCCTTGAGCATATTCAATTTAGCGAATGTGTTTTCGATAACGTATTTGTATGCTTCTTCGACGATAGCACTTGGCGTTGCTGATTTCTTCGGTAGTTTTGTGCCGATAGCGTAAACGTCAGCCTCTGCAAACAAAGCTTCAAAATCCGTTCTTAAGCGTTTTTCACGCTCAATATTTTCCATCTGCTTTTCGCGGAGAAGGTGTTCTTGCTCTGGTCGCTGTCCTGAATTTTGTTTTAAGAATCGGTCAGTTTTAATAAAGGTTGTCAGGTCATCCCAAAGACGCTTATGTTCGCCCAGCTTGACGAGCACGCACCCATCAGCCTCAAGCGTATGATTGATGCACGCTTGATCGTGGGAGTAATTTTCAAAGTGCGAATCCAAAGGTGAAATGACTTTAATGACTAGGTCTTCCAGCGTGGTGCCATCTTTTGGATGACCATTGCAAAAACGGCTCACCGCAAAGTCTTGCTTATTAATCGGGTAACGATAGGCACGATTACCTTTCAAAATACCGTCAAATACGATTGCTGAAAGCTTGTTAGAGACCTCTGACATTTCAACGTCAGTGTGGCGGATCTCGTTTTCGATCTCTTTTTCTTCGTTGGTCAGGAAGATAAATTCATCACCATTACGGGCAATCAGCAATTGGCGTTCAAGACGATTCAAGCTCTCTTCAATTTGTTTACGCAGCGCAATTTTATCTGCATCGATTCGATCAATTGACAGCGTTACAAGGTTGTCTAGTGTGCTTTTGACAACGTCCACATAACGGATCAAGAAAAGAGTTTTTAGGATCTTGCCATCGAATTCTGTTAAGGAATCCAACTCACAGGCTTGGTCAATCGTTCGCTTAACAGCTGGCTCCAAAAAGCTTTCAATCGGTGCATAGAAACTGTAAAACGGGATTAACACATCAAGGCCAGAGTCCTTCATCTGTTTTGCAGCTGATTGGAAGGCATCAAGTAATGAACGCTCACCCATAGCTAAGTGCTTACCCGTCGCGCCTTTTGTTCGAATTGACTCAAACACTTTTTGAACCAACGTGTAGTGGTAAGGCACAAACGGATAGTTGTCCACGAAAGACGGAGCGTCGGTGTAACCTTTTAGAGAAGCGGTTGTCGTTTTATCAAATGTCAGCTGGTTACGAAGAATGTCGCCCTTTTCTGCAAAGACATCGATGAGGTGTGTACGAGCTTCTTCCGTTTTGGACAACAAACGCTTTTGAATAACTTCCGAGGTATTCGAGCTCGACAGCTGTAAGCGGGTACTAAAACGCCCTTGAATTTTAGAGAAGTCCTCGCCATCGCGCTTATCCATACCACCAATGGCAGCATCAATGTCTGCCTGAGAGGTAACAACGACCCAAGCTCTGCCACCACAATATGTGCCAAGATCTTCAGTAATGGTCTGAAGCTTCAACATCATTTGTGTGTTCTTACCGATAAACTGACCGACTTCATCGACTAAGAAAAGAAGGTTACGATCCCCAGTTCGATCTAAGTATTCATTAACCCACTTACAGAAGTTTCGGATATCTAGCGGGAAATTGTTTTCAACCTGCTCAACCCAAGCTTTTGCAGACTCTAATGATTGCTCACTGGCATGAGCGAGAGCTTCTGAAAGTTCGTCTCGATAGAAGTCATAGGCGTCACGCTCCTTTTCCCAAGTTGATTGGGTCAACTCAGCAAATTTATCCTTGAAAGATGCGTATTGATTACGTTTATCAAGTTCGCGTTCTAAGTGGGCAATGTGAGGAAAGTCAGCGCAGTATCCTACACGTTCATTAAATACTTTGAGGAAAACCTTAAGAATGGCATTTTCTCGGTCGTCCGTATTGGCTCGCGAATCGATGTTAAAAAGAATAACATCAGTGTCTTTGGTAACAGCGTTTTGGATGTCCGCCAACAGCATGGCGTCGTTGATTTTGTCTTTGAAAAACTCAAACGCTTGTCGGCCTTGGCCATCTTTTTCAACAGATTTATTCTCAAGCAAATAAGATAAAATTTTCAGGAAGTGCGATTTACCCGAGCCAAAGAAGCCAGAAATCCATACGCCAATTTTACCTGACATATCACCGTGGCTTTTCGCAACAGATGGTACATAAGCTTCAAAGAATGCTCGAAAGTGACGATCTAGCTCTCGGGTTACAACATACTCATCAAGCTCGACATACACACTGTCATTGTCTTTTTGTTCCGCTTTAACAACGCCATTAATGTCACGCGTCAACTTCTTGGAAAAAATCTGTTCAATTTTCATTCGGGAGGCTCCCTGCTCTTAATTTTTTTTACCGTCTTCAGGCACAAGCTTGAAGGCGCGATAGTAGTTTTTAGATTCGATCATGCCGAAAGGATGCAAATCCCTTCCGCTATATTCACCCGGATAGAAAAGCACTAATGGCGTGTTACCCATAACGTCTTGCAGAGCACTAAGTAACTCATGCCCTCGAACAAGAGGCCACGCACTGCCTAAGCCTGACAGCAACACAAACTCAAGTTCTGATGGCTTATATTTGTCCGCGATATACCTTGCCACTTTCTCTTGGCTCAGAGGCCCGGCTAGTGTTTTTCGAAGGCCATCAACACCGACTTGCAGTTCACGCTGGCAAGCTCGGTCGAAAAGGCCTCGCTCCTCAAGCATATCTATCAAGACTTCAAAAATATTGAGATGGACAAAGCGGTAACCACGCTTGTTGAGTTTTTCGTCAACGTGCTTAAGGTGCTCTCGTACAAGCAGTTCATACTTGGCTGGATAGTCAAATACCCAAAATCCAATTTCATTGCCCAAGCCATCGTTTTTCAAAAACTTAGGGCTTTCAATTCGTTCCAATATCAGATCAAGCCTGGTCTGAAGAGCCTTCATATTGTGCACTCCATTACATCAATCAAATCTTCCCGGCCCAGACGAACTAACCAATCTTTAACTTCTGGCATTAGGTAAACAGGTTGTATTTTCTTTGTCCTGCTATCACTCAAGTAGCCACTATCAACCAATGCCTTAATTGCGTTGTTACCCATTTTTTTGACAGTTGAGTCAGAAAAACCGCCAAGTTCGGCATATGCCCGCACTCTCGTGTCATAAAACTCAGACCATGCATCAGCGGTTAAAGAGGGTTTATAGGTGCGACGAGCCTCGGCTAAGGTAAGTCTCATAAAATCAGCGACAACCGGAGAATGAATGAGTAATGACATCATCAGCATTTGGACATAGGCGCGTTCACTCGCGGCTAAAAGATCAGTCATAAACTCATCACCCAGGCCTTCAATACGCCAACGGATTGTTCTGGCATAACGAATAGCAGTCTGACCGGATTTTTTCTGAAGAACATTTTGCTCAACGATCAGCGACTTCCACTCATCTTCTGGAAGTTTTTTCAGTAGCGATTCTGCGATTATTCTAGATTCAGTTATCAATAAACTGCCTCCGATAAGATCGCCTAAATATTCTTTTATATTCATAAATTCATCTCACGATTCGCTATATCCAGGAGCAAGTGCAGCATTGTCAACGCCGTATAGTGCTTCTGGATTTTTAAGTGCTAAATGGAACTCTCGCCCATTGCTCTTACTATTCTTTGAACAATCGATATTCCATAAACGCAGTAAATATCCAGCGAACGCAGCTCTTATCTCTACACGCAACCTATTGTTTTCCATTGCGTAGTCCATCGATACAGCTTCTGGATGTGCTAGTTTTGGATGAGGTATCAGCTCTAGTTCAACGATTCGGTTCCATTGCTTATCCCACTGAAGAGTCTCAACTTCGTCGTTAACCTCGTCCTCTAACAACTCAACTTCACTTATTCTGGTTATAACAAAATCCCTAAACTCTCTATGCTTTCTATCGAATGCTCGGACATGCCATCTCAAGCCATTGTCAATCAAGGTATGAGGAACTATTTGCCTGCTCCCATGACCACTCGACAATGAGGTGTACTCAATATTAATCACAGCGCGCTTATGTATGGCTTCACTAATAGCCGCTACCACTTCCAATTTCGGCTTATTGAGATGAAATGGTGCTTCACAAGCCATAGGTGGCCTGACCTTGCCAAGAAAGCCATCACCGAACCCTTGGCTTATCGTCGCAAGAGTTCGAACAACGTCATAATCAAACAACGGCTGGAATGCGCTCGTCTTCAAGTGCACTCTGCGCTTTTCGTCATACATAACGTTGTTAGGAGCCAACTCTTTGTACCGCGCAAAATCTTGTGTTGCCACAGACGGCGCTACGCTAAAGCGCTCGGTTAAATAACTACGCCCAGCTTCACCTTTAAATAACAAAGTGAAATCAATATGAGCGAGTCGTTCTCTCTGTGCTTGGCTAAGCTCTTCAAGTCCAGTGTTGTCTTGCACTGTCAGCCTCTCAATCCATCTGGGACAAGCCCTAATCATTTAAAACTAGGAAGCCATCGATTGAATGCCATCAAGCAACCTACTTTTTTTCATTAGGTCTCATAGTATCAACAAGTCGTCTTGTTGGCTATAAAAATTGGCTTGACATTGTTCGAATGTTTCTTTTCTGGCCTTGATAGAAGCTCACGCTGGAATGCCAACTGACGCAATTCATTCTCTCGAACACGTCTAGCAACTTCTGCCTGGGCTGGTAGCAATGGCAGCATCCCTTCAGCAATCGCGTCTGGGGCAGACTCTTGGCCACAGGACATCAAATGCTTCCATGGATCTTTAAGAAAGCGCTCGAACGTGATGCCAAATTCAATGATGCGGGCAGAGACGAAGATTTCGCCCCAGTATTCAATGTAGGTGTCTTGGTACATGGAAAGATTCCTCTTATTGGTTAAACCATGAGTTCACTTTCCATTTTCCAGAGGTTTTCAAATATGCAAGGGGCTATGACAAGGCTTTAAATCGATTGCGAGCATCTTTGTAGTCATAGTGGGCATGTTCTGAACCACGATGATACAAATCATCCAGGTAAGTTTGTTCCTGCGGCAACTCGTCTTCGCTGATTTCGCGCCACCAATGTTTGTTAGCACCTTTAACACCGTCATGCCAGCGGTAACCACGCTCTTTTAAATAGTCCTTTACGTCAAACGGCGCACCAAACGCACGAACTAACACAGTTCGCCTGTCTGCTTCAGACAACAAGTTTGCAACGGACTCGGGCAACAAATGAAACAACCAGGCCATCGCCAAACAATCGGTTGCAGCTCGGTGTCCTTCATAAAACCAACCTAAGCGAAGCAGCAGGTACTCAAGCTTTCGACTTTCAAAACCCAGCGCCTTCCAATCTATGCCACTGGCTGAACAGGCCCAAGATAGATGTCCTAATGCAGCAAACCGCTTTTCAAAGAAAGGACGATCAAACTGTGCATTGTGTGCAACCACCAGCGGATCATCGGATAACCAACTCGCTACCAGTGAATCATCAATGTGCTGGCCTTGCACCATCTCATCGGTGATGCCGGTTAACTCGGTAATCAGCTCGGGGATTGGCTTGCCGGGATCTTCATACAAGCTGATCACATCAACAATCGACACAATCCGCTTAGCAGAGGGGCTGTAAAGCACCTTAACCATACCAAGCTCAATAATGGACTCGTCATCGGCAGACAGTCCGGTTGTCTCTGTATCGAGCAGCACCATTGGCCGTTCATCACCGACCACAGGAGAAAGTTCAAGTGGCCAAGTCTGCGGCTCACGCGTTAATGGAATACGCTCCAGCAATCTAAAATCTTCTGGTCTTTCTGGGATATCCGCGAGGCGCTCTAGCGGAAATGGCGCAGGGGCTCTTGTCATTGATGGTTCCTCTTCAATTCTATTGTTCGCTTTGGGTTATTTCACTGTGCCCTGTTCGTTTATAAACGCGTTTGTACAAAATGCACCTTGGATACCTCAGCGTTTTTTTAATCTTTCTACTGGGTGAACCTATGTATGAAGGCTTTGACTAAGCCTTTCAGAAAGCCTTAGCTAAACCGTTTAGGTAACCCTTACCGATACCCTTTACGTATGGCTTAGCCAACCCCTTTTCAAACGGTTGAAAAAGGCTTTAACTGAGTTCGACTGAGCATTTTAATGATGCTCCTGACTTCGCTTTAAGCCAGTAAATTCAATACGAAGCAGAATTTTACTAAGTGTTTTTAAACCCTTTGCAAAGGGTTCAACAAGCCTTGTTTGACGGTTACTTGACCCATGCGTTAACCAGTAGCAGTAACAGGATCAGTAACAGAAACAAGAGCAGTAGGCAGAAGCAGTATTGTCCAAGCCTTGCAGGCTTTGACGAGGGCGAGCGGTCCCCCACATCAAGCTTTTCAACACAAAAAAGAAATCGCCCACGACACAACGTCTTACTCGAACAACTACAGTTTTACCTACAATTTTACTTGTAGAAATCAGCATAGCATTAGATACTGTACAAACAAACAGTATTAATTATGATTTTTCGAGGTTCGTCATGAGTGTCTCGCTGATAGGCCGTAGCGGCGCACTTGCCTTCATCAAAGCCAAGCGCCTTCGTATTCCATTGTTCATGGAACGTGTTTCTGCTGGTTTTCCCTCACCAGCGCAGGATTATGTTGAGCAAACGCTCGACCTTAACGAGCTGTGCATCAAACGACCGGCTGCAACGTTCTTTGTGCGTGTTGAAGGTGATTCAATGATTGATGCCGGGATTCACCCAGATGATATTCTGGTGGTTGATCGCTCTGTCCAAGCCGAACACGGTGACATTGTCATCGCTGGCATCCATGGTGAACTCACGGTAAAGGAGCTTCAACTGAGGCCGTGCGTCATGCTGATCCCAAGAAACCGGGCGTATGAACCCATCCATATTTCTGAAGGGACAGAGTTAGAGATATTTGGTGTGGTCACCAATGTGGTGCGAAACATGCGCCGCAAGTCGTGACTATCCCATGCCTGTATTTGCCTTGGTGGACTGCAACAACTTTTACGCCAGTTGTGAGAAGCTGTTTCGTCCTGATTTAAAAGATACGCCGGTTGTGGTGCTGTCCAATAACGACGGCTGCGTGGTTGCACGCTCGCGTGAAGCTAAGTTACTCGGTATTAAAATGGGCGTACCCGTCTTTCAAATCAAAGCTGAAATGCAGCGCCATGGCATTTTGGCATTCTCGTCTAACTATGCGCTGTATGCAGATTTAAGCAGTCGAGTGATGCGCACTTTGGAGGAGATGGCACCACGAGTAGAGGTTTACTCCATTGACGAAGCGTTTTTGGATTTAACCGGTATAGAGTCAGCCATATCCCTTGTCGAGTTCGGACAACAAGTGCGAGAGCGAATAGGCCACTGGATTGGGATCACCGTCTGTGTAGGCATTGCACCGACAAAAACACTCGCCAAGCTGGCAAACCATGCCGCCAAAAAGTATCCAGCCACTCAGGGGGTTGTAGACCTGACCAATCCAGATCGGCAACGTCGATTGCTCGCATTAGTCCCGGTTGATGATGTTTGGGGCGTTGGTAGACGGCTTTCTAAGCGTTTAAATGCGTTGGGTATCACCACAGCCTTAGACCTAGCCAATGCCTCTCCTAGAGCCATCAGAGACCAGTTTTCAGTGGTTTTAGAGAGAACCGTCAGAGAGCTCAATGGTGAGTCGTGCATTGAACTTGAAGAGATCCCACCAACTAAGAAACAAATTGTCTGTAGCCGTTCATTTGGCGTAAAAGTAACGCACTTTGAATTGTTACGTGAAGCCGTCTGCGAATACGCAACCCGCGCCACTGAGAAGCTTCGCAAAGAACAGCAGCAAGCCAAAGTGCTGACCGTGTTTATACGTACCAGCCCCTTTAAGGACAACGAGCCGCAGTACAGTAACTCGACATCGGGCGAGCTGTTGATACCCAGTTGTGATACGCGGGATTTTATTGAGCTGGCCAATCACTTACTCAAGCGGATATGGAAAGATGGCTTTCGTTATGCCAAAGCGGGCGTCATGCTGTCTGACTTTTACGATCCTGGCATGTTTCAGCCAGGATTATTCGATGACGTATCGACCCGCTCTAATAGCCAGCAGTTAATGTCAGTATTGGACACCATTAATCAAAGCGGTGCCGGAAAGGTTTTCTTTGGTGGACAAGGTACGAAGAAAGATTGGTCGATGAAGCGAGAGCATTTGTCTCCCGCCTACACAACACGCTGGGACCAGTTGCCGCGAGTGAAGTAGCGCAGTTAACTCAATAGGCATTCACTCTGCGACGCAGCATGTTGAGCTTATCAACTTTGCGTCGAATATCACTGAAAAATTCTTCTTTCTCTATGGCCAGCGCTAACTCCCATTCTTTGGCCAAACCTTGGCAGTCCAAAAATGAGTATCTCAGCTTCGTCTTTGAGATACGCAGCCCCTTGCTAAAGACCACGCGTTTGCCTCGTTGACCGTGAAAACTGTTGATGTACCACTCTATGCCAAAGCCATACTTAAAGTCTCTGATACGGACACCAAGCAGACCCCAGTCTTTAAAGGGCTCATTCTCTCGAACCTTGTAATGGGTAACCCAAAAGTCATCAACTTCGGCTCGTGCCAGCGCTTTTAGCCTGTCCGTTTCTTGCTGAAGTAAATCTGATACCTCTGCTTTCCATTGTTCATTGACGATTTCTACCAAACCAATTTCCCCATCCAATTAACCCCAAAAGCCAAAACCACTATCCGTTTGGCTTTTGGGTCGAAACGCCAAACGTAAAACTGCCGTAACAATCACTGTTTGGCGTCTCGATATAAATCAACTCGCGCAATCCCATACCTGACAAGGGATACAGACCGATTTCACTTAAAAACGCCTAAAAAGACGTATCGCCATGAAGATACAAACCGTTTGGCGAGTTCAGGCCAGAATGCAAACGACGTTTGGCGTCTCGATTTTTTTGGCTCAGTCATCCGCCGCCAAACAGAGCCTATTCTCATACTTTTGCGAAAATGCAATAGGCAGATAGATGAAAGGATTTGTCACCTTTCTACCCACCGCCAGTGCACCGAATCCTGATAATGACATTTGAGTGAACCGCCAGAGCACTTGGAATAGCCCAAGCATGGCCAGTGCGGTTGATTGAAAACCGTTAGAGCACTTTGAGTGCACAGGAGATAAGTATGTTTGTACTAGGCGTAGATATCGGTTACTCAAACCTGAAGCTGGCAATTGGCCAATCAGGCAGTGAACCGAAAACCATTATTCTACCTGCGGGTGCCGGTCCAGCGGATCGTATGCCGGAGCGTATCGGTGGAGGCGATGATGAAACTTGTTTGTATGTGTCTGTCGATAATGAGCGCTGGGCCGCTGGTGTGCCTGCTGGACGCCTTCAAGGCTGGGAACGAGAGCTTCACCCGGAATATCCCACCACAAAAACCTATAAGGCACTTTTTCATGCCGCCTTGTTAATGGCTGAAACAGAATCCATCGATTTGGTTGTCACTGGATTACCGGTTTCCCAGTTTCATGAACCACAACGTAAGTCTGACCTTGTGCAGCGTTTAAAAGGTGTCCATCAAGTGACGCCTAAGCGCAGCATCACCGTTCATGACGTCAAAGTGCTGCCGCAGCCTGCCGGTGCCTATATGGATCTGGTTCAAACAGGTGGAGATTTGGGCTTGATTGAAGAAGGTCGCGTCGTCGTCATAGATCCCGGCTTTTTTTCTGTTGACTGGGTTGCCCTTGAGGCCGGAGAAATTCGCTACAGCTCATCAGGAACCAGTCTTCAGGCAATGTCCGTGCTACTGGAAACGATTGATAAGCTGATTTCGGAAGATCACGGTGCCAAAGTGGGTATGGATCGACTTGAAAAAGCCATGAGAACCGGCGACTTACAGGTGCTGCTATTTGGTGAAAAAGTCGATATTTCACCTTATCTGAATGCCGCCATGAAAAAGGTAGCGCCTGTTGCTCTTACAGCCATGCGCCAATCTATGCGTGACGAAAGCATTAATGCGGACTTGGTATTGATCGCCGGAGGTGGAGCTTTGGCTTATAAGGAAGCGGCCAAGGAGATTTTTTCACGAAGCAAGATCATCGTGCCGGAACAGTCTGTTTTGGCGAACGTCCGAGGCTTCTGGTTTTATGGAGCCTGATCATGAGAGTTGTCGTCAACATTCCCCCAGGGAGCCACCCTGAACTACTCAAAGAATTAGAAAAGACGCCGCCACGGGAACGCGCTGAGCGTCTGCGAATGCTGGCCACCTTTGGGTTAATTCACATGAGCCAACCCAATCTATCCTCGACATCTGTACCGGTGGATGGCTTTGCACCAGATGGTGAAGTGACTTCTATGAGTACAGCGCCAGAACCCAAAGCAGAATCACGTAAACAATCATTAAAATCAAAACTAGGGCTGGGCTTATAACATGGCGTTATCAGTTAGCTGGCTCGATGCCAGGTTAAATAAAGAAGCAAAAGAAACCGTAGTAAAAGCCGACCGAGATGGGCTAAGTGCTCGGGTATCGCCCAAGGGCAAAATTGTTTTTCAGTTTCGTTATCGTTTCGATGGCAAGCAACAGCGGGTAGACATAGGTACTTACCCACTTATGAAGCTTGCTGAAGCCAGGAATGAGCTGGATAGGTTAAGGGCAGTACTTGATCAAGGCCGAAACCCTAAGCTCTACCTACAGCAGGAACGGGCTAAGTATTCTGCCAACCAAAGCTTCGAATCGATTTTTCGAGACTGGATAGACTCTGCCGGTAAGCAAGGACTAAAGGAGAAAACGTGGCACTTCCAAAAACGTAGCAGTGAAATATATTTGCTGCCCCGACTTGGCAAGTATCCATTAACTGACATCAATGAATTGTCCTTAAGAAACTGTCTTCGTGAGGTTTCGGAATCGTCTCCGTCAAACACAGAGCGCCTAGTGTCTGTACTGCATAAGTTCTATGACTGGCTGATTGATGAACAAATCTTGGAAATTAACGCTGCTGCTGGGATCACAGCAAAAAAGGTTGGCGGTAAGAAAGGCAAACGAACTCGGGTGCTAAATGACAACGAGATCAGGATACTTTGGCGCTATTTGCATGAGTCAAAAATCACTGAGAAGAATCGCATCTACATAAAGCTGCTTCTGCTATTGGGCGGTCGCAAGGGCGAACTCATTCAAGCTGAAAAGCATCACTTTGATTTGCAATCAGCAATGTGGACAGTGCCTATAGAGATCCGCAAACAAGGTGAGAAAATTGGAGCGCCAATCATGCGGCCATTGATTAGGCCTGCTATTGAGCTGATTGAACTGGCGATGCAGATGAGTAAATCAACTTACGTGTTTCCCGCTAACGGACAAGAAGAGCTTGCCACAAATGGCTTTGATACCACTATTCCTAACAATGTGAAAATCTGGGCTCGCAGGTCGCTTGGTATTGAGATGGAACACTGGTCTATGCATGATCTTCGCAGAACGATGCGAACGCGAATGTCAGCCATCACCACGCAAGAAGTTGCCGAGTTGATGATTGGCCACAGCAAAAAAGGGTTGGATGCTATCTACAACCAATATCAGTACCTGGATGAAATGCGTCATGCTTACGACGTTTGGTATCAACAGCTAGAGACCATCATCGAGCCGACAGGCTTTCCGTTCAACTGGCGTTTCGGACAATAAAAGAAAGAGGCTCAGTCCTCTTTCTTCTCATACTCTTCTAGGTCTTCAATGTGCCAAAGCTTGTTTCGTGTATTTCGGTTGATACGAGGTTGCGGCAAGCTGCCATCTTTTATTCTTCGCCAGAGCGTCGTATAGCTTATGTGGTAACGAGCCATCACTTCGTAAGATGTTAGAAAAGGGGTTACCTGGTGCGCTACTGCTGTCATCTGCATTCTCCTGAAAATCAATGTAAAGCTATCATCGCCTGATTCATCACTTGTTGATGGTCAGAAAGATGCATGATTTGTTCAGAAGATCAGCCTTATCAAAACACAAATGTTGCTATTAGGTACTTTTCAGCTCAAAACTATGAATAACAAGGGCTACAAGGCGGTTTGTGTCATGAAGAGCAATCAACACGCCTAACGAGAAAAATTTGTACACACTGTTTGTACACTCGCAACGATGACACACCAAAAAACACAATGACGAACCCTTTAAATTCATAAGCTTATAAACAAAAAACTAGAGATGATCGCATTTATTCCGCTTTTGTAATGTCGAAACCAAAGTATCAAAAGCAGGAGGTACTTTCTTCATCAAACCCAGTAACCACAAGGCCTACAGCCAGATTTGTGTCATGGAATTTTCGCCAAAGGCCTTTAAAACGGAATTTGTACTCAAGTTTGTACACACTTTCCGAGGTTACGCTTGAACATCATTGAAAAGCAAAGAAACGAGAAAAAGACAAAAAGCCTTTAAATTCAGTACGTAGAGATGTGATTGTGGTGTGCAATGAAAGGTGGTTTTAAGCGTTGAAAGGCTGGGCGGCATCAGGGTGCGAGATGATGGCAAAAGTGCGACGTTTGTCGACCTCAACTTTATAGCCTGACATGTTTACCTGTAATTCTGGGAGTTCACAAAGGCCGCAATTATAGCCGCTCACCTACGTTTTAGCTACCACATCGGGTGCATCGGCATCTATTTGTAAAGCCAGCGAATAAAAAAGCCTCCGAAGGGAGGCTTTAATGCGCGTTGATTAACTTTAGTTTGTAGCCATATTTAAAGCTTCATTGGTTTTAGCAAGCTCAAGCCTCGCGTAACGATGCTCAACAAAATCATAGATATTTGTCGCCAATGCTAATCTAAAGTAATTAGCCGCCTCGGCATTATCACCCCGTTTTTGCGCAATCTTTGCCATATAGAAGTAGGCTTCACAAAGGCGCTCAGCATATTCATTAGGGTGCTTTAGCCCCTCTTTCGCGAGTTTGAATATCTCTTCCTTAGTCTTTTTCCCTAAGTAAAAATCGACTAAAGCCGTAGACCATACATTAGCCTGTAAATTCTGACGGTTTTCAGCCAGCTTCAGCTGTGCAGCTTGCTCGTCAATTTCACGCTCTGCTAAATAGAGCCACAATACTCTATATCCATCAGATGGGTCTCGGTTGTAAAAGGCATTCATATCCGATACGGCAAGCTCCATACGCTCACCATAATAGAGTGAAATCCCGCGGTTCAAGTAGGCATAGTCGTAATCAGGTGATAGCTCTAATACAGCATCGAATGCTTCATAGGCGCTTTCAAACTCACTTTCCTGAGTGTAATAGATCCCAAGAAAGTTATAAGCATCAGCTAAGTTAGGCTGCAACTTTAATGCTTGGTGAAAATCGATACGACTCAATATACGCAGGCCGACACGATCATAGATAACACCGCGGTCGTAATGAAAACGCGCACGCTGCTCAGGTGTTAACTCCACTGAAGCCAAAATTTCATTCAACTTAGCTAAGGTAATTTCCAATTTATAATCGGGCGAAACAGGGGCAACCCTTATCGATGTTTGTTGTTCACTATCGGACTGAGTGGACACACATCCTGTCAACAGCATACTTACACTTGCCACAGCCACTACCACGGCAGCTCGTATCTTTTGATTCATCCATTTAACCTTTTGAGTTCGCCAATAGCACCAATCATAGCAACCCCTTATCACGACTGCTATCAAGGAATTGAAAATAATCAAATTAGCGAAGATTAATTGATCAACTTTAATTTGTACGCATAAAAAAAGGAGGCCAAAGGCCTCCTCTTTAGTAAAGTGCTGGTGCTTACTCAGCTGCAGGCGCTTCGGCTTTAGGTGTCGCTTCTTTCATAGAAAGACGTACACGGCCTTGGCGGTCAACTTCCATCACCTTAACTTTAACTTCTTGACCTACTTCTAGGTAGTCAGACACGTTCGCAACGCGCTCTTCAGCGATTTGAGAAATGTGTACTAGACCATCTTTACCAGGAAGAATCGTTACGAATGCACCGAAGTCAACGATACGAACGACTTTACCGTTGTATACAGAGCCAACTTCAACTTCAGCAGTGATCTCTTCGATACGACGGATAGCTTCTTTAGTCGCTTCACCATTTGCAGAAGCAATCTTCACTGTACCGTCATCTTCAAGCTCAATCGTAGTACCAGTTTCTTCAGTTAGTGCACGAATAGTAGCACCACCTTTACCGATAACATCACGGATCTTCTCTGGGTTGATCTTAAGAGTCGTGATACGTGGAGCGTGGTCAGAAATATCTTCACGGTGACCAGAGATAGCTTGATCCATAACATTTAGGATATGAACACGCGCACCATAAGCTTGCTTTAATGCGATCTGCATGATCTCTTTAGTGATACCTTCGATCTTGATATCCATCTGCAGAGCAGTAATACCGTCGCGAGTACCCGCTACTTTAAAGTCCATGTCACCAAGGTGATCTTCATCGCCTAGGATGTCAGAAAGAACTACGAAATCATCGCCTTCCTTAACTAGACCCATTGCAATACCAGCAACAGAAGTCTTAATTGGTACACCAGCATCCATAAGTGCTAGAGAAGTACCACAAACTGACGCCATAGAGCTTGAACCGTTAGATTCAGTGATCTCAGATACAACACGAACGCTGTATGGGAACTCTTCAGCTGTCGGCATAACAGCGTTGATACCACGCCATGCTAGCTTACCGTGACCAATTTCACGACGCTTTGGCGAACCAACCATACCCGTTTCACCAACAGAATATGGAGGGAAGTTGTAGTGCAACATAAAGCGGCTAGTTTGCTCGCCCATGATGCTATCGATCTTCTGCGCGTCACGCTCTGTACCAAGTGTACAAGTTACTAACGCCTGAGTTTCACCACGAGTAAATAGTGAGCTACCGTGAGTACGTGGAAGTACGCCAGCCATCACGTTAAGTGCACGAACCATATCTGGTTCACGGCCATCGATACGAGGGTTACCAGCGATGATTCGGCTACGAACCACTTTCTTCTCTAAGCTACCAAGTAGGCCGTCAATTTCACGCGTATCCGCATCTGGGTTTTCAGCCAGAATTGCTTCTTTAGCTGCTGACTTAACAACGCCAACTTGAGCGTAACGATCTTGCTTAACTTCAATTTGGTAAGCTTCAGTTAGACCAGCTTCTGCCAACTCTTTGATCTTAGCGACAAGCTCTTCGTCTTGTGCTGGTGCTGACCAGTCCCATACAGGCTTGTTAACTTCAGCTTGTAGCTCTTTAATTGCTTGAATAACAACTTGTTGCTGTTCATGACCATAAACAACCGCACCTAGCATAACTTCTTCAGGCAGTGCGTTTGCTTCAGACTCAACCATAAGTACAGCGCTTTCAGTACCTGCAACAGATAGCTCTAACTGGCTATCAACAAGCTGCGTAACAGTTGGGTTAAGGATATATTCGCCATTTACATAGCCAACACGAGCTGAACCTAGTGGACCATTAAATGGAATACCAGAAATAGATAGTGCAGCAGAAGTACCAATCATAGAGATAACTTCTGGGCTGATTTCAGGGTCAACAGAAACAACTGTAATGATAACCTGAACTTCGTTCTTGAAACCGTTCGGGAATAGTGGACGGATTGGACGGTCGATTAGACGTGCAGTTAAGGTTTCGCCTTCAGATGGACGACCTTCACGCTTAAAGAATCCACCTGGGATCTTACCTGCTGCGTATGTTTTTTCCTGGTAATTAACGGTTAGCGGGAAAAAGTCACGGCCTGGCTCTTCAGCTTTCTTGCCAACAACAGTAACCAATACCGTTGTATCACCCATACTTGCCAAAACAGCAGCATCTGCTTGACGCGCAATAACACCGGTCTCTAGAGTGACCGTATGCTGACCATATTCAAAACTCTTTACGATTGGATTCACGTGAACCATTCCTTAATATTTAATTACCTTAATTACGCGCGTAAGTATACTGCAAGTTTATTCAATAGATAAAGAGAATAGATTGATGACAAAGCACAATCTTTTCTCTAAAGTGGATCAACTCGTCAATAGCGAAGGTAACCTTAGCTGGTCACAAACGAGTGAAACAAACCTAAACCATTGATATAAAGGAAGAGAGTTGATGAAGGAGAGTTTCAAATCGCTCACATGGAAGCAAACAGTTTTGCTCGTTTCTTCCACTTTATTTTTTGCTGTTGCGATCTTTTTAATTGAAATTTTTCTACTCGTCACCGATACACGTGAGGAGCTTAGCCTGACCCAACTTGAGCTAATCGACTCCTTTGAGCAACCAGCGATAAATGCCATCTGGGCCCTAGATGACCTACTCGCCGCTCAAACCATTCAAGGGATTTTGAAAGTCAAACATGTTAGCTCCGCATTGTTAGAACTCGAAGATGGCAGCCGCTTCGTCTCAGTTAATAATGGTGCGCCAGCCACCAATCCAGAGTTTTTCATCAAGGTCAGCTCGGAGCTATTTGGCGATCTAAAAGAGGTTTCTCGGTCCCTTTATCGACCTTTCTATACCGACGCTAATGGAAATAAAGAGCTTATTGGCACCTTAACTGTGTTTTATGATACTCAGGAACTCACAAGCGCTTTAATTTCTAGCCTTAGATTTAGCCTTTGGGCTACACTCGCCCGCGCTTTTCTACTGACGTTAGTGCTTTCCGTTGTTTTTCATCGCTTCCTTACCCAGCCTATTGCCAAAATAAGCGAGGCTATCGACAAAATTGATCCTGAGTCTCCAGCGAAAAATCTACTTCCCGTAACTCGCTCCCATAGCAACGATGAGCTTGGTGTCGTTATCTCAAAGCTTAACCAAATTTTGGCGCAGTTCGACACAACCCAAAATAAGTTGCGCAAAATGGCCACCAGAGACGCGCTAACAGGCTTACCTAATCGTACTCTACTACTAGAAACTATCACGGTAACCATTCAAAGAGCCAAGCTTCAAGAGTGCCGATTTGCTCTGCTGTTTATTGACTTGGACAGGTTTAAGAATGTCAATGACTCGCTTGGGCATGATATAGGTGACCAGTTCTTAGTACGTATAGCGCGTAACCTAGAAATAGCCGTTGGCCAGTCTGGAACTGTTGCAAGGTTAGGCGGAGACGAATTTGTGGTACTTGCAGATAGTATTGAATCGCCTAACCATGCCGCCGAACTTGTCGATAAATTACTCAATCAGCTCAATATTCCTATGCAACTTAATGAGCATACAGTCCACCCAGCAGCCTCTATTGGTATTGCGATTTATCCCGATGACGGCCTACGGGCAGAAGATCTCATTCGTCACGCCGATATCGCCATGTATAGCGCCAAGGCAGCGGGGTCAAATCAATGGGCCTTCTTTAAGCCACAGATGACAGAGCGTGCTGCCGTGCGATTACGCACTGAAGCCTCGCTGCATGATGCGCTGGAAAACAGTGAGTTTTTACTACACTTTCAGCCAAAACTCGATCTAAAAAGTGGAAAGGTGGTTGGTTGTGAAGCGTTAATCCGTTGGCAAAAGGACGGCCGCCTTATTAGTCCAGCCTCTTTTATTCCTGTTGCTGAAGAGACTGGGATTATCATCCCCATTGGCCGCTGGGTAATAGAGCAGAGCTGTAAGACCATTCAGCAGTGGAAAGCTAAATATAACCTTGCCATGCCAATTGCGATTAACGTCTCCTCCCAACAGTTCCAAGACGCAAGCCTGGTACCGGATATAAAACAGGCGGCACTACGCTACCAAATAGCGCCAGAACTATTAGAGATTGAGATAACTGAAACGTCTTTAATGAATGATATTGAGAGTGCAATCATTAAGCTAAATCAATTAAAGGCCGCGGGATTCGGCATCGCAGTAGATGATTTTGGTACAGGTTACTCTTCTCTGTCTTATCTGCGTCGCTTGCCGATAAATACCATGAAAATCGATCGCGGCTTTGTATCTGATCTACCGCAAGAGAGTGCCATAGCATCGACTATTTTGATGTTAGGAAAACAGCTGGATTTGAGCATTGTCGCAGAGGGAATTGAAAATGAGCAGCAACTCGAATGGTTGCAAAAACGCGGCTGCGAGATAGGCCAAGGTTTTTACTTTAGTAAGCCTTTAGCAATAGAGTCCTTTGAAGCAAATTATCTCGCTGCAACCCCTAATGCCCGAGAAACGATTAGCTGATATAGCGCATCACCAAGGTTATAGTCGTAAGCCATACAGGCTCAATAGACATCGGCGAACACGAAAGAAATAACGAGCATGAAACAGGCACAAAAAAAGGAGGCATAGCCTCCTTTTAATAGATCAGACGTTAAAATTAACGACGTAGACCTAGTTTCTTGATTAGTTCTTGGTAACGAACGTTTTCAGTACGCTTTAGGTAAGCTAGAAGCTTACGACGAGAGCTAACCATACGCAAAAGACCACGACGTGAATGATGATCATGGATGTGCTCTTTGAAGTGACCTTGTAGGTGGTTGATTTGTGCAGTTAACAATGCAACCTGAACTTCAGTAGAACCAGTGTCGTTTTCACAACGGCCGAATTCAGCCAAGATTTGTGCTTTTGCTTCAGTACTTAGTGACATTTCTATCTCCAAAATATTTCATTAAAATTCTTTAGCCGATCACTAACTCAGCCAAAGGGGCGCGCCATTCTACCTATTTAGACTTTAGGTAGCAAGCTTATTGTCGGATTACCCCCCCACAATTAGTCTTGTTGCTCCCTTAATACAATAAGGCGCTTAGGAGCCAGTAATCCATCATCGTTCATTTGACCAATACCAACAAACTGATGCGCTTCACCTATGGTGATCCGCACTAATTCATCGACAGGTAGGTTAGCCACCTGAACTGGATTACCGTTCATCAGGTAAGTCGCTAGCTCATCAGAGACATTCACCTCTTTAAAGCCACTTACCGCTGTATCCATAGGTAACAGAAGCGGATCTAACACCTCTGTTAACGGTAATGATTCCGCCTCAGCCTTGGCAACTAGCTCTTCGAGCTGCTTGAGCGACACCATCTTGTCGTATGGGTAGCCCGCAACCTGAGTACGACGCAGCATGATGACATGTGCGCCACAGCCTAACATCTCACCTAAATCATCGGTGATAGTGCGGATATAAGTGCCCTTTGAACAATGAATGTCTAAGGTTAACTCATCACCTTCAAGGCTAATAAAGTTAAGCTCAAACACATTGATTGGGCGCGCCTCTCGAGGAACTTCAATTCCTTCGCGGGCATACTTATACAAAGGCTGGCCTTGGTATTTCAATGCAGAATACATTGAGGGAACTTGCATCGTCTCACCGCGAAAATGTTCCAGAGCTGCATCTAACTGCTCTTGAGTGAAGTTAACTTCTCTCGTTTGAACAACTTCACCGTCCGAATCACTCGTATCGGTACGTTGACCAAGCTTAGCCGTCACTAAATAACGCTTATCAGCATCGAGTAAGTGCTGTGAGAACTTCGTCGCCTCACCCAAGCAGATAGGTAACATACCCGTAGCTAGCGGATCCAGAGCGCCGGTATGACCTGCTTTATTTGCATTAAAAAAGCGCTTTACTCTTTGTAGAGCAAAGTTTGAGCTCATGCCGGTGTCTTTATCTAACAGTACAATACCGTCGATAAAACGGCCGCGAGAACGACGTGCCATTATTTGTCGCCCTCTTCCTTGCTGTCTTGCTCTGCATCAGACTCGATGCCATGTTGCTTCTGCTTGGCTTCATCATTACTGATAACACGGCTAACAAGGTTAGACATACGCATACCTTCAACGAGTGAGCTGTCATAGATAAAGCGTAGCTCAGGCATAACGCGCAGCTTCATACGGCCTGCAACAAGTGAGCGGATATAACCCGCTGCTGCTTCTAGTGCCTCGACTTTCTGCTCGACTAACTTTGGATCTTCTTCGAAGAAGGTCACATAAACTTTTGCGTAGTTTAAATCGCGAGAAACGTCTACATCGTTAACAGTGACAAAGCCGATGCGTGGGTCTTTCATATCACGCTGAAGCACAACCGCTAGCTCTTGCTGTAGTTGCTGTGCAATACGGCGTGTACGACTAAATTCTTTTGCCATAATATTTTGCCATCTAATCAAAAAGTAAGGGCGGCTAACGCCGCCCCCATAAGTACTGAGACAGGTTTACAATGTACGTGCTATCTCAACGGTCTCGAAGACTTCAATCTGATCGCCAACTCTGACGTCATTATAGTTCTTCACACCGATACCACATTCCATGCCGTTACGAACTTCGTTAACGTCATCTTTAAAGCGACGAAGTGATTCAAGCTCACCTTCGTAGATAACGATGTTGTCACGTAGTACGCGAATTGGTGCGCTACGCTTAATGGTACCTTCAGTAACCATACAGCCAGCAATTGCACCAATCTTAGGTGATTTAAACACGTCACGAACTTCAGCAAGACCAATGATCTCTTGTCTGAATTCTGGTGCAAGCATACCACCCATTGCGTCACGAACTTCATCAATTAACTGATAGATGATGCTGTAGTAACGTAGGTCAACACTTTCGCTATCTACAACTTTACGCGCCTGTGCATCAGCACGAACGTTAAAGCCGACCATAATAGCGTTAGACGCTGCAGCTAGGCTTGCATCAGTCTCGGTTAAACCACCTACACCGCGAGCAATAATATTCACTTTAACTTCGTCAGTCGATAGTTTATCTAGTGAATCAGCAATCGCTTCAAGTGAACCTTGAACGTCGGCTTTAAGTACCAAGTTAAGTTCTTTAACTTCGCCTTCAACCATGTTGGCAAACATGTTTTCAAGCTTAGACTTCTGCTGGCGAGCCAACTTAACGTCACGGAACTTACCTTGACGGTATAGTGCAACTTCACGTGCTTTACGCTCGTCGCGTACAACGGTCGCTTCGTCACCCGCTGATGGCACACCCGATAGACCTAAGATCTCTACAGGGATAGATGGACCCGCTTCAGTGATAGACTTACCGTTCTCATCTTTCATTGCACGGACTTTACCGTACTCTAGACCACACAGAACGATATCGCCTTGCTTCAAGGTACCTTCTTGTACAAGTACTGTTGCAACTGGACCACGGCCTTTATCTAGCTTAGATTCAACAACAACACCCGCAGCCATACCTTCACGAACAGCTTGCAGCTCGAGCACTTCAGCTTCAAGAAGAATACCTTCTAGTAGCTCATCGATACCTTGACCAGTCTTAGCTGAAACGTGAACAAACATGTTGCTTCCGCCCCAATCTTCAGACATTACGCCGTGCTGAGATAGCTCAGACTTCACGCGATCTGGATCTGCTTCTGGCTTATCGATCTTGTTCACAGCAACAATCAGTGGAACGCCACCGGCTTTTGCGTGTTGAATCGCTTCGATTGTTTGAGGCATAACACCATCGTCAGCCGCAACAACTAGAATTACGATATCGGTAGCCTTAGCACCACGAGCACGCATTGCTGTAAATGCAGCGTGACCAGGGGTATCTAAGAAAGTGATCATACCGTTGTCGGTTTCAACGTGGTATGCACCGATGTGCTGAGTAATACCACCCGCTTCACCTGAAGCAACTTTCGCACGGCGAATGTAATCAAGTAATGAAGTCTTACCATGGTCAACGTGACCCATAATGGTAACAACTGGTGCACGAGGCTCAACCTTAACGTCACCGTTACGGTCAGCAAGTACTTGGTGCTCTAATTCGTTTTCACGAGTTAGAATTACCTTGTGGCCCATCTCTTCAGCAACAAGCTGAGCAGTTTCTTGGTCCAGTACTTGGTTAATCGTCACCATAGAGCCCATCTTCATCATCTGCTTGATGATTTCAGTGGCTTTGATAGACATCTTAGAAGCAAGCTCTGCAACAGAAACCGTTTCACCGATGCTTACGTCAGCTTTAACTACTGCTGCAGGCTTAGTGAACGCGTGATCCATTGACTCAGGAGCAACACTACGGTTGTTACGAGCGTTACGTGGGTTACGGCTATCACGACGGTTGTCTTTACCACCGCGCTTACCTTTACCTTTACCCATAGGGCTACCGCTATTGGCATCGTTACCCGCTTTTGCTGCTGGCTTACGAGTACGACGACCACGCTTTTCAGCGTTTGCGTCAGCTGTATCTTCAGCCGCACGCGCTTCAGAAGATGTTGTCACGTGGTGATCAACACTCTTCTCAGCTTCTTTACGGGCTTTCTCTTCTTCAGCCCAACGCTTCTCGTTTTCTTCAGCTAAGCGACGCGCTTCTTCAGCGGCGGCGCGAGCTTCTTCGTCAGCCTTGGCTTTAGCAGCAGCTTCTTGTGCTGCTAATAACTTAGCTTCTTCAGCTTTAGCTTGTTTCTCGTCTGCAGTTTCTACAACAGGCTTAGCTACTTGAGCTTTCGCCTTTGCTTCGGCTTCTGCTTTAGCTTTAGCCTTTGCTTTAGCTTCTGCTTCGGCCTTGGCTTTCGCCTCAGCTTCTGCCTTTGCTTTCGCCTCGGCTTCTGCAGCAGCTTTCGCTTCCGCCTCAGCCTTAGCTGCTAATTCAGCTTCAGCCGCTGCGTCACGCTTAACGAAAGTACGCTTCTTACGCACTTCAACTTTAACGTCTTTTGATTGACCGCCGCTACCTGCAACGCTCAATGTCGAAACTGACTTACGCTGTAATGTCATTTTCGTTGGGGCAGAATCGCCACCATGCTGCTTCTTAAGAAAATCGAGTAGCTGCTGCTTCTCTGATTCAGAAACGGTATCCGTTGCAGTTTTCTTAATACCTGCTTGTGAAAACTGCTCGACCAAGCGTTCAGCGCTCTTCCCTACTTCTTTGGCCAATTTATCTACTGTAGTATCTGCCATCTATAAAACTCCCCTCTGTTGATCGACTTATGCTTCTTCGCCAAACCAACAGATATTACGGGCAGCCATAATTAGCTCACCTGCTTTTTCTTCTGTTAATTCTTCAATTTCGATCAAATCATCAATGCCTTGTTCGGCTAAGTCTTCAAGCGTAATAACGCCTTTGCTTGCCATTACGAATGCCAAGTGTCTATCTAGACCTTCTAACGCAAGAAGCTCTTCACTTGGTTCAGCACCGTCAAGTGCTTCTTCAGTCGCAAGTGCGCGAGTAGAGATCGCCGCTTTAGCGCGCTCTCTTAATGACTCAACGATATCTTCGTCGAATCCATCAATTTCTAGTAGTTCTGATTCTGGTACGTACGCCACTTCTTCAAGAGAAGTAAAGCCTTCATCAGAAAGCAGTTGTGCAAACTCTTCATCAACGTCTAGTGCTTGGATGAATAGATTCACCACTTTAGCGCTTTCAGCCTGATGCTTAGCTTTCATATCATCAACTGTCATTACGTTTAGTTCCCAACCAGATAGTTGAGTCGCTAGACGAATGTTTTGACCGTTACGACCAATTGCTTGAGCTAGGCTGTCTGCTTCAACGGCGATATCCATTGAGTGGTTGTCTTCATCTACGATGATTGATGCCACGTCAGCAGGAGCCATACAGTTAATCACGTATTGTGCTGGGTTATCGTCCCAAAGTACGATATCGACACGCTCACCACCAAGCTCGTTTGATACAGCTTGTACACGAGCGCCACGCATACCAACACATGCACCGATAGGATCGATACGACGGTCGTTTGACTTAACAGCGATCTTAGCGCGAGAACCTGGATCACGAGCTGCGCCCATGATTTCGATCATCTCGTCTTGAATTTCAGGTACTTCTACGCGGAATAGCTCAATCAGCATATCTGGCTTAGTACGAGTCAAGAATAGCTGTGCACCACGCGCTTCAGGACGCACAGAGTAAAGCAATGCACGAACACGGTCGCCAGGACGGAATGATTCACGTGAAATCAGATCTTCTTTAAACAGCACACCATCGGCATTGTTACCTAGATCAACAACAACGCTTTCACGGTTGCTCTTCTTAACAACACCAACGATCAATTCACCTTCACGGTCACGGAACTGATCGACAACCTGCGCACGCTCAGCTTCACGTACTTTTTGTACGATAACTTGCTTAGCTGTTTGAGTGGTGATGCGGTCAAATGCTACTGACTCAATCTCATCTTCGATGAAACCACCTAGCTCAACTTCTGGATCATCAAACTTCGCTGCTTCAAGCGTAATTTCACGGAATGGGTTCTCTAATGGAACACCAGCGTCTTCTACTACCATCCAGCGACGGAAAGTTTCATACGCACCTGTTTTACGATCAATAGCAACACGAACGTCGATATCACCTTCGTATTTTTTCTTGGTTGCTGTGGCTAGTGCAATCTCCAGCGCTTCGAAAATCTTCTCGCGCGGTACACCTTTCTCATTTGAAACCGCCTCAGCGACTAGCAGAATCTCTTTATTCATTGTCTTGCCTCGTTCACCTTGAATTCATCAAAACTTAGCGATTAAGTTGCCTTTACGGATATTATCCAAAGCAACGATCAGTTCGTTCCCATCTACCGACAGATTAAGCATTTGCCCATCAACGCCAGTAACGGTGCCTTTTAAATTACGACTGCCAGCTACTGGCATCGTTAATTGTACTTTTACGGTCTCCCCGATGTAGGCCTTGTACTGCTCAGCAGTAAACAGAGGTCTATCTACACCTGGAGAAGAAACTTCTAATGTGTATTCTGTGGAGATTGGATCTTCAACATCCATAACAGCACTAACTTGGCGGCTGGTTTCAGCACAATCTTCGATGAAGATGCCTTTTTCATTGTCTATATATAAACGCAAGATAGAATGCTTGCCTGCTTGAATATATTCCAAACCCCAAAGCTGATGCCCTAATGCTTCAACTGGCGCTTTGAGCATCTCTACCAGTTTGCGTTCTAATGTAGCCAAGGTTAACACCCCCAGAAAAACAAAAAAGGGCCTAATAGCCCCAGTACACGTCACACTCGGTGACAGTTTTATAAGTTCCAGATAACAAAAAACCCCGTAATGACGAGGTTGATATATCCAGAACCTGTAACAGTATAGAAATAAATTTCTTTACTGGGAAGCTGGTTGCGGGGGCCGGATTTGAACCGACGACCTTCGGGTTATGAGCCCGACGAGCTACCAAACTGCTCCACCCCGCGACAACTTGTGCAAGTATATTGAGAAACCTCGTCACTTGCAATAATAAAGGGCTCTTTAGCCTCTTTATTATCCTCGATTTCGTCATTAACGAAACCAGGGATTTGGTGCGGATGGAGGGACTTGAACCCTCACGAGCATAGCTCACCACCCCCTCAAGATGGCGTGTCTACCAATTCCACCACATCCGCATAAAACCGTGGTTTGACTGTATTTAATTAACTGCTACGTATAAGAGGTTAATAGCAGTTTTACAGTCGGTATCAATCGTTGTCGATTGATACCATCATAAGTTTCCTTATGAGTTAGTCAGGGATTTTGTCTTCTGACTTTTCAGCTTCTTGCTGAACTTGTTCTACAACTTGAGCTGCATCGCTTCCTAAATCGTCCCATGCACCTTCAGCTTTAGAGTGATTCGCACTTAGGTTACCGATAGTAAGGCTTAGTGCAAAAAACGCTACTGCTAGAATCGCAGTTGAACGAGTCAAAAAGTTACCAGAACCAGATGAACCGAACAGAGTACCTGAAGCACCGGCGCCGAAAGAGGCCCCCATGTCAGCACCTTTACCTTGCTGGATTAAGATCAGGCCAACTAGACCAATCGCAACCAACAAGTAAACAACCATTAGAACTTCATACATATTATGCGCTCATCGCTATCGTACATAAACTGAGAAATTCGGTAGCATTAAGGCTTACACCGCCAATCAAACCACCGTCTACATCAGGTTGAGCAAACAAGTCTGCTGCATTACTCGGTGTTACGCTACCACCGTACAAAATCCTGATATTTTCTCCGATAAATGGAGATACTTCAGAGAGGCGTTTGCGAATAAACGCATGAACTTCTTGAGCCTGCTCTGGCGTAGCGCTCTTACCTGTTCCCACTGCCCATAACGGCTCGTAGGCGATAATCGCGTTGTCAAAAGCCATGGTGCCATTCTTTTCGATGACCACATCTAACTCTTCAGCAATCACTTCAAAAGTGCGTCTTGCTTCACGAGCTGGACCCGACTCACCAACACATAATATTGGGGTCAAACCATGCTTCTGAGCGGCAGCAAATTTCTCTGCTACAATATTACTCGTCTCTCCGTACATACGGCGACGTTCTGAATGCCCGATAATAACATATCGACATCCTGAATCCTTTAACATCTGACCAGATATTTCACCAGTATAGGCACCGAAGTCATGTTGACTAAGGTTCTGAGTTCCCATTCTGACTAAGCAACCATTTAAGGTCTCTTTATTTTCATCTAGTAGCTGTCGAACACTCTCTAAGTAAATAGAAGGTGGACACAAGACCACTTCCACTGAATCATCTTGGAGCTTGGTAGCGAACTTTTTGAATAGCTCTTGCGCCAATTGCGCACTGCCGTTCATTTTCCAATTACCAGCAACCATGGGACGTCTAAGTGCCATTACTGTCTCCTTTGAAAGCGGCGTGAATAATAGCGAACCACTTATGAACTTACAATACCTAAAGGCGTTATTTTTTCATAATCTTGGCGAGAACGCGCACTTTTTACGCGACCACTATCCCAATGACACGATTAAACATCAATTTGCAGAATATTTAATCGCGACATAGCTTCAACACCGTTGTTAATCCATTAATTACTAAACTAAATTGCGTACTGCATCGGCAATATAATTAGCATATTCAGTTACTGCAACTTGGTCATCACCTTCAACCATCACTCGCAGTAGTGGTTCAGTACCCGACTTACGCAGCAATACTCGACCACGCGCGCCTAGCTTTTGCTCTACTTCAGCTTGCGCAGCGAGAACGACTTCAGAAGCTAACGGATCGCTGTCGCCTTCGAAGCGAACATTAACTAACACTTGCGGCAACATTTTAATATCCGCAGTTAACTCTTCAAGGGTGGCATTTTGGCGCTGCATAGCAGCCAACACCAAGATCCCCGCGACAATACCATCGCCAGTCGTACCATGATCTAAATTCAAGATATGACCTGAGTTTTCACCGCCGATACGCCAATCATGCTCTTTGAGTAACTCCATCACGTAACGGTCGCCAACTTTCGAGCGAACAAATGGAATATCAAGTGCTTGCAGTGCAAGATCTAGACCTAGGTTAGACATCAAGGTGCCAACCACACCACCGCGAAGCACACCACGCTTTTGTGCATCGCAAGCAAGAATATACAGGATTTCATCGCCATCGATGACTCGGCCATGACGGTTAACCATCATGATACGGTCACCATCGCCATCGAGCGCAATACCTAAATCGGCATTTTCAGCCAATACCGTTTCACAGATCTGCCCCATAGATGTCGCACCAACTTTATCGTTGATGTTCAATCCATTTGGCTTATCACCAATCGCAATGACTTCGGCGCCTAGCTCTTTAAATACACTTGGAGCGATGTGATATGTTGCGCCGTGGGCACAGTCAACCACAATCTTTAGTCCGCTAAGGGTCTGCTCAGCTGGAAAGTGGCTCTTACAGTATTCAATATAACGACCAGCGGCGTCATCGATACGGGCAACTTTACCTAGCAAGTGCGACTCTACGCAAGTTAACGTCTTTTCGAGTTCCGCTTCAATCTCAAGTTCGACGTCATCATCGAGCTTGCTACCGTCATTAGCGAAAAACTTAATGCCGTTATCATAATAGGGATTATGGGAAGCACTGATCACGATCCCCGCCTCGGCACGGAATGTACGTGTTAAGTATGCTACAGCAGGCGTTGGCATAGGACCAATCAGCATCACATCGAGGCCCGCAGCAGAAAGGCCAGCTTCTAGTGCAGACTCAAACAGGTAACCCGAGATCCGGGTATCTTTGCCTATGATCACCTTCTGGGTACCAGCACGAGATAACACACGACCTGCTGCCCAACCAAGCTTAAGCGCAAGCTCCGGGGTCATCTTACCTGCCCCTACCTTGCCACGAATACCGTCTGTTCCGAAAAATTGTCTTTGCTTCACTTGAACTCCAAACTCAATAATCAGGTAGATCTAAATCCATTGATTCTACCGTAAAAAATACTAACCCTAGCTGAACGGCTGGTCTGTAAAGCCCTGTGCTAAGCTAAAGTTTTAAAATTTTTGGCAGCGTCTAACACCGCTATCATGTCACAGGTCTCTTGTACGTCATGAACCCGCACTATCTGAGCACCCGCTTGTATTGCCAGCATATTACCAGCAAGTGTGGCACTTAATCTTTGTGATACCTCACGTCCAAGTAATTGACCGAACATGCTCTTACGGGATAATCCCGCAAGCACTGGTAAATTGAACGTGGAGAACTCAGCCATCCGATTGAGTAATTCATAATTATGAGCTAATGACTTACCAAACCCAAATCCAGGGTCTAGCACAATATGCTCTCGCTTTATTCCTGCAGCAATACAGGCATCGATTCGTTCACTGAAAAACGCACTGACATCACTTACCACATCATCATAATATGGCGCATCCTGCATGGTTCTTGGCTGCCCCTGCATATGCATCAAACATACTGGCACATTGAGCTTTGCGGCGGTTTCTAATGCTTCAGGCTCTTGCAAGGCTCTTACATCATTAATCAAATGAGCGCCGGCTCTAACCGCTGCCAACATGACATCGGCTTTACTGGTGTCGATAGAGATCCACACATCATGATTACGGCTAACATATTCAATTAGAGGCAACACACGTGCTAATTCATCATCAACCGACACATCTTTCGCACCTGGACGGGTAGACTCACCACCGATATCGATGATTTTTGCGCCCTGGGCCACCATTAAATCGGCTTGCTTGCAGGCTGTTTCAAATGATGAATATTCGCCACCATCAGAGAAGGAATCAGGCGTAACATTTAAGATCCCCATCACGACAGGAGAACTCAAATCAAGCAGGTTTTGACCGCTGGTTAATATAGACAAAATAAAGCTCCGTAAACAAGAAAACCCCTAGACGGGGTTTTCTTTATCAAACTAAAGATTACTTAGCTGGAGATTCGTCAGCATCACTGACATCTGGCTTCTCTTCTTTAGTTTCCTTGATCTCTTCTTTCTTCTCAGATGAAGTGTTATTGCTGTCACTGTCGTTAGACTGCTGATCCTTTTGCCATTCAGCAGGCATACGCACTTCACGACGAGCCATCAAGTCTTCGATCTGCTCAGAGTCAATAGTCTCGTACTTCATCAAGGCATCTTTCATTGCATGAAGAATGTCCATATTTTCAGTTAGGAAAGTATGGGCTCTGCCGTAGTTGGCATCGATAAGCATCTTCACTTCTGCATCGATAACGCGAGCTGTATCATCAGACATATGCTGAGATTTGCCCATGCTACGACCTAAGAACACTTCATTTTCATCTTCCGCGTAAAGTACAGGACCCAGCTTCTCAGAGAAGCCCCACTGGGTCACCATGTTACGTGCGATAGAAGTGGCATACTTAATGTCTTGTGACGCACCAGTAGATACTTTCTCGCTACCGTAAATCAAATCTTCTGCGATACGTCCACCGTAGGCAACTGAGATTTGACTCTCGAGCTTACGACGACTCTGACTGATAGCATCAGCTTCTGGCAGGAAGAAGGTCACACCAAGTGCGCGACCACGTGGAATAATCGTTACCTTATGCACAGGATCGTGCTCAGGCACCAAACAACCGACGATAGCATGACCAGCTTCATGGTAAGCGGTCATCTCTTTCTCTTCTTCCGACATCACCATGGTACGACGCTCTGCGCCCATCATGATCTTGTCTTTTGCACTTTCGAACTCTTCCATACCAACAACACGACGGCTGTTACGAGCCGCGAATAACGCCGCTTCGTTAACAAGGTTCGCAAGGTCAGCACCAGAGAAACCTGGAGTACCACGGGCGATGACACTTGCCTTAACGCCATCTGCCAAAGGCACTTTGCGCATATGAACTTTAAGAATTTGCTCACGACCACGCACATCAGGCAAGCCTACAACCACTTGACGGTCGAAACGGCCTGGACGTAACAGTGCAGCATCAAGTACGTCTGGACGGTTAGTCGCAGCGATAACGATAATACCTTCGTTACCTTCGAAACCATCCATCTCAACTAGCATCTGGTTAAGTGTTTGTTCACGCTCATCGTGACCACCACCCACACCGGCACCACGCTGGCGACCTACGGCATCGATCTCATCGATAAAGATGATACAAGGCGCAGATTTCTTCGCTTGCTCGAACATGTCACGCACACGAGATGCACCAACACCGACGAACATCTCTACGAAATCCGAACCAGAAATAGTAAAGAAAGGTACCTTAGCTTCACCGGCAATCGCCTTAGCAAGCAAAGTTTTACCCGTACCTGGTGGGCCAACAAGTAGTACACCTGTTGGAATACGGCCACCCAGCTTCTGGAATTTAGTCGGCTCTTTTAGGTAATCAACCAGCTCTTTAACGTCTTCTTTCGCTTCGTCACAACCAGCAACGTCACCAAAAGTCGTCTTGATCTGATCTTCGCTCATCAACTTGGCTTTACTCTTACCAAATGACATTGCGCCTTTACCGCCCCCGCCTTGCATCTGGCGCATAAAGAAAATCCATACACCGATAAGCAGTAGCATCGGGAACCAAGAGATAAAGATCTGGGTTAAGAAACCAGACTCCTCAGCCTCTTGTCCTTTCATCATGATGCCTTTACGGTCTAGATCGTTGATTAAATCAAGATCTGGCATCGGCATGATTGTGACAAACTTCTCGCCTGTAGTCGTTGTTCCTTCAATGGTACGCTGATCGCTTTTCACTTCGACAGTACTAATCTGTCCAGAGCGAACATCGTCTAAAAAGGTTGAATAATCCATCTTCTGCTTGGTAGAAGAAGAGGGGGAATAGCCCTGAAAAACTGACATCAACACAACGGCGATGACAACCCAGAGAATTAAATTTTTTGCCATGTCACTCAAATTACTCGACCTCTTTTAAAGTCTTTCGAAAACTAATGTTAGAGTACTTACGATAGATTACTATAACTTGTAACCTGTCGCCACAAGATAGACTTCACGAGAACGTGGTCTCGAAGAATCTGGCTTACGTGTTTTAACGGTTTTAAACGCCTCTTTAACCGCTTTCATATATTCATCAAAGCCCTCCCCCTGAAAGACTTTAACAGCAAAGCTACCATTAGGTGCCAACACTTGATGACACATATCTAACGCAAGCTCTACTAAATACATAGCGCGAGGCTGATCGACCCCACCTGAACCACTCATGTTTGGTGCCATATCGGATAATACAACATCAACCTTGGCATCGCCTACACGCGTGAGCAATGCATCTAGCACTTTCTCTTCACGGAAATCACCCTGTAGGAAGTCAACACCAACAATCGGGTCCATAGGTAAGATATCACAAGCAATAACTTTACCACTGTCTCCAGCCAATTTAACGGCAATTTGGGACCAGCCACCCGGTGCGGCACCTAAATCAACAACCGTCATTCCCGGACGAATGAGTTTATCTTTTTCCTGGATCTCTTCAATCTTAAAGGCCGCACGCGACCTTAAACCGCGCTTTTGCGACAGTTTGACATAGTGATCGTCGAAATGTTCCTGCATCCAGCGAGATGAACTGGCTGTTCGTTTTTTTCCTGACATTTAAAATCCGCAACAAAATTGAGAGTTACACAAAGACTATATAAGGGTAGAATAGCGGGTTTTCAACAGTAACTCAGCATAAAGTTGGTATAAATGAACTTAACAACCAAACAAAAACAGCACTTAAAAGGCTTAGCGCACAGTCTCAAGCCTGTAGTGATGCTTGGTGGCAACGGCCTGACTGAAGGAGTACTGGCTGAAATTGATAATGCACTTTCTCATCATGAATTGATTAAAGTGAAAGTAGCCTCTGGTGACAGAGAGCTTAAAAACGCTATCGTAGATGCCATTGTACGTGAAACTCAAGCTGAAAAAGTACAGCTTATCGGTCACGTCTTAGTACTGTTCCGTCAGTCTGAAGAAATGAAAATTGCTGTGCCTAAGGCAAAGTAATTAGCAAAGGCCTCTTTAAGAAGCCGTTGCAAGATAAATAAAAAGAGCCGCTGTTAATTCAGCGGCTCTTTTTTTATGAGCCTTTTATGGTGTTTCGCTTAAAGGCTCAACCATGTAATGCTCTGCACTCACCTTTAGGAATTCGGGTAAGCAAGTACCTACTGAAACTGACGAAATAGTTCCAATCATGATGCCAAGAAACATAGCAATGGAAAACCCCTGCAACGGTGCGCCGCCCATAATCCATAAGGCTGCAACGGTAAACAGGGTTGTACCGCTGGTAACCATGGTACGCGAGAAAGTTGCTTCCACTGCACTACTACAGATCTCATCAATCGCCATCTTAGGCTTGGCGATCAGAACTTCTCGAACCCTATCGGCAATCACGATAGAGTCATTCAAGGAGTAACCCAAAATAGCCAATACTGCAGCCAGAATCGTTAAATTAAACTCCATCTGAGTTAACGAGAAGAAGGCCAACACAAAGATGACATCGTGAAATAGGGCGAGTAGTGCGCCACTGGCAAGGCGCCACTCAAACCGAAAGCTCAAGTAAGCCAAAATACATAGCATTGCAGCAAGTAGCGCCAAGCCGCCCTGTTCTGCGAGTTCTTGACCAATTTGTGGCCCAACGATACTCGAGTTGAGCACTTGAACATCGTCAGTCAAAGGCGCCAATACCGTTTTAATATCCTGCGTCCCAGCATTGTCTACTTTGGCGTAACGCAAAATCCAACGACCAGGTTCGCCCGCGGAAATAACACTGACTTCCTGCTCAGATGTTTTTGCCAACAACTTGCTAATTTGCTCAGCCTTGATCTTGGGATCAAGTTTGACTTCAGTAACAATTCCGCCAGTAAAGTCTAGGCCCCAATTAAAACCATTAACCAAAATAATGCCAATAGATGAAAGCATTACAAGCACAGAGAAGATACTCGAGAGGTAACGTGCCTTAGTCAACTTGCTTAATTTACTCATGTTCTTAAGTTCCATATCACACCTTCACATTACGACTAAAGTTACGACCATATGCCCAGTTAACTAATGCTCTGGATGCAAATATTCCGGTAAACATACTGGTGAGTAGACCTAACCCTAGGGTTAACGCAAAGCCTTGAATGGGTCCGTTACCAATTGCGTAAAGCACCACAGCCGTTATCATGGTGGTGAAGTTGGCATCGACAATGGTTGAAAAAGCGCTATCGAAACCTCTGTCGATAGCATGAGCAAAACTTCTGTCCTCCTTTAGCTTATCTTTAATTCTCTCGAAAATTAGTACGTTGGTATCCACAGCCATACCGACTGTTAACACAAGACCCGCAATGCCCGGTAGAGTTAATACCGCGCCCGGGATTAATGCCATTAAGCCAAAAATAAGGATCATGTTGGCCACAAGCGCCACGTTTGCTATCCAGCCTAAACGGCGGTACCAAAGCCCCATAAACAATAAGGTCACCGCCATGCCTAAAGCCAACGCTGAGAAGCCATTAGTAATATTCTCCTCCCCAAGGCTCGGGCCGATAGTACGCTCCTCTACGATAGTCACTGGCGCAGTCATCGAACCAGCGCGCAGTAAGAGCGCTAACTGCTGCGCGGCGGCGTATTCTCCCACGCCAGTAATACTAAAGCGGTCACCCAGTTGTGACTGTATTGTCGCAATGCTGATCACCTCGGTGGTTTGTCTTATCTTACCTCTATCATCACGGCTATACTCGCTGTATGAGGTCGCCATTGGCTTACCTATATTGTCACGAGAAAAGTCTGACATCATGGCACCTCCCTCTCGGTCTAAATGGATCACCACCTCTGGTAGCCCCATCTCTCCAAGAGACGCTCTGGCATCGACGATATGTTCACCTCCTAGTACTGCGCGTCTGGCGACATAAACTGGCTGCCCCTGCTCATCTTTAAGAACCTTGGCATTGACTGACCCCGCCTGCTTCACTTGATAAAAAGCTAAACTGGCTGTCGCACCAATCACCGACTTAGCAGCTGCAGGATCTTGTACACCAGGGAGTTCGATGCGAATACGATGCTCTCCTTGACGCTGAACCACAGCTTCACTGATCCCAAGCTGCTCGATACGGCTACGCATAATCTGCAAGTTTTGCTTCACGGTTAGATCGCGAATGTTAATTTTTCCAGCTTCAGACAAGCCAACATTTAGAGATTGGTCGCCAGAATTAGTGATTTGCCAATTGGGATATTGAGACTTAATAAACTCTCTTACCGCCGCTCTTTGGGTTAAGTCTGTTGTTTTGATATTCACATGACCATCAACCTGCTCCTGAATCGTGACGCCATATAGCGACTGTTCACGTACAAATTGTCTAACAGACTCGATAAAGGTATTGGCCTGCAGCTTATAAACGGGGTCAATTTCAACATCGAGTAGAAACTGCACTCCACCTCGCAGATCCAGCCCCAATTTAATTGGGGAAAAACCAAGTGACAATAGCCAGTTAGGTGCTGCTGGCGCAAGAGTAAGGGTTAACTTAGCAGGATCTTCTACTTGGCTTACAAGTAAGGTCTTGAGCTTGCTCTGTTGTGAATTGTCGTCAAGCACGATCAGGGTTTGACCGCTAGCCTGATCGATGCGCTTGACGCTGATACCTTGTGATACCAACAGCTGGTGTAGCTCCAGGGGGTTAACCTTAAGACCCGCCTCATCGCTTATTTGCACTGCAGCATCCTCACCAAAGAATGTGGGTAATGCACTGAGTAGCATAATGGTTATAGTGACTACTAACAGCACATATTTCCATGCGCTGTAATGGTTTAAGATTGTCGGACTCTTGTTCTCTCTCATAATATTTGCTCTGTATATTGCCTAAGAACGCGATAATGACTTGCCATTAGTCCGGGGTTATTAACCCGTAAGAGTTGACTTGGGCACACGTAATATCGCGGTAATCGCTATCGAGAAGAGCCTGCTTTTAGTGACCTGCCTGGTCATGCTTAAAACAGCAAATAGTACTTACCAATGCGGTGCTAACTCATAAAAATAATGAGTGGGTAAACACACGGCTAAGCATGAAACCTATGTTTTAAAGGCAAAGTTTATAAAACCTTCCTTTAGCCAAATGAGGTTTGTTGCTGCACAGAGGTAAAGAAGTTCTCGATAGGTAAGCCGAAATGGCTTATGGAACTTAGCAAATGGCGCGAGCTTGAGAAAAGCGATAGAGAAGATTGGACTCTTTCCAAGCGGAGAGCCTATGTGTAGAACTTGAGATATGTAACAACCAATCAAGAGCCGGAGTAAACTCCACTCGGTAACCCACAGTTAACGATGGAACGGCAGGCGATATAAATTCAAACGCGAGTAGATATTCTGGACGTGTTTGCTGTGGATCATGCTGTGAGAAACTGACGAAACGTGATGATACTAGCGGCGCATATTCAGAGTCATCTCCCTGCTTCTTCTGGGCATGGTTATCCTTTAGCGTAATAGAGTTGACATCAGGCAGGCTTAACACAGCCAAGTCAATACCCAGCTTTGCTTGCGCTTGTAACTGCGCTTGCTCGTTAACGTGCTCAGCCGCTAACACTTGAGCTTGCTGTGGACTTTGCTCAGACGCACTCGCAGCCATAGGCGTGAAGAATAATCCCCCTATGAGCAACAAGATAAATCCAAACCGCACCAATAACTGCAATTAACGTCCTAATATATGCCTTATTTATCGCTAACATAGTAAACCTAGTTAGCTAAAGACACAAAGCTTTTAATACCCATTAAACCAATAATAAAGCCGCTAAAAAGCGGCTTAACTCGACTATCTAACCCTGAAGTTAGATGTAATCTACTTTGATGATTTCAAAATCGTTAGTGCCACCTGGGGTTACGATAGAGATCTCGTCATCTAGGTTCTTACCGATAAGACCACGGGCAATCGGAGAGCTGACTGAAAGCAGGTTTTCTTTAATATTCGCTTCGTCTTCACCTACGATACGGTAAGTCACTTCTTCATCGGTATCGACATTCAAAATCGTCACGGTAGAACCGAAAATAACACGACCGTTGTTAGCCATGGTTGTCACATCGATAATCTGTGCGTGAGAAAGCTTACCTTCGATATCTCTAACGCGCGCCTCACACAAACCTTGTTCTTCGCGTGCTGCGTGGTACTCGGCGTTTTCTTTTAAATCGCCAAGTTCACGCGCCTCACCAATTGCTTCAGCAATTTGTGGGCGGCGTTCGAACTTAAGATAATCTAATTCTTTACGCAGTTGTTCAGCACCGACAACTGTCATTGGAACCGTACTCATAAGCTTCTTTCGTCTCCTTTAAAACAAAAGCATGCCCCACTGAGCCTAACTGTCAGTGAGATAAAAATTTGGTGGAATTGCGTTATTGTAAACGCTGAGGGCAAACGATGCACTCTAATCTATCTGCTACGCTCGATAACTTAGCTTCTGTGTTCAAAATATAAGTCAAGCTGGCGATATAAACGAGGAATACAGCAATAACGATATCGTAACAGCCGTTCTAGAGCTTACTCAACCTTGGCTAGAGTTACTAGCCGTTACAGATAAATTTTTATTAACCCACTTCTCGCCTGCAATAAAAAAGGCCGCTAAAAGCGGCCTTTTTATTCAAGCTTCGCTTAACTTACTGGGTAATGCGCTTATGCAACTCTTGTACTGAAGTCACGTTCGAGCGGTCATCCGCCGAGTGAGCCATACAAGTTGCAAATGCAGCATTCAGAGTCGTTGTGTAGTTCACCTTGTAGCGTAGCGCACCACGACGTAGCTGACGTGAGTCTTCAATGGCCTTACGGCCTTCTGTCGTGTTAACAATGTAGGTGTACTCACCGTTCTTGATGCGGTCAAGAATGTGTGGACGACCTTCATGTACCTTGTTCACTAGACGTGGGTTAATGCCCGCTTCGCCCAAGATAACCGCTGTACCGTGTGTTGCATCAATTTGGTAACCTAGCTCAATTAACTGAGCAGCCAAATCGGCTACACGAGCCTTATCGCTGTTACGAACAGACAACAGTGCACGACCAGACTTAGGTACTTCAGATGTCGCACCTAGCTGTGCTTTAGCATAAGCTTCGGCAAACGTATCACCCACGCCCATAACTTCACCCGTTGAGCGCATTTCAGGGCCAAGCAGTGGATCAACACCAGGGAACTTGTTAAACGGCAATACCACTTCTTTTACAGAGAAGAATGGTGGAATCACTTCCTCAGTGAAGTTCTGAGACTTAAGGCTTTGTCCTGCCATCACTCGCGCAGCGATCTTAGCCAATGGTACGCCAGTCGCTTTTGACACAAATGGCACGGTACGCGCTGCACGTGGGTTAACTTCAATCATGTAGATCTCGTTATCCTTCACCGCGAACTGTACGTTCATTAGACCTACAACCCCTAATTCCATTGCAAGTTTACCCACCTGCTCACGCATGCGGTCTTGAATGTCTTGGCTTAGGCTGTATGGAGGCAATGAACAACCTGAGTCACCAGAGTGAACACCAGCTTGCTCGATATGCTCCATGATTGAGCCAATCACAACAGTTTCGCCATCACATACTGCATCGATGTCAATTTCAATTGCGTTGTCTAGGAAGTGGTCTAATAGTACTGGAGACGCGTTAGATACACTTACCGCTTCGTTGAAGTAACGACGTAAATCTTGCTCGTCATATACGATTTCCATCGCACGGCCACCAAGAACATAAGATGGACGCACAACTAGCGGATAACCGATACGCTCTGCAGAAATAACCGCGCCTTCTACTGTAGTAACGGTATCGTTTTCTGGCTGCTTCATGCCTAAACGTTCAATCGCTTGCTGGAAACGCTCACGGTCTTCAGCGCGGTCGATTGCATCTGGGCTAGTTCCGATAATTGGTACACCAGCAGCTTCTAGGTCACGTGCAAGTTTAAGTGGTGTTTGGCCACCGTACTGCACGATAACGCCTTTTGGCTTCTCGATACGTACGATTTCAAGCACGTCTTCAAATGTTACTGATTCGAAGTACAAACGGTCTGATGTGTCATAGTCGGTAGAAACCGTTTCAGGGTTACAGTTAACCATGATGGTTTCATAACCGTCTTCACGTAGCGCTAGCGCTGCGTGTACACAACAGTAGTCAAATTCAATGCCTTGACCAATACGGTTTGGACCACCGCCTAGTACCATGATTTTGTCACGGTTAGACGGGTTAGCTTCACACTCTTCTTCATAAGTAGAGTACATGTAAGCCGTATCAGTTGAGAACTCAGCCGCACAAGTATCAACGCGCTTGTATACAGGATGAATTTCGAAACGAGTACGTAGTTTACGTACTTCCGTCTCGCTTACACCTGCAAGTGCTGCTAGACGTGAGTCAGCAAAACCTTTGCGCTTAAGCTGGCGTAGGAAGTCTTCAGTCAAACCAGCAAGACCTGCTTCAGCAACTTGCGCTTCAGACTTTAGTAAGTCTTCAAGCTGTACAAGGAACCAAGGGTCGATGTTAGTTAAAGCAAACACATCGTCTACTGATAAACCTGCGCGGAATGCATCAGCGATATACCAAATACGGTCTGCACCTGGCTCTTTAAGCTCATGACGAATACGGGTTAACGCTTCGCTATCTGCAAGGTCGATATGCGGACATAGGCCATTCTTACCCACTTCAAGGCCACGAAGGGCTTTTTGTAGCGACTCTTGGAAAGTACGGCCAATCGCCATCACTTCACCCACTGACTTCATCTGTGTGGTCAAGCGGTCGTTAGAGCCTGCGAACTTTTCAAAGTTGAAACGTGGAACCTTAGTCACAACGTAGTCAATAGCAGGCTCAAATGATGCCGGAGTTGCACCGCCTGTGATGTCGTTGCTTAGTTCGTCAAGGGTAAAACCAACCGCTAGCTTGGCGGCGATCTTAGCAATCGGGAAACCGGTTGCTTTAGACGCAAGTGCTGATGAACGAGATACACGTGGGTTCATCTCGATGATAACCATACGGCCATCTTTCGGGTTGATACCAAACTGTACGTTTGAACCACCTGTTTCAACACCAATCTCACGTAGAACCGCTAGTGATGCATTACGCATCAACTGGTATTCTTTGTCTGTTAGTGTTTGCGCTGGTGCAACTGTAATTGAGTCACCAGTATGAACGCCCATTGGGTCAAAGTTTTCGATAGAACATACGATAATACAGTTATCGTTGCGGTCACGAACCACTTCCATCTCGTACTCTTTCCAACCAATCAAAGATTCGTCGATAAGTAGTTCGTTAGTCGGTGATAGCTCAAGACCTTGAGAACAGATATCCTCAAACTCTTCTTTGTTATAAGCGATACCGCCGCCGCTGCCACCCATGGTGAATGACGGACGAATAATACATGGGAAACCGACCTGCTCAAGTACGCCGTAAGCTTCATCCATTGTATGAGCGATACCCGCACGTGGACACTCAAGACCAATCGACTTCATCGCCTTGTCGAAACGGCTACGGTCTTCCGCTTTGTCGATTGCATCGGCAGTTGCGCCAATCATATCGACATTAAACTCTTTCAGTACGCCGCGGCTTTCAAGCTCAAGTGCACAGTTAAGTGCAGTCTGACCGCCCATGGTTGGCAAAATCGCGTCTGGACGCTCTTTAGCTATGATGTTGCGTACCACTTCCCACTGGATCGGCTCGATGTATGTTGCATCAGCCATCTCAGGGTCAGTCATAATGGTTGCAGGGTTTGAGTTAACGAGAATAACTCGGTAGCCTTCTTCGCGTAGGGCTTTACAGGCTTGAGCGCCTGAGTAGTCAAACTCACAGGCTTGACCAATTACGATTGGTCCAGCACCTAGGATAAGAATACTCTTTATATCTGTACGTTTTGGCATTGCTTAAATCTTCTCCCGGATGAGGTTACTACTTGGCGTTTTTACGGTATAACTCAATCAAATCGATGAAGTGATTGAATAACGGCGCAGCATCGTGTGGTCCAGGGCTCGCCTCAGGGTGGCCTTGAAAACTAAATGCAGGCTTATCAGTAAGGTGAATACCTTGCAAAGAGCCATCAAACAGCGACTTGTGAGTCACCTTAATGTTGGCTGGTAATGTGGCTTCATCAGCAGCAAAACCATGGTTTTGGCTGGTGATCATCACATTACCTTGCTCAATATTGCTTACAGGGTGGTTAGCACCATGGTGACCAAACTTCATTTTCAGTGTTTTAGCACCTGAAGCTAATGCCAATAACTGGTGACCCAAGCAGATACCGAAAACAGGAATATCTGTTTTTAAGATCTCTTGAATCGCAGCGATTGCATAATCACATGGTTCTGGGTCGCCAGGACCGTTTGATAGGAATACCCCATCAGGATTCATCGCTAGCACTTCACTCGCTGGAGTTTGTGCAGGTACAACCGTCACATCACAACCGCGGTCAACCAACATACGTAGGATGTTGCGCTTAACACCATAGTCGTAGGCTACCACTTTATACTTAAGCTCAGCTTCAGGTGTGTCAGATGGCAAACCGCCAACTAAACGCCAGCTGCCGCTGCGCCATGAGTAGGTTTCATTTGTAGTGACTTCTTTAGCTAAATCCATGCCTTTAAGACCAGGGAAGGCTTTAGCTGCAGCTAGCGCTTTAGCTTCATCTAAATCACCAACCATGATACAACCGGCTTGAGCGCCTTTTTCACGTAGGATACGAGTTAATTTACGGGTATCGATATCAGCAATGCCAACAACGTTGTGAGCGATCAAATAATCGCTTAAAGATTGCTGATTACGAAAGTTACTTGCGATGAGCGGCAAGTCTCGAATGATAAGGCCACATGCATGAACAGAATCAGATTCTGTATCTTCTTCATTGGTACCAGTATTACCAATATGTGGATAAGTGAGGGTGACCATTTGACGTGAATATGATGGATCAGTCAAAATTTCTTGGTAACCAGTCATTGAAGTGTTAAATACTACTTCACCAACAGACATCCCTTCAGCACCGATAGCAGTGCCAGAAAAAATGGTTCCATCTTCAAGTACGAGTAAGGCAGACTTTGTCAACGCGACCTCCGGAAAGAGCCAAATCATTGAAATTGATTGTTTTTTGTGTGTTTTTAAGATACCAACTTTCGCTAAAATGCAAAATTTTGACAAATTCCGCCGATTTTATATGTAAAATTAAAACCTGTCCATAGTACAGATAAGAAATTTGTCAAAAAATTTTTTTTAGCAAAAAAAAACCGCTAATAGCGGTTTTAAATAATTATGCTTTCAAGCCTAAAACTTGCTGCATATCGTAGAGCCCTGAATCTTGATCGACTAACCAAGTTGCAGCGCGCATTGCGCCATTAGCAAAGGTCATTCGACTTGAGGCTTTATGGGTGATCTCTAAACGCTCGCCAATATCGGCAAATAGCGCAGTGTGTTCACCAACTATGTCACCAGCACGTACAGTCGCGAAACCTATGGTTTCTCTGTCACGTTCACCGGTAATACCTTCACGGCCATAAACGGCACATTTCTCAAGATCACGGCCTAAGGTTTCGGCAATCACTTCGCCCATCTTAAGCGCCGTGCCTGATGGCGCATCTTTTTTATATCTATGGTGACCTTCGATGATCTCGATATCACTGTAATGTCCCATTACCTCTGCAGCCACTTCAAGCAGTTTCCACATCAGGTTAACGCCGACGGCCATATTAGGTGCCATTACAATAGGTACTTGATCAGAATAGGCTGAGATTTGCTCTTTCTGAGCATGATTGAACCCGGTTGTACCGATAACGATTGCCTTGCCATTTCTTGCACACCAGTCGGTGTGAATCACGCTGGCTTCTGGTGAGGTAAAGTCGATAAGCACATCAAAATCATCGACTGCTTTATCTAATGAGTCTGTGATGGCTACGTTCATCGAACCAACCCCAGCAAGCTCACCAGCATCGACGCCCATTAGGGTCGAACCTGCACGTTCAATCGCTGCGCCTAGCAAAATAGCGTCATTTTGCTTCGCTGCCTCAATAAGAGTACGTCCCATACGACCGCTGCCGCCGGTTATTGCCACTCTTACTCGTTCAGTCATCTCAGTGTCTCCCTGCATATGTCAAAAAAAAGCCTAAGTATTAACTTAGGCTTATTGTCTAACTTAGATAATATCTAATAATTCAACTTCGAATACCAAAGTTGAATATGGTGGGATCGCTGCACCCGCACCGCGCTCACCGTAAGCTAGGTGTTGTGGTACGAACAGTCTCCACTTAGAGCCTACTGGCATTAGCTGTAGTGCCTCGGTCCAGCCAGCGATAACGCCTGAAACTGGGAATTCAGCTGGCTCACCACGAGCAACTGAGCTATCAAATACATCACCAGAGATGAAAGTACCGTGATAGTGAGTACGAACTGTAGAGTCGTAACCAGGCTTATCGCCGTTACCTTCAGTAATAACTTCATACTGTAGGCCAGATTCTAAAGTAACAACGCCTTCACGTGCACCGTTATCGGCTAGGTACTTCTCACCTTCTTCAGATGCAGCAGCTGCAGCAGCTTCTTGAACTTTCTGGATACGCTGACTAATTTCAGTGAATGCAATTTGCATATCTTGCATAGATACAACACTTTCTTTACCTTCGAAAGCGTCAGATAGACCCAATTGAACAGCAGAAATATCGATACCTTCAAACGAGTTAGCAGCTAGTTGCTCACCTAGTTGACGACCAACACCGTAGCTTGCTTGCGCTTCAATTGTACTGAACTTCTCAGACATAATGATTGTACTCTCAATGATTCAAATGAATTTTCGCGCGCAACTTTATCATAATTTCTGTGATGTTGCCCTAAAAACTGTAGCTATTTTGGTCTTTGACAAGTATTTTTCACACTTAATTTGCTGGCTTGATATAAAGGCTGGGCTTTTGCCTGCATCTGTTGCAACTGAGCGATACGTTGACCGTGTGACGGATGAGTAGAAAGCAGTTCAGGCCCCTGCTCTCCGCCCGCTTTTGACATGTTCTTCCAAAGCTCGACACTCTGTGCGGGATCAAAGCCTGCTTTCGCCATCAATTCTACGCCGATCACATCTGCTTCTGACTCTTGCTCACGACCGTATGGCAATATGTAACCCACCTGTACACCTAAACCTAGCGCGGCCATATAGAGCTCTTTATCGGCAATACCACCAACACCGAGCGCCAAATCGGCAAGCTGCATACCCGCACCAGTCAGCTGTGCACGTGATACCTGCTCGTTACTGTGATTTGCCAGTACGTGAGCAATCTCATGTCCAATAACTGTGGCAAGTTGGTCGGCATTTACCGCCACATTAAGCAATCCGCTATACACACCGATATGGCCACCCGGCAAGGCAAAGGCGTTGACTTGATCTGACTCAAACACTACCACTTCCCAAGGTAAACTCTGATCGGGCAGCGCCTGAGTCACTCTGTCCGCGACACAGTGAACATACGCGTTTAGCGCTTTATCTTGACTGATTTTTTCTTGCTGTTTTATCTGAGCAAAAGAGCTATCGCCAAGTTGTGACATTTCTTGGGGAGAAAACAATAAAGTTTGCCCACGGCCTGTGGGTGATTGGTGTGTTGCGCAGCCCGTTAAAAACAATGCCGCGCTAAGCAGTATTAGTATTCCTTTCATATATTGCTCTCTTCTGATTTCACATAATAAAAAGCCCCGCAGTTGCGAGGCTTAAATTATATACTGAACGAACCCAGTTTTAGCTATTTAGATCTTGAAAAAACTTCTTCACGCCATCGAAGAAACCTTCAGCCTTTGGGCTATGCTTCTTCGACTGACCCGTTAAGGTATCTTCAAATTCACGAAGTAGCTCTTTCTGACGCTCATTAAGGTTAACTGGCGTTTCCATTACAACCTTACATAGCAAGTCACCTACCGCATGGCTGCGAACCGACTTAACACCTTTACCGCGCATACGGAACATACGGCCAGTCTGTGTTTCGGCTGGGATCTTAAGATTAACCTTACCATCGAGTGTTGGCACTTCAATCTCGCCACCTAAAGCAGCCTTACTAAATGAGATTGGCACTTCACAGTAAAGGTTGTTGCCATCACGCTGGAAGATAGCATGCTCACGCACGCTCACCTGCACATATAAGTCCCCTGGAGGAGCTCCGAACTCACCGGCTTCACCTTCGCCAGAAAGACGAATACGATCGCCCGTATCAACCCCTGCCGGGATCTTAACTGATAGCGTTTTGCTCTTCTCGACGCGACCTTCGCCATGACACTTGTTACAAGGATCTTTAATGATCTTACCGCGACCGTGACAGGTTGGACATGCCTGCTGAACAGCGAAGAAACCTTGGCGCATCTGCACTTGGCCTTGACCATGACAGGTACCACATGTGGTTGGCGAAGAGCCTTTCTTAGCACCGCTACCATCACAAGCGTCACAAGCAGCCAATGTTGGAATACGTAACTCTTTAGTTAGACCACGAACCGCTTCTTCTAGAGATAGCTCAAGGTTATAACGTAGATCGCTACCACGTGCCGCTTGGCGCTGACCACCACGGCGTCCACCGCCGAAGATATCGCCAAACACATCGCCAAATACGTCGCCAAAATCGGCGCCGCCACCAAAACCACCGCCACCGCGGTTAGGATCGACGCCAGCATGACCAAACTGATCATAGGCGGCTTTCTTATCGCCGTCGGTTAGGATTTCGTAAGCTTCTTTAACTTCCTTAAAGCTGGCTTCAGCCGCTTTATCACCCGGGTTACGGTCAGGGTGAAACTTCATTGCTAAACGCTTGTAAGCTTTCTTAATTTCGCGTTCGCTGGCATCACGTCCGACACCTAATACTTCGTAATAATCGCGCTTTGACATAGTTTTAATACTTTCTTTGCTAAAGTTGCACAAACGGGCGTTAGAGTTTCCTCGTAACGCCCGCTACAATAATTTAGGAGTTACCCGGCATTATTTTTTGTCGTCTTTAACTTCTTCAAACTCAGCATCGACTACGTCATCTTCTGGCTTAGCAGACTTAGCCTCACCTTCTGGTTGACCTTGCTGTGCTTGCGCTTTAGCTTGAGCGATTTCCATTAGTTTAGAAGACGCTTCCATTAGCTCTTGAGTAGACTTTTCAATCGCTTCTTTGTCGTTGCCTTTAACAGCAGTTTCAACGTTAGCCATTGCAGCTTCAATCTTCTCTTTCTCGTCCGCTGGTAGTGCCTCACCCGCTTCTTCGATCTGCTTCTTAGTCGCGTGAACCATGCCATCGGCTTGGTTACGAGCAGTTACTAGCTCTTCGAACTTAGCGTCTTCGTCAGCGTGTGCTTCAGCGTCACGAACCATAGCTTCAACTTCTTCATCACTTAGGCCTGAAGAGGCTTTAATAGTGATGTTTTGTGCTTTGCCAGTCTTCTTGTCTGTAGCAGATACATGCAAGATACCGTCAGCATCGATGTCGAAAGCAACTTCAATTTGTGGCATGCCACGTGGAGCTGGCTCAATACCTTCTAGGTTAAATTGACCTAGAGACTTGTTACCGCTTGATTGCTTACGCTCACCTTGAAGTACGTGAATTGTCACGGCACTTTGGTTGTCGTCAGCAGTCGAGAATGTTTGTGAAGCTTTAGTCGGGATAGTGGTGTTCTTCTCGATAAGCTTAGTCATTACGCTACCCATAGTCTCAATACCTAGAGATAGTGGAGTAACGTCTAGTAGCAATACGTCTTTAACGTCGCCAGATAGTACGCCCGCTTGAACCGCAGCACCGATAGCAACCGCTTCGTCTGGGTTAACGTCTTGACGTAGCTCTTTACCGAAGAATGCAGACACTTCTTCACGTACTTTAGGCATACGAGTCTGACCACCAACAAGGATAACCTCGTTAACATCAGAAACAGATAGGTCAGCATCAGCTAGAGCAACTTTTAGCGGCTCAAGTGAACGCTTGATCAAGTCTTCAACTAGTGACTCAAGTTTTGCACGAGTGATCTTAACCACTAAGTGCTTAGGACCTGTTGCATCAGCAGTGATGTATGGCAGGTTAACTTCAGTCTGTGTTGTGCTTGATAGTTCGATCTTCGCTTTTTCTGCCGCTTCTTTTAGACGCTGCATCGCTAGTGGATCGTTACGTAGGTCTAGACCTTGCTCTTTCTTGAACTCGTCAGCAAGATACTTGATCATACGGTTATCAAAGTCTTCACCACCTAAGTGAGTGTCACCGTTTGTAGCAAGTACTTCGAAAGTTTGCTCGCCATCAACGCTGTCGATTTCGATGATAGAGATATCGAATGTACCACCACCTAAGTCGTAAACAGCAACGATGTTGTCGCCTTGCTTCTTATCGATACCGTAAGCAAGTGCAGCCGCTGTAGGCTCGTTGATGATACGCTTAACTTCAAGACCCGCGATGCGACCCGCATCTTTAGTAGCTTGACGTTGTGAATCGTTAAAGTATGCAGGAACAGTGATAACCGCTTCTGTTACTTCTTCACCTAAGTAATCTTCAGCTGTCTTCTTCATCTTCTTCAAGATTTCAGCAGAGATTTGTGGCGGAGCCATTTTCTTGCCTTGCGCTTCAACCCATGCATCGCCGTTGTCAGCGCTGATGATTTTGAATGGCATGATATCAACGTCACGTTGAACTTCGTCATCTTTAAAACGACGACCAATAAGACGCTTAATAGCAAATACAGTGTTATTTGGGTTTGTTACAGCCTGACGCTTTGCAGACTGACCAACTAATGTTTCATCAGCAGTGTATGCGATGATTGAGGGTGTAGTACGATCGCCTTCAGCATTCTCCAATACGCGCGCTTTGTCGCCATCTAATACTGCAACACAAGAGTTAGTTGTGCCTAAATCGATACCAATAATTCTACCCATGGAGTCCTCCGAAAAACTTTTTAAAAACTAAATTTGTTATCTGGTTATTGAAATGGGGACAGACCGAATCGTTTTCAAGTCTTTTTTTTTCACCCCAAATCGTCTCTTAACCCCTATATTGGGACGTTTAGAGTGAATACAAGGGAAAATTTAAAAATTATCTTAAGAATGCATTAATTTGATCTGTGACTCGTTCGTAAACCGAGTCAAAACGTATAATGGATACAATCTAGAGGTAGCGTGTCAATTGGGTTCATCACGAATCAATTTACGCTTAGTTGTCATCTCATTTTGTAGAGTAGTAAACATTGAAATCATCCCATCAAGCGTATCTGTTTGGTATCGGTGCCATTTTCCTATGGTCCACCGTTGCAACTGCATTTAAATTAGCATTGGCGCACTATACGCCGCTGCAGCTGGTATTTGTGGCTGTTACAACCTCAATATTTGCCTTAGGTGTCATCCTGATCGCACAGAGAAAATTACCGCTAATTAAGCAGCAATTTCTCTCAAGGCCGCTTTTCTACCTACAGACTGGGCTACTGAATCCATTCCTATACTATTTAGTTTTATTTAAAGCTTACGATCTGCTGCCAGCTCAACAAGCACTGTCGCTAAATTACACTTGGGCGATTTTGCTGCCGCTATTATCGGTGCCTTTACTTGGGCAAGCACTGCGTAAGAGCGATGTCACAGCGGCATTGGTTGCTTATTGCGGCGTATTCTTTATTGCCACCAAAGGTAATATTACTGGCGTGCAATTTGAAAGCATGACTGGGGTTGCGCTGGCGCTAACCAGCACTGTACTTTGGTCGCTTTACTGGATTGTAAATACCAAAGATAAAGGCGATCCAGTTGTTAGTTTACTTCTGAGCTTTCTAGTGGGACTGCCTTTTATCCTAGTCGCGCTCATGCTGACCCAATCGCTGCCAAGCCTAGATCTGAAGGCACTAATGGCTGGCGTCTACGTTGGGCTATTTGAAATGGGTGTCACCTTCGTACTCTGGTTGGTCGCCTTAAAGAAAGCCGAGCGCACAGCCAGTATCAGTACCTTGGTATTTATCACCCCTGTGATGTCGATTGGCTTTATCGCTTGGATTTTGCAAGAGAGCATAGAAAAGTCGACTTATATAGGCCTAGGCTTAATTATTCTCGCTCTGGTATTACAGCAAGTTTTGCCCAAAGTTGGTCAATGGCGAACAAGGAAACGTATATCAGCTTAAACGCCTAAAACAGCAAAGTTACTCCTTCTAGCCGAACTTTATGTTCGGCTTTTTTCGTTTAAAAGCCATTAATAAGCTAAACTTTAATTGTAAATCAGCTTAGGCATAGGTATAAAGTAACAATTGCGTAACAAAATGGATATTAGTTATGTATTACAAATGTATGGATGCACTTAAATATTTCAGACATCCCAAAATAGCCATGTTTATCAGACTCAGCTCTATGCTAGTTGCCGTGGCGATGTTGTTAAATGAGTTACACTTAGGACGCTCCTACTCTTGGTATTTTGCGTTTCTATACTGTTTTTTTCTCATTCCATCACTCTACTTTACCCGAGAGAATCGGTATCGGCATTTTTTCTATATGCGAGACGTGCTTAAACCCTTTAGGATCTATACGGTATTGATGACACTCACCTACTTTGTGTTATACGTACACCAGATCGTCACTTATGAGCTGCAAATATTTCAACCACCGCACACTTAACGACACGTATCGAAATAGCGCTCGCCCCTAGAAAAAGTCATAAAAAAAGCCGCTCAATGCGGCTTTTTTATGTGAATTAAATAGACAATTTGTAAGCCCTGTTTAACCTCGAACCGTATAATCGCCCCAGGCTAACCATTTATAGGTTGTAAGCGCTTCTAACCCCATAGGTCCACGAGCATGTAACTTCTGTGTACTTACCGCAACTTCGGCACCAAGGCCAAACTCGCCACCATCGGTAAAGCGAGTGCTAGCATTGACATAGACCGCGGCTGAGTCGATAGCATTCATGAACTCACTTGCGGTATGGATATTATCGGTCAATATCGACTCAGAGTGACCACTTGAGAAGCTACGGATATGTTCAACGGCATCGGCTAAGTCTGCAACGACTTTGATCCCAAGAGTCAGAGATAGCCACTCTGTCGCAAAGCTCTCAGCTGTTGCCGCAGAAACCTCAATACTTTCTGCAGTCAAGATAGCTTGCGTCTTATCACAGCCATAGAATTTAACCCCGAGGTTAGCTAAGTGCTTACATAACTTAGGAATAAACAGCTCAGCATGACTTTGGTGAATAAGCACAGTATCCAGCGCGTTACAAACCGTAGGTCGCTGCACTTTGGCATTTTCAATGACAGAAACCGCTTTTTCTAGGTTAGCCTCTGCATCAACGAAGATATGACAAATACCAATCCCACCTAAAATAACTGGAATCGTTGCTTGCTCCGCACATAGACGCTGCAAGTTCTGCCCGCCTCTAGGCACGATCATATCGACATACTTATCAAGCTTTAATAGCCCAGAGACCAATGCGCGATCAGGGTTATCAATTAACTGTACGCAATCTTCAGGCAAACCTTGTTCTACCATAGCGCTACGGATCACTTTACATAAAGCTTTATTCGAAGCCAGTGTCTCTTTACCGCCACGTAAAATAACCGCATTACCAGTTTTTAGCGCCAATACCGCAATATCGACAGTCACATTGGGGCGTGCTTCATAAATGACTCCAATGACACCTAAAGGCACACGACGACGTGACAAACGTAACCCGTTATCGAGTAGTCGACTATCGATCTCGCTGCCAACAGGGTCAGTTAAACCAATCACGTTATCGATATCGCTAATCACGCCCATTAAGCGGGTTTCATCGAGTAATAGACGGTCAATCATCGCGTCAGACAGACCATTGGCCTTCGCCTGTGCCACGTCTAGTTGGTTAGCGCTAACAATATCGGCCTTTGCAGCTGTGAGTTTATCGGCAATACAGCGAAGCAGAGCTGACTTTTGCGCTCCTGAAAGACTGGCTAATGCATAGCTTGCCTGTTTAGCGTTCTGCCCTAAAGCCGTTAAATATCCTTCGTTACTCATAACACCACCATGTCGTTGCGGTGAACCACTGCATCACCATAATCATACCCAAGCACTTCTTCGATACTATCTGAGTGCTTTCCTGCAATCTTAGTCATATCTACTGAGCCATAGCGACTCATACCTTTAGCATACACCTTGCCCTTGGTATCAATCAGCTCAATGGTATCGCCACGTTGAAATACACCTTTTACTTCGGTTATGCCTTTAGAAAGTAAGCTTCTGCCCTTCTCGGTGACCGCTCCTATCGCACCGCTATCAAGTACAACTTGGCCACGGGCTTTCGGTCCGGCTAAGATCCACTGTTTACGGCTCTCTAATGGATGCTCAAGCGCGGTAAAATGCGTACCTACAGGTTTCGAACAGACCACATTTTGAATCACATCTTTATGGTGGCCCGAGGCTATCACCACCTCTATACCTGCACGACGCGCGATATCAGCCGCCTCAAGCTTAGTCGCCATGCCGCCGGTACCTAAACCAGATACGGCACCGCCCGCTAGCATGCGTAGGCTATCATCGATATTTTGAACTTCGGTGATCAGTTTTGCGTCAGGATTCTTGCGCGGATCAGCGTCAAACAGACCTTTTTGATCCGTTAGAAGGATAAGCAGATCGGCATCACATAAAAGCGCGGCTCGTGCAGACAAGTTGTCGTTGTCCCCGACCTTAATCTCCGCCGTTGCGACCGCGTCATTCTCGTTAATAATTGGAATGATGCCATTATTGAGCAAGGCATTGAGTGAGTCTCTCGCGTTTAAGTAACGCTCTCTGTCATGCAAGTCTGCACGAGTCAGTAATAGTTGCCCAACATGCAAACCATAAATGCTAAATAACTGAGACCAAGCTAGAATTAGCTGGCTTTGCCCTACCGCAGCAAGCAACTGTTTGCTGGCGATGGTGTCGGGTAGTTCGGGGTAGCCTAAATGCTCTTTACCTGCGGCTATTGCACCAGAAGTACATAATACAACTTCGACACCCGCTTTCATCAAGCAGGCCATCTGCCGTGCTAATTCAACCATGTGTGCTTTATCTAGCTTACGGCTGCCAGAAGTCAGTACACTCGTTCCCAATTTAACCACTACGCGGCGGTAGCTAATCTCACTTAAGTTCATTATTTGCTAACAAAATTACATTGAATAAATCCTTATACCCAATCTAGGTTTGAAATGGTAGTAAGCACCAACAAAGAAACTAAAAAAAATGGGGGAATTAGTGTTTTCCAATCATAAATGCTGGAAATTTAGCAGAACGTTGAAATTTAGCGCGAGATTTTTTAACAGTCCCCCTAATAAAAAGCCACACTCGGTGTGGCTTTACATCTACGATTCATCTACTCCCAACGACTGTTAGCCATAGATGAACTTGGCGATAAACAGTGCGGCTAAGACCACCACGCCAATGCTGAGATCCTTATAGCGTCCACTCATCAATTTAATCATTGCATAAGAGATAAAGCCCAAGGCGATCCCTGTTGCAATAGAGAACGTCAGTGGCATAAGGATACACACAACCACTACAGGAGCCGCTTCGGTGATGTCTTCCCATTCAACATGAACCAACCCTGCCATCATCAAAATAGCGACATAAAAAAGTGTACCCGCCGTTGCATAAGCTGGCACCATACCCGCCAATGGCGAGATAAATAACGCCCCTAAAAATAGCACGCCCACGACCACAGCGGTTAATCCAGTGCGGCCACCAGCGCTGACACCCGCTGTACTTTCGATATAACTAGTCGTAGTTGACGTTCCCAACATTGCACCGGCAATTGTTGCCGTGCTGTCTGCGGTTAGTGCGCGATTAAGTCTAGGTAAACGGCCCTTGTCATCTAAGAAGCCACCGCGCTGCGCCACCGCAACTAAGGTGCCAGAGGTATCGAATAGATCGACAAATAGAAAGGCAAACACTACAGATAACATGCTGATTTCAAGCACACCAGACAGATCCATTTTCATAAACGTCGGCATAATTGAAGGCGGCGCAGACACAATACCTTGATACTGCACATCGCCAAACAGTAGACCCAAAGCAGTAATAGCAAGAATGCTAATAATCACCGCAGACTTCATGCCTCTATGTACCATGGCAATAATCAAGAAGAAGCCCAATACCGCCATAACCGCCGGGAAAGCAGTAATATCGCCCATAGTCACCAACGTTGCAGGGCTCGCGACTACAATGCCCGCACTCTTAAGGCCTATCAAAGCCAAGAAAAGACCTATGCCAGCGGCAATACCGAGTCGCAGCGACATTGGGATACTATTAACTATCCACTCTCTAATACGCACAAGCGATAGAATTAGAAAGCAGATCCCAGATAGAAACACCGCACCTAACGCCGTCTCCCATGAATAGCCCATCTCGCCAACGACGGTATAAGTAAAGAAAGCGTTGAGCCCCATGCCGGGGGCTAGCGCAATCGGGTAGTTCGCTACTAAGCCCATGACTAAACAGCCTATTGCTGCAGCCAAACAGGTAGCGACAAACACCGCACCATGATCCATGCCCGCATCGGCCAGCATCATAGGGTTAACGAAAATAATGTAAGCCATGGTCAAGAAGGTTGTTAAACCAGCCACAACCTCTTGCTTTAGCGACGTTTGATGTTGTTTTAATTTGAATAATTTTTCTAACATGGAACTAAGTCCCTTGGTTTTTATTATATTGATTTGTAGGGTGTAATCATTGCTAACTTGAGTAGGTTTTTTCTATTTCTGAAACAATCCTTGTTTGCTTCAAAGCGAGCCTAGGTTAACAAAGCATAAATATAGAGGTGTACAAAAACCGTCCACCCCTACATTTCGGTGCGATTATACGGGGGGTTTAGGTCAGAGACCAGTTATTTAAAACGCTCGTTTGTTTTCTAGTTTGGCAAATCGGGAGACTACTGAGTTCAGCTTTAGCGAACTGATTGTTTTGCTGTTGATAGCAATTAGTATGTCAGCTATTTAAGTTAGACTTCATCTAAAAATTGAATGAATCAAACTTCGTTTGATTGTTGAAACACAAAGACTCGATATATTTTTATACTGGCGATAACTTCAGGCAACAGTGGTTCCAATGGCCTCGGCCAGCGCATGTGCAGACACTGCCGTGACACGCAGCAAGTCCATCTGACCTCCAAGGATGGAGGAAATGCCAAATTCTGTATGGAACAGAATTGGCCCTGGAAGCTCGGCCATGACGTCCTTGTAATGGACGGTCACGGCCGTATCTACACCGAATTTAGAACAACGGTACCTTTTACATTAGAAGTTATGGCTAAAGCCCTAAATAGTTTTTGGACAAAAATAATTTAGAGCCGAAGGACAGCTCTGTGCTAGAAACAGCTGTTTAAGCTTAGCGGCTTAGAACAACTAAGATTGAAAAAGTGGACGTTTGGCCAAACTCTCTTTTAGACAACAACACCTTAATACATATATACGTCTGTAACCTTGCATTCTGCTTCTGATATTTTCACGCTATTAACTTCGTCGTACAGCCCAAAATCAAAGTCAAAGTCAAACGTTCTTCTTGAGCTATCGTGAGCATACAAAGTATGAGAGTATTGTTCTGATTCACTCTCATTATCCGTTGAGTATGTGTTTTTCCCGCTATACTCTATTTCTACTTCACATTTTATAGTGGCATCTATATAAGCACTACCAGAGTAATCCGTTTCGACTTTATAAGACAGTTCAACCTCACAGCTATCGTAATAATTACCAGAATAACTTTCATCACAATCTAGAGCACCATCTAAAATCGATACACAAACTTCAGCGCCAGTTTTATATTCTGTTTCACAATGACCAAGCGCCTTTTGTCGTTTCTCATATGCTGCAATCTTACGTTTTAATTCCGCTTCTTTAGCAAGTTCGGCCTCCGTCATTACAATACAGGTATTACCTACAGCTTTATAACCGCTATTGCACGCCCAACCTTGAGCAGTGTAATCATTGATACGTGCATTCTGCGGTACGTTTACCTTTTTGCATTGATTACCATCTTCTTTATAACCGCTATTGCACGACCAACCTTGAGCAGCGTAATCATTGATACGTGCATTCTGCGGTACGTTTACCTTTTTGCATTGATTACCATCTTCTTTATAACCGCTATTGCACGACCAACCTTGAGCAGCGTAATCATTGATACGTGCATTCTGCGGTACGTTTACCTTTTTGCATTGATTACCATCTTCTTTATAACCGCTATTGCACGACCAACCTTGAGCTGTAAATTGGTTGTGTCTCGCGTTTTTTGGAATGTTTTGCGAAAAGGCATTGCTAGCCAACAATAGTGATATAGTAAAAATGATGTATTTCATATACTTCAATCCTTGTAAGAGCAATCCTATAGAAATAATTTAAATGAGTGTCTGTTTTGGAGCAATCTCACCATATTAGTGTCTTTTACTCAAGGTCTCCTTATCGCTCAAAGCCGTCCTTAGAGTATTTGCGTTAACACATATAGGGGCACTTCTGAGTTACGAAGTGCCATCTGTGAAGGTTCTGGACATAAACGTTTTAGAGCTTTTGCCCATGCCTAATATTTAGAATTAGATTTATTATCGAAGCATAGACCTCAAAACGTGCTTACTGGTTCTAGATAACTTAAAGGCCACTTTTATGAGCTTGTTGAAATAAGATGACTTGATAGTCAGCTAAATTGCAGAATAGTTGGACTTTGGAGTTACTACATTAAGCAATATTAGTGAGCTATCACACTTGTTACGAGTCATATTTAAGTGTTTGATTGACCACATAAAAATATTCCATGTACTATGAACTAAAGTGGTTATAGTAAGCAGCTTCGAGCTTTCGATTCATAATACAAATAGTAGGTTGGCTAGATGGAATATCTTTATAAAGCGTTTGAAGTACTGAATGATCTATATATGGGAGGACCATTCGAAAGTGCGGTCAATAACTCTCTTAAAAACACAGTAAGCATCATAACGTACATAGCCACGATATTAGTTGCATTGACGGCTATCGCCCTTCCACTTACACAGCAGTCATTGCAGTGGATGGAAGATAAGTATGGTTCCGAAAGTTTAGTTAAGTACTTGAATCAAAAATCTCCTATAAGTCCTGACTCTATAGTGCCTAGAGTGCTCATATACATGGTTTTTGCTTTGATCTTTTATGTGGCTAGTAAAGCTCTACCTGCTTACTTGCAAGTGTTCATATTACTATTCGTGATAGTTTATTTTGTATACGTGGTGATTATGTATGCAAGGTATTTCTCTTATGTATTTAGAAATCTAAGTAGTTCTACATATATACATGAAAAAATGCTTGGAAAAGTTAAGAACTTTAGTGACCTTACGACTACAGAGGTAGTCGTGTTAATGGACATTGAGGGAGCCAGACTAAAAAACAACTTGGAAGTGAATAGTCTTAGTGAGCAAGCAAAAAGCCTTGGTTATTCTTTGAAAAATGATGATAGTGGCAGATTGGTGGAACACATGAAGTGCTATATAGCAGGCCTATATAAAATTCTCTACGGACTACCAACAGACTCCTCCCAAAAGAAATATACAATGGTCGCAAATTTACTGTCCTACCTGTCATTTCAGTTACTTGGTGATAAAAGATATGAAATATCTTTAAGTAGCTTACAAGAGATTGCTGTCTGGGTAGAAACTCAAAGAAGCGATAGCTACAAGCCCTTTTTGTCAGCTAGATTTCTCATGGAACTTCCGTATACAAAATATGTACACAATGTCGATATAAATGAATTAGTAAGTTATACCAAGCAGTTAATACGTCTAGCGAAAGACGAGAACGATAGTGTAATAAGGGAATTATACGAACGTTTATGCAATGCCTATAACCACAAAAATCATGATAATCGTTCAAGCATGTGCTACTTCTTCCACCAGAGAATTAACGCTAACTTGTGGCAATCAGATTTAACACAGAAACTAGAGAAATTATTGTTAGGTGATGAAAAAAACGTTACAAGAGAACTAATTGTAGAAGCTTTAGAGTCAGTAGAAGTCGATGTTGATGAAAATGTTAGTGAGCTTGTTGATAAATTCATTTCTACCTTGTGGGATGTGGACTTTAGTAGGGCTGTAGGGCGTTTATCGTATTCATTTCTTTTTTATCTACAATCAAGAGAAGATTGTTTGTTATCTCTTCGTAACCTGATTAATCCTTTGAAGTCGGATATACACAGTTTTTCAGACGGAATTCTACCGAACACAATAGACGCGATCTTAACGTCAATAGTCGGTGCCCAGCAATTAGAGTCTGTAGAGTTATGGGATTCGCCAAAGGAGAGCATCATTCATTCAAGCTGCGTTCTTTTCGTGTATGAGATTGTTAAATGTCAATTTAAAGGAGACAAGCCATCATTCAATATAAATTTACACGAGTACTGTGACTTAGACTTTCTTCTTTTTGTCATCGATAGGTTGAAAGTTGGTATCAAAAATATTGTTGTTATTGGTGCAATTTCGAAATTTATAACAAGCCATTATTTGACTGTTGAAGAAGTTCTAAAGGTCTCAGAAGAGTTCCTTGAAGATGTTGTGCAGAACCTGAAGAAGCATAAAGCAGAACTTGAAGAAAGTGGTCCACTGGATAATGAAGTTGTTGGGTGTTTGAAACAGGTTTATCTGGATGCAATTGAAAGTAACCCTCTCATCCCTATTGCGCTTAAGAATTTAAAGCTAGCGAACCAAAGCACATTTACATTTAAAGCAACATTACCGAGAGTCACGTTTTTGAAAAACACAAATACTCATGTTGATTTCAGAAGTTTAGGCTCTACAACATTGAAAGAGCATCTGACACGGCAGTTCAATATAATCCTTCACTACCGAGGAGCATGCTTGGTCAAACAGTTTCCTACAACTAGGTCAAACATAGAGGTAGTTATTCTTACATCTGGTATTCAAGAGTATTTGAGTGAGAATGGATTTGCATTTACTGACGAAGAAATTATTTGGGCTGATGGTAGTAAATCAAACTATTTCACAGTCAATTGCAGAACTTACAATAGCTTCTATTGTGCAACTTCAAATGACATCCTATTCAAATTTCAGATAGGAAAAAAACACCCGTTTGAGTACGAGTTATTAGACCAAGGGAAACAGCTAAAGTCCAAGGCGAGCTTCTTCTTTACGGCAAATGTGTAAACTAAAGCGGACAACAGATATTGGTCGCTGTTTTGTAAGTTAACCAGCAATAACTCGGGGTCTATCATTAGATATAATTATGTCATTATCAATAG
>NZ_BPET01000010.1 GCF_019654915.1 Shewanella sp. MBTL60-007 | reverse complement strand
AATTTGTCTGGAAACCATAGAGCTGTGGTCCCACCTGAATCCATTCCGAACTCAGAAGTGAAACACAGTATCGCCGATGGTAGTGTGGGGTCTCCCCATGTGAGAGTAGGTCATTTCCAGGCGCTAAATATTGCTTTACTCATAGAGAAAAGCGAGTCTCCTAGCCCTGACAAGCTAGCGACTTAAAAAGAATTTAGCATTATGCGTAAGCACTTTGCTAAAGGAGCGGTAGTTCAGTTGGTTAGAATACCGGCCTGTCACGCCGGGGGTCGCGGGTTCGAGTCCCGTCCGCTCCGCCAACATTAAGACGAAAGCCTCTGCAGCAATGCAGAGGCTTTTTTCGTATGCGTATTTCAAAGAAAAATCAAAGCGAAATGCGCACGCAGTTTACTAAAGGAGCGGTAGTTCAGTTGGACCGAGATTGTTCCAGACAATCTTCGGCATTCGCTCCATCCATGGAGCTTTTAGACTCTTTTAAAAAGAAAGCGGCCTGTCACGCGTGCCGAAGGCACATGGGTTCGAGTCCCGTCCGCTCCGCCAACATTAAGACGAAAGCCTCTGCAGCAATGCAGAGGCTTTTTTCGTATTCATATTTCAAAGAAAAATCAAAGCGAAATGCGCACGCAGTTTACTAAAGGAGCGGTAGTTCAGTTGGACCGAGATTGTTCCAGACAACCTTCGGCATTCGCTCCATCCATGGAGCTTTTAGACTCTTTTAAAAAGAAAGCGGCCTGTCACGCCGGGGGGGCGCGGGTTCGTCTGTTGATAAGAGTAAGTCCGCCCCAGCTACGCTTCGCTTCGCGCTCGTAAGATCACGGCTATCGCTGTACTCACCCACAAACATTAAGATGAAAGCCTCCGCACCTTTTATTGAAGAGAGTGCAGAGGCTTTTTTCGTTTTGACGGACGTTAGGTCTAGTTTTTGTAAAAAGTTCAATAGAAAGTGGATACACTGATCACGGATCAACAAACTAACTATCAGCTTGCTGTATAGTATGTGATGTTGCACAACCCTCTATGAGCTGATAGAGATATAATGTGCGTTGTACAAATTAAGGTAAGAACATGAATTGTCGTTTAGGCTGTGGTGCTTGTTGTATTGCGCCATCTATCACCACTAGCATCCCCGGGATGCCCGATGGAAAGCCAGCTGGGGTTAGATGTATACAGCTAGATGATAACAACTTGTGTAAACTGTTCGGGCAAGCTGAGCGCCCCGCCGTATGCGGTTTATTTGCGGCTACAGAGGATGTTTGTGGTAAGACTGATACTGAGGCTTTGTGGTTAATTAGCTCTCTAGAAACGGCTACCAGCGCTTGATAATACCTTTAGAGATCTCTTTATATACTTATTTTACGGATTGTTAATCAATGCAGTTAACTCGTTATACAGATTATGGTTTAAGAACGCTAATGTATTTGGCATTGCATTCTGAGCGTGAGTCGCTTTTCCGTATTTCAGAGATCACGGAAGTGTTTGATCTGTCGGCAAACCATATCTCTAAGGTTGTTCATCACTTAGGTAAACTTGGGTATTTGCAAACGATTCGTGGTAAGAGTGGCGGCTTTAGACTCGCGAAGCCTGCAGCTGAAATAAACATTGGCCAAGTCGTGCGTGCTCTAGAAAACTCTTTAGCGCCAATCGATTGTAGTAAGCCTTACTGTTTATTTACACCTGCTTGTAAGCTTAAAGGCGTATTAGGTGATGCAGTTAATGCCTATTTAGCGGTATTAGATGGTTATACCTTAGATATGATCGTGACTAACAAACAAGAGCTTAAGTCGCTGTTGCCTGATCTGTCTATCTCAATCCTGCAGTAACCCCCGCTTAGCCGATATTTTTGCGTTCACGCGTTGCGGTAGCAATTGCGACGTGTGCACCAGTTCAATCTCCTCGTTTGCCAACCTGTGTAAGTTTGCTGTCAGGAAGCTAATTGTTTCAGGATAGGGATGAGCGATCACCACGATATTACTTTTTTCATGTGCTAATGAAATAGCATGTTGAAATTGTTTCTCTAATCCAGCTTGTGAGCGGTCGTTATCTAAAAATATCTCTCTTCTGAGTAATGGTATCCCGACAGTTTCAGCCATGGTGCCCGCTCGGGTGTATTTGGTGGTCATACTATCGATAAAGTAAATATTGTGTTGCTGCAGCGATTCCATTACCCAACGCATCGGATCATCTAACTGCGTCAGTAAACTGCCCATATGATTATTAGCCCCGCTTGCATAGGGAACACTGGTAATGGAGTCGTTTAGCTGCGACTTGAACTCCGCTTCTTCCATTGCATTTGTTAAGGCGCCAGGACCAATAGCTTTACCATTTAGCGCTTGCATCGGCAGATGAACCAATATTTCATTGCCTTGATGATAAGCTTCGGAAGCTAGGCTCTTACCTAAAGGGGTATGTGGTAATATTGAAAGAGTGATATTCGAAGGTAGGCTCAGCACTGCCTTATCAGATTGACGATATCCAATATCGTCAATGATGATGGCTATTTTGCTGGCGAATACACTAGCGCTCGGTAACAGTAGAAAGAGTAGTAATAGGGAATAGCGCACTTGTTATTAGTTTTCAGCCTTAATCCATGCAATCGCTGAGTTGACTAATTTGTCTTGAGCAACCGACTCACGGAGTGAATTTGTTTCGATTATAGGCATACTTTTGCTATCTGATACAGCCTCTAATTCAATTTTTATATCTGGTTCAATACCTTTTGAGTGAATATCGTTACCATTAGGTGTGGTGTATTTGGCGATAGTGAGTTTTATCGCGTTACCATCCATCAGGGTCGGGATAAGACTTTGTATGGTTCCCTTACCAAAGCTGGTTTGCCCAATTAATTGGGCACGGCCATTATCTTGCAATGCTGCAGCAAGGACTTCAGAGGCAGAAGCTGAGCCCTTATTGATTAATACGGTCATGGGGATATTGGTTGCCATGGTTTGTGGCGAGGCGTAATAATCTGAATTTGCGTCGAAGAAGCGTCCTTCTGTCGCCACGATGCGACCTTTATCTAGGAACAGATCGGCGATAGTTATAGCTTGATCCAGCAATCCGCCAGGGTTATTCCTTAAATCGAGTATGATCCCATTCAGTTTTTTGGGTTGCCATCGTGAAAGCTGTTTCACTAGTTCTTGAGTGGAGTTTTCTTGAAAGCTAGAGAGACGGATATAGCCTATGTTGTTATCTAGAATCTCCGCTTCTATAGGGTTGATAGCGATAAGGCTTGGCTTGAGAGTAACGGAGTAATGAATGTCAGAGTTGGCTCTCACCATTTCAAGCTCTATCGGTAGGTTATTTAAACTATGCTGCTTAATCTCATCGAGAATGCTCTCTAGTTTATCTGCTTTAACCCATTGCTTGTTGAGTTTGATGACGCGATCGCCAGGTTTAATGCCAGCCGCCTCTGCTGGTGATTCGGCAAAGGGCGTTACTATGGTTATTTGGTCATTATCGGTAGCGATTTCGACACCAAAACCAAAATACTCGCCATTGTTAATCTCCTGCATGCTGGCGAAGGTTTGTTTATCAAGGAAGCTTGAGTAGGGATCGAGCTTATTGAAGATGCCTTCGATAGCAGCTTCTATAAGCTCATCTTCGGTGAGTTTTTGTACGTAGTAGGTCTCGATGGTGTCGATGATATCGAGAAGCACAGGGTAGCTTAAGTGAGACTTGTACTCTTGGGTATGCTCTTGCCCAGATAGAGTAACCGATAACCCTAATGCTAACCCGGCTGCAAGACAGCAAAAATAGCGAATGCACTGTGACATATTAACCCCTTATATCTTAAAGGGGTTATGGAGTCTAACGTTTGCAATACCTTGCTGGATCGACAGCTTGCCCCTTGTGCCTTACCTCAAAGTATAGGCCAGGCTCTGTCTGTCCACCCGAACGTCCGACCAATGCCACTGGCTCGCCTTTACTCACAGAGTCACCAGCACTCTTAAGTAATGCTTGTGCGTGGCCATATAGGCTCATATATCCTTTACCGTGATCGACGACTAAAACCATACCAAAGCCACGTAGCCAGTCGGCATAAATAACCTTGCCGCCTGCAATTGCGTTAACATTTTGACCTTCTGCGGCTGAAATGATGACACCTTTCCATTTCACCTGCCCTGAACGCTTGCTGCCAAAGGCTGATCTTATGCGTCCGTTAGCTGGCCATTTGAGTTTGTTGCGACTCGATAAACCCTCATATGATGGGTTATTCTTCATTGCCGTCAGCGCTTGTTCGACTACTCGTTTTAGGCTGGCCTCTTCAATTTGAAGCTGCTCTAGCTTAGCACCGCTACTGTTTAATGTTCTTTGTAACTGAGTAAGTGTATTCTGTCTCTGGGACTGTTCTTGGGTTAGCTTTTTAGCTTGCTGCTGCTGTTCAAGCACCAGTTTATTGAGTTGTCTTTGCTGTTCTTGCTGCTTAGCTTGAACTTCATCCAGCTCCTTGAGGGTGGTTTGTAACTGATTAATAGACTCCATGCGGGCGTTATTAAGATACTGGTAATAGGCCAGTAGTCGCTCGATACTGGCAGGAGACTGTTGGTTTAACAGCATCTTGGTGTAATCGTGATTACCTGCCAAATAGGCACTCGCGAGTTGATTCGAGAGAGACTTCTGCTGCGCCGTTTTTAACTTATTTAATTGGACCTGTTTGGCGTCTAACTCAGCAATCAGTTTGTCGGTTTGTGTTAAGTCCTGCCTAGTGCGATTGACTTTTTTTGCGGCTCGAGCAATCGCTTTTTCATCATCTTTCAATAGAGAGATCAATCGCTCCCTCTGTTTATTGGTATTTTTTACAGCCGACTGCTGCTTATTGATTTGAGCCTGAATAGATTTCAGCTCAGACTGGCGACGTTCAAGATCGGTCGCATGTACCAGTAAAGGAAGCGATAGAAAGCCAGCAATAATGCTGGCTTTGATAAAAAATCGAATGTTCAATTGTTTACTATTACTCTTTGAGTTTGATTATCGAGCGACCTGTCATCTCTGCAGGTACGTCTTGTCCCATCAAGGTTAACATAGTTGGCGCTAAATCACTCAAACGTCCACCAGTTTCGATCTCTGCGTCACGTCCAACATAGATTAACGGTACTAGCTCGCTAGTATGAGCAGTATGAGCTTGCCCCGTTTTCTCATCAGTCATCTGCTCGGCATTACCGTGGTCGGCGGTAATCAAGCATTCGCCCCCGACTTTCTCTAGTGCTTCAACGACTCGGCCAATACAGCTATCGACTGCTTCACAGGCTTTAACTGCAGCGTCGAAATTACCGGTATGACCTACCATGTCACCATTAGGATAATTACAGATGATCACGTCATATTCTGTAGACTCAATGGCTGCAACGAGTTTGTCGGTAAGCTCTGTTGAGCTCATCTCAGGCTGAAGGTCGTAGGTTGCTACCTTCGGAGATTGAATCAGAATGCGATCTTCGCCCTTGAATGGCTCTTCTTTGCCGCCGTTGAAAAAGAAAGTTACATGAGCATACTTTTCTGTTTCAGAGATACGTAGCTGTGTCAGATCGCGATTCTGTAAGGTCTCGCCTAAGGTATTAACTAAGTCGCTCGACGGATAAGCAATTGCGGCGTTAATATCGGCAGCATATTCAGTCAACATCACGAAGTTAATCTTTGGTGTTACCGCACGTTCAAAACCATCAAAATCAGCATCGACAAAGCTACGGGTAATTTGACGGGCGCGATCGGCACGGAAGTTCATGAAGATAAGTGCATCGTTATCTTTAAGTTTAGCGATCTGGCCCTGTGCATCAGGAATCGCTGTGCTAGCAACAAACTCATCGTTTTCATCGCGAGCATAAGCGGCTTCGATTGCTTCAACCGCATTGGCTGCTTGGTGTAGGCTCTTACCTTCGGTGATCAGCTCGTAAGCTTGAGAGACGCGATCCCAGCGATTATCGCGATCCATTGCATAGTAACGGCCAATTAACGATGCAATTTGACCAGTACCTAAAGTGTTAAATAGCGCTTCAAAATGAGCCAGTTCAGGCTTTGCACTGCGAGGCGGTGTGTCGCGACCATCTAAAAAGGCATGTAGATACACTTTTTTAGCACCACGCTTTACCGCAAGGCGGCACATGGCTTCGATATGATCTTGGTGACTGTGAACGCCACCTGGTGACAAGAGACCCATGATGTGTACTGCACCATCGGCTTTGATTGCGGCGTCTACCGCAGCGGTCAATGCAGGGTTGTTATCAAACTCTCCGTCGTCGATAGACTTACTGATGCGAGTGAGTTCTTGGTAGACGATACGGCCAGAGCCAATATTGATATGTCCAACCTCAGAGTTACCCATCTGACCATCGGGTAGGCCAACATCGATACCTGAACCTGAAATTAAACTGTTTGGATATGTCGCATTTAACTGATCTAGAACGGGCGTATTGGCATGAAAAACAGCATTTTTCTGAGTGTTTTCACGGTAACCCCAGCCATCGAGGATCAGCAATGCCAACGGGCGTTTGCGTGTCGTCATGGTAGTACCTTTAAGTTTAAAAAAATAAGATTTAAATCGAAATTGGTTAAATATTACTACCAATTATGGTCGGGTATAAAGTTATTTACCCAGATTGCCGTTATCGAATTGCTTGATCGAAGCGCTTTCAAGGCTGCTCTATCTCTCCAAGCGTGACTAACACTCTGTATTCTGCCTGAAGCAATGGTATACTCTGTGCCCTCATTATATTTGGCCCTAAAAATAGTAGGCAGTAACGATGCAAGAATATATGGAATTTTTTAAAGCTAACCCAATGTTAAGCATTGCTTGGGTTGGTTTGTTTATCGGTGTTATCGTCGTAACGATTAAGACAAGCGTTTCTAAAGTGAAAAATGTCAATCATCAAGAAGCGACAATGATGATCAACAAGCAAGACGCTAAAGTAGTCGATGTGCGCGGCAAAGAAGAGTTTAAGAAGGGTCATATCGTTGGCGCTATCAACGTTCCGCTAGCCGATATAAAAAATAATCAGCTTAAAGCCCTTGAAAACTCAAAAGCCAGTCCCATTATAATGGTATGCAACGCTGGCATGACTTCGTCTCAAGCTGCTCAGTTGATGGTTAAGCACGGTTTTGAAAACGTGAGCAACCTGAAAGGTGGTATGGGTGAATGGCAGTCAAATAACTTGCCTGTTTCAAAAAGCAAAAGATAGAAGTGAAAGATTGAAGTGTTAGTGTAGCCATTGCTTTTTTGTTGAGTAATTGATTAGAGTGTTAGCTCTCAACTTATTGTGGTTACCAGCATTGAACTGAGGGCGAGTTCCCTCCTAAAAAGCGTCTGTTGACTAAATAAATTAAAAACCGGGATAGCAAACTAGGTTTCCGTATCAAGCTTGCAAAGCCCTGAGACTGGCTCTTTTGAAGTAGCCTCATTAACATTTTTTTAAGGTAGGATAGTATGTCTGAAGTAGCAAACAACGAACAACAAGGTCCACAATTCAACATTCAACGTGTTTACACAAAAGATATCTCTTTTGAAACACCAAACAGCCCAGCTGTTTTCCAGAAAGAGTGGAACCCAGAAGTTAAGCTTGATCTAGATACTCGCAGCAACAAACTATCTGATGACGTATATGAAGTTGTACTGTCTTTGACTGTTACAGCTAAAAACGGTGAAGAAACTGCTTTCCTATGTGAAGTTCAGCAAGCGGGTATCTTCGCCATTGCTGGTTTAACTGAACAGCAGCTAGCTCACTCTCTAGGTGCATACTGCCCTAACGTTCTTTTCCCATATGCTCGCGAAGCAATTGGCAGCCTAGTAAGCCGTGGTACTTTCCCACAGCTAAACCTAGCGCCAGTTAACTTTGACGCATTATTTGCTCAGTATGTTCAACAGCGTCAAGCTGCAGCAGCTGAAGCTCCAGCAGAAGAAGCTAACGCTTAATAGCATGAAAAACACTGCCGACATTACGGTACTGGGGGCGGGCTCTTACGGGACCGCCCTTGCCATTTCTTTAGCAAGCAATGGCCACAGAACCATGCTTTGGGGCCACGAACCCGAGCACATAGAAAACCTGATAAACGACAAGTCTAACGAAGCGTTTTTACCGGGCATTCCATTACCAGACCTATTAATTCCAGAGGCTGACTTAGCGACGGCATTAGCTGCATCTAACAATGTGCTAGTAGTTGTGCCTAGTCATGTTTTTGGTTTAGTGCTGAACCAAGCCAAACCGTTGCTGCGTAAAGACTCTCGTATTGTTTGGGCGACTAAAGGCTTAGAGCCAGAGACCGGCCGTTTAATACAAGATGTCGCTCGTGAAGTGTTAGGCGATGAGTACCCATTAGCTGTTCTATCGGGGCCCACTTTCGCTAAAGAGCTTGCTGCTGGCATGCCTACAGCGATTTCGATTGCGGGTACCGACCCACAGTTCACTAAAGACCTAGTCGAGTTACTACATAGTCCTAAGCGTTTGCGCGTTTATGCTAACGATGACTTTATTGGTCTGCAACTTGGTGGTGCGGTTAAAAACGTCATTGCGATTGGCGCAGGTCTCTCTGATGGTATCGGTTTTGGTGCTAATGCACGAACTGCACTTATTACCCGTGGTTTGGTTGAATTGACTCGACTCGGTGAAGCTCTTGGTGCTCAAGGCTCAACCTTTATGGGCATGGCCGGTCTTGGCGACTTGGTACTCACTTGTACCGATAACCAGTCGCGTAACCGTCGCTTCGGTTTAGCATTAGGCAAAGGCTGTGATGTTGAAACCGCGCAAGAAGAGATTGGTCAAGTGGTAGAAGGTTATCGCAATACTAAAGAGGTCTACACGCTGGCTAAGCGTTTAGGCGTCGAGATGCCGATCACCGAGCAGGTTTACCAAGTCTTGTATAAAGGCAAGTCACCGGTTGATGCAGCTAAAGAGCTACTTAGCCGTGAGCAGAAGTCTGAGACATCGTCGGCAGAATAGTGTTTTGTGCAAGAATACCACTTCATGCCATCCATGGCGAAGCTGGCATAAGTACTTCCATGTACAAAAAAGGGTGCTAAAATAGCGCCCTTTTTTATGCCTAGCGTTTACTAACGATAGGCACCGTTTATTTAGGGGTTATCGAGTGAAACATCATGACGTCATCATTATTGGTGCTGGAGCCGCTGGGCTGATGTGCGCAGCGACTGCGGGTTACCGTGGCCGTGATGTATTGGTGCTCGATAATGCTAAGCAAGCGGGGCGAAAAATTCTAATCAGTGGCGGCGGCCGCTGTAACTTCACCAATCAGAAAGTTGAGCCGAATAACTTTATCTGTAGCAATAGCCACTTTGTAAAATCGGCGTTGGCACGTTACCGCTCCAGTGACTTTATCGAATTGGTTGAACGTCATGGCATCGAATATCACGAACGCGACCACGGCCAACTGTTCTGCAATGACTCCGCCAAAGAGATCGTCACCATGTTGCTTACCGAATGTGAGTGGGCTGGCGCGCAGATTAAGCTACGCACTGAAATCAGTGAGATCAGTAAAAATGCAGATGGCTTGTTTGAATTGATAACCGACAAAGAACACTACTCTTGTGAGTCTTTAGTGATTGCCACTGGTGGCTTGTCTATGCCAAAGCTGGGGGCATCGCCTTACGGCTACCATATTGCTCAGCAGTTTGGTTTAAAGGTGCTGCCAACCCATGCTGGACTCGTACCATTCACTTGGCACAGCGATCAAAAGCAACGCTTTGAAACCCTATCAGGCATTGCGGTGCCAAGTACTATCACCGCTAAAGATGGCACTCAATTTAGTGAGGCATTGCTATTTACCCATCGTGGTCTTTCAGGGCCTGCTATTTTGCAGATCTCAAATTACTGGAACCCTGGCGAAGCCATTAGCATTAACTTGTTACCGGGTGAGGATGTGCGTGCCAAGTTACAGCAAGCGCTTGAGGCGAGTCCTAAGCAAAGCCTGCGCAATGCGCTATCGCAATGGTTACCTAAGCGTTTAGTCGAAGTGCTATTTGACGAGATGTTGCTCAATAAGGCTTTAAATCAACTGGTACATGCCGAGCGTGAACAACTCGCTGTCGAACTTGAGTCATGGACATTAGTGATGAACGGCACCGAAGGTTACCGCACCGCTGAGGTGACCTTAGGTGGTGTCGATACTGATGAGTTATCGTCTAAGACCATGGAGGCTAAATCTGTTCCAGGCTTATTTTTTGCTGGCGAAGTGATGGATGTTAGCGGTTGGCTGGGAGGCTTTAACTTTCAGTGGGCATGGAGCTCTGGTGTGGCCGCTGGACAAGCTGTATAGGTATATCTATAGCAACAAAAAAGAGCACTTAGGTGCTCTTTTTGCTATCTGCAGTCGCCTAAAGATGGAATCAATAACAGCGAGTACCAGACTTGGTTAGTCGCGAATTAGGCGTACCTTGAGTACTGATTGTTATAAACAGCGCGTTTGCTACACGTAATTAAGGATGGCTATTGTGTGGATCCTGATAATGATTTCTCTGCTGTTTTCGCTTGGTGCATGTGATAGCAGTTCAAAGCATGTGGCGCTGAGAAGCTTAGAGTGAAATAAGTCAGGCATTGGAGCTGAAGTAGTATTGATAATGCAACAAGGCGGCTAAACCACCTTGTTGTTTTATTTAAACTAACTTTTGTTTAAGGTCGGGTGAAGAAGAGGGTTTCATCGACTTTATTATCACCATTCTCATCTACACCTAAGCTTAAAACGTCATCGCTAACCGATAAGAATAGCCCCAGTGTTGGATCAAGTGTGAAATCTGTCAGCCCTGTATCACCGTTTGCATCAAAGGTGATATCTACAGAAACTTTATTGCTAGCAGAATCAATACTGTACTCGCCCCATTCCATACCCGACTTTTCATCTTGGTCACTGAAATCCACTTCTGCGTGGACATAAGTTCCATCGTCATAGAATACAAACATAAGCAGATCGTTTTCATCTGGCTCGCCATCGATATCTCTTATTAACCAAGGCCCTAGTTCTGTGGTGGTTGCTAAGGCTGTAAAGGTAAGAACTTCATCAATGTTGCCGTCAGCATCTTCATCGACATCTAATATCAAATTGCCATCAACTAACTTGGCGAATAACTGTGGGTCTCCCGTTTCTACCCCAAAGTCATTGAGTCCGACACTACCGTTTTTATCGAAGTTTTGCGTGGTAAAAACACGGTTATCGTTATCACGTTGATAAGTTCCCCATTCCATACCTGACTCTTCAGTTGAGTCATCACTATCGACTTCAAATAATACGTAAGTGCCGTCATTAAAAAAGGTGATACTGAGCAGGTCGTTTTCATCGACACTTGCCAGCCAACTGCCAACAATTCCGACTTGAATATTGTTTTTTGTTAACTCATCGGTCAGGTGCGAAAGCGCCGCTTCTTCAGAAATTAGCTCCGAAACGCTGGTATCTTGTCCACCATTTGCAACTGTTGACAGCACTGCGCTGCTTGCTGCGAATTCGCTAACAGCTAAATCAAAGTTTACAGGTTCAGCGCTGTCTATTGCGGTTTGAGTTATCGTGATGCCATTACTTGGATTACTATCTTGATCTAAGGTTTGTAGTAGTCTAGCCATGTTGACGACAGAATCTGTTGTCACGTCCTCTGTGTTAGCAATATCAAGTGGCGTGACTATACCCGACGCTTCAGTGGCTGGAAACTCTAAGTCGCCGATATGAAAAGTAACGGTCTCTCCCTCAATATAATCATATCTACCTTCAGTATCCGTTATTCCTTCAAGGGTTTGGGTATGATAACCGATGCCAATTACAGGACTATCAAGGAACAGACCTGATATTGGGGTAGGGGCCACAACCGTTGGGGGCTCTTGTGGCACAGGTGTATTGTCCTCGTCATCACCGCCGCTACAGGCCGTTAGGGTGTAGGTGAGTAATAGTGTTGGAAGCAGTGAGAAATATTGATGTTTATTGGCTGCTCTAAGTGGATTTTTACGCATGTTAAGCTCCATGTTATTTGTTTCCTTGTTTATCGATTTATTTGCTTATAACTCATTTTTTTTAGCTAAATTTTTGCTCCGTTTAAAACCGTTGAATGTCTAAAAACAAAATAAACACAAAGAAGCGTTAACAGCTGTGAATTGTTATTAATTCTATTTATTTCAACAATTCAAAGGATTTCAAAAAAATTCAAAATACTCTTAAACCCGCAGGGAAATAGTCAATGACTTAACTATTATTTATACCTATCAGTATGAGAGGTTGGTCTACTCCGAACTGCGCAAATTTTGCTGAGCGATTCGCCCTTTATACTGATTAATATTAAGAGTATGGTGAGTGAAGAAAACGTAGGCTTGCTACCAGTAATTAAGGATGGTTATTGTGCGCATACTGTTAATTATATCTCTGCTCTTAACGCTTATTGGCTGTGATAGCGGCTCAAAACCTATGGCATTGGGTAGCCTTGAGCGTCAACGTATTGCGCTGACGGCAACTACCAATGAGGTGGTGGTCGCCTTGCCTGTGGCACAAGGGAGTATCGTCACCAAAGGCACAGTGCTGGTGCAACTCGATGATACCCAGCAAAGAGCACATGTTGCTAAGGCGTTAGCCGATGTGGCTCAAGCCACGGCTAATTATGAAAAGTTACTCAAGGGGGCTCGCGAAGAGGAGATAGCCTCTGCCAGAGCAACGGTCGCCGGAGCCCAAGCACGGCTGCAAGAAAGTGAAGCAAATTACCGTCGAATTGCCAGTATGGCCAAGGACAATCTTGCCAGTAAAGCCGATCTCGACCGAGCCTTAGCAAGTCGAGACGCCGATAGCGCCAGCCTTGAGAGTGCGCGGGAAAACCTAAGGGAGCTTGTCAGTGGCTCCCGTGAAGAGGACATTCGTTTCGCCTTGGCAAACCTGCAGGCCAGTGAGGCTGTGTTATTGGGAGAGCAGAAGAAACTCGACGACTTAACTATTCGCGCTACTCGCGACGGCATTCTCGATAATTTGCCCTGGAACTTAGGTGAACGCGTGACTCAAGGAAGCCCGTTGGCGGTGTTGTTGGCGGGGAAGGCGCCTTTTGCGCGAATCTATGTACCTGAGCCATATCGAGTGAGGATAAGCATTGGTGATGCGCTATTAGTGCATGTGGATGGTATCGACAACCCCATAGAAGGCAAGGTCAGCTGGATAGCCAATGAGCCAGCTTTCACGCCCTATTATGCGCTAAATCAAGAGGAGCGATCGCGACTGATGTATCTCGCCGAAGTGCAACTTCCCGATAGTTCCGCTTCACTGCCCAGTGGCGTACCCGCTCAGGTAGAGATGCCATGACGTCATCGGTCATCAAAAGTAGCCAATCGGTCATCAAAACTAAGCTTCTATGCCGAGACTTTGGTAGTTTAAAGGCAATTCAGAACCTCGACTTTGAGGTTGAGAAGGGGCAGATCTATGGTTTTTTAGGCCCTAATGGTTGCGGTAAGACTACAGCGATTCGCATGTTAACTGGCCTATTGCTGCCGACTTCCGGTGAGATAGAAGTATTAGGGCTCACCTTACCAAGAGATGCCGAAAAGCTACGCCTTAAAATCGGCTACATGACGCAAAAGTTTTCCCTATATGACGACTTAACCGTTAAAGAAAACCTGAAGTTTATTGCCAAAATCTACGGTTTGTCTCGTAAAGAGCAAACTGCGCGCATAGAAGAGTTGCTGTATACCTACGGATTAGACCAAAAGGCCGATCAGCTTGCAGGTAGTATGAGTGGTGGTCAGAAGCAACGCCTAGGCTTGGCGGCTGCGACCATGCATAAGCCTGAGTTACTGTTTTTAGATGAGCCAACTTCAGCGGTGGACCCTGAGAATCGCCGCGATTTTTGGGAAAAATTATTCGATCTATGCGAACAGGGCACCACTATCTTGGTGTCGACTCACTATATGGATGAGGCAGAGCGCTGCCATAAGCTGGCCATATTAGAGGCTGGGGTTAAGCGAGCAGATGGCTCGCCCGATGAGCTGATGCAAAACATGGGAGCGCAGGTGGTTGAGGTCGAATCCACAAACTTAAGACGCCTTAAGCAAGAGTTGCTGGTGCTTCCAGAGGTGATAAGCGCCGCACAGCTAGGTTCTAGGTTACGGGTCTTAGTCAAAAGTCATTGCATTGATCCAGTTGGTTTTTTAAGTGAAAAGCAATCCTTGCCGCTGGATGGGTTAACATTGGTGAGGCCGAGCCTTGAGGATGTATTCGTCACTTGTACGGGGAAGGGGCGTCAATGAAAACGCTTTATCGGTTACAGGCGATAGTGGTTAAGGAGTTGACTCAGCTTAAGCGCGATCGAATGACCTTTGGTATGGTGATAATGATCCCGCTGATCCAGCTGATGTTATTTGGCTTTGCGATTAACACCAATATTCGAGATATCCCTGTCGGTGTGGTGGATCAGAGCCAAACGGGCCTAAGTCGAGTATTAATCCAAACTGTAAGAGCTACTCAGGTGGTGGCGTTCACCGAGCATTTTGTTGATGTCGAATCGGCTCATGCAGCGATAGTAAGAGGTGAAGTGCGCGCAGTGTTAGTGATCCCCAAAGATGTCAGTCAACGTTTAGTGCGCCACAAAACGGTGGGGCTAGGTACACCGCCCTCCAGTGATGAGGAGACTAGCCGCCCTGTGGCTCAGTGGATTGTGGATGGCTCCGATACTATGGTGGCCGCTGCCATCAAAGGCCTGCGTGCCATGCCCTTAACTGAGTTACTCGGAATGCCAGCTAATCGAACCACCCCCACATTTGAGGTGGCGTTATTTTATAATCCTGAGCAGCGTACAGCGGTGAATATCGTACCTGGGCTGGTGGGGGTTATTCTCACCATGACCATGATTATGTTCACCTCGGCGGCCATTGTGCGTGAACGTGAGCGCGGTAACTTAGAGATGCTGATCACCACCCCGATCCGCTCTATTGAGCTGATGTTAGGCAAGATCATCCCCTACATGTTTATTGGTATCGTGCAGGTGAGCATCATTCTTGGTTTGGGTTATAGCGTCTTTAATGTGCCGATAAACGGCAGTTTATTGCAACTGGCGGGGGCGACCTTACTGTTTATTATGGCGAGCTTAACCTTGGGCTTAGTGATCTCGACTATAGCCAAAAGCCAGCTACAGTCGATGCAGATGACCATTTTCGTGCTGCTACCTTCTATATTGTTATCGGGATTTATGTTTCCCTACGAAGGCATGCCACTAGAGGCGCAGTACATTGCCGAGGCGCTGCCTGCGACTCATTTTATGCGGCTTATCCGTGGTGTGGTGCTGCGAGATGTTGAAATTATCGATATGACCTATGATGTGACTTGGTTGGCGGTATTTACGGTGATCGGGCTGGTTGTGGCATCGATGCGTTTTAAAAAGAATTTAGGCTAGCTGAGTTAATAGCAGATGCAGCTTCATCATTCGCTATCGTTAATAAACTCGCTCTAAGTTGAGAGGTCGTGCTGATAAAAAATAAGCCGCGCCAATGGGGAGAGCATTAGTCGCGGCTGAATATTTATATCATCAGCCATTAGTTATAACCTCGGATGTAGCTAGGCGTTTCATCCTCTCGCTCTTCTGCCTGAGCATGTTTCTCTTTTAGCTCAGACTCATTATCTGGGACTTTACATAGAGCGAAGTCGCTCTGGTTATAGACACTAAAAAAGTAGTTTTCCATATAAGCATTCCATTGATTAGCTAGTCTGTTTAATTATGTATAGTTTAAAAAATAGCTTTGATCGCATAATGGGAAAATTTATTTACTGTTTGCTGTTATTTAATCTTATTTTTAGCTCTGAACGGTAAGTTTTAAATACATGTTTTAATATTTGGGTGAAAATGAGAGTCCTCATCGTTTTAATTTTTGTCGCGCTATTAAGTGCTTGCTCTAGCGCGCCATCTCAGAGTCTTTCCTCGGGGAAAAGTCCCTCTTTGTCGGATACTTCAGAGACAAAAAAACAGTTATTACAGATGCACCGTGAATGGAAGGGAGTGCCTTATCGCTTAGGCGGTATGAGTAAAAAGGGGATAGATTGCTCAGGGTTTGTGTTGCTGACCTTTCAAAGCCGCTTTGGTCGGCAACTACCTAGAACCACGGCGCAGCAAAGAGAGTTGGGCAAGAGTGTTAGTAAGAGTCAGCTACGCGCCGGCGATCTGGTGTTTTTCAAAACTGGCTGGAGCACCCGTCATGTGGGAATTTATATCTCTGACTCGCAATTCTTGCATGCCTCGACTAGCCAAGGGGTAATGATCTCTAGCTTAAATAATAGCTATTGGAAGCAAAAATACTGGTTATCGAGAAGGCTGTAAGCGTCAAGGTGCGAGCATTAGCTTGCACCCTGAGACTATAATCGTGGCTGTTAGAAACGGCGTCCCACAGAGAGTAGCAGCTGATCCCAGTTTAAGAAGCCGTATTCGAGAAACACGTTCCATTCATTCTTAGGGCCGAAATCATACACCATACTCACAGACATATTGTGGCTCTCAGAGCTAACTAGGTGGACGTCATAGTCGATGGCTATCCCGCCAGGTCTTCCGAGTAGTGGAATGTTGAAGTCATAACTACCACCAATTTTCTGATTGATCATCTGGTAGTTATAACCCAACAAGAAGGCCAGTTTATCACCGCCAACATCATATCTTTGCCCCATACGGATTGAGCCAATATAGGTTTGAATCGTGCTGTCAGTTGTGGTGGTCCATGAGTTAGTAAATGCCGCGACACCAGTAAAAATGAACGGATGCATCCCCGGAATAACTTCTGCTTGACCAGCAAGTACCGCACCCAAACCTAAGTTGTACGCTGTGTACTCGATAGGGATAGGTAGCACCATATTGATGCCATTAGGGCCTAAGCCTTCAGCATTACTAAGGTCTGCCAGAATATCTTTATGGCCTTTGGTATAGCCTGCAAGGCCATAGATATTCAGGAAGGGCAGCACCCAAGCATCGGCTCTTAGCTGAATACTTTCATCTTCACCGGTAATGATCACGTCATCAGCAGGGATCACCACATTGGCATTAATATTATTTAGCCAACCGCTACCGGTTAATCCTAGATTGAAGTTATCTTTTGCATCATAAGCTACAGACTGTTTGTTGTAGTAAATATTAAGACCAACAGGGATAGGTAGCTCATAGCCAAGCTCGCGAGCCTTATCGCCCCAAATAGGCAGGTGACTCCAGTGGGCAGGTTGTTGGCGCTCAATATCTACCGTGTCGCTATTGTCGTTGGCCCACACATTAAAAGTGATAGTACTCAGTAGCATCACAATAACTAGGTGTTTGTTCATTTATCTCGATCTCTGGATTTAAATTTAAAATGCTTCGGTAAAGGTGAGGTAGAAACCGCTGTCGCCGTCACTAAAGCCAAGATCAACGCGTACGTTCATCCTAGGTTGTAACTCATAGCGGTAGCCTAAGCCGTAGCTGTATAGCAGTGTTTGGTAAAGGCTTGTGTCAGTGCCCGCAATAGAGCCGACACCAGCCCACACGGTTGCTCCGTGAGCCGATAGTTCACCGTTATCACGCAAGAAGGTGTGACGATATTCCAAGGTGTGTTCAATCGCTTCATTATCGCGGTAACGACCCTGATAGAGGCCGCGCAGTGATGACTGGCCGCCTAGGGTTGGCAGATCGTAATAAGGGACTTCGCCTTCACTCCACTGATAAGCGTTATAGAACGCAAGTACGCGGCCTAAAGCTAACGTGAGGTAATAGCGATGGTCGACAAGGGCTTTTTGGTAACGGTTATCACTGCCAAAGCTTGGGTTATAGTTGATGTACTCGAAGTTCAGGTATTGCCCTTGCCAAGCGTTAACCGTGACGTCGCGACTGTCGTAATTGATAGAGAACCCCAAGCCCACTGATAGCGGCTTATCTTTAAACTGCTGAAAGTTCTCGTCCTCAATTGCTGTCGGTGGCAGGCTGGTTTGGTCAGGTTTGAAGTAGTTTAGGCGCAATGCCGGACCAAAATAGAAACCATAGTCGCTCTTAAAGTCTAAGTTAGCGTGATAAGTCAGCGAGGTCTTATTCAGTAAGGTGTCGTCAGATGCAGGTTGCTTTTTACCCGCGTCATAACCCACACCCCAGAAGTTTTCACTCTGATCGGCTAATACAAACAAGCCGCTATAGCGGATATCATCATTATCAAAAAATAAATTCTGCCTCGAACGCAGGCTGTAACCCACATCCCCCTCGCCTTTATTGACTATGCCAAACAGAGACACGCTTGAACGTTGCAGTTCAGTTTGTTCGCGCTCTGTTTTAAAGGAATACAGGCCGCCTAGTGCCATCATCAGGCCGTTTTCCGGTGTGAACGCTGGGCCACCTAGAATATCGAACATGGCTAGACCATTTTTGTCGATATGGTTGCGCTTGGCGTACTCAAGATCCGTGATTGCTTTACTTAGCTCATCACAGGCTTGCTCTGTGCTGCAGTCGTCTTCTTGGTTGTCGAGAGTATCGATAGCATCATCGTAAGCTTGGCTACGCTCTTCGGCTTGCTGTTGGCTGCTGAAGAATGGCTGTTCGCTACTCTTTGTCGGCAAAGTTTGCTGGATTTGCTCGGCATAGAGAAGGTGAGAAAAAAGCATAGTTGCTAACGCTAAACTAACGCGCAATAAGCCCTGAGTGCTGTTCAAAGATTGTCCCTCGACATGGTATGAATTCGGCTGAATTCGAGTAGGCGCAAGAGTACGGTAGAATTTGTCGAAAACAAGTGTTGCCAGAGGCTGGGATATCAAAAATTGTGCGAGCTATATCTCGTTTGCGGTAAATGTATTCAATTGTGGTTGTATTTTGAGCGGGTGTGGCCTGTTGAACAGCGAATAACCAATAAATCATTGGGGGCAGTTTTTAATATTTAATGCCAGATTTATTGGGTCTAATTCGTTAACTTTGTGCTACTTTAACGCCACACTATAGAGACGCTAACGTTCACGATAAACTTTCAAATAAGCAGTTTATCCATGAGCAGATTGAAGGAATAGACAATGAGCAAAGCTAGAATCGGTATTGTGACAGTAAGTGATAGAGCCAGTGCGGGTATTTATGAAGATATCTCAGGTAAGGCGATTATCGATGTACTGAATGAATACCTGACGTCTGAGTGGGAGCCTATCTATGAGGTGATCCCTGATGAGCAGGATGTGATTTCTGCAACCTTGATTAAGATGGCCGATGAGCAAAACTGTAGCCTTATCGTGACCACTGGTGGTACAGGCCCAGCTAAGCGTGATGTGACGCCTGAAGCGACTGAAGCGGTATGTGACCGCATGATGCCAGGTTTTGGCGAGCTGATGCGCGCCGAATCGTTGAAGTTTGTACCAACGGCCATTCTGTCGCGCCAAACTGCGGGCCTACGTGGCGACTCTCTCATCGTTAACCTTCCGGGCAAGCCAAAGTCTATTCGTGAGTGTCTTGATGCTGTGTTCCCAGCAATCCCTTACTGTATCGACCTAATGGACGGTCCATTCTTGGAATGTGATGAGTCGGTTATCAAGCCATTCAGACCTAAGGCCAAGTAAGTCTTTTGGATTGATAGAATACGTTTTTACTAATAGATGTATTCTCAATTTAAGCCCAGCATATGCTGGGCTTTTTCATAAAGCTTGCAAAGCTTTAAGTGAGTGCACTTGAGTATAGGAACTGACCCTATTAAGTTGTTTGTTCAACCACCTTTTCGAGCAATCAGATGAGCACTGTAGCCAGTTAATAGCAGTAGGTTAGGGATAGCGATAAAGTGAGCAAACAGCTGCGGCTCTATGTTGAAATTGAGCCACAATAACAAGCCCCAGCATGGGAGCAGATAGCTAAGGCTTAGTAGTTTATAGCGTGCTCTGATGTTGAGCGCCTTACCTATGCTGCGACCAGATTTCTGCTCAATATCCATACTCATGCTTTTGTTCATATTCATGCCCATAGCTGGACTCCTATACCTAAACCTTCAATAACCATCAGTATAAAAACTAGACAAACGGCTTTTAAGTGTCATTATTGACAAAATAAAGGCGATAAGTGACAACAGAAAAGGGCGGTTAATTATGAAGCGAATCGTAGTTCTAGCGGCCGATAACGCAGTGGCTGGTGGCATTCTTAGCTTTATGGATGTATTTAGCTTCAGTAATACTTACTGGAAAGAGACTCATCCCGATGCCGATGAGGCGCTATTTGAGTGTGCGATTATTTCGCCTCATGGAGAGCCGATCAAGAGTGACCATAATGTCCAGCTTCCTGTTATTGCCCATGATAAAGCTGAGCATTATCTTAGCCATGCAGATGCCTTAGTCGTTGCCTCGGCGACCATTACTAATCGAGCACAATTTAATGCCTACCTAGATGATTTTAAACCGCATATAGCAAGCTTGCGCCAATTTGCTAGTACGGGAAAACCGATAGCGGCTTATTGTTCGGGTACCTTAATGCTAGCGGCAACAGGGCTACTCGATCACAAGAAAGCTACCTGTGTGTGGTGGTTAGCCGAATTGTTTAGGCTGAGCTTTCCTCTGGTTAACCTGTGTAGTGAGCATGTGGTGATGAATGACGGTCAGTACTATACGGCAGGGGCTACTAGCGCTAACTTGAGTTTGGCGTTGCAGCTGGTGCAGAAACTTGCGGGGGAGCAGATTGCGATGCAGATGGCCAAGGTGCTGCTTATCGATCCGAATCGTACCTCACAACAAGCCTTTATGACTTTAGATGCTGAACCGCGGCACAAGGATGAACTGGTGGCTCGCATTCAAGACTGGATGCAATTGCACCTAAATAGAAGTCTACAGTTAGATGATATTGCCGATAAATTTGCCCTAGGTAAGCGTACCTTGATCCGTCGCTTTAAGAAGGCAATAAATGAAACGCCAGCTAGTTATATACAGCGGATTAGGGTCGATGAGGCTAAGCGATTACTAGAAACGACGGAACTGGCTATAGAGCAGATAGTTGAGAAGGTCGGCTATGAGGATGTGAGTTCATTTAGAAAGTTGTTCATTCAAACCACGAGCTTGTCGCCGCGGGCTTATCGGCAAAAATTTAATACCCATGACTGCTGTTAATGTTTTCTACGTTAGTTGTCGAAGTCATTAATCTATGGGTAAAAACAGCCTCTTTACTGTGGCTTACAGTGCGTTGATCTTAGATTTTAAATCATAACTGCTATCAGTAACGATTTTTTCAAGCACTTCCACCCGTTGCTCTAAATGTCGATTTTGCTTACGCAGTAGTTCAAGCTCGTTGTTAGTGAGCTCTGAGCTAGTGATCTTTCGCGACTTAAGGTAGTGCTTAAACGCCTCTCCTGCGGTGGCAATTGCAACGATAGCGACAATTAATACGATCATGGGGATATCCATAGTGGTACTCCTTATTCAGTTATCTATGTCTTTTAGCTTTGAGCATTAGCTCGACTTGCATACTTATCAACGGCCTTACCTGTGATAGCCCAAACCATCACGCCACCCCATGCAATCAGTGAAAAACCAGCAGGGATACAGGCGAGTAAAATCAGTTTGAAGTGTTTGCGATTAAACACTAGTGCCAACATGGCAGGTAGAAACCAGATAACTACTACCGCTACGGCAAGTATTGCCATAAAAGCATAGTTATCACTTGCTAAGATTTTATCGAAAAATTCCATTTCCATATTCCTAATCCTTTAAAGGGCTATCAAATGAATGGCGTTATCGAGGGAGTATTTCCCCCGATAGCCCACTCTCTTTTTACAGGCCAAACACAATCTTCTCGCTCTTCAGCGACTTTTGCATGCCAATGGCAAGACCAAGTGCAATTGCCAGTGTTGCTGCCGATGATACGGTTAACTGCATCATGGGGATTTCGCGACCCTTAATAAACTCAATCAAGGCTTGAAGTTGTCCCGATACTGGCAACCACTGAATGGTTTCTGGCGCGATGTTGTAGCTAGCGGCCATGGCGAGCATCATAGGCACCATTAACACGATAGTGATGTATGACTGTGCCTCCTTAAAGCTCTTGGCCATAAAGGAGACAAACAGTTGCAAACAGGCGGCCATAATCGCCACAGGGGCACCGACAATCAGCATCATCAACATAAAATTAGTGTTAACGCTGACGGCAAATCCAAGCTCCTGCCAAGGGACAAAGGCGTAGGCGAATTTGGAGACGATGAGTGTCAGCACGAGTCCCACCATGGCAAAAATGGTGACCGCAGTAATCTTAGCGATAACAATTTCCCAGGTAGAAACCGGATGGCTCAACAGTAGTGCCAGTGAGTTACGCTCGCGCTCACCTGCACTGGTATCGATGGCCAAGTTCATGCCTGAGATAAACACTGCGTAGATCATGGTCATGGTTGCTAAGCCCAAGATCATGCCAGCCTTAGAATCTGGGGTGGCCTTATCTTCGACATTGAGCTTAATCGCTTGCATCACTCGTGGGTCGATACCGCGAGCGATTAGGCGCAGGCTGCCCATCTCGCCACTGTATTCCTGCAGGCTCTTTTCGAGACGACGAATCGAGATCTGTAGCTTCTCATCTGAGGCATCGGCAATCACAGTGACCTCGGCGCTAAGACCCTTTGCCATATTGGCTGCGTAGTCATCGCTGATCACTAACTGAATGTCTTTTGTGTCTTCACCATCGCCTTGGGATATGCCGCGGCTAGAGAGAAACTTCACCAGATCCGGTGCGCCTTTGGCGTTATCTATCTCAATATTGAGATCTTCAGGGCTGGTTAGCTGGCCGATTAGCAGAAAGAACATGCCGCACATCAGCAGTGGTGCGCCGACTGCGTAGTAGAGGCCCGCCATTACCGAGCGTTTATCACGAGCGGCGTCGATCAGCTCTTTGCGGATCATAGAAATTATTTTATTACTCATTTTGAAATCCTTTTAACGCCACGTATTAGGCTGCAATGCCTTCGTCGGTACCAATTAGTTGGATAAAGGCATCTTCGAGAGAGGCTTTACCCGTCTGCTGACAGAGTGCGTCAGGGCTACCTACCGCAACGACTCGGCCCTCGGCCATTACGATCACCTGATCACACAGAGCGGCAACCTCTTGCATCACATGGCTAGAGAACAACACACAGTGGCCCTGACTCTTTAGATCTCGCAAGATGTCTCGTAGGACGCGGGTGCTCATTACATCAAGGCCACGGGTAGGCTCATCGAGAATGATATTGGTGGGCTGGTGGACAATCGCCTGCGCTAGCGCCGTCTTCATTCTTTGTCCCTGTGAGAAGCCTTTACACTGTCTATCGGCGATATCGGCGAGATGCAGTTTGTCGATCACCTTACTGGTTGCCAGCTTCGCTTCTTTGCGGGATAGACCATTTAACTCGGCGAAGTAGCTGATGTACTCCCGCGGCGTTAGGCGCTCGTATAGTCCGAATGGGTCGGGAAACAAGCCTAACTGCTGCTTGGCGGCAACGGGGGATTTGGCGATATCGATACCATCGATCTCGGCTATACCATTATCGGGCTTAAGCAGGCCAAACACAGTGCGTAAGCAGGTGGTCTTGCCTGCGCCATTGGGCCCGAGCAGACCGGTGATCTGGCCATCGAGGGCTGAAAAACTTAAATCGTTCAGCGCCTGCACATCTCCGATGCGTTTCGATAAATTTGATACTTGTATCATGGCTGTGTCCTTACTTGTTCAGGGCTGTCTGTTCGTTTAATTTTACGGGAGTATCGCTTGGAATTGCTTCAACTGTGCTGGCGTTAAGATAGAAGTTACGGCGAATGTCCTCATTGAGGCACTCGGCATCAAGTTCGGCTACCGACCCTTGCTCTACCAGCTGTGCGATTAAATCATTCCCGCAGGACTGATAAGCCACCCCATGAGTCGCATAAGGGGCGATAAAGTGTTTGGCATTGCTAAGCTTTTCCATGGCCAATTCGCCCCAGCTTGGTGGGGTGGCAGGATCAAGCTCGCCTGATAACAAGAGTGTCGGAATATCGCTGCTAATTGGCTCGCTAAAGCTGGCATCGACCGCAGGCATGTTCCACACCGCACAGGACTCGGCAAAAGTTTTTAGCATCTCTTTGCCAAAGTAGCTCTCGCTGGTTTTCGCACGAAGTTCGGGTGTCAGCCGCTGCCAATCTTCACCACACACCACAGAGGCGTGCATCCCCATGGCGATACCTGCGTTGTCGATCCCCATTGCATAGAGGCCCGTGATAGGTTGATAGTTGCCCTTGGCAGCTTGGTGAATCGCATGGGGCATAAGCGAACGCGTACTTGGAGAATACAGCGCCATGCGTAGTGCACCCTTAAACTTGCTGCGGGTCAGAGTCAGTTGGGTCATTTCACCGGTAAGCGGGTCGGGCACTTGGCTAATCTTTGGCCCTTGAGTCAGCTCGGCATCGACCTTTTCTAGATCGGATCTAAGCTGCGGAAATTGACCATGACAAAGGCGGTTATTGGTGCAATCTTCAATGAGTAGATCGAATGCGCGGGCGATGGCATTACCTATGGCTAGCACGCTCTGCTGCATAGGTACCACGCCATCTAAGGTGACGGTTACTAGGCTTTGTGGATAGTGACGCATATACAGCTGCGCCATGCGTGTGCCATAGGATACACCGTAGAGGTGTAGCTTCTGGTAGCCTAAATGCTGTCTTACCGTCTCGAAATCTTTAAGGGCGCTGAGGCTGCCGTATTGGGTGACGTCTGCATCGAGTGTGTCGAGGCATTTTTGAGTCTCCAACCGGGTATCAAAATCACTTTCATTAACCGCCAGCGCACTGTCGAAACCATCACCGATACATTGTAATTGGTTTGATTGACCTGTACCTCGCTGGTCGATAAGAATCACATCTTGGGTTTGGCGAACTTTAGAGAGCATGCGATCGAAGCCTTGAGCATTTTCGATGGCTGATTGCCCTGGGCCACCCGCAATGGCGAGTAGGGCTTCAACTTTGTCGCTAGGTTTAATCGCGGGCATCACCACATAGTGGATCTCAATCTGCTTGCCGTCTGGCTTGGCATAATTTTCAGGAACCAAGATAAAGCCACACTGCATCTGCTCTGATAGACCGTCGACATAACAGGCTTGCTGATTGTTGGGTTTAGCGTGAGTCGGATTGGCAGAAGTGTCCGCTTGAGCAGAAGGAATGAGTAGCCCAGCGCTGAGTATGAACGCCGTGGCTAGCGGTTTTTTACGCCATAGCGCAGGGGCCACTCGAGCGCGTAATTGAGAGTACATTCCATGAAGCATGATACTGATTCCTTATTGCAATTTAGCGTATCTATGTTAACTTTGTACTGTATCGGTGTATCAATGTATTAATACAGTAACCAAAGGCTAATGTTAGAACAACTAAATGTCAACCCCAGTAGTGGTGAACCCATTTATCGACAATTGAGCGAGCAGATCGTGCGCTTGATTGTGGGTGGCCAACTGCAGAGTGAGCAGGTCTTGCCGTCTGTACGTCAAATGGCCGAACACCTTACCGTTAACCCCATGACGGTATCCCGTGCGATTCAGCAACTTGTCGAACAAGGCTGGTTGGAGCGTCGCCGTGGTCAGCCCACTCGTGTGGCTCAAAGAGAGCAAAATGAAGCCAATAACAGCGATAAACTCATCTTTCCTCAAGTCGATGCACTCATTAAGCAAGCGCAGCAGTTGGGGATCGAGCTAGAAGGATTACAAACCTTGCTGGGAGAACGCTGGCAAAAATAGCACCGAGCTATATAAATGATTTAGCAGGACTTAAGGACTATTTTCGATGGAAATGAAGCAAACGCCGACTTTAGCATTTACGCAGGTAAATAAAGACTTCGACGGACAGAGTGCCTTGAAGTCATTGAGTTTAAAGCTCTACCCAGGCATGGTCGTTGGACTGCTTGGGCAAAATGGCGCGGGTAAGTCGACCTTGATGCGTTGTGCATTAGGGATTATGGAACCTTGCTCAGGCGAGGTAAGCGTCCTCGGTGCCTCAGTAGCAGAGCTCAGCTCTGAGCTAAAAATGCAAATTGGCTATGTACCGCAGCAGCCTTTTGGCTACGAAGGCTTTAGTGTGGCAAAAGCACTCGATCTACACCGCAGCTTCTATCCCGATTGGGATATGGCATTAGAGGCTGAGTGGCTCAAACGCTTCGATCTCGATCCTAAACAGCAAGTTCAGCGCCTGTCTGTGGGGCAACGCCAATCCTTGGCTTTGATTATGGCCATGTCTTATCGCCCCAAACTACTTATCTTAGATGAACCTGTTGCGAGTTTAGACCCGATTGCACGACGCAAATTTATGGCCGATTTGTTCGAACTTGCCATCGAATCAGGCTCCTGTGTGTTGTTTTCCTCCCATATCACCTCTGATCTCGAGCGTGTCGCCAGCCATCTAGCATTGATTAAAAGAGGCGAACTGGTGCTGTTTAAAGAGATCGATGAACTGCGTGAACAGGTAAAGTTGTTGAGCCTTGAGGATAAAGCGGAGTTACCTGCAGAGCTTACGGTGTTGAATCGCCGAGGTTGCAAGGTGCTGGTGGATAACTATCAACACAGTTTTGAAGGGCTGGTAACTGCTGACACCCTTAACCTTGAGCAACTATTTATGGAGTTGCACTCATGAACTGGGCGTTGATCCGCTCAGGAAGGTGGGTAAAGGGATGGACGCGCTTATGGCTGTTTGATTTAGGCTGTGCCAGTTTTCTAGGGGTCGCGATGCTCGGGTTGGTCATGGCGTTGGGTTTACCGCTTTTATTGCCCGATAACGCAGAGCGCAAAGTTGATACGCTAGTCCTATTGATGAATATGTTTGTCGCTTCGACTTGTGTGGCGATTGCTTGGCAGCTTAACCGTTTATCGGCAACCGAGTGGGCAACATTAGTCCCTCAATATCGTCAAAATGTGTTACTACAGGCCTTGAGCTTATTGCTGACCACCATTATTACTGCGGTAGTTTTTTTGTTGGCCCACGATGCGTTAGATAAAACAGCAGAGTTGCTGCTGACCTTGCTATTCAGCTTCGGTTTTCTCTATCTGAGTTTGACAACGAGTAATGCTTTTTACCTATCGTTTTTACTCTATATCTCGCTACCTATATATCCCTATTTGGTTGGCTTATTACCCCAAGGTGCTAGCTTGCTATTACTGTTTGCGGTCTTAGTCTTAGCGGTAATCCTGTGGCAAAAACTGACGCGGTTAGGCTGGAATAGTAGGGCGCGCAGCGTTTACTTAAATGGACTCGAGATGGGCTGGTTCTGGTTACCGTCACCACAATCATTTAAGTTATTGAACAGACTCGAACTTAGCCTACACCCGGCTAATTATTTTATCGGCCCGGTATTTAGCATCATGTTGTTTGCCATGCCGTTATTTACCCTGAGCTTAGCCCTCATCGCTCACTATATGGGTTACCAAGTGCCTGTATTGAGTTTACTGGTGCAGTTTAATTGTATCTTGTGTGGCATGTTGCACTGGAGCCGTATTCAGCGTTGGCGCGCGGTTGAGAGCCTATTCGTTCTGCCAGGATTTGATGGTAAGCAGGGGATGATAGAAGCCTTTATGAAGGCGCAGTATCGCCTGTTGGCCATATTAACCATCAGCATGGTGATCACTGCTAGCCTAGTTAGTCTGCTCAATCCAGCCATTAACCTCTCTATCTGGTTACATATCGTATTAACTACGCTGTTCGGTTGTGGGATAACTCTTGGCTTGGGATCCATGTGCCGCACGTCGCTGCAGATCTCTGGGTTGATTTTCCTCATTGGCATATTGTCTGGCTGGGTATCAGCGGGGCTAGCTAGTGTTGAAAGCGGTGAACAAGTCTGGCACATGGTTAGATGGGATCTGCTATTTACATTACTCTCTTTTGTGGCGCTTTGGTTTGCGAAACGGCGTTTGTGGCGAGGAGATCTGCTGCGCCTATAGCAGTAAAATTGCAATTAGTTAGTGTAAACCTCGGCAGATGGTTAAAGTTTAATCTTTATTTTGTCGCAGAAATCGCAGGAAATACGTACACATGTTAACGAAATATTTCTGTTTTAATTAAGATACTTAGCTTAAGATAGTTCTTGTTAAATAAAGGCTGTTCCCTAATCAGAGCAGTCTTTTTTTGTGTCTGAGTTAACAGAAATAGAGCAAAAACTCTTAGTGTTTAGAGTATCTTCGAGTAAACTTGCGTCAAAGCGGAACACTTGTAAGCTAAAAGGTAGCTATTTTATGTCGCTCGAGCAATATCACGTAGTACGATTAATACAGCAACAGAGCCAAGCACTTGGCGATGCGACTGCACTCGAAGGCTTCGAAACTGCAGCGCCTTGGCATCAAGTGAGCTGGACTCAATTTGACACCATCACCTCAAACATTGCACGAGTGTTGATTCAGTTTGGTATTGAGTCACAAGACCGCGCAATCATTTTGTCGCAGAACTGTCCGCAGTGGACCTGTGCCGATTTAGGCCTATTGAAGGCAAAAGCCGTTGTTGTGCCTATCTATCCGACTAGCACAATTGAACAAGCTGCTTACATAGTTAACGATGCTGAAGCAAAGTTGATCTTCGTTGGCGATAAAGAGCAATACACGATGGCGTGTGAGCTCGTCGCCCAGTGTGACAGCCTGACGCGTATCGTAGTATTCGACAAGTCTGTTGAACTGCAAGATCTAGAAAACCACTTTTATCTAGACGACCTGTTAGCGCGTGAAGTCGATAGTGCGGCAGATTCTGAGCTTGAGAAGCGCTTAAACGATAAGGATCTTGATGATCTGCTTACGCTTATCTACACCTCGGGCACCACAGGTGATCCTAAAGGTGTAATGTTGGATTATCGCAACATTGCGTCTATGGTGCGTCAGCACGACAACTTCTTACCTTTCACGCCGGGTGATGTGTCATTGGCATTCTTGCCTTTGAGTCACGTATTTGAGCGTGGTTGGAGCTTCTACGTTTTATCCCGTGGTGGCCATAACGTTTACTTGTCTAACCCAATGGCGGTTAAAGAGGCGATTGTTCAGGTTCGTCCTCATACGTTGTGTGTTGTGCCACGCTTCCTAGAGAAGGTATATAGTGCAGTACAAGACAAGGTGATCAAGGCGCCAGAGATGCGCCAAAAGATGTTTACCTGGGCGATGTCTGTCGGCCACAAGCAGTCTGAAGTGGGTCAAGGTCGTCATAAGGCGTCTTTGGGCCTAAGCTTACAGTGGAAATTAGCCGACAAGCTGGTTTTTAGTAAGTTAAAGCAGGTTCTAGGTGGACGTCTTAAATTTATGCCTTGTGGTGGCGCAGCACTCGATCCCAATGTAAGTGCGTTCTTCCAAAGCATCGACGTGCCAGTACTGTGTGGTTACGGCATGACTGAAACCACGGCGACTGCGACCTGTAACACCTTAGCTAACCGTGTACCAGGCTCTAATGGTCAGGCGATCCCAGAAGTGGAGATCAAGTTAGGTAAAGACAACGAAATTATGGTTCGCGGCGATACCGTGATGCGCGGTTACTTCAATCGTCCAGAAGAAACGGCTGAAACTTTCGAAGATGGTTGGTTGAAGACTGGCGATGCTGGCCGTATCGATGAAAATGGTAACCTGTTTATTACCGACCGTATTAAAGAGCTGATGAAGACCTCAAACGGTAAGTATATCGCGCCGCAACGTGTCGAAGGTAAAGTGGGTTGTTGCCCGTTCATCGAGCAGGTAGCGATTATTGCCGATGCACGTAATTATGTGACGGCTTTGATTGTACCGGCTTTCGAATCATTAGAAGCTTGGGCAAAAGAGAAGGGCGTACACTACGAAACACAGCTGGATTTATTGCGTCACACTCACGTAGTAGAGCACTTTGAGCAACGTCTTAAGACCTTACAAAGCGAGCTCGCAGGCTTTGAGAAGATTAAGAAGTTTACCTTGTTACCGGATGCGTTCTCGATGGAGGCGGGTCTAATCACCCCGACGATGAAGTTGCGTCGTAAGGTGATTTACAACAAGTACGCTCGTGAAATCGATAAAATGTACAGCCGCTAAGCGAGCTTCAAATCGATATTATAAAGGCACGCATTAGCGTGCCTTTTTTGTTTTTCTGCCTTAAACCACCTTCTTCATATGGTGGATTCTATATTTATTGGTATTCCCATCATCACTGGCGGTCAGAAAAGTTATGCCGGCAGCGTTAGTATCAATTGTATTGCAGCTCTTCTAAGCCTGCTATTTATCGGTACAATGGTGCCGATAAACTCCCATAACGAAAGCAATAACAATAAGGAAGTCTAGCGTGCAAGAGACTGCATTTAGCTTAACCCTACAGCCACGATTTTGTGAAACCGACGCCCTAGGTCATATCAATAATACGGTGATCCCAGTATGGTTCGAGGCGGCCCGTGAGCCGATTTTTAAGATTTTTAACCCCACGCAAGATCTCTCTAAGTGGAACCTGATTGTGGCGGGTTTCACTATCGCCTTTAATGCGCCAACCTATTTTGCCAGCGATATCACGGTCAAGACTTGGGTTAGTCGTATTGGTAATAGTAGCTTTGAGTTAACCCAAAGCTGCTGGCAGAACGGCAAGAAGACCGCCGAAGCGCAGACGACTATGGTGCATTATGATTACGCTACCGAAAAGAGTCAGCCATTGAGCGAGAGTATTCGAGCGCAATTGGCACTGCTTACTGGTGAGTAGCTACTGGTGAATAACCAATATGCCATCGTATGAGCTGTTAGGTGTTGCTTAAAAACTTCTGCACATACCAGCAGCTCGCTTCAATTTCAAAGCCCTCAGTTTTGGCCCATTTGAGGCCATGACGGACTAACTGTTCTGCTAACCCTTTTCCCCGAAGCTTAGGTGGCACATAGGTGTTATTAAAGTTACAGCGCCGATTCGATGAGGTCGCGATAGCCTGTTCGTCATAAAGCTCATAGGACAGAACAGCTTGGGTGTCATCCAGATTAATTACAAAACGGCATTCATCGCTTAGATGAATCACTTCATTCATAAACCTCCGCTCCATTGTTACTTAGGCCTGCTCATAAGTTTTTAGTGCGTCGATTAACGCTGGTGTTAGCTTAGCTTTTTGCCCTGTTTTAAAGTTAAACATCACCACTTGCGACGAGCCTAAAGTGGTCACCGCCTGCTGAGCTTGGCTATAGACGCTGTAATGCATCATAAACCGGTCATCTTTAATGTCACTAATGCTGACGCCTACCGTTAGGGTGTCGGGAAAGGTAACGGGGCGCTTATAGCGCGCTTGGTTTTCGCTTATAACCGGGCCAACAGCCGTGGTTTGCAGCTCGTCGAGTAAGTTAATTTGATTGAAAAAATCGATACGGGCGGTTTCAAAGTAACGGAAATAAACCACATTGTTGACGTGTTGTAGGGCATCCATTTCGCCCCAAGCCACGACTATTTGGGTGTTGATGGGGTATTGCTCGAGAAACTTGTCCATAATGATCTCTACTTGATTGATGTGGTTATTTAAACGAGTGTTTAACTTTTGCTCAGCATAACAGCATGCCGTAGCAGCAACAAGTGAGAGTATTATGGTGAGGAGGTTGCTATGCCTATTGCAGCGGCGATGGATACAAAAAAGGCATTCAAATGAATGCCTTTTTTACCCTCAGCAGCAGCTTAAATACTTAATTCTGCGAAGCTGCTGATGGTCTTAAAGTCGCCTGTACGCTGGTTGTTATCACGAACCATCTGTACCACGTTTAAGCCTGCCTCACTGGCCGCCTTCAACTCTTCTAGCACGTCAGAAACGAACAGGATTTGCTTAGGGCTTAAGCTGATGGTGTTAACGATATTGCAGTAAGCTTGCTTGAAAAGCTTGTTGCCAGTGCGAGTATCAAAGTGGCCATTAAACTTATCATTTAAATCGCCTGCATCACTGTGGCTAAACAATAGCTTTTGCGCTTCTACTGAACCTGATGAGAAGCTATAAACTCGTAAGCCTTGCTGCTTGTAACCATCTAATGCTTCGATAAAGTCAGGGAAGATATGCCCCTTAAACTCACCGTTAGCGTAACCCTGCTTCCAGATCAAACCTTGAATGGTTTTCAGTGGCGTGGCTTTACGATCTTCTTTAATCCACTGCAGTAAAATTTCAGTGACACGAGCAAGATCGGCATCAGGCTCGAGTGCGATATCTTGCACATCGCAAATACAGTTCTCTACGAGTACATTATGTTGATTTTCTTCTAGAAAAGCGGGTAAGGCCTTAGCTGAATAAGGAAAGAGAATATCCTCAATAAAGTTAAGGTCGGTAGTCGTACCGGCTGTATCAACGACGATGGCTCTGATACCCATAATGTTTAGTTACTCCGCAATGTGTATAACATGTAGTCGAGATCGGTTTATTGCTCAGATCCTAAGCTGAATTGGCTGCTTTGGCTAGTCTAATCGCGCTAGTGTTCGTACTAAATTTTCAGTTTTATCGTTTTTTGGATGCTTTGGCCTCGATAATAACTCGTTGATTAACTGCAGTACCTAGTTAAAGGCAGCGTTGAGCGCCTATAAAGTTGTTCTATTTATACTCAGCTGTTAAGTTCATCACTCACTTAACTAATCGATGCCTATATCTAGGGACATGGATTGGCTCAAGGGTTAAAAGGATAACGTTCAGGGAGAGACAGATGATTAGAATACTCGCGATGGCTTGCTTGCTCTTAAGCGTGAACTTAGGCTTGGCTAGCGGTTATGTCAACGCAAAAGAGACCGATAAGCTCGATGCCAAAACAGATGCCAAGGCAAATGTTATGGGCTTAACGTTAGAGTCATTAACCGTCACCTCAGATTCGATAGCGCCTGCTGAGTTTAAGGTGACACTGCCAGCCAGCTACGGCAAAAAACCAAATAAACAATATGTGGTTCTTGTTGGGTTACACCCAAGAAGCCAAGCCTTGCTGGCAGGTATGCATGACTGGATGAGCCATAACGGTGAATGGCCCTGGTTAGAAACCATTATTGTCACTGCGCCAGATGGGCACCAAGGCTTAGGTGAACTAAAAACCTTGGCCATTGAGCAGCGGGGCAATCAAAAGCTGCTAGATTATTTTGAACAAGATCTGCTGCCTGCTATCGATAAAAAGTATCGCACTAATGGCTTTCGCATCTTAAACGGCTTCGTGGGAGATGCTGGCCTTGGGCTCTATACCCTGATTAATCGCCCCAGCCTGTTCAACGCTTACTTTGTGGCAAGCCCTGTACTCAGCAAAGACTTTGCTTATGTCATAAAAGACGCCCCCAAAAAGCTTGCTGCTATGCAGGGCAAACAGCGATTCTTGTTTATGAGTACCAGTGACAGCGGCTATGAGCAACGCCAACTCGAATCCTTTTCACAGATGGAGGCCATAATCAAAGCCAACGCCAACGAGACGTTAGACTATCGAATTAAGCGTTTTGACGGTAGCTACTATATGACCCAACCCCTGCTTGCCGCGGCTTATGGTATTGAAGCGCTGTTTGATGATTACCATCAGGTGTTAGCGGCAGACTCGGAGATTTCAAAGCAAGGACCCGAGGCGATTTTGGCCCATTATCAGTTTTTATCTGAGCAAAAATATGGTTTTAAAGTGCCTGCGACCAGCTCATTGCTAAAGCTAGGCGATTCTTATCTTGAAACTGAGCCAAGTAAGGCTGTCGAGGTTTATAAGGTGGCGATTAGCGACGATCCCAAAGCTTATATAGCCTATGACGCAGTTGCTAACGCTTATGCCAAGCTGGGGGAAATAGAGTTAGCAATAAAATATCAGGCTTTGGCGCTAGATATTACCGATCACCCTTTTTATCAAAATAAGTACACTAACAAGTTGGCCAAGTATAAAGAGCAGAGCAAGCTTTAACGGCTTACTTGCTGACGCTATAGAAATTACTAACAAAAACGATAGCCTTGTGGCTATCGTTTTACATTAAGTTAAGCCGGGTTACAGATACTTCTTCTGTCGACTACTGACTTTTTTCAAGTAGTTACGGGTTTCTTCCCGGTTATGGCGATTAGTTAGAAACCAATAAAACTCGCTCACCGTCATCTTATTAATTCGCGCTAAGGCCTTGGTGCGATTGCCTCGTGGGTCTAGGCTTTTCCAGAGATTCCCCGCGCCGCCGTTATAGCTTGAGATCACTGCATACTCACGTTTCTTAGGGTGGGTGATCCCCTTAAGGTAGCGGCTTGAAAGGATCTTTAAGTAACCGGTACCTACCTCAATATTTTTAGCCGGATCATAAAGATATGCCGATGAAGGTGTGTGTTTATAGCCCTGAATGATACTGAAATAATCGCGGCCAGCGGTATTTGCCTTAATTTGCATTAACCCAAGCGCATTAGAGCGCGAGCGCGCCAATGGGTTAAATGAGCTTTCTGTCTCGATAATCGCCATGATCAAATCAGTGCTAATACCATGTTTACGACTCGCATTGCGGGCGTAATTAATATACTTATTACCAGCAATGGTGGTGTGCTCTTTCACCATGTGGATCGCCACTTGAAAGCGCGAGTTGCTGCGTTTGCTCTTACTGACTAAGTAATCGGCATAGCGTGATGCGCGCCATTCAAATTCAATCGCTTTACCGTCTCTATCGAGTACTTGTCCCCAGAAGAACGGCTTTTTCTTTTTGCTGATTAAGCCAAAGTCCTCAGCGGTTTGCGCGTCGATAACCGTAGGGTCGATCTGGGTTAACAGCACTTGCACCACAGCCTCTTTAAGCTGCGCTTTAGTGCGGGTTTCTACTAAGATCAAACCTCGTTTAAAGTCGACATAAGTGGAGGCTTGTTCAGTGTCTTTATACACCAAAACCGATGGCACGATTGGTCTTGAGTAAGAGTCTTGCCCCTGATATTCCAGTAGCAATGCCGCGACATCGGCATCGTAGTCACTCAGGTCTAATTCACTACTGTTAGCTTTGGCGCCGCTCGCAAGTGTTATTGCGATTACGCTGCAGAAAATGATAACGAGTTGGCAGAGGTATTTAGACATTTATCAGTGGGTTAGGTTTGGTATGTTTTGATTATACAATGGTAATTGCTTGCGTGTTAGCTGATGGCTAAATTTTCATTTTAATGATCAAACTTTGTTTGATCATAATTTATGGGCTTCGCCCACCTGTAAGCAATCAAGCTCCGCTTGATTGCTTAGCCCTCGAGTGTGGACGAAGCGCCACGACTTTTCTCGGTCGATAGACCGTAGCTGTATGAGCTGGAAGCTCACAACTTTAGTTATTAGACGAAGTCTAACTAAACACAAAAGTTGCAGATACAAAAAAGCCTTTATCCGAAGATAAAGGCTTTTGCTTTTTTTTAGTCTGAGGCTGAAACTTAACTCAAATCCCAACCCCAACTAACAATCTAAGATTAATGCTTCTTAGCGTATTCAGCTGCGTTCTCACCAGCCATTCTACCGAAGGTGACGATATCAGAGATAGCGTTACCACCTAGACGGTTAGCACCGTGAACACCACCAGTCACTTCACCCGCGCCGTATAGACCTGGGATAACCTGCTGCTTCGCGTTCATGATTTCAGCTTTAGAGTCAATCTTCACGCCGCCCATAGTGTGGTGAACACCTGGAGTCACTTCGATTGCGTAGTAATTACCTTCGTTAAGGGCACGAGGTAGGTTTGGACGACCAAAGTCAGTGTCCTTACCGCTCTTAAGTTGGCTGTTGTAGCGCGCAACAGCTTCAGTTAAGTTCTTACCATCAATACCAGTCTTCTCACCTAGTTTAACTAGCGAGTCAGCACTTGGAACAACACCTAGACCGATGTACTTATCAATCTTGCTTAGAGACTTACGTACAGAGTCATCAAAGATTAGGAACGCAGACTTACCTGTTTGCTTCAGAATCGCTGCAGAAGCCTTATCACGTGTCGTGATTTCGTTGACGAAGCGCTTACCTTCACGGTTAACCAAGATTGCACCGTTACCACGTACCGCTTCAGTTACCATCACACCACCTTTAACAGATAGCGTTGGGTGAGCCTGGATGTACTGTAGATCTGTCATCGCTGCACCAGCATTACCTGCTACGTCGATACCATCACCCGTTGCACCTGGTTGGTTAGTAGAAATAAAGCCTTTTAGCTTAGGATCAAGCTTAGAAACACGTTCATTGTTCTTAGCAAAACCACCTGTTGCTAGGATAACTGCGTCAGCTTTAATCCAGTAGTAACCCTTGTACATGCCTTTAACGAGTAGGCCTTTAACGTTGCCTTTGTCGTCTTTAAGGATTTCGATACCACGAGTGTTCATGCGCATATCGATATCGCGCTTAACTGCGTTATCGTAAAGAACTTGAATTACATGAGCACCTACACCCGCACCACCTGTTGGACGGTGTGAACGGTTAGCAGAAGCACCACCCATACGACCTACGTCGTTAAGGTCTGCGCCCATTGCAGTTAACCAATCTACCGAACCTTTAGAGTGAGAAGTCAATACTTCTACTAGCTCTGGCTCGTTTAAGTCACGACCACCTTTCATGGTGTCTTTGTACATAGACTCAACGCTGTCTTTGATACCTTTGGCTTTTTGCTGATCGGTCCAAGCTGCGTTCATACCACCTGCTGCTAACTTAGCGTTACCACCAATAACAGGCTCTTTCTCAATTAGAATCACTTTAGCGCCGTGATCAAAAGCAGATACCGCAGCAGAGAAACCTGCACCACCAGAACCAACAACCACTACGTCAACAGTGTCGCGTGGCTCTGCAGCTAGTGCCGCTTGGCGGTCTGACTTGTCTTTTAGTAACTCATCGATGCTTGGCTCATGACGTTCCCACTTCTTAGTGTAAGGCATGTCAAAGTCGAAGCTGTGGCAAGAGTCACAGTAAACCATAGATTTTTCGTGAGCGCTGTGACAAGAAGTACAAGCCACATCGCCAGGGAAATGAGATTCATGGGCATTGTAGTGCTCATGCTTAGTTTCTTCTGCAACTTCAGCAAGTGTGCCGTGGCAAGATACGCACTGAGCGTTCTCGTAAGTTAGGCTGTCGTTAGATAGCTCACCGTCTGGCATATGGCAGCTATCACACTCTTGGTTTTCACCATGGAATTCTGCCAAGTTATCAGCAGCAATTGCGTTAGACATAAAGCCTGCTGAGCCAAGAAGTGTTGCGATACACACTGCTTTTTTAAAGTTTTTCATCTCATTTCCTCACTTTTTTATGGCTGCCTCGGCAGCGGCAAAAAGCTATCACGGTTAGATTTGACGGTCATTAACGCCGTCTTAAATACTCAATTCGAGGTAATTTTCTGCCTGAAAACGTACTTGTTCAACAACATCACTGGAATGAGCCAAGAAACTGAACACTCGATCACAGCTTGCAAACTGCGTCATGCAAAGATGCATAACCTCATTGGCCGTTATGCAAAAATGCATAGCCCTGAGTTAACAAGATCACATATCTTAATAACAGCCCACAGCGGGCCACATAGCGGTGCTTAATAGTGACACTAAGCACTGCTAGAGCAATGGCTTAACCACTTTTCCCGCACTGCTCATGAGCTCACTAATTCCTTGGTAAATCGAGAAATCCCGCACAGTTATCTTGTATAAGCTCATGCTAAGATTCCGTTATGAAAATATTTGTTAACTTAGTTTGCGCGATCTGTACTCTTTTTGGGGCTGCCCTAGCGGGGTTATCTGCGCCCTCTTATGCAGCCGAGGACTATGAAAGTCATAGTATAATCTTCGGCGTTCACTCTAAAACAGCTCCCCTTGAATGGCGTAACAACGGTGTCGACCAAGGCTTTAATCTTGAGTTGATGGACCGCATCGGCCAGCTTATGGGCAAGCGCATCGTTATCCGCCGTAAAAGCTTTCAGCAACTTTTAAAAGACGTGCATGACCGCGACTCACTTATTGATGTCATCGCCGTGGTCAGCCCGATTACTATCGATAGAGAGTTGAGCCAATCGGATCCCATCTACGCAACCCATGCCAAGGCCTATACCTTACAAGGTAAGTCCTTTATCAACGGCTGGAACGATCTGGCTGGCAAACGCGTGGCCATCAAGAAAGGCGCCTTTGTTGATGTCTATATTTCAGGTAAAGAGCAAGATTTCACCCGTGTAGATGTCGACTTGTATGAGACTGGCTTTCAACTGCTTATAAAAGGTGAAGTTGATGTGGTGATCGCCGAAAACTTCGTTGCCAGACGACTCATGCCCTTATATCCATCGATTCGTAGCTCCAGCGACCCGCTGATTTACGGGGCATTTAACTTTGTCAGCAACTATAAGAATGCTGAAATGATGGCGCAGATCAACGATGCCCTAAGACAACTGAAGCTCTCGGGTGAATATGACCGTCTGGTCAATAAGTGGTTTGGTACTGGCCGCGAAAAAGTCGACCTGAACTCGGCGCAGAAGAAGATGCTATCGCTAGCCATTTTTGTCAGCCTGCTCTCTGCTGTGGGCATGCTGCTAACCGGCTTTATCAGCCTCAGTCTACGTAAGCGCTCTAAAGCGCTAAAAATTGAGTTAGCCCAGCGTAAGAAAGCAGAATTGGCGATATCTAGCCTATCTCAACAGTTCCAGTCAGTACTCGATGGTATTCCCCACGGTGTCACCCTATTTAATCAGGAGGGTGAGTGCCTTTGGAGCAACGACAATAATAATGACTTACTCATTGATCCCGACTTTCACTATATTGATGGCGAAACCTTTAACTTAAGTAATGCGCTCAATGATGCGCTAGTCAAGCAAAAGTCACAAACCGCCGATATGCAGATCAATAACCAATATTGGCAGCTCCAGCTACACCCAATTAGTAAGCAGCAGGTGGTCATTTTGCTTGAGGAAGCCACCGAGCAGCATAGGTTACGTCAAGCCAACGACGAAGCCAGCCGCCTTGCGTCACTAGGTGAACTGTCGGCTGGCATTGCTCACGAGATCAATAATCCCACTGGGATCATCATTCACTCGATAGCCTTTATTAGCGATGCTCTTAGGGATCTGTCGGAAGCAGGCAATCAGTACCAGAAGCAGAACCCATTTTGGACAGTGGCAGGGCTACCACCAAACCAAGCCATGGAAGAGTTGGATTTAAGTAGCCACTCCATTGAAGAGGGGGCTCAGCGTATTGGTCGCATCGTCAACGACCTTAAACGCTATGCCCTGCCAACATTAGCCAATGAGTATCAAGCGATTAGTCTCAATGAAGTGGTTGAAGTGTCGCTGCGCCTCACAGCCAACCAAACTAAGATATTTAATGTCACAACTGATCTACTAACCCCAAGCCCTGTTGTGATGGGCGATGCCCAGCAATTGCATCAGGTACTGATTAATCTCATCCAAAACGCCTGTCATGCCATCAGACAAGATGCCGACTGCTATGAGTGCAATGAACACATCAATATCAAGACCTGCGTGGAAGATAAACATATCTGCCTTATCGTGAGCGATAAAGGTTCAGGAATGGATAGCACCACACTGCAGCGCATTACCGAGCCATTCTTTACCACCCGCCGCTCAAGCGGTGGCAGTGGTTTAGGGCTTTCCGTGTGTAGCCGCATCATTAAAGAGCACAAGGCTGATATGCAGATCACCTCACGCCTAGGCAAAGGCACTGTGATAAAAATTCGCTTTCCGTTGGAGTACTAATTCCGTGGCTAAAAAGCGAATTAACATTGACTCACCATTGTGCCTTGAGATGAACAGCCTGAGAGGCTCTGAACAGAACAGATATTTTATAGGACTGGTATCACATGAAACTTGCTAGAAATATTCTCCTAGTTGACGATGAAGCGTCATGGCTTAGAACGCTTTCAATTACGCTTAATCGCCTTGTGCCTGAAGCGACTATTGATACCTGTGTCGACAGTCGCCAAGTGATGAGCCGGCTACAGACTGGGGATTACGCTTTAGTACTACTGGATCTCACTATGCCGTTTCACTCCGGTGAAGACTTACTTGAGATGATCCGTAAAGAGTTCCCTAAGACTCGCGTCATCATAGTTACCGGCGTCAATGAGGTTGATACTGCGGTGCGCTGCATCAAAAATGGCGCCTATGACTACTTTATTAAAACAGACAACGTTGACGATCTAGCCCGTACCGTTCGTAGAGCATTGGAAGTAGTCGGTCTCGAACGCAACTATCTGCGCATTAAAGAGAGCTTCTTAAGCCGCACCCTAAATCGCCCTGATGTGTTTAATAATATCCTCACCTGCGAGCCTGCACTACTGGATCAATTTCGCTATTTAGAAGCCGTAGCCTTAAGCCCCGAGCCCATTCTTATTCAAGGTGAAAGCGGCACGGGTAAAGATGAGTTTGCCAAATCTTGCCATCAGCTTATCTGCGCCGATGCGCCCTTTATTAACGTCAACCTAGCGGGGATCAGCACCTCCGCATTCGAGCTACAGCTTTTTGGGCAACTGCACACAGGTGAAGACGGCCAGATCAGCGCTCAGGCTGGCGTGCTGCATCAAGTCCAATCGGGGCTACTCTATCTCAATGAAATTGGCGACCTGCCAATTGAAGCCCAAGCCAAGCTTGTGGATGTAATTGAGCATAAGCAGTACTACCCAATTGGTAGCGATAGAGCTTACCCCGTGCTGTGCAAGATCATCACCTCGACTCAACACGACTTACTAGCACTTAACCAAGCGGGCAAGTTCAGAAGCGATCTACTTTACCGTTTACGCTCACACACCATCAAGCTACCACCGCTACGACAGCGTAAACTGGATTTGGCTATGCTGATCAACCACTTCATTAGCTTAGCCGCGAAAGAGATGGGACTGAGTGAGCCACAGCAACCGACCTCTCTTGCCCAGCAATTAGCAGAATATGACTTCCCCGGCAATTTGCACGAACTGAAGGGGATGGTGTTTGACGCCGTGAGTCGCAGTGACGGTATTGCGCTCAATATCACCCCTTTTATGGAGGCGATTAACTTAAGTAAACCTGCCAATCATATAGAGAGTGATCAGCTGATTTTTCCTAAAGTGTTACCAACTCTTGCGCAGATGAGTGACGCTCTTATTCAGGAAGCGATGAACCGCACCGCCAATAACCAAACGGCAGCGGCGCAGATGCTAGGCATAAGCCAGAGTGCCTTGAGCCGACGAATCACTAAAGAAAAATAATACCAAGGTAAGAAACAACAAATAGAAAACAAAAATGCCAGCAAGTTGCTGGCATTTTTATCTTCGGACAGTCAGTGCTAGTCTGCTGGTGTTAAGCCTGAGCTTGTGCTTGCACTTGTGTTTGAGCTGGTGCCAACTTAGCGTCAGCATCCTTTTCGGTTTCATTCACTATGGTCAACACTGCAGTATCGCCCACTACGTTACAAGAGGTCAGCACCATATCGATTAGACGGTCTAGGGCTGCAACAATTGCGAATGCCTCTACAGGTAAACCCATCTGATGGATAAGCACACCAATCATCACCATGCCGCCGCCTGGTACACCACCTGCGCCAACTGACAATAGGAAGATACTAAATAGCAATGCGGGTAGCTGCTCCATCGAAATTGGCGCGCCAAATGCGTTAGCAACGAAGAAGATAGCGATAGTGATATAAATTGATACGCCGCCCATGTTCATGGTCGCGCCGAGCGGTACACCAAAGCCAGCTACTGAGCGATTAACCCCAAGCTTTTCGGTTAGGGTACGCATAGTCACCGGAATAGTCGCATTGGAACTCGCCGTCGACAGTGAAAATAAAATCTGTTCGCGGGTCTTAGCGCGGAACTCTTTTGCCGAAACCTGAGTAAATAGACCAACCGCAAACGGATAGACTACAAAAATCCATAACAGTAATAGGCCGACGATCAGCGCTAGGTATTCGACCACACTGCCAAAGATAGCCGCTTCCAATGTTGCACCTAGCTTTAGCATCAAGGCAAACACACCGATAGGCGCTAACTGCATCACCACGCTAATCAGCTTCATCATGATCTTATTTGCCACTTGGAAGCCATTTACCGCGCTTTGCGCCGCTTCACCAAGAGACTTAATCACGCCACCAAGCAGCAGCGCCATAAAGATAACTTGTAACATGTTACCCGAACCAAAGGCGGTTATCGGGTTGCTCGGTACGATACTGACAATCAAATCGACTAGGTTAGGTAGCTCTGTTGCCACAATATCAACGCCGCCACCGCTAGACATATCCACGCCCTTGCCTGGAGCAAGCAGCAGTGCCACGCCTAATGCTGCGAAGATAGCCACTAAGGTGTTGATGATATAGAAGCCGAATGTCTTGCCGCCTAATCGGCCGAAACTATTGAGATCTTTAAGCTCGCACACGCCACAAACGATACTAACGAAGACCAGCGGTACCACTAACATCATGATCATATTAACGAACATGGTGCCAGCGCCTGAGGCTAGCTCGACGATTGTGCCAGAGAAGAAGCTGATATCAGCGAGAAAGTATTGGATGATAGAGCCAAAAATGAGCCCTGAAAACAGACCAATAAAGATCCGGGTCGAAAGTGATTTAGTCATTTGCTTGCCTTATTGGGACATGTCTTAGCGCATGCCTTCTATTGCCTTCAATCTTGATGAAAACTTGATTTCCATCTCATTGTGCAGGGATAGTGAAACATGCTGGCAAGAATTTCAATCTAAAAGGGCAAAATAGTTTTTGAAACAGCTTGGTAACCCCACCAAAAACAACCGCATAACCACTTGATATAAAACAACTTAATATAGATACAAATACAAACCACCTAGACGCAACTTTTACACCAGCAACATTTTTGCATCATTTTAAGCACGAAAACTTAAAAACAGCACAGTTTAAAGCACTACCGCGACGGCGCGTGACAGAATTAAAAACCATGCAGGGCACCGCAAAAAGTACATATCGTTACGCATCAGCAAATACACCGATTAATGCTCATAAAAAAAGCACCTTTAAAAGGTGCTTTTTGTTAAGCGATTATCGCCCGTTTACGCCAGCCACAACTCGACATCTTTAATGATGAAATTACCGCTATAAACTGGGTCTGGTTCGCCGATATGTTCAAGCTCGAAGTAACTACGATGCTCTTCTGGCAAACCTTCATAGCCGCAAATAACCTGATACAGCCAGGATTCTCTGTCCCAAGGGAGCTGCTGTTCGTCAAGATATTCCAGCGCTGACTGGCTCTTACCTGAGTCGATAACTGCACAGAAATAGCCATCAACTGCTAGCTTAAGCGGATTATCGGGAATATCAAAGTCTTCCGCTTGGGTAAGATCAACCGAGACATCTTGCTCGCGCACTGCGCCCACATCATTTAAGCGATCGATACGCTTAATGTTAGAGACAATCTCAAGTAGCTCTGGCTCTAAGCTATGGTTATGCACATCAACAGATGCTGGTGCCAGCAGCGGCTCAGCAATATTAAACAGTGCCGGGAGTTGCTTATGACTCACATGATCGGCAGGTTTGTAGTCTGGGTGCAGATCGGTATACAGCAACCAACCTTTTAGCAAACGAGTACGACCGCGAATTTGACGGAATCGACCCAGTAGCTCAAGCAGACGTGCCTGCACCACACTTAGCTCCTGAGTACAGTCACTCAAGGTCTCCTGCAAAGTGGTCACCAGCAGTTTTCGCAGCTCGCGAATATCGCCGGCTATCTCACCGAGTTCGCTAAACTGGAACATCTCAAGGCCATTCAGCAACTCGGAGACTTGGCTCTGTGCCAACTCATTTTCACGGATTTTTGCGTTGATACTGCCCACATAACCAAACTCGTTGTTAATACGGCTCCACAACACACGAATCGAGTAACGCAGACCATCGGCGAAGCTATAAACATGCTCACTTAAATCGGCAAGGTAAGCCTCAGAGGCACTGAAATCCACATTATGGCGTGCCTCTTTATAGTGGTCGGCCAAGGTTTTGATGGTGGCCAGTGACGAGCCCACATTAGAGTCGATTTGACGATTACGCTCATCACTCAAGGCTTCCTCAAGCAAAGCTCGAACCGAACGCTTAAGGCGCAGTTCTTGCTCAGGCTCTGGTCGCCACAGAATGTCGCTCTTTTGCAGTTTATCGATGGCTTGAGCGTTACTCTCATCGACCGAGACAGAGCCAGATAAGTAAACGTCCATCACCAGCTCTGCATGGCGTCCAAGCTGTTTTAGCAGCTTAACACCGGCTTGGTGTAAGTTACTGCTCATATTAGATTAGATCCCTTTGAGTGGCAGTTTCAGCTTGGGCTTCAAGGCTTAAGCCTTCTGTCTCATCGATAAAGCGGATCACCTCATAAAGGTAATCGAGCTTACCCGTGGCGATATAGATCTGCTTTTCACTATTCGGGCGAGTCAGGTAGCCAAGCTCTACCAAGCGCTTAAACACCAGCTTGATTTGCGCATCAACATTGGTACTGGTTGAGCCAAATAGGCGGTAATGACTGATCTTAGCTAACTGCTCACGAAACGCTGGCGTGTCTTCGATACGGGTCTGCAGCTCGGTTAAGCGTACCGCGACCCCTTCAGATAGCGGCGCATCTTGGCCACTGCCCTCTTGCACCAGTACCAGCCACTCCACCAGCGGAATAAGCGCATTACAGATATCTTTAAACTGCGATGAAATGACCTTACGCTCACCATCACCTAGCTGCTGATAGCCACAGAAGAACACCTCTCCTTCACCAGCCGATCCTATAGTGCGATTGATTTGATTCAGATACTGCTCAACATAGTCACGAGTCGATGGGCTTTTCAATGCGCGCCAGCCGTCTTCATCGGTAGTACGACAGATAAACTGACCTTTAAGTAAACGTTCAATAAGGGCGCTAGTGCCAACGATGGTGGTTTCGGTTGCTTGGCTCATTACACGGCCTCCTGAGTACGTCGCTGATTGAGTTTCTCGGCGATCGGATTAACTTGAGGCTTAACCACCTGCAGTTTCTTGGTTTGTTTGTTGATGATGTAACGGTTCGAGAACAGGTTCAGTACCTCAGACTCAGGGTTCGGGAACGCCCCCAATACTGAGATATTGTTATTCTCACAGGCATCGAAGATCTTCTTCACGTTACCGTGGTGCAAGGTACCTAATTCATCGATTGGCCAGTGAATGGTCACTTCAGCTCGGCCACGTAGTAGACGGGTAAAGGCAAGCAGGAACTTACATAAGATCAGGTAAGCCATACCGTGACTAGATGACTCATTTAGCTGTCTGTCGGTGCGGATAACTAAGTCGCTATTGCCCTCTTTCAGGCGCAGCTCAATCTCAAGCAGCTTAGCGATACCACCAGACAGTGCAGCGCGGCCGATAATGTCTAACGCGCGGCGCATGCTATTGGTGTAATCCTCACCCGGCAAGTCGTTAAAGCCATCGGCCTTCCAGCGTTTAAATGCCTTAACAAATAGCTCTAGCTCAGGCCAGAACTCTAGTTCACTAATGCGCGAACGAATTTTAACCGCAGATTCTGATACGCCATCGAGGAACAGCTCTTCACCCACTTCACGGGTAATACGTGCGCTTTGGGAGGCAATGCGGCGGTCAATATCAGCCAGTACATCGTAGAAAGCTGTTAAATCGACACCAAAAATACGCCCTTGCTCACGTAGCGCCATAATCGACTGTGGCACCATGACGTTAAGTAACTGCTCAAGCTGTGGCACTAACTTGCGGTAATCAAGAATACGGATGCCTTTGTCGTTAACAAAGCTTGATTCTTCACGGGCACGTTCCCAGGTCTCAGATAGACCTGAGCCTGATTTGCTAGCTATCACTGAGTCGAAGTGCTCAACATATTGCTTAACCGAGCCCATTAATGAGTCGCGTTTCAGTAACTGCTCTTCACCTTGACGTAGGCGTTCTGACAAGCTGCCCTGAGCATCATCATTGCTCCCTGGTAGCTTAAGCTCACTGAGTTTACGCATCACGCTGCGCAGCTTAGTTAAGTTTTCTGAGGCTTCAATTTGCACCGCATCGGATTGCTTACGCTCGCCATCTAGCTCGTTACGCTTAGCCTTAACTTCGTTAGCCTTGCTCTTAAGTTGCTGCTCAAGGTCGAGACTCGCGTGCTTCACCTTGCTTAGCTCAGACTGCAGCTTAGGCTTACGCTTAAGCCAAGTGTGCTGATACCAGTCGTCATAACGTAGCACTTCGCTGCGGCGCTGCTCCGCCTTACTGATATTGCTCTCAAGGGTACGAATTTCTGCCTTAAGGGCGACAATTTTCGCTTCGTCGACACCACGAGACTTAAGCTCATTTTTGTACCACTGCTCACAAGCCTTCTGCTCACTTGCTGCGTGCTCACGGCGGCTTTGAATATTGCTCTTAACTTGATTTAGCTGAGTCTCTAACGCGCCAACTACTTCTTGCCAGTAGGCATTCTTTTCCATGCGCGCTTCAAGTGCCTGCTCTTTTTGCTCTTCGAGCCACTCTTGTTGCTGAGCCTGAAGCTGTTTAATGTCACTGTCGATGCGAGCTAGCTGCTTCTGTGATGCGGCCTTACGCTCGTTTAGTGCAAGATTTATCTTCTCCTGCTCTGCGCGCTTGTCATCAAACAGGCGACGTAGATCGTCACGACTATTCTTATAAGCCGTACGAGCAAAAGTCAGCTCACGCAGTAACTTATCTAGCTCGGTATTGCTGGCAACTAAGATATCTTCCGCTTCGGCTTGCAGTTCTTTGGCGCTAGATAACGCCTCTTCTGCGGCGGCATGCTTCACTCTTAACTCTTGCTCTGAGGCGGCATATTCTGGCGCGTCGATCGCTTTTAAGTCCAGCGCGATACCATATAGCGATTCAAGGTTTTCACTGCTAATGCTTGGGTGCAGATCGCTGCGGTGCAGCAGTTCTGAATTAATCACCTTACCGAGCGTGTTTTCCCAGCCAGCCGCCTCTTTACGTAAAAACTCCAGCAAAGTATGCGACTGTGGGAACAGCATATGAGTCAGCTCTTCCAGCTCACTCTGGCGTTCTGTTACGCGAATACCGGCCACACGTAGACTCTCGTTGGCCTGATCACGCTTGGCTCGAAGCTTGCGCTCTTCACTCGATAGACGGTCCACTTTGGCATTACAAGCTTCTTGCTCTTCATCGGCGCGAGAGATGCGCTCATCGAATACCGCAAGGGCAAGCTTTTCCTCTTCGGAGTAGGTCACGCTGTCGACACGTACTTTTAGCTCTGCTGCATTGACCTTTAACTGATAGGCTTGCTCGCTAAATTGCGCCTGACCTTTCTCTGTGGACTCGCGCCACTGCGCCTCTAGCTCAGCAAGCTCGCTACGGCCAATCTCTCTTTGTTTGTCACGGGATTCACGCAGGCTATCTTGTTCTTGATGTAGGTTTTCTAACTCGCGGTTAAGACCTTCACCAATCTTGCTGCGGCGGGCATTGTAGGCCGCTTCAATATCTTGATGCTTCTCGGTTTGCAGCTTATGACGCTCGCTTAGGTTCTCTAAGCTGCCGCGCCAACTTGGAAGCTGCTCTAAATCTGATTTAGCCTGTTCAATATCAGCATCTTGAAAACTTGCATGCTGATCTTCAATGGAGTCCAGCTCATGCTCGCACTTAGCCACATCGCCTTTGGCGGCAGATAGATCAAGGTTTAACTCATCGCGCTGCTCTTTCCACTCGTCATCAAGCTGACGCAACTGAGCGTTTAACGCCTTAGACAAGTCTTGATGATGCTCTTGGCGCTCGATTTCGGTGGTTTCATCTTTACTGTAACCACGACGCAGACTGGCAAGACGCTGCTCAGTGCTAAGCAGTTGGTCAAACTCCTGCTCGAGTTTTTCAAACTCTGGGCGAATTTGCTCGAAGCCTTGGATTAGCTGACTCTCACGGATCCACGCCTCAACACGTTGTGGATTTAAGCGCGAGCTTGGCGGGTTAACCCCGTCCTCTTCCAAGATGGCGGCAATCATCGACTTGATTGTTTCCATCTTGCCCTCTTTCGAGTGCACCGCTTTAGCCAGTTTTTCGATATGGCGCAGTGAATGCTCTGCTTCACACAAAGAGAACTGACGCGCGTAGTTACGCAACTCATTGCGGTTACTACCCGTGCTCAATAGCGCACGGTCATTTTGGATAATGGCTCTAAATTCACGGGTATTAAGCAGGTTGGTGACCGCCACACCGGCGCGCTTCATCTCACGGCCTAGCTCTGCCATGGTGAAGCATTGAATGCTATCGCCCTGCTTAGTCTTGATGTAATCCTCAAGCTCGAAGCCTTTGGCAATAAAGCGGTAGTTAACGCCCTTGCCGTCGCCAGCAGATGCCAATACCGCTTGATAAGCTAAGCCATCAGACTTGATATATTCATAGATGATAAAGCTTGAATCATGGGGCAGGTACCAACGCTCGAAACTGTCACGGGTTGATGGCACCACTCGACTCGGGTATTCACCATAAAAAACCGGAACCAGACGCTGCAGTGTGGTTTTACCCGATGCGTTAGTACCACAAATATTGGTGTGGCCATCCAGGGCCAGTTCTACCACACCTGGTAGATGAGTATCGATAAGTATGATGCGATTTAAGCTTGGCATTGCATTCCTTAATCCAAACAGAGCCGTAACGGTAAGCGCTGTGGGCTTACATTAAGCTAAAAATGTCAGGTCTAATATTAGGTCTAGTGTTAGGGCTAATATTAGAGCTATAAAAAGTTTTGATGGTCACTAAATTAAAGGAAAGCGCCACACTTGGCAATTATGCCTAAGCGACTACAGCAGCGGTTTCGATGACCAGATCACAGAAGCGAGATCATACGCCATTTTTAGGCTTTTTGATGCTCAATCAATCGGCAGTTAACAGGCGACATTGCTAATATAAAACTAAAACCGTCTCCAAATAAAAAAGCCCATCTCACTTATGATGAGATGGGCTGACTTTCAGGCATAAACTCATTAACTTAACTTGTCGACTTTTAGCCACCTTTGAGCAGATAGCCCTAACCGTTCAAGACGCTCACGGGGATCCGCGAGCCTTAAGCTAATGAACTTTGGGTCGCTAGTGCTTGTTGCTTGGCAAAATATTTGCGGGTCTCTTTTAAGATCACATGCCTTAAACCAATCAGTGCAATCAAATTAGGTATAGCCATCAAGCCGTTTACGGTATCAGCCAGCATCCAGATAAGATCTAAGTGAATGAAGGCGCCACCGGCAATTAAACCTAAAAAGGTAAATTGGTAGATCTTAATACCGTTATCACCAAGGCGGCTGCCCGTTAGGTAATACCAGCAACGCTCGCCGTAATAATGCCAACCGAGAATAGTAGTAAAGGCAAAACACACCAGTGCGATGGTAACCACATACTGACCAACCACTTCTGAACCACTGGCGGCAAATGCGGCGCTCGTCATGGCAGCACCGGCTGCATCACCGCTCCACACACCAGTAATGATCAATACTAGGCCTGTCATGGTACAGATTAAAATCGTATCGAAAAAGGTTCCCGTCATACTCACAAGACCTTGCTCTACCGGCTCATTAGTTTTAGCTGCCGCCGCAGCAATAGGCGCGCTACCAAGGCCCGACTCATTTGAGAATACCCCGCGTGCAATACCAATCTGCAGCGCCTGAGCAACCGTTGCGCCTAAGAATCCGCCCGCGGCTGAAATAGGGGTAAAGGCCGAGTGCAGTACTAACTCAAAGGCAGGAATGATCTGATCGCTAAAGGTAAACAGTACCCACATACAAGCCAACACATAACCGAGCGCCATGGTTGGTACCAGCTTTTGCGCCACATTAGCGATGCGCTTCACGCCGCCCAGTGTCACTGCGGCTACCATTAAGGTCAAGATAACGGCTGTCACCCAAGCAGGCACCTCAAAGGCAATTGTCATGGCATCACTGATCGCATTAACCTGAGCAAAGGTACCGATGCCGAAGAACGCTACGCCAACACCGAAGATGGCAAAGATCTTTGCCAGCCACTTAAGCCCTAGACCGCGCTCGATATAGTACATAGGGCCACCAGCAATATTACCCTTGGCATCAGTGGTGCGATACTTTACTGCCAGCATACATTCGGCGTATTTTGTTGCCATACCGAAAAAAGCCGCTAGCCACATCCAAAACAGGGCGCCGGGACCACCGATTTTAATCGCGGTTGCCACACCGACAATATTACCAGTACCGATAGTTGCAGACAGCGCAGTACATAACGCAGCAAAAGAGGATAGATCGCCCTTACCGTTTGCAGGTTTAAACAGTAAACCTAAGGCCATAGGTAATTTAAAGACTTGTAAAAGCTTGAGTCTAACAGTTAGATAAAGGCCGGTTCCGACCAATAAGCACAGGGTGATAGGTCCCCAGACAATGGCATTGATTTCGGCTAAAAGCGCGTGAAAATTCATGGTATTCCTCGAGTATTAAACAGCAAAACTCTCTAAATAAGAGTTATTAATAATCGGAGGAGGAAAAGAAATGGCTGTTGCAGATCACCGACGGATGCAACAGCGATAGTGTCGACCTAACTTCACTTAAGTGTAAGCTAGGCTGAAAAAGGCGCAGCGACAAACGACAGTGACTTTTTGTAGCTAATAATTGACTTAATTAAAGCTAGCACAGTCATCCTCTCCTCTGTCCTTTTGCCTGAGCGTTTCGCGTTAACTCATAGCTGGGTTTAATAGCTGAGCTAACACTTTCGCCTTCGGCGCTGTGTGACAATCAAGCTTACGAACACTTAACTGCTCACAGTCTCTCCAGAGGCTCGTCCAGTAACAGTCCTCACCACAATGTGGCACCTGAAAGAGTGCTTTGTTTAGCTTAAAGCCTAACAAAGTTGCCTCGTCGGTGTGGGGTTACTCCCCACTCTCCTGCTACCTTCATCCGAACGGATCCCCAATCCTTGTCTAACCATTAGGGCCAGCAAGCGATAGGGACAGATAGAATGCTCCCTCATCGCATTTGCAGCAAGTGAGCTTAGTCACATTTTTAATCTTAATCGTTCATTTGCGCGTTTTTGATACGAATCGATGTTATTTCGCGCTAAAGCCTAGACTAAAAACCAAAAAGCCACTCAAGCAAAATTGCGTTAAGTGGCTTTAAATAGGTTCTAAGATGAGCTGAGGCTTATAAACGGTTAACCGAAGGCGACTCTACGGCTCTCGTATGCGTCACACATCTGCTGCGCCGCTTCCTCTTCATATGGGCGCAGACCGCTCATAACCAAAGTTTTTACGCCGCTACCCACCACAGTATCACCACTGAGTAGCTCAAAGGTCAGTGTCACATCGCCACGCTTACCTTCAATCTGTAAGTCTTGCTTAACCAGCTTTAAGCTAACTTCGGTAAAGTCTAAGGTGGTTAAGTCAAACGACATGCTTTCGTAGATCACAAGTGGGCGCGCTGGGTTAATCATCATCTGATGCTGCTTCATCATTGGCACTAATATATGCATGAAGTTAAGACCAGAGAACGCCACATACTTGCGAATAAACGACTCAATTTGCGTCTCACAGTGACGCACATCGCCGCTGCGATGCACTTCGAGATAGCACTTATCTTTATCATCTCGAATATCAAAGTCTTCTGCTACCGCGTCAGGAAACTGCAGTTTAACCCCATCGCCGACCATACCAGCGAAGTTAAAGGTCATCTTCTGGCTTAAACCATACTCGTTGAGTACCAAGGCAAAAAGCAGATCCCCAGGCACACAAAAACGCTTAGCCGCAACATCATGGATAGGATTGAAGTCTTGTGCGACGCCTTTGGCAAAATCACTCGCCTGAGCAGGAGTGATAGATACAGATTGATTTTCTTTTTTAAAATAAGAACTTAAAAACATATTCACTCGAACATCTTGTTAGCCATAAAAATGACTCGACAGTTTATACCATGATTGAGTTTTCACTCACCCGATGACTTGCGACGCATAAATCGTGTCCAGCATGTTAACAAATGTAAAGAGTGTCAACTTTAAGTTAATTTTAATAAAGTCAACATAGGATCCACGCAAATGATAATCAATCCCATTAACATTTAGTCAGAGATTTAATATCTCTATCCTATACGGAGCTCCTATGTCACACCGTAATACGCGATCTTTAAGTTTGATTTCAACTGCGTTACTCGCTGCCCTCTCACCTCAAATCATGGCACAGGAGTCTGACTCCCAGCCGACCATGGAACAGATCAGTATTTTTGGAACACACAATCCACTTAATACCGTTCCTGGCAGCGCACACCTCATCACTCAAGCCGAGCTAGATACCTTCAAATACACAGATATCATGCGCACACTCGCGAGTATTCCTGGGGTCTATATTCAAGAGGAAGATGGTTACGGTTTACGACCAAACATAGGTATGCGAGGCACCGGACAAAATCGCTCAGAAAAAATCACCATCATGGAGGACGGTGTTCTTGCAGCGCCAGCTCCCTACGCATCACCTGCGGCCTATTACTTCCCCACACCAGGCAGAATGGAGTCTGTTGAGATCCTAAAAGGAAGCTCAACCGTAAAATACGGACCAAGAACCACAGGCGGCGTGATCAATATGCTATCTCGCCAGATCCCCGAAGAGGAGCTAGCGGGTAAACTCGATGTTGCAGCGGGTCAAGATGGTTTTGGTAAAATCCACGCCTATGCCGGTGGACAGGGAGAACGAGTAGGTGCCGTAGTGGATCTCTATCGTTATCAAGCCGATGGCTTTAAAGATATCAACGGAGTGGGTGGCAACACAGGTTTTGAAAAGAATGATGCGCTGGCAAAAGTAAGCATTCGCTCTGCTGAAGATGCTAAATATGCGCAGGTGGTGGAGTTTAAGCTGAAATACTCAGATGAAGTCTCAAATGAAACCTATATGGGCTTAACCGATGCCGATTATGAAACGACACCCTATGCTCGCTACTCGGCCTCACAAAAAGATGTGATGAATACTGAACATAAACAGCTGCAAATCAATCATATTATCGACTTTAGCGATAACCTTACCTTAGGCACAACCGCCTACTATAACGACTTTGCGCGCAACTGGTATAAAGCCGATAAAGTAAATGACCTTAAACTCAGCCAAGGTGGGGTTGAGGCCGCCTCTGCATTTGATAAAGACCCATCCATGGCGCCTATGGATGTAAGAGTTAAAGCAAACAATCGGAGCTATATCTCACAAGGTGTTCAAACTGAGCTTAACTGGTATTTAGATAATCATGATCTCGCTTTCGGCGCTCGCTACCATGAAGATGAGATGGATCGATTCCAATGGGCCGATCACTATACGCTGGACTCAAATCAGGTGATGACCTTGAGTGAAAGTGGTATTCCAGGCACCGACTCTAACCGTATCGACAGTGCCAAGGCCATAGCCCTTTATGTTCAAGATAAGATCCAGTTAGGCGACTTCAACATTACCGCAGGCCTTCGCTACGAAGATGTGAAGACAAACCGCACCGATTGGGGCAAAGAAAATCCAGGACGTGATGGTCAGCCAAGTAAAGATATCGACAACAGTTTCTCGGCAACTTTACCTTCACTCTCGGCAACCTATCAGGTAAACAGCGACTTCTTAGTACTCGCCGGGGTTCAGAAAGGCTTTGCCCCTGCCTCTCCTGGCAATGCAGATAAAAAAGAGGAGCAGAGCTGGAACTATGAGGCTGGCGCCCGTTACAACAGTGGTGAATTTAGCTCAGAGGCTATCTTCTTCTACAGTGATTACAGCAACATGCACGGTGAATGTACCGCTTCAAAAGGCTGCGATGATGACAATATTGGTGATCAGTACAATGGTGGCGAAGTGGATGTTAAGGGACTTGAATTAAGCCTAGGCTACAGCTTTAACACTGAAAATGATTTCAGCTTCCCAGTGAAACTGGCCTACACCTACACAGATGCCCAGTTTGCTAACAGCTTCGAGTCTGATTTCGACCCATGGGGTGATGTTACTAAGGGAGATAAACTTCCCTATATTGCTGAAAATATGCTGTTCGCATCGGCTGGCGTAAAGGCTGATAGCTGGGAACTGACTGTCGCAGCCCGTTACACCGATGATATTCGCACCCAAGCTGGCCAAGGTGAAATTGCAGCAGATAATCTAATCAAGGCTAAAACCATCGTCGATCTATCGGGCCGCTATTTCATCAGTGAGTCCCAAGAGCTTTACCTCACCGCAGAGAACTTATTCGATAAAAAATATGTTACCTCTCGAGTCTATGGTTCCAACTTTGTCGGCAAACCTATGACGGTAACAGTAGGCTATTCGTATAAATTTTAAGCAAACCAAGTATTTCCCCATAAACAAAGCTTAAAATTAAATTAATTTTTTTTCTTGTACAAAGGTGAGCATTAAGCTCACCTTTTTTTATGTCAAAAAAAATCTTTCCCATTAAAAACAAAAACCTAACAACAGCAACACTGGCAACACCGAGCAATAAATAAATTTACACTTAATTTACAAACCTTGATCTTTGTCAAAAAAGGTAATGATAACGATTTGCATTACCGAAATCAGTTGTTAGAATTCAGCCAAATTTAGCAACCCTTAAATAACAACAGGGAAAGAATGATGATGAAAAAAACCTTACTTGCCACTGCGCTAGTTGGCATGTTCGCGTCGCAAGCTGCTGTCGCGGCTGATGATTCTGCAGAGCTTCGTAAAATTATCGAACAACAGCAGAAAGTACTTCAAGATCTTGAAAAGCGTCTTGATGAAACTGAGATGCGCGTTGAGAAAACCGCCGATGTTGTAGAGGCATCTGCAAGCGAGTCTAAGAGTGCAACGACTATCGGTGGTTATGGTGAACTTCACTACAACAACATCACTGATAACAAGTCAGGTAAAGACAAGAAAGCTATCGACTTCCACCGCTTTGTGCTGTTCTTTGGTCATGAGTTTACTGAAAACACCCGTTTCTTCTCAGAGCTGGAAATCGAGCACGCGCTTTCTGGTGACGATAAGCCAGGCGAAGTTGAGCTAGAGCAAGCGTATATCGAGCATGACTTCAACGAGATGTTTACTGGTAAAGCGGGTCTATTCCTCGTCCCAGTTGGTATTATTAACGAAACTCATGAGCCACCAACTTTCTACGGTGTTGAGCGTAACCCAGTTGAGAAAAACATCTTGCCAGCAACTTGGTGGGAAGCGGGTGCGGCACTGAATGTTAAAGCCGCTCCTGGTCTAGCGTTCGACGGTGCTATCACTTCTGGCCTGAAGGTTGATGATACTTATAACATCCGTGGCGGTCGTCAAAAAGTAGCTAAAGCCGATGCCTCAGATCTTGCCTATACTGCTCGTGTTAAATACACAGGCGTAACAGGTCTAGAGCTAGCCGCAACAGCCCAGTACCAGTCAGATCTAACTCAAAGCAAAGCAGGTGTTGATACGGCTTCAGCAACCTTGCTAACGGCTCACGCTATCTATTCGATTAAAGGTTTCACTGTTAAGGCGCTATACGCTCAGTGGGATATCGATGGCAAAGAAGCAGAAGCGCTAGGTCGTGATGAGCAAAACGGTTGGTATATCGAACCATCTTACCGTATCAATGAAAGCTTTGGTGTATTTGCCCGCTATAACGAGTACAACAACAATGCTGGTAACAGCGAAGACACTAAAGTTGAGCAAACCAATGTAGGTATCAACTACTGGTTGCACGAGAACGTGGTCTTTAAAGCCGACTACGAAAAAGTCGGTGGTGCTAAAGACGCTGACGGCTTTAACTTAGGTGTTGGTTACCAGTTCTAAGTTGAACCAAGCTTAAGCAACTGTACTTGAGCAGTAGAGTGAGTGCCCAGTTTGGGCACTCACTTATCTCCCGAGCCAACAGGCTCTACTTATAACATTACCCCGATGAAGCTACCGCTATGAAGTTATCCTTTACCATCATGACTCTCCTTACTTCGTTGCTATTGACTAGCGTGGCGAATGCTCGCGGAACCTATCAAACTCCTGAAGATTTTATCTCTCAAGCCTTTAATGGCACACCTCCGAAATCCAAAGTCCTTTGGATTGATGATGAAACTAAGTCCGTTATCGAGTCGATCCTCGCCCACAGTTTTAGAAAAATGCGTCTACGTTACTGGCAGCAAGATAATCAAAGCGTGTGGATCATGGACGAGATAGGTAAAGAGGCCCCAATTACAGTAGGCATTCACGTCAAAGATAATGCAATCTCCCAAACTAAAGTGTTGGTTTACAGAGAGAGTCGGGGCGATGAGGTTAGACACGAGTTCTTCACTGATCAGTTCAAGTCAGCCCAGTTAACTAGTGATTTAAAACTCGATACTCATATCGACGGCATTACAGGGGCAACTCTGTCCGTTAGAGCACTGACAAAACTGTCGCGTATTGCTCTTTATTTAGATGAGCAACTCACCGCTAACAATTAAGCAATCCTAGGGGCTTAGCGGGCTTATTGCGTATAGTGACTTTTGTGACTGCTGGTCGACATGTATAACCAACTGAAGAGCCCAACTCCTTGGGACTGACCTCTGTGAAAGTTTAAGCTTCACAACCGTCATTACAGGGAGGAAAAATCGCTATTCCCCACAATCAAAATAATGCTAGATTGTTGTTACCGTTTGTTATATCCGTATCAGAGTAGTCGATTAATGAATGCAAAAATAAAAATGCTAGCGGCAGGTTTGTTATGCCTCAATCTCAGTGGCTGTGAATATATCGAGAATATTTTACATCCAGATGACGACGATGAAGTGATCGTTGACGATAACTTCAGAACTCAGGCTCTACAACTTGGATTATCAGATGAAACCATAATCCGTTTATGTGCGGCAACAGATGAGATCAGTACACGCTGCATTAGCAAATTTAACGATACAACAAATCAACAAGAAGTGAGAGTTGAATATACTTTCAATGATGTGATCCACAAAAATAACTACGCAAAAAGCACCGCTGCAAGCCGAGTTATTTTTCAGTTACCGGCAGATGGTGCGACAGCAAGTATTACGTTTGAAAACAGCCGAATTTATCAGTTTAACGACGGCTATCAGTACACTTGGCAAGAGCCCACTGACTTTAAAACGGCTAAGATTGCTAAAAGTACACAAGAAACCATTGCCGAACTCGTCAATGTAGCTGTCACTACTCGCTTGTCAGACTCCAAATTATCCAATGTCTCAAGTGCAACCATGAGCAATAGTGACTACTCATTAACTGAAGCACAAGATGCCATTAATGCTGCCAACACAATGTTATTCCCCGAGTTAATTGTCAATGTTACCAGCAATGTTCTAACTGAACCTACTGATGCATCATTTGCGATGTTTACTGCTGGTCATAGCGCTATTTTTGCCAATTACTCTGCAACTTTGGCTACTGCGATTGAACAAAGTTGGTTTTAACTACCAAGCCTAGCACTGGGTATGAAGCAATACTCAGTGCCTTACAATCGTGCCCTTCACTAATAATAGTGAAGAGGCGCAGCAACAAGGTCACCAATACAGTGAGCTTGTTCTAAATGATGACAGTCCATTTTTCCATGTAGCTATCTACCTAGGCTAAAAACTAAACAAGCCCATTAGGATTACCATTTAACGGTTTTGTCGTAGCATTTGTTGTTGTAAAGTAAATAGCTTGTATTCGCATTTGAGGCGCCACTATGATGATTTTAAATTTGGCGTTAAAACAATAATAATCGGTCAATAGGCCCAATAAAAATGACCCGAAAACATCCAAGCCTCAAAGTTAAACTGCTGCGTCAACTTCGCCCTTGGCACCGCCGCATAGGGATTGTCTCCACCCTATTGGTGGTATTCATCGCCATAACGGGCATATTAATTAATCATAGCAACCACCTCTCTCTCGATACTGCTCAAGTCAAGCAAGGCTGGCTGTTGGATTACTACGGCATTAAAGCGCCTACCGATGTAGTCCTGTATCAAGCCAGCCCACAACAGTTAATCAGCTCCGAGGCTCAGCTTTGGCTAGAGGATAAGCTTATTCTAGAGGCTAGCGGCCAAATCTTAGGCGCTGCTGTCCACGGCGAGATGATCGTCGCCATCGACCGCAGTCATCTCTACCTTCTCTCTCCTCAAGGAGAGCTATTTGAGACCCAAAGCCTAGCAACGGGCTTACCGAAAAACATTGAGGCACTCGGCCAAAGTGAAGAACTATGGCTCAAAACCGCTACAGGCCTATATATGGCTGATACCGATCTTATCGAGTGGACACAGGCTCAGCCCTTCGCCGCTATCGACTGGGTTAAGCCAATTGATAGCCCTGAAACTGTCGAGTTTGCTCAGCAAATAAGATCGAGCCACCTTAGCTGGGAGCGGGTACTACTTGATCTTCACAGCGGCCGCTTCTTCGGCACTCTTGGCCCTTGGATAATGGATTTGGTTGCCTTAAGCATGCTTATCATGGCGTTTACCGGTTTCTATATTTGGCTGCAACACAAGCCACCAAGAAAGAAGGTTTTAAAGAAGGCTCTAGGAAAAGCAGGTTCTAGGTTTTAGGAAAAGACGGGAAAGATCGGCCAAGCAAGGACGGTAAAAACAGAGACGAATAAAGCCGGAAGGGCAAAAGCGAAAAGAGACATAGATTTTATAAGCTGGCATTTATGACGTCGTCATTGATGGGCGAAAGCCCAACCTACATTAGAAACACCATACACGCCTTTGACTGTATAGCAGGACGTAGTCCGCTCTAGCAGCGAAGCGTTCTAGAATCTAGGTTCCAGAGACAGGCTGAGACAGTAAGAGCCGAACGGCCTGCGGCCTAGAGAACGTGACTGCGTCACTTACCAAGCGCTGCGCTTAGAGAAAGCGGAAAAGCGGCAAAAGTAGTGATTTTTTTGTTTTTTCTTTTGTTTTTTCTTTTGTTTTTTCTTTTGTTTTTTCTTTTGTTTTTTCTTTTGTTTTTTCTTTTGTTTTTTCTTTTGTTTTTTCTTTTGCTTTTCTTTTTGCTTTTCCTAGCAGGGCGTAGCCCGTCCTCGAAGCGAAGCGCTCTAGACTCTAGGTTCTAGATTCTAGCCCCTTCTTTTAAAACTACTGCCCTGCTCACAAATCAAACATTTTGCATTCTGGCAATCACTTCCCCCCTCGCCAAAAATTCGATTTGAGCGTAGACTTGCCGCCCTTTCAATTTTGGATGTTAAACGCGATGAAACAGCGCCTTGTCGCTTGGGCACCTGTGTGGCTACTGGCTCTTACCGCCTTCGTTTTTGTCTCTACTGAGTTTGTACCAGTAGGGCTCTTAGCGGCCCTTGGCCAAAGTTTTGATATGAGTGCAGTGGCTATCGGCCCCATGCTGACAGTGTATGCCGCGGTGGTCGCACTTGCTTCTTTGCCAGCTGTGCTGCTGTTTGCCCGTTTTGAACGCAAAAAGCTGCTACTTGGATTAATGTCTGTTTTCATTATCAGCCACGGGCTCTGCGTTTGGTCGCCAACTTATGAGATCTTACTCGCAGGCCGCACCGGTATCGCTTTAACTCACGCGCTGTTTTGGGCTATCGCTCCGGCATTAGTGGTGCGCTTAGCGCCTAACGGTCAAGGCGCAAAAGCTTTGAGTATATTCGCCACGGGCTGTGTACTGGCCTTAGTCTTAGGTATTCCTCTGGGACGCGTTATTGGGCAATTAATCGGTTGGCGCAGCATTTTTGCCTTAATAGGCCTACTCACATTGGCGATGATGTTGTTACTATGGCGCGGTTTACCAAACTTACCTGCAACCCATGGCGGTAGCTGGCGAAGCCTACCTGCACTTGCAGGTAACAAAGCGCTACTCTGGCTATATCTACTGACAATGACACTCGTAACTGCACATTACAGTGTTTACACTTATCTTGAGCCACTACTGCAGGAGCATTTTGGCTATTCCGCCAATATCACCACTATGATCTTACTGATTTTTGGTGCTGCAGGATTAATTGGCAGTGCATTATTTAGCCGCTATCAAGCGCGCTTTGCACAGCCTTTGCTGATGCTAGCAATAGCGACGCTTGGCACTTGCATGGCAATACTGCCTTTTATCGCTAGCCACATTTGGCTACTGCTGCCCCTGTGTATTTTCTGGGGGACGGGTATGATGTTGATGTGTTTGTCTTTGCAATCCAAAGCACTCAAATTGGCACCAGAAGCAACTGACGTGGCTATGGCAATCTATTCAGGCTTGTTTAACGTGGGAATTGGTAGCGGTGCGCTGCTTGGGAGTGTTGTTGCAGCGCAATATGGCGTTGAACAAAATGGCAGCTGGGCAAGCCTATTAATACTGCTCGCTTTAGTGCCTTTGTTCTTTTTACTTCAAGCACGCCGAACCGCACTGGCTGTTCACTCATAGCATTGAGCCACGATTGACTATGCTAAAGTGCATTAAGCTATGTTAGCTCAAAGACTCGCAATCAGCAGCTTCACGCCGATATCGACACCATAAAAAACGCGAGAACAAAATACTATCTGCTCTCGCATTTCAATTAACCACCAATCAGCTTTTTCCACCAAGGCAGCGGCTCGCCGCAATTTTCCACTGGCTGATAGCTCTCGGCTAAGGCGGGCACCTTAACCACATTGGCACATTGCGGCTCCTCCGCTTTACCGGTATCTCGCTCAAAATAGCCTTGTACTACACCATCGACAGGCGCCATACGTAGGCTCAACGGCGCACGATTGTTGAGGAAGGCTTGGTACACAGCCATCGCCCCGCTACTGCCATATAGCCCAGTCTTACCATTATCGTCTCGACCAACCCAGACAGCAGCCACGTTTCGCTCATCGAACCCAGCAAACCATGAGTCTCGCGAATCGTTACTTGTGCCCGTCTTACCCGCCAGTGTCACATAGGGGAAGGCATTGCCTAGGCGTTTTGCCGTTCCTGAGTCCACCACCTGAGTCATGGCATATTTAACCAAATAGTTACTGGCCGCAGGTAACGCTTGTTTCGCTTGAGGGCGAGATGCAACAAGCGGCTGATTATTAGCATCCAGTACCGTGGTCACCGAGTTCAAATGACGATAGCGACCATCATCGGCAATAGTTTGGAACACCTGCGCCACCATTAAAGGCGAGCCGTTTACTGCACCGAGCAGCATGGATGGATACTCTGGGATTTTTTCCCGCCAACCCGCCTTATCTAAGGTGGTTGCCACGCTACTCACCCCTATCGCCATACCTAAATTCACCGTTGGCACGTTCATCGACTTTTTAAAGGCGGTTAATAGCGGCACCTGGCCACGGAACTGCTTGTCCACATTCTGTGGCGACCAGGTCTTGCCTTGATCATTCTTAAGGGTAATCGGCTCATCTTTTAGTGGTGACACTAAATTGTAGGTATTACCTTGGCTCAACGCAGTGGCATATACAAACGGCTTAATCAAAGAGCCTATGGGTCTGCGGATCTCCACTGCACGGTTAAAGCCCTGATAGCTTGGTACCTTATCACCAACCATAGCGGCAATGCCGGCAGAGTATTTATCGGTGAGCACCATGCCTACCTGTAGACTCTTATCGTTTTTACCTAGCTGCTTTAAGGTCTGCTCAACAGCCTTTTCGGCTGCCTCTTGGGCCATAGGATCTAGCGTGGTATAGACCTTCACTCCTGATTGCTGTAACAAGGCGTCACCATAGCGGCTAGCAAGCTCATGTTTTACCACGGAGAAGAATGCCGGCAACTTTTGATGCACAGACTTATTAGCTTTACGTAGGCCTAGCGGTGACTCGACGGCGGCCTGATACTGCGCCACATTCAGATCGCCCGCTTCCATCAATAGGCGCAAGACTAAGTCACGTCGCTCTTGAGCACGCTCAGGATAGCGCCATGGGTTGTAGTATGACGGTCCCTTGATCACCGCAACCAAAAATGCCTGCTGCGGCACGGTTAACTCGGCTATAGGTCGGCCAAAATAGAACTGCGAAGCCAAGCCCATGCCGTGTACACCACGGGCCTTATCCTGTCCCATATACACTTCGTTGAGGTAAGCCTCTAAGATCTCGTCTTTCTCGTAACGAAAATCGATAATGATAGCCATCAGGGCTTCACGCAGCTTACGGGTTATCGAGCGTTCACTGGAGAGGAAGAAGTTCTTCGCAAGCTGCTGGGTCAAGGTTGAACCCCCTTGCACCGTACGCCCTGCGCTGATGTTGACCATTGCGGCACGCAAGATCGCAAACGGGTTAACCCCGTGATGCTCATAGAAGGTGCGATCTTCAACCAAGATCAGCGCATTGACGATCGACTTTGGCATCTCCTCTGTCGGTACAAACAGTCGATCTTCACCATCACCCGTGATGATTCTATCTAGCAGTACTGGCTCAAGGTGGAACACGGCTAACTGTCGCTTATCGCTGTTACGGGCGACAGAAACCACGCCGTTGCTGTCGAAGGTAATCATCACCCTCTGCTCAAGCTGATCCCCTTGAGGATGGAGGAATGGACGGCGCCAGAGGTCGATCTTGGTCTTAGAAGCGGAAAACTCCCCCACTTGACGAGGATTCGCCACCTTACGATAACCAAGTAACTTAAGCTCAGACATTAATTGAGCGTGACTCACCGCCGCTCCAGGATAAAGCGCCATAGAGCGACTGAATACTTGCGCCGGAAGGTGCCATTTTTGCCCTTCAAACTTACGAGCGATGATCTGATCCAGATAGATCCCATAAGAGGCAATGGCCACGGCTAAAATAAGGCCAAGCTTCCAGCTGATAGACCAGATCTTCTTACCCCAACTTGAGCCCGCTTTCTTTGGAGCAGACTTTTTTGCTCTGGGTTTTCTGGTTGTGGTTCGTTTCTTAGCTGGCGCTTTCTTAGGAGCCGCTTTAGGTTTTGGTGTCGCTTTATCTGTCATTGTACTTCCGAGACGCGCTCAAGCTTATTGCGAGCTAAGCGTCTTCTTTTTAGTGAATTTGGTCGGTTGTGTATTGGCGGGATCATCTGGCCATAAATGCTTTGGATACCTTCCCTTCATCTCTTTCTTCACATGCTCATAGGGACCTTGCCAAAAACTCTCAAGATCTGCGGTTAACGCCAGCGGCCTATGGGCGGGAGACAATAGCTCCATGGTGACCACGAGTTTCCCTTGAGCAAGCTTAGGGCTGTGGGGCATACCCAGCGCTTCCTGTAATCTCACACTTAACAGTGCTCGCCCCGTAGCATCATACTCGATTTTGACACTTGAGCCTGTTGCCATTGGCCACTTTCGTGGAAATAGCGCGTCTAGTTGCTGCTGTAACTCCCAAGGCAACAAATTAAGCAGCAGAGTATAACAATCTAATTGCTGCAATTGTGCGAGACTACGCACCTCATCTAAATAAGGTGCGAGCCAATCATCAAGCTCACTCAACAAACTATCATCGTCTAGGCTTGGCCAGTCATGCTCTGGGCAGTACTGGTTAGCTAATGCCACTCGTCGCTGTAGCTGCTGACAGGCATCATTAAAGTTCATTAATGCCAGCCCCTTGAACCTAATTTGCTCAAGGAGAGCCTGCTTGATTAGGTGCTTATCCACTTTATTAATCGGTGCTTTAGACAATAAGATCTCACCGATTTTTTGCTGTTTCTCGGCAAAGAAACGTCCCTTGGTTTCATCCCAACCAGCGTATTCTTGAGTGACAACTAACTCGGCTAACTCACTATCAAATAACCCTGAGTCTAGCTGCGCTGCCAGATAGATCTTCCCCTGACTGCGGCCCTCGCTTTCTTGAAAGTCAGCAACCACTAACCAGGGGGAGCCTGACAATTGGTCATCATTGGGCAGCTCGACACCGCTGCCGTTTGCCAGCTGGTAACCAGTTACGCCGCGCGCCTTAGCGATGCGGTCGGGATAGGCGAACGCCAGCAACATAGCGATATCACGGCTAGTCGCATGGCGAGCAACCTCGGCTAAATCAAGCTTGCCAAGGGAGGAAAGCGCCAGTGTATTAACCCAGTTACGGATCTGTTTTTGCGACTCTCCCTGCAGCGCTTCGCTCAGATAGCGGCTGATATCCGCCCCCTGTCTACTGCGGCTGCGGGCTTCTAATGTGCCAGCCAATATACAAGCTAACAAAGCGAGGTTTACATCTTGATCCTCTATCGCCTTTTTCTTTGCCATCAACAGCATATGCGCTAGCCTAGGATTACAACCTAGCTTGTGTGCCTCGCGGCCATGTGGGGTGATTAAGCGGGACTCATTCACCATTTCCATAAGCTGAAGTAAGTGCCAACTTACCTCCTCATTAGCTGCTGAAGGCTCAGTGAGCATAGGCAACTCATTGAGGGATTTCACCCCCCAATAGGCTCCATCTAGTACCATGGACAAAAGATCGCTGTGCACTATTTCTGGCTCATCGGCTTTGAGCAAACGTCCATGCTCCTCTTTGCTCCAAAGACGAGTGCAGAACCCTGCCATTAAGCGCCCTGCACGACCCGCTCGCTGCGCCGCAGATGCTTGGCTAATTCGCTTGAGCGACAAACGGGTCACGCCTGTTCTAGGGTTGAATCGTGCTTGGCGTTTATAACCCGAGTCAATAACTTGAGTAATGCCTTCGATGGTCAAACTCGACTCGGCAACGTTAGTTGCGAGCACCACCTTACGCACGCCCTTTGGCGCCGGGGAAATAGCCAGGTCCTGCGCCTTGGCACTCAAGCTGCCATAGAGTGGGCAGATCATATAATTGTTTGATTCAAGACGAGCACTCAAGATGCCGTGTAATTTGTTGATCTCCCCCTGCCCCGGCAGAAACGCTAGTAGCGATCCTTGAGCATGTTCGCTCAGGCTAGCTACTATCACCTTAGCCATATGTTCTAACCAGTGGCTCTGATTGGGAACGGCGCTATAACTGTGCTCAACAGGAAAGCTGCGTCCTTCACTCTGTAACAACTTAGCTTCTGGCATTAACTCACTCAGAGGCAAACCCGATAAAGTGGCGGACATAGCGAGGATCTTTAAGTCCTCACGAAAGCTCGCTTGGATCTCCAGCGCTAAAGCCAGACCAAGATCTGTGGTAAGGTGCCGCTCATGAATTTCATCGAAAATCACCATATCGATCCCTGTTAGCTCAGGGTCTTGCTGGATCATTCGGGTTAACACCCCTTCGGTGACAATCTCTAGCCGCGTATTAGCCGACACCCGCGTATCACCTTTGACGCGATAACCCACCTCAGCTCCCAGTTCACAGCCACGCTGCTTGGCAATAAACTGCGCCACATTACGAGCCGCAACTCTACGTGGCTCCAGCATCAAAATTTTACCGCCGATCTCCGGCCAGTTCAGCATATCCAATGGTAGGGCGGTCGATTTACCCGCCCCCGTTGGTGCTTCGAGGATCACCTGCTGGCAACACATAAAAGTGTCACGCAGCGGCTGTAGCAATGCATGTATAGGTAGCGATGTCACGAGTGGCTCTATTACCCTTATGTTCGAGTTCATGGTGCGATGATAAATTTAATAAAACTGGGTTATAGTCAGCTTTTTAGTCAAGGTTGGTTTTAATCGACTTATGCTTTAGTCAAAAAGAGCAACACAATTGAGCAGGTTCTCATTGCCGCCTAGTGTACTCTAAAAGGGGCTATAGACTAAACTGCTAGTATTATCACAGCATTAAATACTCAGGAAATCTTGAATGCCTAACAACACAAACAGCCAAATTAAGCGTGTATTCTTAGGCTTCTCTCTCGATAGTAAACAAACCCAAACTATCGCCGCGATTCAAGCTCAGCTCCCCAGTAGTGTTCGCTTAGTGCCTAGCGCCAACCTACATATGACGCTGGCTTTCTTAGGGGCAGCAACACCTGAGCAATTAACGGCACTCATCGATAACGTTAACCAACTGAGCAAGCCCAAATTTAGCGTCACCCTAGATACCTTAAGTCATTGGGCAAAGCCAAAAATCCTCTGCCTTAGAGGCGAGGCCGAAGATAAACCTCTACTGCAACTCGCCAAAGAAACCCAGAGCCTTGCTGCCGAGCTGGGTTTACATTGTAGTGAACACAGCTTCAATCCCCATATCACCCTTTCACGCAAGGCAAAATCACCAGTCAACGGGATCCGATACCAACCAATCAGCTTACAACCAGAACAGTTGCACCTATTTGAGTCTTATCCCGGTGCCGATGGGGTCGAATATCCAACACTTCATTCATGGGATCTGGTTTAAGCCTTTATCAGCGATTTAATCTGAGCTTTAACCCTAGCAACCCTAGCACCATTACAATTTCAGCTGTTTGAGTCCTATGCCGGCTCTAGTGGGGTCGAATATCCTCAGCAAATCATGCCACTCATGGGATCTGGTTTAAGCCTTTATCAGCGATTTAATCTGAGCTTTAACCCTAGCAACCCTAGCACCATTACAATTTCAGCTGTTTGAGTCCTATGCCAGCCCTAGTGGGGTCGAATATCCTCAACAAATCATGCCACTCATGAAAACTAGGTGCTTTATAGAATCTAAGCTACCCTATGCACCATTAAGTTCTAGCTATTTGAGATAATCATGGAAACAACAGAAATTACCAAAGCACAGCTGCTTGCCCTACTAACCTCTTGGAAACTTGGCGAGATTGATGCCGAAGCACTGCAAAACTGGATGATTACCCATTACGATCCACCAGAAGTTAAAATCGGTAGCGGTGAGCCAGAATGGACTCAAGAAGCGATGAATATCGTGATGAATGAATATGAGATTGCAAAAATTGAAAAGTTTAGACTCGATAACGCCCAGTACGCCATCGACTTCGTAAACTGTAGCGAAAGCAATTTTAACCAAACTAAGCATCTATTTATTCAAGATGGCTTTAGCGATTAATCACTGCTAGCCGCTCGATGATGATCAGCGAAACACAGACAAAAAAAGGCCACCTCTGTGTAGGTGGCTAATCGAAGAACATTAGTAACAATTAAGCACTCTCCTAATCAAGCGCTCTGTCCACTCGCGGTATCGCTAACCAGCAAGCCAACAATCTGTTAGTTCTATTGATATCACAAGCGTTTAAAATTACCCACTAACAAGATTTGAAATTATTTGAAAAGTTTTGAATTTTAAAGATTTAGCCATTTATTGCTGTTCAAACTGACTCAATACCAACTTATAGAGCGACTCTGCATCAAGCACCACAGCCTGACCACCGCTTTCATAAATCGCATCCACAAGCCCAGGTGACTCCACATAGGTATAGAGGAAAAACGGCGTGTCATTTCCCTTGGCACGAATGGCCTGCAGTAGCTTTAATCCAGCCAGTGAATCGCCGTGTCGCCCCATATCGGAGATCACCGCTTGATAGTTGTACATAGACAATAACATCAGTGCTTCCTGCGAGGTCACAGTATTATAGACACCGATATTTTTCTGCTCGAAATAAGCTTTCTCTACCAAATTATTTTCCGGATGATCATCAACCCAGAGTATGCGGCCAATCGAGTCTTTAGGCTCACTATAGTTTAGCGATGTCGCAGCAGGTTTATTATGCTCAGAGCTTGTGACATGCCAAATCTGAAAAGCTAAGCCTATGGTCAATAGCAGTAGGATCAATACCTTCGCAAAGTTCTCCCAATTAGAAAACCAATTGGTTGCACTCATTTTTTGGCTAGCGGTAGGCGTCGGTGGCTGGTCACTATTGATGGGCTTTACGGCTCCCTGCTGAGGCCTAGCTTTTTCTTGGCTTTCGCTTTGGTTTTGCGACTGAACCTGCGCGATAACTTGCTTACCCAGCACATGCTCTAAACGATAACCACGACCATGCACCGTCTGAATAAGTGGGCCTTGGTAACCAGCCTTACTGAAGAGTTTACGCGTGTCGGACACCAACTTTGACAGTGACATATCTGAGACCACAGTCTCTTGCCAGATAAGATCTAAGCACTCCTGCTTACTACAGTGCTCAGGGTAACGCTGCGCCAATATCGATAGCAGAGCAACATTGCGCTCATCGATTGCAACGCTTTGATCGCCAACATGTAACTCAAAAGTTTCGCTGTCGATAGAGAATTCACTAAAAGTGAGCTTCATATGCACAAGAGCCTTTGCTAGTAATAACCAAGAGCGATGTAACAATAGTGCAACATTAAGAAGGTTTTAGCAAAGACAGATTTCAAGATGGGCTCATCAACAAGCCTCTTTGGCTAAAAAAAAAGCCCTGCATTTTTCAGGGCTTTAAGTGATTCAAACTAAAGCGCTTAGTCTTCTAGCAGCCCCGCTATGGTTAGCACACCGTGGGTCGTGGCGCCCGCAGACCAAAGGTGATCACCTGTATCCGAAAACGCCGAGGCTAAATCGATATGCAACCAGTTGGCCTCAGGTGCAACAAAGCGCCATAAAAAGCCAGCCGCATTCGAGGCACCGCCAGCACCACCGCCCTTCATAGGACGACTGTTTGCAGTATCTGCATAGGCACTTGGGCAGTTATCTTTATGCCAAGGGTCTAGCGGTAGCGGCCAAACGCGCTCACCAACTGCTAGCGCTTTTTGTTGTGCCAGCGCTAGCATCTCAGCCTTCGGCGAGAAGATGGCATTATAGTTAGTGCCAACCGCCATAACAGCTGCGCCCGTTAGAGTCGCCGCATCAATGATCACTGGCGCGCCAGTTTCAGATGCCGCTTGTAAACCGTCGGCGAGTACTAAACGGCCTTCGGCATCGGTGTTGACCACCTCAACCGTGACACCATTCTTATATTTAAGAATGTCACCCAGCTTGTAGGCATGGCCACTGATCAAGTTTTCAGCGCAACACAAGAACAACTTAACGCGTTTATTAAGCCCTGATTTCATCGCAAGGCCTAAGGCTGCGGTAACGGTCGCAGCACCGCCCATATCACACTTCATTCCGAGCATCCCCTCGGAGCCTTTAATGCTATAGCCGCCGGAGTCGAAGGTAATACCTTTACCCACAAGCGCTACAGAGACTGGGGCATCATCGGCTAGTGGATTAAAGTCCAGTTCGAGTAGCGCTGGAGGACGCTCACTACCACGGCCAACTGCGTGAATGCCTATCCACTGCTCCTCCAGTAGCGCTTCGCCTTCGATGATGCGATAGCTCACCTTGTCACCACCGATAGCACTGAGCCAAGTGGCCGCCTGCGTCGCCAGTGCCATCGGCGATAGGTTTTCAGGAGTTTCGTTGATCAGGTGGCGAGCAAATGTCGCGCTCTCTAGACGGCTAGTTAGTAGCGCCTGAGTTGCATCATCGCCTGTCCACTGGATAATGGGCATAGTCAGCGCAGTGGCAAAGCCTTGGGCAAATGCCCACTGTAGATCGACTGTCCACAACTCTCCCGTAAGGGCAACTTTAGTCACGCCTTGAAGCTCTAACTTGCGTGCCGCCTGCTGAACATGCAGCAGGGCATCTCCCTCGATTAGGTGAATAGAAGCAACATCCCCCTGAAAAGTTACATCTGCCTTGCCCCAATGGGCAGCTGCACTTTCACGAGTCAGAGTCACTTTCATAAAATCCGTCATACTAGGTCCTTATTATATAAATCGATGTTCCAACACTCATCAATTGCGCTTGAGCTATCGGTAACCAGCCTATTTTTAGTGCAAGCAGTCTACTGGATCCCTAATGATATCTAAAGGCTGCCACCGCAAGTGAATGACTATTATAGTGGCAGCATTTTGAAACAGAGGGTTAGCCTCACTCTCCTAATACCAATAAATCAAAGTAAAGCGACAACTATCTGTTGCCACAGCCCCGCCAAATTTTGCTAACCTAGCCCAAAATCGATTAACAGAAGATGACTCAATGGAATTTAGCCCCGCTTTTGAAAGTGGCGTATTACTCAAACGCTATAAACGCTTCTTAACCGATATCACCTTAGACGATGGTGAACAGGTTACCATTCATTGCCCTAATACAGGCTCGATGAAAAATTGCTTGTTTCCCGGTGAAAAAGTTTGGTTCTCAGTGTCAGATAATCCGAAACGCAAATACAGCCGCACTTGGGAGTTAGCCCAAACGCCTGAAGGGCACGTGATTGGCATCAATACCGGCCGTGCTAATGCGTTGGCAGAGGAGGCCATTACCTCAGGCGTCATCACTGAGCTACAAGGCTATGAATCATTACGCCGCGAAGTTAAATACGGTAGCGAAAACAGTCGTATCGACATCCTCCTCGAAGACGCCAGCAAAGCTAACTGCTACATAGAAGTCAAAAGTTGTACGCTATTAGAGCAGGGGCAGGGATACTTCCCCGATGCGGTGACCACTCGCGGCCAGAAACACCTACGTGAGCTAATGGAGATGATCCAGCAGGGACATCGCGCCGTATTGCTATTTGTTGTTCAGCATTCGGGCATAAACAGCGTCGCGGCCGCCGCTCATATAGATGCCGACTATGCAAAATTATTGGCTGAAGCGCATCAAGCGGGAGTCGAGGTTTTGGCCTACAGCGCCGACTTATCGCCCACACAGACCCGTTTGGTCAAATCCTGTCCGGTTAGGCTTTAATTCTGAATATAGAGTTGAAATTGTTCTTAATAGCGGACATAGTCAAAGAATAGAAGCGATTTAATATAAATTATTTGCCTAGTTCAAAGCTTTCTGATATAGATAGCGGCCGTTATTAAAAGACGCCCTACAACGCAAATGATTAACAGGAGATGCGTTATGCCTGAAGGCACTAAAAAACTTGGCGTGCTCGCTATTGCAGGTGTAGATCCTTACCAGGAAAAGCCAGGTGAGGAGTACATGAACGACGCTCAATTGGGTCACTTCAAGACAATTCTTGGAGCATGGCGTAACCAATTGCGTGAAGAAGTTGACCGCACTCTGAATCACATGCAAGACGAAGCTGCTAATTTCCCAGATCCTGTCGATCGCGCAGCTCAGGAAGAAGAGTTCAGCTTAGAGTTACGTGCTCGCGACAGAGAGCGTAAGCTGATTAAGAAGATCGAAAAGACAATGCAAAAGATTGAAGATGACGATTTCGGCTTCTGTGAATCTTGTGGCATCGAAATCGGTATTCGCCGCTTAGAAGCGCGCCCAACAGCCGACCAGTGTATCGACTGTAAAACGCTTGCTGAGATCAAAGAAAAACAGATGGCAGGCTAAATGCTATCTTAAGGTGCGGAGCTTATGGCTCCGCTCTTTTATTTTGACGTCAGTAAATGATTAACGTGACTCCCTATATCGGCCGTTTTGCGCCTTCTCCATCTGGTCCCCTGCATTTTGGTTCATTAATTGCTGCCCTCGGCAGTTATCTGCGTGCCCGCTCTATGTGCGGTAAATGGTTGGTTCGTATAGAAGATATCGACCCCCCACGTGAAATTCCTGGCGCAAGCAGTGAAATTCTAAGAACCCTCGAAGCCTATGGTTTTGAATGGGATGACAGCGTCCTTTATCAAAGTCAGCGTCTCGATGTTTACCAAGATAAAATTGAGCAACTGCTACAAGATGATCTGGCTTACTACTGCCAATGTACTCGTAAGCAGATCCAAGCTATGGGTGGCAGTTACGATGGCCGTTGTGGCAGGCTAATCCAGCCTCTGACACAAGGGGCAATCAGGGTGAGAAACCCCTATGCTATCGAGCAGTTTGTCGATCAACATATGGGACTTGTCTCGGTAGATAAACGTTTTGCATCGGAAGATTTTATTATCAAGCGCAGCGACGGCTTATATGCCTACCAATTGGCGGTAGTGCTCGATGATATTCATCAGAAAATTAGTGAGGTTGTCAGAGGTTGCGATCTACTGGAGCCCACCTGTCGTCAAGAAAGCTTATACAGACTACTCAAATCACCTGCGCCTAAATGGTTACATCTGCCTTTAGCTTGTGCAGAGAAAGGTCGGAAACTGTCTAAGCAAAACCATGCACCAGCGATAGATAATCTCCATCCCCAGGCCAGTATTAATGCCGCTTTAGCCTTTTTAGGCCAGAGCGCCGTAGCAACAGAATCTCAAGCGGGTAAGATGATTGAGCAGGCCGTGAGTCAATTTGATCTCACTAAGGTGCCTAAACAATCGGAAATACTCCTTGATACGTGAGCTTAATCGTATACTCATTAAGCTTTAATTGAGTTATCATAGCCCACTTGTTTTTACCCCAATTAAGATCCAAATCAGAGGTGTCCCATTTTTCGCCGTATTAGCCAATTCTGTAAACAGCTATTTGAAGACAATTCAAAAGTTGAAGAAAACACGCAGACAGGTCTTAGTTTAGAGGTCGTGCCTAGAAATGAGCACGCAATTTCTCGTAGACAGATCAGTGAAAATGCGATCAAAGTACTCTATAGACTACACAAGTCTGGCTTTAAAGCTTACTTGGTAGGCGGCGGTGTACGCGATATTTTATTGGGCATGCAACCAAAAGATTTTGACGTTGTCACCAATGCGACTCCCGAAGAGATTAAACGCCTGTTTCGTAACTGCCGTCTAGTCGGCCGCCGCTTCCGCCTCGCCCATATCGTTTTTGGACGCGATGTCATTGAAGTGGCGACCCTACGTGGACACCATGTCGATAGCGGAGAGAAGATCTCAAAAACCAACGAATCGGGTCGCCTGCTACGGGATAACGTCTATGGCAGTATCGATGAAGACGCCGAACGCCGCGATTTCACAGTCAATGCCCTCTATTATGATATCAGTGATTTCTCGATTCACAGCTACGGTGGTGGCTTAGAAGATCTTGAGTCACGTACAATCCGCTTAATTGGCGATCCTGAGACACGCTATCGTGAAGATCCGGTACGTATGCTACGTGCCGTGCGTTTCGCCACTAAGCTAGATATGAGCATTGAGGACAAGACTGCCCAGCCAATCAAAGCCTTAGCGGGTCTGCTGAAAGATATTCCTGCCGCACGTATGTATGAAGAAGTACTCAAGCTATTTTTCGCTGGAAGAGCGCTTGAAAACTACCATATGATGCGTGAGTTTGGCTTATTTGAACCACTATTCCCTCTCGTTGAAGCCCAGCTTAAAGAAACACCAAATGGTGCTATCGCTAAGTTGATGCAAGAGATGATGACCAACACCGACGAGCGTGTCGAACAAGATAAGCCGATAACCCCCGCATTTTTCTATGCTGCGCTGCTTTGGTACCCACTAAGCCAACGCGCCGACGATATCGCTTTAGAAAGTGGTTTGACAATGTACGATGCCTATAATGCTGCCATGGGCGATATTATGGAGCAGCAGTGCCGCTCTATTAGCATTCCACGCAGATTCAGCACAGTCACCAAAGATATCTGGCAACTACAACTGAGATTCGAGCGTAACCGAGGCACTAAGGCGTTTAGATTTATCGAACATCCTAAGTTCAGAGCAGCTTACGATCTACTTCTACTGCGTGCTCATGCAGAAGGTGGTGTGATTGCTAAGAATGCCGCTTGGTGGAAGAGCTTTGTTGAGGGCAGCGAAGATCAACGCAATGTGATTGCTCGCTCAGCCAATAAAGGCGGACGCAACCGCAGCTCTAACCAACGCCGTCGCCGCAAGCCAAGTGCTAAATCGGCGCCAAAATCGGCAGAATAATGGCACAAGTCTATGTCGCATTGGGTGCTAACTTAGCGGACCCAATCAGCCAGCTCAATAATGCCTGTGAGGCCTTATTGAGCTTGGCCGCTCCCCAGTCATTTTCAGTCTCCCCCTATTATCGCTCCGCCCCAATGGGGGACGTTGAGCAGCCTGACTACGTTAATGCGGTAGCGGGTTTTAACACCGAACTGACGCCTATCGAGTTACTCGATGCATTGCAAAATATTGAGAACCAGCAGGGCCGCTTAAGAGAGCTGCGTTGGGGGCCAAGAACCCTAGATTTAGATCTACTGCTCTATGATAGTCAATACATCAACACCCCTCGCCTAACGGTCCCCCATTATGGGATGCGCGAGCGCAGTTTTGTGTTGGTGCCACTATTCGATATCGCTCCAGCGCTTACCTTGCCAGACAACACCAAGCTGGCTAGCTTAATCAGCGATTCACTGAGAGCCGAGTTAGTATTAGCACAAGATTTCACAGGCGAATAAGTGACATGCGCAATGGGAGTATTTCCTGCTAGTATGACGCCTATTCGTTAACACAAAAATTTGATACCGAGATCATTGAAGTTGTGCCTTTATTGGCATATAACGACTTCACAATTGGGTTAAAAGTTACCATTATGTCCAAAATTACAAGTTCTACACTGCGTACCTTCAAGCAAGAAGGTAAGAAGTTCACTGCATTAACCGCCTATGATGCCAGCTTTGCCGGCGCGTTCGATAGCGAAGGTATTGACGTGCTATTGGTCGGTGATTCAATGGGAATGGTACTGCAAGGACATAGCGACACCCTGCCAGTCACGGTTGAAGATATTGCCTATCACACGCGTTGCGTACGTCGTGGCATCGAACGCTCTCTGCTTATCGCCGATATGCCGTTTATGAGCTACGCCACCCCAGAGCAGACTATGACCAACGCCACTAAGCTGATGCAGGCGGGTGCAAGCATGGTTAAGGTGGAAGGCGGTAAATGGCTACTCGAGAGCGTGTCTATGCTCACCGAACGCGGTATTCCTGTGTGTGCTCACCTAGGGCTAACGCCACAATCTGTGCATGTCTTTGGTGGTTTTAAGGTTCAGGGCCGCGATGCAGATAACGCGCAGCGTATTCTCGATGAAGCGAAAGCGTTAGAAGCTGCCGGTGCGCAGTTGTTAGTGCTTGAGTGTATCCCCGCTTCTTTAGCAAAAACTATCACCGAAGCGTTAACCATTCCTGTGATTGGCATCGGTGCAGGTAAAGATACCGATGGTCAGATCTTAGTGATGCATGACGTGCTTGGGATCTCTAGTGGTTACATCCCGCGTTTTTCTAAAAACTACCTCAAGCAGACTGGCGAAATTCGCGCCGCCGTTCGCGCCTATATTGATGAGGTTGCCGAGGGTGTTTTCCCTGGTGACGAGCATACATTTAACTAATTAGTCTAATCACTCGCTCTCAGCCTCTGGGCTGAGAGCCAATCTTTAAATTGCGTACCAGAGCAGTAAAATCATGATCACGACTCAATCTATCGCCGATATCCGTGCCCAAGTTAAAGCATGGAAACAGAAGGGCGAGACAGTTGCATTTGTTCCTACTATGGGCAACTTGCACTTAGGTCACATCACTTTAATCAAAGAAGCTAAGACGCGAGCGGACCATGTGGTCGCCTCCATTTTTGTTAACCCAATGCAGTTTGGGCAAAATGAAGATCTCGATGCTTATCCTAGAACCTTAGCCGATGATCAAGCTGCACTCGTTGAGGCGGGCGCTGAGCTGCTGTTCACACCGACACCTGAAATCATCTATCCCAAAGGCATGGATGCACAGACTTTTGTCGAGGTGCCAGGGATCTCTGATGTGCTTTGTGGCGCGAGTCGCCCAGGGCACTTTAGAGGCGTAGCTACCATCGTCTGTAAGCTATTTAATATCGTACAACCTGACATCGCCCTGTTTGGTCAGAAAGACTTTCAACAGCTATTAGTGATCCGCACTATGGTAGAAGACCTATCTCTGCCTGTTGAAGTCGTTGGTGTTGAAACTATACGTGAAGACTCGGGTCTTGCCATGAGTTCACGCAACGGTTATCTCAGTGCAGAACAGAAGGCTCAGGCCGCACAGATAAAGCGCACCTTAGACAAGATGGCCTGTTCACTTAAAACTGGTGAAAGCATCGATGCCGTTATTGCTCAGGGACAAGTAGAACTAGCAAACGCTGGTTTTAAAAATGATTACCTCGCTATTCGACATGCAATCAGCTTTGCCATTGCCGCAGCCGAAGATAAAGAGTTAGTGATTTTAGTGGCGGCCTATATGGGCTCTACTCGCCTTATCGATAATCTCGTCGTCAAGCTTGCTTAAGCTGCGATAAGCAAAAAGACAAACGGCTTAAAACTGGGTTTTAAGCCGTTTTTGTATTAAAGAAGCTGCAATTGCCATTACCACAGGCTTGCGTTATCAGCCCTCTCTAACCGCGCCGACTTCTCCAAAAACACTAAAGCTTAAGTGCTCAACCTTTAGTACGCTTCACGACCATCAAAGCTCAATCCTCTACTATCACACATCAAAACACTAGCGTTATGATCCAACTTACGCCATAGTATGGCCTAATGTTAAATAGTTAACTTCTTTGTTAATAAAAACAGTGTAATCACTGTAAACATATGCGTTTTCAGTATCTAACTAAGCACCAAGCTCGATAAGGATATTTAGCCGGATGGCGAAAGTTATTTTTACCATTATCTGTTTTATGCTATCTAGTGCCGCACAGGCGAGTAGTATTTTTAAGTGTATCAAAGACGACAAGATCGTCTTTAGCCAGCACTCGTGCCCAAAAGAGTTTCGTCAACACAAGATTGAGTATCAGTATGGTATCACCACCGAAACCGACTCAGATGCGCGCATAAAGACGCAAGATCCACTGCAGGCATTACTAAATAAGAAAACCATCTCTAAGGCGCGCTTACTACAGCTATTAGACAGCGAAGTTTATCGCCTGAATCAAGAAAACAGCTATTATGAAATCCTCAGAGCCAGTGAGCTGCAAAAGCTTGAGCGCAACCGTTATTGGCAAAAGAAACAACCAAGCGATCCCGAATACCAAGCATCAGTCAAAGAGTTGACCCAACATTTCGACCAACTTGTAAAGGTTAACACCAGCGCGATAGAGCTGCTCAAAATAAGAAAGCTGCAGATAGAAAAAGAAACCACTGAGATCCGCTAAGCCTAGTTTGCCTATACCTCATAGAGTAATAGAGCACTGCTTCCAGACCTAAGGAGCTCCCCTTGAATATCCAGTCACTTAGTTGGCCTGTTGTGCTTAAGCTGCCACAACAAGATGAACTTATCTACCTCGAGTCTATGGAGTGTTATCAAGCGCAATTAGGCTTACTCGGGAAGCTTGACTCGGGCATAGTTATCGACAGACACGGCACGAGTTATCAAATTAACAACCCAGACAAGGCTCAATTTCTTCAGCGGTGCACACCACAGATCCCACTCAACACTCTCTTAGATTGGACCCGTCAACATGCAAGCCTGGCAGGCCAGTGTTGCGTCAGCAAGCTCAAGGCAAACAATATCCAGTCACTATTTGAGATCATTGAGTTTATCGAGCAAGAGCGCTAAACCGAGCAACTCACTAATAGAAGAGCCAAACAAATCCAATAAAAAAGCCAACTGCAGTGCAGTTGGCTTTGCTCATGTTTACGCCATGGCTATTATATTGAGGCTATTAACTTCTCAAGCCAATACCACGAGAGATAAGATAGTAAGCAATACTCCACAAGCCAACACAGAAGCCCACCATCACGGCGATAGATAGCGGCACGCTCATATCCGCATAGCCCAAGAAGCCGTAGCGGAACACGTTAATCATATAGACCACTGGGTTGAGTGCCGATACTCCCTGCCAAAAATCTGGGAGTAGAGAGAGCGAGTAGAACACACCACCAAGGTAGGTCAGCGGGGTTAACACAAAAGTAGGCACGATGCTGATATCATCGTAACTCTTGGCAAATACCGCATTAATCAAGCCGCCCAAGGCGAACAAAATCGCCGTAAGCAATACGGTCACCGCCACTAAGCCCACATGGTGCAAGCTGATATCGACGAAAAACATCGCCACTAGGGTAACGATAGTGCCCACACATAGACCACGGGCAACACCGCCGCCAACATAACCTGCAATAATCACATAATGGGGCACAGGTGCGACAATGAGCTCTTCAAGGTTGCGCTGAAACTTAGCGCTGAAAAATGACGAAGCCACATTTGAATAGGAGCTGGTAATGACCGCCATCATGATCAGGCCCGGTGCGATAAACTCCATATAAGAGACGCCGCCCATCTCACCGATGCGCTTGCCGACCAAGTTACCAAAAATCAAGAAATACAAAGTCATAGAGATAGCCGGTGGCACCAAGGTTTGCACCCAAATGCGGGTAAAGCGGTTGATCTCTTTGGTTAGGATACTTTTAAAAGCTGTGAAATACAGTGCTTTCATATTCATTTCACACCCCCGCCATTTTTCCCTTTCTCTACCAGCTCTACAAACAATTCTTCCAAACGGTTTGCCTTGTTTCGCATAGATAATACCTGAATACCCAACTCATTTAGCTGAACAAATACGCTGTTTAAGCCCTGCTCCTTGGCGACATCGACTTCTAGAGTATGGCTGTCGCTCAGGCGACACTGCACACCACTAAGCTCTGGCACTGAATTAAGATCATCTTTCAGATCAAGAATAAAGGTTTCCATATTCAAGCGGCTCAGCAAAGACTTCATGCTAGTGCACTCCACCAGCACACCTTTGTCGATAATACCGATATTACGACACAGCATTTCCGCTTCTTCTAAGTAGTGGGTAGTCAGAATGATCGTCACCCCTTGAGCGTTAAGCTCAGTCAGGAAACTCCACATCGAGCGACGCAACTCAATATCGACACCTGCGGTTGGCTCATCGAGAATAAGCAGTTTTGGCTCATGCATCAACGCGCGGGCGATCATCAAACGGCGTTTCATGCCGCCAGATAACTCACGAGCAGCACTATTGCGCTTATCCCACAGATCTAACTGGCTTAGGTATTTCTCGGCGCGTTGTAATGCAACATCGCGTTTTACACCGTAATAACCCGCCTGATTGACCACAATCTGCTGAACGGTTTCAAATTGATTGAAATTGAACTCCTGTGGCACAAGCCCAATACACAATTTTGCCAATTCAAGCTCGGTATCTATGTCATGTTCAAACACACTGACCTTACCCGAACTCTTTTGTACCAGCGAGCTGATAACGCCAATCGTGGTCGATTTACCTGCGCCATTGGGTCCTAAAAGCGCAAAGAAATCGCCCTTATTCACGGTTAAGCTGATCCCCTTAACTGCTTCGACTCCGCCTTTGTAGGTCTTCTTCAGAGAGTCGATAACGAGGGCGGCTTGAGAATTTGCCATGGTTATTTCAATCCATTTGAAAAATAAATAAAAACTCCCGCAATTGCGGGAGTCGGTCTTCTAATTACGTCCCTAATCACAGCGCTACGCGTTAACACTTTCAGCGCTGATATTTGGGCTGAAATTTAGTCTTCTAGTGGTACAACTTTAGCGATATACGGCAGGTTACGATACTGCTCCGCATAGTCGATACCATAGCCAACGATAAACTCGTCAGGGATAGTAAAGCCAATAAAATCAACTGGAACGTCAACTTCACGGCGCTCAGGCTTATCCAGTAGCGTACAAAGCGCAAGGCTCTTTGGCTCACGGATCATCAGCATTTCGCGTACCTTGTTCAAGGTATTGCCTGAGTCAATTAGATCTTCAACGATCAATACGTCACGCCCCTGAATTTCAGACTGTACGTCTTTAAGGATTTTTACGTCACGGCTGCTGGTCATTTCGTTGCCATAGCTTGATACCGACATAAAGTCGATCTCAACATGCCCCTTAATGCGTCTACAAAGATCTGCCATAAAGACAACAGAACCTTTCAGTAGACCGACCATCAATAGGCGATCGCTGTCGGCATAATGGGCATTGATCTGCTCAGCCAGAATATCCAATTTTTGATTGATCTCTTCAGCAGTGATCATCACTTCAGTGGTGTGTTTCATATAACTCTCAATAGTCGATGTCGCTAACGTTATGCTTGTCATAACCCCAACGATTCGTTAGTGCATGGTTAACGCCCAGATGGTCAAGAATTCGAGCGACCATGAAGTCTACCAGATCTTCAACCGATTTGGGATTATGATAAAAGCCCGGTGCGGCTGGCATGATGGTCGCCCCTAGCTTAGATAGCGATAGCATATGCTCTAAGTGTATGGCACTAAAAGGAGTTTCTCGCGGAACTAATATTAATTGACCGCGCTCTTTTATTACCACATCCGCCGCTCTTTCGAGTAAATTATTACTCATTCCAGTGGCTACGGCTGCTAATGTGCCAGTACTGCAGGGACAAATCACCATCTGCTTAGGCGCCGCTGAACCCGATGCCGGTGGAGAAAACCATTCCTCTTTTCCTAAAACGACTAACTCGCCTGCGACTTCGCCAAACTGAGCCAATAATTGCGCCTTAGCCTTTTCACCATTAGCACTGAGCTGCAATCCCTGCTCTGTTGCCAATACGACTCGAGCGGCGGAAGAGATCATCAAGAACACCTGATAATCACTCTTCAATAAACACTCCAACAGCCTAAGACCATAGGGGGCTCCAGATGCGCCGGTCCATGCCAAACTGATAGACTTCTCTGCTTTACGGTATGTCACACTCATGGCTAATTATTTACCTGTTTTACTACGAAGTTTAGCCAACAGCTTTTGATGTAAGCCACCAAAGCCGCCGTTACTCATAACAATAATAGTATCAGAGCTCTGAGCTTGGGACGCGACTTGCTCAACGATATCGTCAATCTCATATAATACCTTAACTGGGATCGAGGCTGAGCTCATCGCCGATGCGATATCCCAATCGATATTACCCGCCTGATAGAGAAACGCGTTGCTCGCCAAATCTAATGAACTGGCTAAGGTGTCTTTATGCACACCGCTCTTCATGGTGTTAGATCTAGGCTCTAAAATCACGGTGATCTTGCCATCGCCCACACGAGCACGCATCCCCTTGAGTGAGGTCGCGATTGCCGTTGGATGGTGAGCAAAATCATCATAGACCTCAATACCATCGACATCGGCTAACAACTCCATGCGACGTTTTGGCGGGGCAAACTTTGCAAGCGCAGCAATCGCCGCATCGGGCCTAACGCCCACATGTCTCGCCGCCGCTATCGCCATCACCGCATTTTCGATGTTGTGTTGACCGATCAACTGCCAGTCGAGAACTCCTTGAGAGTCACCATTGAAGTACACCTCAAATTTATGGCCATCTTCAGTTAAGTTGACTGCATACCAGCCCTGCTTATTCGCGGCTATGTGATAGGTTTCTTGCTCACTCCAGCAGCCCATCTCGATCACCTGTTGCACACTCTTAACGTCTGCAGGCCAGATAACCTTGCCCTCACCGGGAACCGTACGTATGACATGATTAAACTGGCGTTGAATCGCCTTTAGATCGTCAAAAATATCCGCATGATCGAACTCTAAATTGTTAATCACTAAGGTACGCGGCTGGTAGTGTACGAACTTGGAACGCTTATCAAAAAAGGCGCTATCATACTCATCGGCTTCTACAACGAAGAAAGGCGAGCCACCGAGACGAGCCGATACACCGAAGTTTTGCGGCACGCCGCCGATCAAGAACCCCGGCTCATAGCCACAATCCTCTAAGATCCATGCCAACATGCTCGATGTCGATGTCTTACCATGGGTACCTGATACCGCTAATACCCACCGCTGAGGCAAGATATGTTCGGCAAGAAACTGCGGACCCGAGGTATATTTAAGACCACGGTTTAATACCGCCTCGACACAAGGATTGCCTCGACTCATGGCATTACCTATTACCACCAGATCCGGTGCATCATCCTCATTCGTCCCCAATTGAGATGGATCGAAGCCTTGAATAAGCTCGATACCTTGCTCTTCAAGCTGGGTGCTCATAGGAGGATAAACGTTGGCATCGCTACCCGTTACCTTGTGCCCTTCTGCTCTAGCCAACAAGGCTAAGCCGCCCATGAAAGTGCCACAAATTCCTAAAATATGTACGTGCATACCATCACTCTGGTGGATGAAAAATCTGTCTCATTCTACCCAATTGCGACAAACTTTGTCAGTTAACTCGCGTTTAAATCGACACGATTGCGATAGACAGCCTATTCCCAAAACTTATAAAGCTTAAGTAAGCCGCAAGGCTCAAATCTTCTCATTAGTTTTAGTTCACACTTTCTGCAAAAAGTTGATCAAATCAATGCGTGTTATCACCTTGCTGAAGCCCTGCTATTTAAGCAATCGGTCACATACGGTATAACAGCGCGTAAATGGCCGTTGTAATGGACACTCTCTACGCTCACGGCTATTAAGTTACTCTTGATTACGACCGATTCTTAAAGGAACCCTGCTATGTTTTTCATACATATGCTCTTGCTGTTAACTGTTATCTTTGTGGGGATCCGCCACGGTGGTGTGGCCTTTGGTCTGCTCGGTGGTTTAGGGGTATCGATATTAGCGTTTGCATTTGGCATCGCACCTGGTACGCCGCCAATCAACGTCATGTTGATTATTCTGGCTGTGGTCGCCGCATCGGCAACCTTAGAAGCCACAGGCGGTCTTAAACTACTGGTGCGTTACGCCGAAAAGCTGCTGCGTAAGCACCCGAGTCAAATTGTGTTTCTTGGCCCACTCTGTACCTACTCCTTGACGGTATTAGTCGGTACAGGACACTCGGTCTATCCCCTACTGCCAGTTATCTATGATGTTGCCTACAAGAAAGGCATTCGCCCCGAGCGTCCGCTTGCCATCGCAACCGTTGCCTCACAGATGGGGATTACCGCCAGCCCAATCGCTGCCGCGGCGGCCGTGGTTATCGCCACCTCGATGGAGAATAATCTCGATATCAGCCTAGTGGATGTGTTACTGGTAACCATTCCATCGACATTAATCGGTGTGTTAGTGGCAGCAGCGTGGAGCCTAAAGCGCGGTAAAGATCTCGATAAAGACCCTGAGTTTCAGGCTCGGTTGCAGGATGAAGAGTTCAGAAATAGCCTACTAGATAGTGAGGTGGAGTCAAACGACTCGAATCACGACGAAAGCACCGCGAAGAAGGGCCTAAGCATTTTCTTACTAGGGATCTTGTCCGTTATCGCTCTGGCAATGTTTAGCGATCAGCTCCTGCCTGAAGGCGTTAAGATGTCGGTAGCGATCCAGTTTATGATGCTATCGGTTGGCGCAGTGATTTTACTGGCGACCAAAATTGATCCGAAGAAAATTGTTCACAGTAATGTTTTTATCGCAGGCATGACGGCGGTGATCATCATCTTCGGTATCGCATGGCTTAGTGACACCATCATAGGTCATCACAAGAGCTACTTAATCGAGTCGGTCAGCGATATCGTACATGCACATCCGTGGTCATTTGCTATCGCCATGTTTACTGCCTCGGTATTCCTTAAGAGCCAGGCAGCGACCTTAACGATTATGCTGCCACTCGGCTTCTCTTTAGGGATCCCAGCCCCTGTGCTTATCGGTGTCTTACCAGCGTGTTACGCCTATTTCTTCTTCCCATTCTACCCAAGCGATCTGGCGGCCATCAGCTTCGACAGAACTGGTACCACCCATATTGGTAAGTATATCGTCAACCACAGCTTTATCATGCCGGGCTTTATCGGAGTGGTTACGGCAACCGTTGTTGGCTACTTTATCTCTATCATGATCAACTAGCACGAGCCGCTGTCGCTCTCCTTAAAACGAATTATAAGGCGCCTCATTGGGCGCCTTTTTTATAGCAATGCCGAAAAACTGCGAACAATAAAAATAATTTAAAAAAGATAACCCTTTTCAAAAATGACTACGTTTATAGCTAACAAGATAACCAATCCTTATTCGTTCAATTTTCGGAGTCATTATGAAATCATCAATTATCGCCGCGCTTATCTCAGGCCTTATCGCTTCAACTAGCATGGTCGCCACGGCTCAAGCTGCCGATGTCGACTTCCCGACTCTAAACACTGTTGGCAGCAGCCAACTCAACGTTAAGGCCGATATGGCCGAGGTGAATGTCGAAGTAGTAGTAAAAGCCAAAACAGCCAAAGAGGCAAAAAGCGAGTCCGATAAAGCGGTTGCTAACTTTTTAGCTCGTCTTGAGAAGGCTGGCGTCGATAGAGAGCTTATTCAAAGCGCCAATATCAACCTACAGCCGCAATATCACTATGAAAAGAACAAGCCTAACCAGCTTATCGGTTACAGCGCGAATCGCCGCATCAAGGTAACAGTACTTAAGCTTAGCGAGCTCAATAACATTCTCGACTCCGCGCTCGAGCAAGGGATGAACCGTATCAATAGCATCGCACTTAAATCGAGCAAAGAGGCAGAATATCTAGAGCAGGCAAGAATGGCGGCCATTAAAGATGCCCAACAAAAAGCCAAGATGTTGGCCGAAGGCTTTGGCGAAAAGCTCGATGGCGTATGGCGCATCAGCTACTTTGAGCAGCGTCCGGTGCAACCTGTGATGCTCAGAATGAACTCTGAGGCTAAGGGCTTCGATGCTGGCCCGAGTTACCAACAGGGTCAGGTAACCATTCAAGACAGAGTCGAAGTGACCTACCGTTTGAAGTAAACTCGATTCTATTCGTAAAGGACAAAGGCTTACCCATGGGGTAAGCCTTTTTTGTGTGCCAGAGTGCAGAGTTCTAGCCGTTACAGGGTATAACGAACCCCAATAGCAACACCATCGTCTTCCGATAGTTCCTGAGCGGCCTGTTTTTCAGGATCAGAGCTTGAGAAATCACTAAAGTCTTTCCGCCCCTCTAGATAAAAGACCACACTGTTATCCCAAATATAATGCACCCCGGCAAAGGCAAACTGACGCTTAAACACATCGCCATTATGGGCGGCTTCATACTTATCTCCCGCCTCTAAAATATTGTAAGAAGCCAAGATCTTCACGTTATTATCAAATAGATAAGATGCAATTGACTCTAGACCGATGGCCTCTTGTAGAAATCGCCCTAGGTTATCGGTATCGTGAAACTCATTGGCATTCACATTGGCAGCCATATAGAGGCCATAACTGTCCCAATTACCCCAAGTCACTCCCGCACCATAGATATAATCGGTTTCTGAGATCACATCCCCCTGGATAGTCGTGCCTTCTGGCTCACCAATATTTCCCCCAGCCGTTAGAGTCAACATATCGGTCGCCGCATAGGTAAGCCCTATGCCATAGGTGTTGTCGTATTCTGTCATCACCAAGCGATTGGGATTATTTGAGCCATCATCTTCGATATCTGAGACGCTATTTTTTAGCTGCATCTGAATCGCCATGCTAAAGTCACCGAAGCTATTGCGGTATTGGATGACTTTGTCACCGCGGCCGACACCGTTGATGGCACCATCTGATTTGTTGTAGGTATAGGTCCCCGATGCGTTACCGTCCCAAACATAACCATAGTTAGTGTTGTACACCACGTCATACCAAGCGCCCCACTGCTTACCGATCGTGAGAGAACCATAATCGTCGTGGCTAAGGCCGACATAGCCTAGGCGGTTATTGAGAAAGTCACCACTCTGGGTTTCGAAGTTACTCTCACTGCTATAGGAGATGGTACTGTTACCGAAAGGGTTTACCCCCCACTCCAGTTTTACGTAGGTTTTCCAGTCATTAGACATGTCTCGGGTAAAGCCAAAATTAATCCTTGAGCTACCGTTGACCACTTCTGTTACCCCTTGCGTATCAATGACTCGAGCATCGACAAAACCACCGATTTCCACGGCATTCTTATCATCTTTAAAGACTTCTGTAGCTGAGCATGTTGGCGCAAAAGCCAAAGCGGTGATGGGGAGTATTGCTAGCGCTTTTCTCATGGGATCTCCAATATCATATGAATGCATCAATCCGTGCAGCGAACATCCTAACAGGCTTAGTGTCGCGCTCTCATGCGACACTAAGCCTGCACTCGCTATACAAAAAACATAGCAAACAAATGACTTAATACAAGTTGGAGTCCCAGTTATTCTGCCCACGGTAAGGCGCTATAACAGCTCTACAAAAAACAATATCGGCTAAAATGAAAAGCTGCCCAGAGCTAACTGGGCAGTAGAGAGAGAATTTAAGCACACTGCTCAACAAAGTAGACTCGATTCTTACCTGAAAATTTTGCCTTATACAGCCCCCGATCCGCTCGATTAATCAGTTCGGTCAAACTGGTTTTAGGTGTATTCAGTGCCGCTAGGCCAAGGCTTACGGTCAATTCGATCACCTGCTCATCGAACTGAAATGGCTGGGCAGCGATCCCTTCTCGCAACCGCTCAGAGATATCCATCGCTTCCACCTCTGTGACATCGGGCAAGACAATCAAAAACTCCTCACCGCCTATTCGTCCAATCAAATCACAATCTCGAAGCCAGCGTTCTGCCCGTCTCGCGACCGCTTTTATTGCCAGATCACCGACATGGTGACCATAACGATCGTTAATCGACTTAAAGTTATCAATATCGAAGATGATCACCGCCAAAGAGCGCTGCTTCTTTATCGCCCTGTCGAGCATTCGCTGACCTTGTTTAAAGGCATGACCACGGTTGGCTATACCGGTTAAGAAATCGGTTTGAGCACTATGCTTAAAGGCCTTACGGGAATGCCATAGGAACATGATAGCAATCACCAGAACCATGGCCACCAAGAAGAAAATACTTAACCTAAGATCGTAGATCCGCTCTTTATCCTCCACCGCCGCTAAGCTTAACTCATTGATCGCCAATTGATTAGCCAAGAGCTGATTCTCGAACTCGGCAAGTTTTGCGTTATGTTCTAATGCTGAATCGATAACCTCATTATCGATAATCTGTTTATTCTTATCCCGCTCCTTATCTATCACCTCGAGCAAGGCGTGCATTGCGCTCAGATATTGCTGCTCATCAAGCGCGATGATGGCATTGGCGGTTAACGCCATACTAGTCATATTCTTGGGGAATTGGTTGTTTTGCTTAAAGATACGCGCCATATCGGCCGCCTTTTTCACTTCACCAGTTCGTAGATATGCCTGCGCCAAGAACAGATAACTTCCTGTGACGAAGTACTGTTCCTGGGTGGTATCTTTTAACAAGATAGCTTGCTTTAAGTGCTCGATGGCATCGCTGTAATTATGGGTTGCCAGCTCCACACGTCCAGCATTGAGGTGGGCGAAAAAGCGAAAGTCGATAAACTCTGGCGCCGATAGCGCCAAGGAAAACTGCCGGGCAATATTACTGCGGGCTTTGTCCCAGTCCCCTAGCTTAACCGCTTCGCTAATCATATTATGCAGCATATTAAACATGTCTTGGGTATCGTCTATCTCGCTCCAAGTTTGATAGGCCTTGTTGAAATTGACATAACCGCGCTTATGCAGCCCCACGGTGCGATATAGAGAGCCCGTCGCGTTATAAATCATCGCCTTGCGGTTGTAATCGGTATTGCCTTCAGTATCGATAAGCAACATGGCCTCATCTAGTAGGGCAATCCCTTGATGAACGTTTGTCACCTTGTTATAGCAAAACGCTTTCTGGGTTAAGCTCTTAGCCAATAGCGTCTTATTGTTATACAACCTAGCCAGTGTCAGCGCCTTATCTCTGTCACCGCAGTAGACCTCGGGATCATTGGTCTTTAAGTAGAGTACAAAGGAGCGCTCCAGATGAGAGTTAATGAGCAGATCTGATACCGCTAGAGCATTAGTGAGTGCGATCGCCTTATCATAGCTGGCTATTGCTTTATCAAGTTCGCGACTGCGTTGGTACTGCATGCCGTATAGAAAGTGTAACTTGGCTTTATCGTAACTGCTGGCACTGATAGGCTCGAGTCGAAACTCATCCAGCAGTGTTAGGGCTTTGGCCGCAGGTACTTGGGAAAGTTGTTGTTCTAGCTCTTGAAGTGGCTCGGCAGCCCCCACCCATAAGCTCATCACAGCAGCAAAACTTGCCGTCATGTATAGGCCTACGCTCTTTAGCCACTTTTTTGCAATGTACACCTAAAGTCCAAATTATTTACAATAAACCTCACGCAGCTTAACACAGCAAAATAGTATATTTATAGAGCGGATTTCACAGACCCGATTTGATAAAGAAATTCAATTAAAAAGCAGCGACTTATCATGGGAAATTTGGGTAATAGCACACAATAGGCTAAAGGTTTAAAGAAGGTGTTAGGTCCTAGGGAAAGCAGGTTCTAGGAAAAGATAAAGCGGAAAAGGCCGGAAAGGCCGGAAAGGCAGAGACGGTAAGAGCAGAGACGGATAAAGCCGGTAAAGATAAAGCGGAAAATCAAAAGATCACAACTTGATGCTGTTGGCTTTTGCTTTTCCTAGCAGGGCGCAGCCCGCTCTAGCCGCGAAGCGCTCTAGAATCTAGATTTTATAGCAATAGAAGGTCCTAGGTGCTAGGGAAAGCAGGTTCTAGGAAAAGATAAAGCGGGAAAGCTAAAGATAACAGCGTGGTGCTTTTGGCTTTTGCTTTTCCTAGCAGGGCTTCAGCCCGTCCTCGAAGCGCAGCGTCCTAGGCCCTTTTTTTAATGTAGGTCGGCATTTATGCCGTCAGCTTAGAAGTGTTTAGCAGTAAAGCTGATGGGCTAAAGCCCAACCTACATCAGAAACACCATACACGCCTTTGACTGTATAGCAGGACGTAGTCCGCTCTAGCCGCGAAGCGTTCTAGAATCTAGATTTTATAGCAATAGAAGGTCCTAGGTTTTAGAAATAGAAGGTCCTAGGTGCTAGGGAAAGCAGGTTCTAGGTAAAGATAAAGCGAGAAAGCTAAAGGTCACAGCGTGGTGCTATTGGCTTTTGCCCTTCCTAGCAGGGCTTTAGCCCGCTCTCGTAGCGCAGCGCCCTAGAACCTAGAACCTAGGACCTGATGGGCTAAAGCCCAACCTACATCAGCAACACCATACACGCCTTTGACTGTATAGCAGGACGAAGTCCGCTCTAGCCGCGAAGCGCTCTAGATTCTAGGGAAAGCTGGAGCCAATGCAGCCAAACCAAGTTCTCGGTTTGGCTGCATCGTATAAACTTCGCGAGGCTTAAACCGCTTTCTCCAGCGCCTGCGCCACATCGGCAATGATGTCATCGATATGCTCTATCCCCACCGAAATTCGCACTAAGTCTTCGCTCACTCCAGCTTTGGCCAGCTCTTTGGCATCCAACTGCCTATGGGTAGTCGATGCAGGGTGACAGGCCAGCGACTTGGCATCACCGATATTAACCAGACGCAGTATCATCTGCAGGGCATCGATAAAGCGGCCACCAGCTACCTTGCCATCATCGGATTTTATGCCGAAGCTGATGATCCCCGATGCCTTGCCGCCAGTAATTTTATGGCAGTTATCTTGGAAAGGACTGTTTTCCAATGCACCATAGTTAACCCAACTCACCTTAGGGTGTGACTCAAGGTACTGAGCAAGCGCTAAGGCGTTGTCACAATGGCGCTCCATCCGCAGTGCCAGTGTCTCTAACCCCTGTAGCAGTAAGAACGCACTCTGGGGCGACAACGCAGCACCGGTATTACGTAGCGGCACCACGCGGCAGCGGCCAATAAAAGCCGCAGGCCCAAAGGCCTGGGTATAAACCACGCCATGATAAGAAGGATCCGGCTCATTGAGCAGTGCAAAGCGTTTTGGCTGCGCCGCCCAGTCGAACTTACCACTATCAATAATCACGCCGCCAATAGTCGTGCCATGGCCACCGATATATTTAGTTAACGAATGAATAACGATATCGGCGCCATGTTCAAATGGCTTACACAAAACTGGCGTGGCCACCGTATTATCGACAATTAACGGCACGCCATGTTTATGGGCGATTTCTGCTAGGCGCTGCAAATCGACGATATTGCCCGCTGGGTTACCGATAGACTCACAAAACAGCGCCTTAGTGTTATCGTCAATCAAGGCTTCTAGCTGCTCGAAATCATCGAATGCCGCCATACGTACTTCAACGCCTTGGCGCGGTAAGGTATGGGCAAATAGATTATAGGTGCCACCATAGAGCTGACTGGTGCTAACAATATTGTCACCGACTTGAGTCAGAGCCTGAATCGCATAGGTGATTGCTGCCATACCAGAAGCCAGCGCCAAGGCTCCGATGCCTCCCTCTATCGCCGCAAGACGCTGCTCCAGTACATCTGTGGTGGGATTCATGATACGGGTGTAGATATTACCCGGCACTTTCAGATCGAATAGATCGGCACCGTGCTGAGTATCATCAAAGGTATATGAAGTGGTCTGATAAATAGGAACGGCTGCAGCCTTAGTAGTCGATTCCGATTCATATCCGTGGTGCAGCGCTAAAGATTCGAGTTTCATCGCGTCATATCCTATTTCATTGATTGAAATAGCAACATAACAGTTAGCCATCTAGAAGTCTAAGCAAAAGTTACTGTCTCCCTCGATGGCCGAATAAGGCGTTAATTGAGTTTAGATCTGCTCTAACATCCGTGGTTCAAACTGCTCTGGTGTGATGGTTAATCCCAACGCCGCGATCTTGTCATTTAACTGCGCGAGATCCTTTTCCACCGTAGATATGGTGAGCGTGTTGTCATCAAGGCTGTAGACCTGCTTTAGACTGGCAAAATAGAAGCTCAAGATGATAAAGGCGTTCACCTCTTCATTGTCGGCAGCCTGTTTGATCTTAGCTAACTTGCGATAGATCTGATTATGTAGCTGCTTTAAGCGCCAAACGTAATACACCTCTCGCATAAAGGGCTTCTGCTTTTGGCTATTGAGTACACCTCCACAGGTGAACATCGCGAGGATGACGCCAATCAGATTCAGGTGGAAGTTACCGGTAGACTCACCGCTCACCGTCTCTGTGGCGCCAAAAAAGTGGATCAGCACACTGCCGTATACTAGCGCCAATATCGCCAGACTCGCCACAAAGCCCATAATTACTAAGTTAGTATTTTTACGGTATGTCTGCTTATCAATATCCATCAACTGCATGATTAATCTCTTTTATTTCTAGTTTGAACTTCTGACTTAGCGCTCTGAAAAAGCCTACTCTCATTCAGTGTAAGCTGATTAAGTACACTCGCGCACTCGCGGCGCCGATTATCTGTAGGAGCTTAACATTGAAAGCTAAAGCCTAAATGAATTATCGTTAAATTTAATCACTATAGCCCAGCGATCACTTCAATTTATAACCACTGCCTATGTTCGTTAAAGTGAAAAGGTTGTGTTTCCCTACCAAAATTGGCAACTTAAGCCATTAATTAAGAATTGACTTAAATAGTGATAACTAACCCAACCGAGTTCACAACTTTCGCCAAAGTCACTATTAGCAGTAAAAACATCTAGACGTCTAAATTGACAGACGTCTTTCGATCTCATATCCTCTCATCCATTGAGATGTACCATTCTATAAATTAGCCTAGGCTAATAAGTAGTTTGTTCCAGCTAGGAGGGCAATGGGAACAATGGTTCGAAGACAGGTTTAAGATAAGAGAGATAACATTGACGACTTCCAATAATGCCCAAAATGCTGCAGCAAGCTCTGCACCATCGTTTTTAGCCCTAACGCCACTATTTCTGTTCCTAGCACTTTTTATCGGTGCAGGCGTTTACTTTCAAAGCCAAGGCGTAGACTTTGCCTTCTATCAACTGCCGAGCGTAGTGGCGATTCTACCTGCCATTATTTTCGCCATTCTGATCTCAAAGCAGAAGCTTAACCAGTCAATCGAAACCTTTTTAGGCGGTATTGGCCACTCAAATATCATCGCCATGTGTATGATCTATTTGTTGGCAGGCGCTTTTGCTGCAGTAGCTAAAGCGACTGGCGGTGTCGATGCGACTGTCGCACTGGGTCTATCTTTAGTGCCTTCAAACCTACTGTTACCAGGCTTTTTTGTAATAGCTGCCTTTATCGCAACGGCCATGGGTACCTCTATGGGCACCATCGCTGCGGTAGCCCCCATTGCACTAGGCGTTGCCAATGAAGCACAAATCGATCTAGCGATTATGGCGGGCGCGGTGATCTCTGGCGCGCTATTTGGTGACAACCTATCTATCATCTCTGACACCACGATTGCGGCGACCCGTACTCAGGGCTGTCATATGAAAGACAAGTTTAAAGAAAACCTGATTTTCGCGATTCCAGCCTCTATCATCACCTTGGTGCTATTTACCCTAGCAGGTCAGGGACAGGCTGATGTTGCCCCACAAGATGTTGACATCATTAAGGTCATTCCTTACCTAACGATTCTATTTTTAGCGGTCGCAGGTCTTAACGTATTTATCGTATTGACCATAGGTATTTTACTGGCTGGTATTACAGGCATCGCCACCATGGATTATGGCGTCATTCAGTTTGGCCAAGATATCTACGCAGGTTTTGGGAGCATGCAGGAGATCTTTATCCTGTCGATGTTAGTCGGTGGTCTAGCGGCGCTGATGCAGCAGCAAGGTGGCCTAGCGTTTGTAAACCAGCAGATTGAAAAACTAATCGCCCGTTTCTCAAAGGCGAAAGGTGAAGCGTCGTGCCGCGCATCAGAGCTAGGTATGGCGGCGATTGTGGCAGCAACCAACACATGTGTCGCTAACAACACTGTATCGATTGTCGTAACCGGTGATATTGCCAAAGAGCTCGCCCAGAAGCACGGTGTAACACCAAAGCGTGCAGCAAGCGTACTAGATATCTTCTCCTGTATTGTTCAGGGTCTTATCCCTTACGGCGCACAGGCACTCTTGGTTGCCTCTACATTTAGCCTGTCACCACTCGATGTTGTGACTCACGCTTGGTACTGCATGATCTTAGCCGTAGTGGCAGTCGCGATAGTTAGCTTGCGTAAACGCAAATAATCAGGCAACTTATAGGGTAGTTTTACAAGAACATATTCGAATCGATAGAGGAGTACATGGATATGTACTCCTTTTTTTGTGGCTCACGCTAACAAAAACACCCAACATGGATCAATATGGACGACAACATACAGCGCCAGTCAATGCAATACGATCTTCACCGTCTTGTGGTGCTCAGTATTTTCATTGGTGCGCTCATCGCCGCAGCCGGTGTTTTCTCCTCCGTCTGGTTTGAATATCAACACTCAGGCCTCAAAGTACTCAACACCCGCCCGGATCAACTCGGGGACTATACCTACACGCCCCTCGCCTTTGTCTATAACATCTCTTTAATGGTAGCGGGGCTGTGCATCATGCTATCCATGCTCGGTCTCTACCTGTTAAAGCTTGGTAACTTTAGCCATTACCTATCCGTTACTGGCGCATGGGTCGGTCTGGCGGTGATCTTAATGGGCATGTTTCCGATTAACTATATTGAGCTACATAGGTTCGTCTCCACCTGCTACCTAATCGGCACTGTGGTGATGTTTTTCCTTTGTATCAGCGACAAGTTCAACCATCACTCGATATGTAGCTGGCCAGTGTTCTTTTTCAGTATTTTAGGTTTTATTGCAGCATCGGTACTGATATTTCAGTTAAACTGGCGAATCTTGGATTTCCCCCCCTGTGAGAATCACAGTTATAAACAGCCCTATTGCTGGGTCGCGATCACCATGTGGCTGCTGACTAATATCATTATGCTGTGGTGTCTTTCGTTTGCATGGAATATCCGTAACATAGCCATTAAAAGCTATCTAGCTCTGTCACAAAGCTACTTAGCAGGTGATTAGTAATAGACCCCATGAGACTCGCAAAATACCTTGCCTTAACCGGCTGCTGTTCCCGCCGCGCCGCGACCCGTTTAATAAGGGATGGCCAAGTTCGTATCGATGATCGCTTAGCCAATCATGTTGACAGTGTAACCCTTATCGACACGCCTGAAGGAAAGCGCTGCATTGAGCAGATCTATGTTAACGATAAAGCCGTTCGCCCCGTCGAAGCCAAAGCCTATTGGTTATTTAATAAAGCCGTTGGCACCGACAGCCGACTGCTCGACCATCTTCCCAACAGCTTAATACACCTGTTGCCTGAGTCACCACGACTCTACCCCATCGGCCGCCTCGATAAAGACAGCCGTGGCTTACTGATCTTAACCAACGATGGCGAGCTGACCCACAAGCTGATGCACCCCGACTTTGGCCACGCTAAGACCTACCATGTGCAGCTCGACCGCGATTTCGATGATGTCTTTCTTACCAGCATGGCTGCAGGAGTGAGTTATAAAGATGTCACCACCTTGCCTTGTATCATGCAGCGTTTAGCTGCTGATAAGTATCAGATCACTTTAACTCAGGGGCTGAATCGCCAAATACGCCGTATGTCTCAGGCATTGGGGTTTAAAGTTATCGACCTTAAACGAGTATCGATTCAAAGTTTGCATCTTGGGGATTTACCTGAAGGGTCGATGCGCCCTTTATCTTCCGATGAGCTAACGGATTTGCTGGATTCTGTTGGCTCAGCTGAAAGTTCGAGTTAACCATTAAGCTTATTCTTACTCAGCTGCGCTTGATAAAAGTCGTGGCCTTGCCACATATCAGGCTACGCCTGATGCATTAGCTATATGGCGAAGCCACAACATAATCCACCAAAGATCAAAAAAGCCGAAACACTTTCATGTTTCGGCTTTTGCATCCAAAAGGCTACCTAATCATAGCCAATATGATTAATGAACAATTTCCATCTCTTCTAGCAGGTTATCGGCATTATCTAAGTACTTCATAACCCAAAGCATATAACGGCTATCCACTTGGATAGAACGGTTAGTCTGTGGATCGTAACCCCAGTCACCGATAATGCTCTCGTAAACACCATCAAATAGCAGACCCACAAGCTCGGCGCGGCCATTTAACGTAGGTGAACCTGAGTTGCCACCTGTGGTGTCGAGAGTCGACAAGAAGTTAACTGGCACTGAGTCCAATGACTTCACGTAGTAATCACCGTACTGCTTGTTCGCGATAAGCTCTAACTCTTTAGCTGGTGCATTAAACGGCTCAACACCTGTGTCTTTTGCCAAAATACCTTCAAGGCGAGTAAATGGCTCAGCGTAAAGGCCATCTTCTGGCGAGTAACCTTTCACATGACCCACTGTGACACGTAGGCTTGAGTTAGCATCGGCGTAAACAGGCTTACCGAGCTCGCGGTTATAGGCGATGATGGCATCCATATACATAGGACGTACCTTCATTAGCTCACCCGCTAACTGCTTCTTCTCTTTCTCACGCTTCATGTTTTCATCATAGGTCGCTACCGCGTACTGGATGAAGGGATCTTTTGACTTCTTGAACTCAGCAACAGACTTATCCATCCACGCTAGGCGCACTTCTTTGTCTGAAAGGCTTGTATTGGCATACATCTTATCAAGAGTCTTGTTGAGTTTTGCCGCATCAAGGTTGTTGGTGATGCCAAAGGCCTTATCAAAAGCGGGTAGACGTTGCTCTTGTGGCAGAGCAGCATAACGAATAAGTAGATCCGCTAGCATGGCTTTATCCACACTAGCCGCATAACGGCGCTCGATACGCTCCATACCTGAGGTAAAGCGCGTCATATCACGGTCTTGATAACCAGGCTCACGTTCCATATCTGGCAGCGCTTTTTCATTAGCTAAACGATACAAACGATTCGCCGTACTCATCATGGTGCTGTAACCCATGTAACCTAGCAGCAGATCACGCTCTTGACCTTGCTGGCTCTTGGCAATTAACTTATCAAGCTCGGCTAATACTTTGCCGTATTGCTGCTTACGCTTGCTGTCTGCGTTAATCCAGTTAGCCAGCTTTTGCTCTAGCGCCTTTCGATCATCAAGCATGGTTGATTTACCGTAAAACTCGATCATCGAGGTGAAGTTTTTAGCGTAGTTAGCTAAACCTGCAATTGAGCTTTCATACTTGATGCGCTCATCGCTACCCTCTGGTGCAGTTTCTTTAATGATCTCGATTAGGCGCTCACGCAAAATCTTGCCTTCTGGATACGCCCACTCAAACTGGTTTTCCACTTCGTTAGCGGTACGGTAACGGTTAGTGCGGCCAGGGTAGCCTGCCACCATGACGAAATCGCCTTCACTGACGCCTTTAGCGGATACTTTCAAGAAACTCTTCGGCTCAAAAGGTACGTTATCTTTACTAAAATCTGCTGGCTTGCCATCTTTCGATACATAGGCGCGGTAGAATGAGTAGTCGCCTGTGTGGCGTGGCCACATCCAGTTATCGACATCGCCGCCGTACTTACCCACGCTTGCCGCTGGGTTATATACGAGGCGCACATCGCGGATCTCTAGCTGCTTAACGAGATAATATTCCAGACCACCGTGGAAGCTATATACCTTACAACGGTAGCCGTCCTCTTTCTCACACTCGGCCACTAAGCCTTTCTCTTTTTGCTCTACGCCTTTGTAAAACGCATTACCGGTTTTGTCGTCAAGACCATCTTTGACCTTGTCAGTCACATCGACAACGCTTTCTGTCACGTATACGCGCGAGCCTGGGGTTGCTGGCAGTTCATCTGCAAATGTCTTAGCTAGGAAGCCGTCACGCAGCAGGTTGTTCTCTGGTGTCGAGTTGTATTGGATTGAGCCGTAAGCGCAGTGATGGTTAGTCACCACCAGCCCTTTTGGAGAAACGAACGATGCAGTACAGCCACCTAGGCTGATCACGGCATTCATTGGAAATTCAGTGAGTTTTGAAATCGAGTTAACATCGATCTCTAACCCTTTCGCCTTAAGTTCATCAGCCATAGCTGGCAGCTGATAAGGCTGCCACATACCTTCGTCAGCTACTGCGCCAAATGAGGTCGCGATAGCCGCTGTCAAAAGCCATTTTTTCATTTTATAAGTCCATTTTTTATTTATTAAAATTTTTGTTGATTGCTTGTCTCTCGATATTCAATTAATAGCGCTTGGCTTAGCCTAAACCAAGCAAAGTCTGCGCTATTCTTGGGCCGTAAAAAGCAAAAAAGCCGAGCCCAATATTTTCATATTCGTGCTCGACTTTATCATAATTGGCTGCATTGATAACAGCTTCTGAATTAATCTCTTACAAAGCTATTACCAAGTAGCTAAATTGCCTTACATCTGTCGACATAGAGAAGGCCTATACCACCTGATACCATCGTTTATTGCAGCCCAATAACTTACAGTGCAACCCAAAGCTGAGCCAAAATAATGGTTAAACCTGCAATAGCAGCTAAGCCCAGTGCCGCGTTGCCACCCGATACCTGATAACCACCTAGGTTTTGTTTACGCAGACCCAATGCCATAGCAATCGGTAGGAAGATAATCATCACAACCAGCGGGATCGCCGCAAAGCCTAACACTTTGAAGAAACCATCTGGATAGTAAAGCGCACAAAGTAGCGGTGGAATGAAGGTCAATAACCAAGTCTGTGCACGCCCTTTCCAGCTCTCTTTCGCGCGAGTCAGCTCGGCAACATAATCAAACAGGCTCATGGTTACGCCAAGGAACGAAGTTACCAGTGCTAGGTTGGCAAATAGATCGATGAAATGCTTCAAGATTGAAGACTCGGCAACACCTTGTAGTGCCGTCACAAGCAATGGCAGCGAACCATCAAACTCATGGACGGTTTTGCCGCCTAAGGTGCCTAGGGTCACCACTAACCAGAGGATATAACACACAAGCGGAATAGTTGAGCCGATAATCAATACCTTACGCAGCGACATAGCATCGCCGTCTAAGTAACGCACAATAGTCGCGATACAGACATGAAAACCGAAAGAGGTGAAGACGATTGGAATTGCAGCCAACCATAGATTTGTTAGATCACGCCCGTCGAGTAAGCCCTCTGTGGTATTTGTCATCATCATGCCCATATCGACCTCAGGCATTAAATAAGCGACAACAACAACCAGCAGTGCGATCATGGTGCTGAACAACACCCGTGAGACTTTATCGATCCAACCGACACCGACGGCAATAAAGCCACCAAAAATCGCCGTGAATAGTAAAACGGCATACTGGTTATCCATCTTCATGCCAACCAGTTCCATCTTAGACTCAAGCAGTGAAGAACCGCCCATTAGGTAGACCATGGTAAGTGCGAACAACAAGCTTAAGAATGAGCCGCCTTGAATAAGCTGGCCTAGCTTACCTAAAGTTTTCCCCGTGATGCTATGCAGGTTTAAGCCCACACCGACACGTAGGTTAATTTCAAGCATTAATAGGGAGGTATAAATAGATACGCCCCAGATAGCGATAAGTAAAAGCAGTGCGGGGATGGTACCTAATGAAGCAGTAGCCAGTGGTAATGCCAACATGCCACCACCAATTGCCGTGCCGGCAACAATGGCAATAGAGCCAAGTATTTTTGAGTTCACAAAATTGTCCTGTTAAATTTTATTTTTTATTTAGATAGGTCAGATTTAGAACGACTTTGAGGGAGAGGATTTTGCAAGCTAACAATATCATTAACAGCCCCCAATCGAATCTGGTCAAAATCAACCTTAGCGATTCCAATTGGCCCCAACGGCTAGTTAAATAATACGTGTATTCACCTTATCAACTTAGCCACTGAGGCTGGATAAATCGTGGAAAATACAGATTGAATTGCTTCATTACGGCTCTTTCTCTAAAAAATGACTGTGAGTGACATTAACAGCTGTATTCCCTGCTAGCAAGCCATCTAGAGCAGTTAAAATCAACTTAGCACGAGTTGGCAACATCAATGTAAAACTTAAGCAGCAGTTACATTACGTTTTGCTTGTTTTGCCGAAAAATTTGCGCGCCATCCTAGTCGGCGTTGATAAAAAAAAGTAAGTCGCTATAATGTCGCCTCCGCTTCAGGGGAGTAGCTATCGGTGCATGACTCAAGGATAACTTAAGTCTACTACCGAGTATGTATCAACATAATTGGCCTCATGCCATGGTACATACAGCCATTAATGCCATTCGCATTCAATGTGCCCAGCAAGACCTGAGCACCGCACCTCTTAATTTGGGGAAGAGTTGCTGTGCTTAGAGTTTGCTATTTGTCCCCATTATAGGATTGAACCTTGGAAGCTCTGCTCGCCTCTACACTTACCGTTGCCATCGCCGAAATCGGTGATAAGACTCAGCTATTAGCACTTATCTTAGCCGCTCGCTTTAAAAACAAGACCGCCATTATTCTCGGCATATTTCTGTCTACTTTAGTTAATCACTTTGCCGCCGCTTGGCTTGGTCAATGGGCCATATCATGGATCAGCCCCGAAATGGGACGCTACTTAGTTGCAGGTTCTTTCTTTGCCATCGCACTATGGGTATTAATTCCCGACAAAGTCGATGCCGAAGAAAGCCGCTTCTATGCTATGGGACCATTTATAGCCACCTTTATTCTATTCTTTATCGCCGAAATGGGCGATAAGACCCAAATTGCTACCGTGGTGCTATCGGCCAAATACGACGCCTTAGCCATGGTGGTGATGGGTACCACCTTGGGTATGCTAATTGCCAACGTTCCTGTGGTCATAGCTGGGCACTTTAGTGCAGAGAAGCTTCCTATGAGCTGGATCCATCGCGGCTGTGCCGTCCTTTTTGCACTGCTCGGTGTGGCGACCTTAGTTTTTTAAAGAAGGGTTCTAGGTTCTAGGTTCTAGGTTCTAGCACAAACAAAATACAAAAAGGCAAAACAGCATCCACTGTTTTGCCTTTAGCTTTTCAGATCTTAGCTCCTGCTTTTCCTAGGACCTAGAGCCTGCTTTCACCTAGAACCTTTCTTAGCCTGATTAACCCTTTAACGCTTCTTTTACTCGCAGACCGTAATCACTGTCTGCGGCGCTAAAGTGCTCAACCATCTTATTCTGAGTCGCTTCGCTCACTACACTTAGTGTGCTGACAATGTTAGCAACCAATCTCGCCTTCTCATCTTCAGGCAATAAGCGATATAGGTCGCCCGCTTGACTGAAATCATCTTGGTCATAACGGCTGTAGCGGTCCGCTTCACCATCTAAACGCAGCGGTGGCTCGGCAAACTGCGCCTGATCTTGCAGACCATCGTGACTGTTTGGGCCGTAGTTACGACTCGCATCACCACCTGTCTGACTGCCAGAGAATGGACACTGTGTTCCCGCCATCGCGCCGCCACGCTGATGATGATTCGCCGTTGTAGCATGAGGACAGTTAACCGGTAACTGATTGTAGTTAGCACCAATACGGTAACGCTGAGCATCCGCGTAGGCAAACAAGCGTGCTTGTAGCATCTTATCTGGCGATGCCCCCACACCTGGCACTAAGTTGCTTGGTGCTAACGCCACTTGCTCAACTTCTGCAAAGTAGTTATTAGGCATGCGATTTAGCTCAAGCTCACCAATTTCAATCAATGGGTAATCGGCGTGCGGCCATACCTTAGTCAGGTCAAACGGGTTGATATGGTAAGTATTGGCGTCTGCCTCAGGCATGATCTGCACTTTAACAGCCCACTTAGGGAAGTTACCGTCGGTGATAGCGGCAACCATGTCGCGCTGTGATGAGTCAGGATCGATACCTTTTAAAATATCTGCCTGCTCAGCCGTTAAGTTGGCGATGCCCTGCTTAGTCTTAAAGTGGAACTTAACCCAGAAACGCTCCCCTTTTGCATTCCAGAACGAAAAGGTGTGAGAGCCAAAGCCGTGCATCTGACGGTAGTTTGCAGGGATACCGCGATCAGACATTAATACAGTCACCTGATGCATTGCTTCAGGGTTTAGCGCCCAGAAGTCCCACATCGCATGGGGATCTTTAAGGTTTGTCTGTGGGTTACGCTTTTGCGTATGGATAAAGTCTGGAAACTTGATGCCATCACGCAGGAAGAAAGTCGGCGTGTTGTTACCCACGATATCGTGGTTACCCCGTGTGGTATAGAAACGCAAACCAAAACCGCGAGGGTCACGCTCAGCATCGGCTGACCCCATCTCACCACCCACAGTTGAGAAACGCACGAAGGTTTCAGTCTGCTTACCAACACCGCTGAAGTGATCGGCGATGGTGTAATCACTCATGTCACGAGTCAGCGTAAATGTGCCGTACACTCCAGTTCCTTTAGCATGGACGATACGCTCTGGAATACGCTCACGGTTAAAGTGAGCAAGCTTCTCGATAAGGTGCCAATCTTGAAGTAAAAGAGGCCCACGTTCACCCGCTGAAAGTGAATTTTGATCATCGCTGATTGGTGCGCCATTTTGTGCGGTAAGAACTCGGTTTTGCTGACTCATACATTACTCCTTAATCTTGGCGTGATTCCAGCCAAGTTTCGATTAAATCAAAAATAGTGGCCATGGCTTATCTCCTGCGTACAAACGCTATAACGGATTGGCCTTAAGTGTTGAGTTAATACTAGTCAGTAATTAATAATTTATAAAACGATTAAAGCAGATGACCCTAAACTAAAATTCAGATTAGAATAAATTAGGAAAATCGGTTGGGCAAAACGGATTCGGAAGATTGGTTAGATAGAATTGAAAAGTTGTGTAAGGCGGGAAAACAGCGACTGAGTATCACGGCTGCTCTCCCTATTGCTATTGCGCCTATGTTTGACTCTTTAATTTGGTTTCAGCCTTATAGAGTTTTACTAAGTAATAAGCATCGATAAGTACAATAAAAAAATTAACCAGCGCCACAGGAATCGCGTTGATAGCGAGTCCGTAGGCAACGAATAGTGCTGCTCCGACTAGGTTCCACCAACGTAATTTTTTGATGTTAGACATCATCAAAGATATTGCGACAACGACTGACGCTAGATATCCGACCCACTCCCATATTGTTGCGTTATCCATGCGCACTCCTAACTATCGATATTCGGCCTAAGTAGCACCTAAGCATAATAAAAGTGATGGAATAAGTATGAGCAAAAATTAGCCATTAAAACAGGCCTTAGCCAAATAAAATTACTCACACTTGCATGGAAGTTAATCGCTGGGAAATCGCACACTGGTAACGATTAACCGAGTCACTTTACGCCTTAACCACTGCGGCCGTCATAGAGGGCTAAACTTTAGCGCTTAACCACTGCGGCAGTCATGCGCGAGATACAGCACAGCTCACCAGCACTGTTATGGATAAGCACTTCCCAAACCGAGCTACGCTTTCCTAGGTGCACCGCTTTTGCCGTGGCGGTAAGTATACCGTTGCGGGAGGCTTTGAGGTGATTGGCGTTAATCTCTTGGCCGACACAGTAATAGTTTTCAAAATCGACCGCGAAATTAGCCGCGTAACTTGCAACGGTTTCTGCCAGTGCCACATTGGCACCGCCATGAACGATGCCGAGGGGGTTATGCACAGCGGGAGTAGCAGGCATAGTTGCCTTCATATAGTCATCACCAATCTCGGTAATGGTGATCCCAAGCGTCTGCATCAGGGTACCTTTACCATGCATACCCGCATCCATTTGCGCGCATACTTCAAGGGTTACAGGTTTAAACCAAATCGACATATTTAACTTCCACTCATGTTATTGTTGACAGTTATTGATTCTCAATATTGAGCACAGTCTACTTTGTCAGGCAAGATCTTGAAACAGCTAATAGAGCCAAGGGCATGAATTGACTCATAGCACTAACCTAATAATTCGATAACTTAAGATCGGTACAAGTTGGGCTTTATGCTAAAGAGGCCGTAAGGGGAAATCGATAGGGTAAAACAGAGATGGTCCGCGAGAATACTTAATATTTTTTGTCGATTACGCTAAAGAGCCGTCCAACTTAGTGTGCATAATCGCGGACCAGAGGGTAAAGAGATAAGCCGAACTATATTCTTTTTAAAGAGTCGCGCAGCCTATCTTGCCAAGCTTAATTCTTTATTAAAGAAGATCTTCAACAGCATCTAACGTGAGCTTGATCATGTCGTTCAGTGTCTGCTGACGCTCTTCTGCCGTTAGGTGCAGGCCTTGGCGAAGGTGATCGGTTACCGTCATCATCGCCAGTGCATTAGCACCAAACTCGGTTGCAACGCCGTAAAGGCCAGCCGCTTCCATCTCGACACCTAAGATGCCGTACTTTTCCATGAAGTCATAACGAGTCTCGTCTGCACAGTAGAACAAGTCTGAAGAGTACAAGTTACCTACATGGTAGCTAGCACCTAACTTTTCAGCCGAGTCAGCCGCACGCTTCAACAAATTAAAGTCGGCGATCATAGCAAAATCGGTGTTCGCAAAACGGGTTCTGTTTACCGCAGAGTCAGTGCTTGCACCCATTGCCATAACCACATCCATCAACTTGATCTTGTCGCTAACCGCGCCACAAGAACCGATACGAATGATGTTCTCAACACCGTACTCGGTGATGAGCTCTTTAGCGTAGATAGAGATAGATGGAATGCCCATACCTGAGCCCATCACAGAGATTTTCTTGCCTTTATATTCGCCGGTATAACCCAACATATTACGTACGTCGGTCACTAGCACGGCATTTTCTAAGAAGTTATCGGCAATGTATTTCGCTCTTAGTGGATCGCCTGGCATTAATACAGTTTTAGCAAATGCACCGTTTTCGGCATTGATATGTGGAGTCATGATACTTTCCTTACAAAAATAAGATGCTTGTTTGCGCTATAAACAAGCATCGTTTACTAAATATTGTTTTTTCTTAAATGCTTAGCCCGCTAAGCTATAGAGTAAACCCGCGATGGTACCACTCATTAAGTTCGCAAGAGCAGCGGCAATCAAGGCCTTCATACCTAGAGCACTTAAGTCATGGCGACGCTCAGGGCAAAGTGCCGCTAAACCACCGATTACCATGGCCAGTGAGCCGATGTTAGCAAAACCACACAGAGCAAAACTGATGATGATTTGAGTCTTTTCTGATAGCTGATCGGCCACTTTTAAGAAGTCGATGTAGGCGACGAACTCGTTAATCACCATCTTTTGACCGATAAATGATGCCGCTTGTGTCGCTTCACTCCAAGGTACACCCATCACCCACGCTAGTGGCGCTAGTAGGTAACCTAAGATAGCTTGCATGGTTAAGTCTTCAACACCAAACCAACCGCCAATGCCGCCTAGCATGCCGTTAACCATAGCGATAAGTGCTACAAAGGCTAACAACAGTGCCGATACAGAAAGCACTTGCTGCATACCCATTGCTGCACCGCCTGCGGCTGCATCGAGTACGTTGGCAGGCTTGTCTTCTACATCGTCCATCACTTTCTTGATGTCGTTTTGTGGCGTTTCTGTTTCAGGCCACATCAACTTAGCAAATAGCAGACCCGCTGGCGCTGTCATAAAGGCAGCAGTCAGTACATATTTAACGTCAACACCCATCTGGATATAACCAATCATGGTGCCACCGGCGACTGAAGCTAAACCACCTGTCATCACTGCAAATAACTCAGAACGAGTCATGTGCTTAACGAAAGGTCTCACCATAGAAGGTGCTTCGATTGGGCCAACAAAGATGTTTGCTGTTGCCGATAAAGATTCTGCACGGCTTGAGCCTAAAAGCTTAGATAATCCGCCACCAATTAATCCAATAACCAGCTGCATGATGCCAAGATAATAAAGTACGGCGATCAATGAGCTGATGAAGACCACAACAAACAGCACGTTAATCACAAAAATGAAGCCAACACCGAATTTAGCTAGGTCACCAAATAGGAATGCTAAACCTTCGTTGGCATAGCCGATAACGTGCATCACACCATTTGATGCACCATCAAGCACTGCCTGCCCAACAGGCACATACATAACAAAGGCACCAAAGGCGACTTGAAACGCCAGCGCACCCAGCACGGTTCTAGGGTTAATTGCTTTTCTATTTTCTGATAATGCAACCGCTAAGCCCATAAGACAAAGCATGCCGAACAAACTGATGAAAACTTCCATACATTTATTACCATTTAAATATCAATATGACGGCAGTGTATACAGACGGAATTTTGCTGCAAGGAAATTGCTCGAGTTTGGCGAAGATAAACGAAGGTTTTATCGGCTTGCACAACAAACCCAGAAAAAATGGGCGAAATACAAAGAAAAAATAATAAACAAAAAACAGAAAGACAACCGCGACCTTACAGAATACTCACCCGAACAGATGAATCTCAACATAAGGGCTAAAATTAAGGCAGCTTATAAATAATGATATTTGACTTTTGAACGCCAAAATTTAGATCGAATAACTACAAAACTGAAAGTTTACAACCTCAAAAATAACAAAAACTAGCCAAGTTAGGGCTTATCTCACAACTGAATGGGAACCAAGCTCAATCCTTTGCCCCATTATTAGCTGACAGAGCTTAAACCGAGATTAACACGTATATTAAAAGAAGGGTTCTAGAACGCTTCGCTTCGAGGACGGGCTGAAGCCCTGCTAGGAAAAGCAAAAGCCAAAAGCACCACGCTGTTATCTTTAGCTTTCCCGCTTTATCTTTTCCTAGAACCTGCTTTCCCTAGCACCTAGGACCTTCTATTGCTATAAAATCTAGATTCTAGAGCGCTTCGCGGCTAGAGCGGGCTGCGCCCTGCTAGGAAAAGCAAAAGCCAACAGC